>JAZNSI010000036.1:0-45748 GCA_045591175.1 Clostridia bacterium
TATTCCCCACTGCTGCCTCCCGTAGGAGTTTGGGCCGTGTCTCAGTCCCAATGTGGCCGATCACCCTCTCAGGTCGGCTACCGATCGTCGGCTTGGTGGGCCGTTACCTCACCAACTACCTAATCGGACGCGAGCCCACCCTCTACCGATAAATCTTTGACCCCTCTACCATGCGGTAGCGTGGTCTTATGCGGTATTAGTACAAGTTTCCCTGTGTTATTCCCCAGTAGAGGAGAGGTTGCTCACGCGTTACTCACCCGTCCGCCGCTAGAATAGATCAAAAGCAAGCTTCCAATCTATCCCCGCTCGACTTGCATGTGTTAAGCACGCCGCCAGCGTTCGTCCTGAGCCAGGATCAAACTCTTTCATTTAATCCTGTTTATTTCTTACCGGTCTCCCGGCCAAGAATCAACTCATTCGGAATTACTGTCTCTTTTTGCGTTATTTCTTGTCTGTATCGTTTTCAAGGTTCAGGGCTTGCTCTCAGGCGTTACCGCTCGCGAGCCAGCTTGTCTATCTTATCAAACTTAAAGGGGAAAGTCAACACCTTTTTGATGATTTTTATGACTTTTTTGCGAAGTTTTTTGTTTTCCGAACAGCGGCAAGAAAGCACTTTCGACCGTCCGCATTTATCCGAACATTTTATATTATAAAACACTATAATCGTTCGTCTATGTTGCGGCGTGCATCCGCCTCATTGGGCATTTCCCCTGCAAAATCCTGGCCTTGCAAAATCCCTACTACTTTATATATACGCGCGCGCAAGACAGAACCCGAACATTCCGGGAAAACTTCCACCAGTTTGCACATCCAGCCCGTTCAGGCTTGCCAACAGGCCGCGCAGCATGCTACAATAAGGCATCACCATGATTTGGAGGCGCCATCATGCGCAAGAACGATATTCTCACCCTGACCTGCGAGACCCTCGGTGCGGACATGGAGGGCGTATGCCGCGCGGACGGCATGGCCGTGTTTGTGCCCGGGATGCTCCCCGGCGAGACCGCGAAGGTCCGCATCGTGAAGGATGCAAAGCGCTACGCCTTCGGCCGCCTGGAGGGCCAGCCCGATGCGCCCGCCGCCATCCGCCGCGAGCCCGACTGCCCTGTTTATCCCCGGTGCGGCGGCTGCTCCTGCCGACACATGAGCTACGAGGCCACCCTCGCCGCCAAGCGTCAGCAGGTGCAGGACTGCTTCCAGCGAATCGGCAAGCTGGACGTGGTCGTCCCGCCGGTTCTGGGCATGGCGGAGCCCTCCGCCTACCGCAACAAGACCGCCCTCCCCGTGGGCGGCACGGTAGACGATCCCTGCGTGGGCTTCTTCGCGCCCCGCAGCCATGATGTCATCCGCATCGACCGCTGCCCCAACGCCATGCCCCCGGCGGACGACGTCTGCCGCGCGGTGCTCAGCTGGATGAAGCAGAACCGCGTCGCGCCCTATGACGAGGCGACCCACACGGGCCTCATCCGCCACATCGTCACCCGTGTGAACCGGGAGCATCAGGCGCTGGTCACCCTCGCGGTGAACGGCACGGCCATCCCGAAGGCGGAGGATTTGTGGAAGCTGTTGCAGCCCCTGGGCGTGATCGGCCTGGTGCTGAACGAAAACCGCGACAAGACAAACGTCATCCTCGGGCGGAAGTTCTGCACGCTGTTTGGCGCAGACACGCTCAAGGACGTGCTGTGCGGGCTGGAATTTGACCTGAGCCCGGCGGCATTCTTCCAGGTGAATCCCCAGCAAACCGAGGTGCTGTACCAGACCGCGCTGGACTTTGCCGAGCTTCAGCCGGGCGACCGACTCTGCGACGTGTACTGCGGCGCGGGTACCATCAGCCTGATGATGGCCCGCCATTGCCGCGAGGTGCTGGGCATCGAGATCGTCCCCCAGGCGATCGACAACGCGAAGGAAAACGCGGTGCGCAACGGCATCACCAACGCAGCCTTCCGCTGCGGCGCGGCGGAGGAAGTTCTGCCCGCGCTGGTGGACGAGGGCCTGCGTCCCGACGTGATCGTCATCGATCCGCCCCGCAAGGGCGTGGAGCCCGCGGTCATCGACGCGATCGCCAAGGCCGGCCCCCGCAGGGTCGTGTACGTCAGCTGCAACGTGGCCACCCAGGCGCGGGATGCAGCCCTGCTGTGCGCGCAGGGCTACACGCTGGACAATGTGCAGCCGGTGGATATGTTCTGCTGGACCAGCGGGGTGGAGTGCGTTGTTTCATTTTCCAAGGGCGACATATCCACTAAGAATATCCGCGTGGAATTCCCACTGGATGAGATGGATATGGAAGGTTTCCTTGCAGACGGCACATACAAGCAGATTCAGGAGTATGTGCTGGAACACACCAGGCTGAAGGTTTCTGCGCTGTATATCGCGCAGGTAAAGGCCAAGCACGGCATTATTGAGCGAGAGAATTACAATAAGCCCAAGACCGAAGGAAATCGGGTGCCGAAATGCCCGCCGGAGAAAGAGAAGGCGATCGAGGATGCGCTGAGGCACTTTGGGATGATTTCATAACGCAAGCATCATCATATGCAAAAAGCTCGTCTGGACAGCACTCTTGCTGTCACAGGCGAGCTTTTCAATACTGTGTACCAACCAACTTAATTACCATTCAGCATATAAAGCATTAGTAGTATCCCCGACTATTTCAGTCGATCACCAGGTAACATTCAGCCTGATTCCTGCGACCTCATTCAGCTTCTCCCACACCTTTACCATAGCAAAGGTATCCAGACCGCAGTAATTCAGCAGATGTGTTCTGTATGCTTCCAGTTCAGCCGGATTCATCGTTGCCATTCTCTTAAAGGTGGCTGACGCTTCGCCGCCATTATGGACGCCTTCAAGGTTATGGTAATCAAGCGCCGGATCGTTAGGAAACAGCGCCGGTAACACATACTTGATGGAATACGAGCCTTGCATCGCTCTGGTATAGTAATATTTCCGCTGGAACGGAATCATCAGATCCTGAATATGATCATGTATGTTCATCAAATGCTCCGCCAGATCCGGGTATGGCTCTGCCAGGCCCCTGATGCGGCCCTTCTCAAAGCCCATGTTGTACGCAGTCGTGCATACATTCATCAGGATATCACGGCAGAGCTGCTCCGCCAAAGCACGCCGGGGATCAGCACCGGGATACGCCAGAAACTCGGTGTGCTTGAGTTCGCCGCCCTCATGCTCTATGTAGTGCAGCGAATACTGGAACACGATCTGCTCAAAAGGCCGCGACGCATCATACAGCGGAATCGCCGGCTGGAAGGATTCAAAGTCCAGGAAATACAATGGGTAGGACATCTTTGCGAGGAAATCCCTGATCGGCTGCCGTTCGATATGGGGTGCGTAGTCGAACAGTTCGTGTTCTACCTGCATATGCTGTCCCGCTGACAGCGCATCGCAAGTATTCAAATCAGCAAAAGAGGTAATACCAGTATGTATGATGTAAAGGAAGGTTTTATCCTTCACATTACATCATGACTGCGGCTCGTTTGTGGTGAATGAGAGTGGTTATGAGGAAAGGAGCAAGAATCCCCCGTAACCCTTCCACGAACTGCGAAAGGAGCTGCAACATGAACAATCAAAACGAATCCGCTCTGACAATTCCCTATGTAAAAGTCGGAGATTACTACTTTCCTAACCTTTCCTTACCTCCGGATGCTGGTGACATTGGCTTCTGGGGACGCAGGCGCAAGGAGTTCCTGCGGGAGCATCGTCCCGTTACCTTCAACCAGCTGGTGCTGTCCGGCGAGCTGTTCAAGTACCTCGCCCTGTTCAATCAGGAAGCTACTGAACGGATGGAAAGCCTTATCCAAGGCATGAAGGTCGCTCAAGGTATCACGGAAGAACTCAAAGGCCGCGACCAGATGGCATGGGTGGGTGCGATGAACAACATCCGCTCCTGTGCAGAAGAAATCGTCTATGCAGAGCTGGTGTATGTGTGATGAAGGAAGCTCTTAATGAACTGAATACCTACTTCTGGAATGTGGGCAATGATATTACTGACATCCGCTTGTTGGCAGAGGGTGCACTGGCCCTCTATGAGGGTGATGCCGAACCCTTGCACCGGCTGGGCATGAAGAACAACGAGGAAGTTGCTGCCTCAGCTTTCGACACCATCGGCACAGCACTCTACGATCTGCGGGAGAGAATCGCAGCAATGCAGCAGAGCCATCTGCAAGAAACCATTCGGCAGAGTATAGCCAATACCGACTCATCAACCGAATAACCACAAAGCCGCTGGCATTACCGCCAGCGGCTCAATTTCATGTACAGCGATTTGGAATTACACGATCCCCATGCCCATTTCCACCAACAGCGCCACGATCACCACCAGCGCGGAAATAATGAAGCCGTGGATCATGGGCCGGATGCCGGCCTTCTTCATACTGGCGAAGGAGGTGTTCAGGCCGATGGCCGCCAGTGCGCAGACCATCAGGAACTTGCTGGCACTCTTTGTGCTGCTCACCACCTGGGCCGGGATGGGGAAAATGCTCGCCACAATGGACATGGCCAGGAAGCCCAGGATGAACCAGGGGAAGATCTTTTTGATAGAGAACTCGGCCTTGAGCGCGCTGCCATCCTGCTGGTGTGCCATGGCTTCCTTGCGTTTGAGGTTCAGCTGCACAAGGGCAAACACGATCACCGTGGGAATGATCGCCAGCGTGCGGGTCAGCTTGACCATGGTGGCGAAATCGCCCGCTGCCTCGGAGAATGCATAGCCGGTGGCCACCACGGAGGAGGTATCATTCACCGCCGTGCCTGCCCAGATGCCAAAGGCCTGATCCGTCATGCCCAGCGCCCGACCCATGATGGGGAACAGCACAATCATCGCCATGTCAAACAGGAAGGTAGCGGACATGGCGTAAGCCACGTCGTTGTCGTCCGCGTCGATGGTGGGGGCGATGGCTGCAATGGCAGAGCCGCCGCAGATGCCCGTACCGGCGGAGATCAGGTTGGAGAGCTTCCAGTTCAGCCCCAGTGCCTTGCCGATGAAGTAGCCGCCGCCGAAACAGGTCAGCAGGGTGAAGACCATCACCGTCAGGGACATCCGCCCCACATGCAGGATGGTGGTGATGTTCAGCGACAGGCCCAGCAGGATGATGGCGAACTTCAATATCTTCTTGGATGTGAACTTCAGCCCGGCGGCGAACACGTCCGTCTTGCGCACAAACTGGTTGAGGAACATACCGATGAACATGGCGATGACCGCAGAGCCGATCAGGTGGATGGGCAGCAGGCTCTCCAGCCAGCAGGCCACCAGCGCCACGATGACCGGCAGCACAATGCCGGGAAGCAGCTTCATGATCTTCATGGTGAATCTCCTTTAGTGTGATGAACGGCTTGATTATATCACGCCAGCATGATAAAATGAAATTATCATTTGTTATCACACATAAATTTGATTTTATGGAGATCGACATGCTGGACTATCGCATCGAAACCTTCCTGACCCTGTACGAGGAGATGAACTACCGCCGCACCGCTGAGCGTCTGCGCATGACGCAGCCGGGCGTGACGCAGCACATCCACCACTTAGAGAATTTCTACGGTGTGAAGCTCTTCGCATACGACGGACGTCAGTTGCTGCGTACCAAGGAGGCAGAGCAGCTGAAGCGGTACATCGACAGCACCCGCGCAGCAGAGCATGACCTCCGCGCCGGGTTTGTGCAGACGGACATGCTGCATCTGCGGGTCGGCGCGACCAAGACCATCGGTGAATTCGTGATCGTCCCCACGGTGCAGGCATTTTTGCGGGATGAGCATCACCGGCTGGATCTGATCGTGGACAACACAGAGAACCTGCTGTCCATGCTGGAGCATGGTGAGCTGGATTTTGCCGTCATCGAGGGCGTGTTTGACAAAGAAAAATATCCCCACAGGCTCTACAAGCGTGAGCGTTTTGTGGGGATATGCAGTAGCTCGCATCCCTTTGCCGGACAGATCGTAACACTGGAGGCTGCTCTGCGCGAGAGCCTCATCGTCCGTGAGAAGGGCTCCGGCACCCGGATGCTGCTGGAGCAGGCCATCGCCAGCCGTGGCTATTCCCTGGACAGCTTCCGCCGCTGCTCCACCGTCAGCAATTTCTCCGTCATCTGCGAGCTGGTCGGCATGGAGCAGGCCATCACCTTTGCCTACGAGCCTATTAGCCACTGCCGCAGCGATCTGGCGATCTTCCATGTGGAGGACATGCAGATCACCGGGGAATTCAATCTGGTGTATATCAACCGATCCGTTGCCGAACCCAAAGCGGCGGTGTTCTTCTGCGACCGGCAATAGTGCAGGTGTTGCGCTTCTCTCTATCTCTCTGTAACTGTGTAATGTCCCCTCTCAAGAAGAGTGTAAAGCTGCGGCATCGCTGTACAGACTCTGTCGTTTTCTGTCTTCTTGTGCCGATAAAGTGGACATATAACCATGGACAAGTTATAATACACACGGATCAATCGGATCTTTTCAAATTTTTTTGAAAAAGTTTTGATTCTCTGGAAAAAAACAGCCTTTCTCATGCCCATATATTATGAGGGGGTAAGAAAAAACTGATTGGAGGTGACAATATGTCGCTTGAACAAAAGATACCCGATAGCGTGATTGTAATACCGCGTACACATCCGCTGAGCTGGATCATGATGTTCTATGCTCTGCCCAAGGAAATGTTCGAGAATCTCCCCGAATACCGGCAGTTGCCCCGCAACATGCGAGACATACAGGTTTCAGAGAAATACATGCGCATGATCAACTGCGATGATTTCCTGATCATGATATGGAGTCTGTATGCGTGGATGGTGTGGCACTGCCTGCGCGTTCCCGGAAAGAATGGCGAATACCGCCCCATTTCCGGCGCGTGGGGGCACTATTCTGAGGACTTCCCCATCTGGCGAATGACCTATGAGATCGGAATGCACTTCCGGGAGGTCTTTGAGCATTACAGCAACTGGAAGGTGCAGCGTCTGTTCAACCTGAAGAAGGATGAAGAGATGCCCTGGTTGTCGCTTCCTGACTTCTGCACCATTGTAAAGTCAATGACCCAGTTCGTCATCGACAACATGAACCTTCAGCCGCTGATCGACGAGGTATGGTATCACCGTGCAGAGGAGGACTACGCCGGCGAGAATTACGCCTACCGGGACTTCATGCGGTCATGGACACACAGCTGGACAGCTACCTCAGTATCGATCGACGAGATCATCGAGACCGGCGCGCAGGTGGATGGACAGGTTATTTTCGACTTGCCCGATCCACGCGCGGCCTTTGAGGAGCATGTCGTCTCCACGGTCAAGATCGACCAGTTCAAGGAACGGCTGACCGAGAAGGATCGTATCATCCTGCAGATGCGCCATGACGACTACACCCTGCAAGAAATTGCCGATGCAGTTGGCTACAAGACCGCCAGCGCCGTCAAGAAGCGGATCGACAAGATCGCTGCGGAGTACACGGATTTCGTCTCCGCCGAGTACAGTGATTTTCTTGCCACCCATATCAAGTAACAACATCATACGCATATCAGCAGTCACGCTCGCCGTGGCTGCTTTTTGTATGCGGGAAAGGAGCAACATGAGCGATCAGATTTTCAATGATCTGCCGGACATCCTGGATGCCACGCAGATCGCCTCTGCCCTGCGGATCTCGCGGGCAGGAGCCTACAATCTGCTCAGCAGCGTGGATTTCCCTACGCTGCACATCGGCAGACGCAAGCTGGTTATGAAGAATGACCTGATCCAATGGCTGAAAAGCCACACCAACACGACACCAAAGCATTGAGAAAATGAAAGGAAACAAAACGATGATAGACGCCACGAGTGACACGATATCATTCCCACATTTCCGGAAAGAGAGCATTGAATGGAGAAGAAAACCTTTAGTTTCAGCCGAAAGATCGGCAATACCCTTTACCGGGCGAATATCCACTGTTCGTCCAAGAGCACCGAGTCCATTGAGGAAAAACTGATGCGACTGGTTCGGCATGATATGCTGGACATTTTCGGCGGATGTGGTATAATGACTGTACCACAAACGAGCCGTCAGTCTGAAAGGAGCCACTATGGCTATCAGGCAGGCTGACCAGCGGATCACCGCACTGTACGAAAGACTCTCCCGTGACGACGAGCTCGCGGGGGACAGCAATTCGATTGTCAATCAAAAAAGTTACCTCCAAAGCTATGCTGACCGGCATGGCTTTTCAAACTGCGTTCATTACACCGATGACGGCTGGTCAGGCGGCAACTTTGATCGTCCGGCATGGAAACAGCTGGTGGAAGACATTGAAGCAGGCAAGGTCGCCACAGTTCTTGTCAAGGACATGAGCCGTATTGGCCGCGACTACCTGCAGACCGGCTACTTCACGGAGGTGCTGTTCCGGCAGCACGATGTACGTTTCATCGCTGTTGCCAACAATGTGGACAGCAACGATCCTGGCAGTAACGAATTTACGCCCTTCATGAATATCATGAACGAGTGGTATCTGCGTGATCAGTCCCGGAAGATGCGCACAGCTATCCGCATCAAGGGTACATCTGGCAAGCCCACCGGTAATCACGCACCATATGGATACAAGAAAGATCCGGAAGATAAAGATCATTGGCTCATTGACGAAGAGGCCGCAGCCGTCGTCCGGCGCATCTTCCATCTGTCCATCGAGGGATATGGGCCATCTGAAATTGCAACGATTCTCACAAAGGATAAAGTTGAGAGTCCCGGTTATTACCTTGCCCAACGCAATCGCGGTACAATGCAGCACCGCATTGATCCAGAACGCAAATATGACTGGTATGGTGGTACCGTGCTGGTGATGCTTGGTAAGCAGGAGTACATGGGGCATACGGTCAATTTCCGCTCGCACAAGCCGTCGTACAAGAGCAAAAAGATCAAGTGGAACGATCCGTCCGAGTGGGTCATCTACGAGAATACCCACGAACCCATCGTTGATCCGGAAACCTGGCAGCTGGCACAGCACAAGAAAGGCACGAAGACGCGAATCGACACGACAGGCCTTGCCAATCCTCTGACAGGTTTCGTTTACTGCGCCGATTGCGGAGAAAAGATGTATAACTCCCGGCATCGCCGGAATCCCAATGATGATTCGGGCGGTCTGGATGCAGACAGCTACAACTGCTCAACGTATTCCAGAACACGTAGTCGGGAAACCAAAGTGTGCTGTAACCATTACATCAGCACCAAGGCTATACGCACCCTGCTGCTGGATGCCATCCGAACAATCTGCCAGCGTGCTGTTGCTGATCCGGAAGCATTCGTCAGGCAGATGCGCGCCGAAGCGCAGATCCAGCATGATGTAGCTGCCAAGGAACTGAAAAAGAACCTTGCCAGAGATCGAAAACGCTGCACTGAGCTGGATGCGCTGTTTCAGAAGCTATATGAGTCCTACGCCACGGGCAAGATCACGGAGAAGCGTTTCGAAATGATGGCTGCCAACTACGAAGCTGAACAGGCTGAGCTGGAGCAGCGCATTGCTGACGGCCAGCAGGAGCTGGACAAATACAGGCAGGACGAAATCCGTATCGACAAATTCCTTGAGCTGACGAAGAAGTACACCGACTTCACGGAACTGACCACGCCCATGATCAAAGAGTTTGTGGAGAAGATCGTCGTTCATGCTCCTGATCGCAGCAGCGGTCAGCGCATCCAGCAGGTAGATATTTACCTCAACTATATCGGCAAGTATGATATTCCTGACGAAGTGGAGGAGCTGACTCCGGAAGAACAGGCTGCGCAGGACGAACTGGAAGCCAAGCGCGCCGGTTACCGGAAGAAGTATCAGCGTCGCAAGGAGCTGAAGGCGCAGCGTGCTGCCGAAGCTTCCCACATAACCGATCAGGAAACAGACGCAACTGCATAACCCGAAAGGCGACCTGCATCCCCACCCAGGTCGCCTTTCGTATGCCCGGAACTTCGCGCCAACTTGGCGCGAAGTCTGCAAAGTCAGTAAAATCAAGGCTTCCAACTTGGCACGAAGTCCCTGCACCCAATTTAGAAAGGAAAATTGAAATGATGAACATGAAAAACAAGCCCGTTGTCATTGGCATCGACCATGGCTATGGCAACATGAAAACCGCCCACTGCTGCTTCCGAACCGGCATCATGCCCATTGACGGCAATGAGCCTGTGTTCAGCAGCGACATCCTGACCTACGACGGCAAGTCCTATGTGATCGGTCAGGGTCACAAGGAGTTTACCGCCGACAAAATGCTGGATCAGGATTACTATCTCCTGACGCTGGCTGCCATCGCCCGTGAGCTGCACATCCGCAACCTGACCACCGCCCGTGTGGTGCTGGCGGTCGGCCTGCCGCTGACCTGGGTATCCGCGCAGAAAGAGAGCTTCCGGGCATACCTCATGCAGCATGAAACCGCCGACTTCACCTTCCGCGAGGTAACATACCATGTGGAGTTCGCCGGATGCGAGGTATTCCCGCAGGGCTTCTCGGCTGTGGCTGCCCAGCTGCGCGACTTCTCCGGCATCAATATGCTCTGCGACATCGGCAACGGCACCATGAATGTGATGTATATCAACGACCGCAAGCCCATCCCGCAGCGCTGCTTCACGGAGAAGTACGGTGTCCACCAGTGCGTGCTGGCCATCCGGGAGAACCTGATGCGCACCTGTGGCGTGACCATTGACGAGGCCATGATCGAGCGTATCCTGCGCACCGGCAAGGCGGAGGTCGGAGACAAGTACATGGCTGTCATCCGGCAGACCGCTGAAGAGTACATCGGCGGCATCTTCCGCAAGCTGCGCGAGCATGAGTACAATCCCGATCTGGTGAAGCTGTATGTCATGGGCGGCGGCAGCTGCATGGTGAAGCAGTTCGGTAAATATGACCCGTCGCGTGTGATCTTCAATCACGACATCTGCGCCACCGCCAAGGGCTACGAGCTGCTGGCAACGGAGCGCCTGCGAAAGGCCGGTGAGCTGTGATGAAGCGCATCTTCACCACGCCGCTGCGGCTGGACATGACCGATGAGGAGGATCGTCAAGCGTGGTCGCATCTGCAGCGGATGGACAAGAAGCAGTATCGTTCCTACAGCAAGGCGATTGTGGCAGCGGTCAACGACTATTTCGGACGGCAGGAGCAGCTGGCAGCAGACCCATATCTGGAAACCCGTGAGAAGGAAGATGCTTTCCTGCAACGGATTGAGAGTACGATTTGCAACGCCCTGCGCTTTACGCCTGTGACGATGGCAGCAGTACAGCCATCCGCACCCCTGCAGACCGAATCAAAACCGGCAGAGGACGATTTGTCCATGGCACTGGATTTTGCTGACAGCTTCTGATACCAGCACTGCTCCTGATTGGTATTGCAGTAATACCAGACAGGGCTGTGTGTGATACCAGCTCCATCACCGACCAACAACGCAATACCACCCCTGCGGCCATCTGGTATCACCCCGGTACCGGATGGCCGCTCTTTTGATACCAGAAAGGAAAACGAACATGACTGAACACGAAAAGAAACTGATCCAGGCACGGCACCGCTTGGAGGAAGCCCAAATGCGCGACCGAGACAAGGAACGGAAGGCACGAACCCGCCGACTGATCCAGACCGGAGCGATCCTCGAAAAAGCTTTTCCCCAGGCACGAACCATGACCACCGCCGAACTGGAGGAGTACCTGTGCAGTACGCTGAGAACCGAGTAACGATGCAATCGACGAAGGAGACGTTCCGGGCAACCGGGGCGCTTCCGCTTCTTTTTATCCCCGAAGGGCGCACTGACTCACCACCCGAGGGGCGGTGGTCTCCCCTGACGGGGCCGTGCGCTCTCCGAGGGGGAGTTTCGCTCTCTGCGGAGAGCGACAGGCTGCGCTGTCATATCCCCATATGCCATTCCACCCTGCGCCTTGCTGTCCTGCCACTGGCAGCACATCTGCGGCATGACGCAACCTGCCACCGGCAGCTTGCGGGCACGACGAGGCCGGGCGACGACGAAGGAGGTGAACGCAGATGGCCATCTACCACATGCAAGCAAAGGTCGTGAGCCGGGGCAAAGGTCGCTCCGCCGTGGCAGCGTCAGCCTATATGAGCTGCTCCAGCGTGACCAACGAGTACGACGGAGTCCATCACGATTACACACGAAAGAAGGGTCTGATGTGGGAGCGGGTATTTTTGCCGGAGAATGCGCCCGTTGAGTGGCAGGATCGTGCCATCCTCTGGAACGCCGTGGAGGATGCGGAAAAAAGCAAGGACAGCCGCCTTGCCCGTGAATTTGTGGTGGCTCTGCCGCGTGAGCTGAACGCGGATCAGCAGATTACCCTGCTGACAGAGTACATCCACCAGCAGTTTGTGGCAGACGGCATGTGCGCCGACGTGGGCATCCACGATCCCGACCCGCCCGGCCATAATCCCCATGCTCATATACTACTGACAATCCGTCCGCTGGACGAGCATGGCAAGTGGCAGTACAAAACGGAAAAGGAGTACCTTTGCATCCGTGGCGACGAGGAGCGGGGCTTCACAGCTTCCGAATTTCTCCACGCGCAAGACGAGGGCTGGGAGAAGCAGTACCCCTATCTGGTCGGCAAGAAAAAGGTATACATGACCACAGCCGACGGAGAAGCCCAGGGCTTGAAGCGTGCCTCCAAGCATCCGAAAAGCACCACTTACGGCAGGCAGAATCCCATCACCGAGCGCTGGAACAGCGAAAGCCAGCTGATCCTCTGGCGCAGCGCATGGGCAGATATTGTCAACTTGCATCTGGAATGTATCGGCTCAGCTGAACGTGTTGACCACCGCAGCCACGCCGAGCGCGGACTGGACGAGCAGCCCACCATCCATGAGGGCGTAGCTGCCCGCGCGATGGAGAAGAAGGGCATCATCTCTGAACGCTGCGAGCTGAACCGGCAGATCAAGGCTGACAATGCACTGCTGCGGGAACTGAAGGATCTGGTCGCCATGCTGGCCGAACTTGTAGCAGACGCAGCGTCGTCCATCAGCGAACAGCTGACCAAGCTGCGTGAAAAGCTGATCGTGATCTGTTATCAGATCAAGGCAATTGTCAGGAGCAAGGCCAAGCGCACCGCAGAAGTTCAGGCAACTCAGCCGAAACTGAAGCGGTACAATGAACTTACGCAGCAGATCAGGCAGAAGTCCAAGGCTCGCAAGGCCCTGGCGGCAGAGCGGAAGAACACCTCCAAGCTGAATCTTATCAAGCAGCATGATCTTTCCAGACAAATCACAACGCTCACAGAAGAAATCGAGGAGCTGCGTTCCGAAAAAGAAAACCTTCTGCTGGATCTCGGCTGTGCAGACGACGCTGGCGTCAAGGCGGTGCAGAGCGAAATCACCGCCATGGCGGCCAGCTTGCACAAGCTGGATGAGCAGAAGGAAAGATATTCGGTTGAGCTCGATGAAGCCTTGCAGCAATACAAGCAGTTTAAAGCGCAGGCAACAGAAGCAGATTCGGATGAAATTCAGCGCAATGCCATCACCGCTGCGAGCAAACGCTTGCAACAGACGTATGGAAAGCGCTTTGATGCGCAGCTATTCAGAGAAAGTCAACAGCAAACAGCTCACCTGCTGGGCGAAAATGAGCGAAAGCAATCTCTGCGTGCGCAGCTGGCGCGTTCACCAATTCGTAGCAATGAACGTAGGGTAAAGAATGTGGACGAAACACAGCTGTAGGTCAGAACTTGACAGTCACCTTCGTCCCCTCCTGCGGTTTGCTTTCCAGCTGCACCTGTGCTTGGTGCACCCCCGCCACATGCTTGACAATGACCAGGCTCAAGCCAATGCTGCCAGCCGAATTGGCCATTATTTCTGGAACACGCTGAAGGTGCACGCGAAGTGCATCTCACGGGGCACGCGGTAGGCTTCCGCCAGGGCCGGGCCGCAGCTGTTGGAGCCGATGCCGCTCTGGTAGGCGTCCACGCAGAGCACCGTGGCGTCGCACTTTTCCAGCTCGAAGTTGTGCAGCTTCTTCGTCAGCTCCTCCTGGGTGTAGGGGGATGCGCTGAAGGAGAAGCTCTCGCCGGTCACCTGCAGGGTGGTTTCTGCGTCCGCTGCCTGCACCATGGAGCAGTCGTAGTGGCTGCCGTTCTCCTGGGGCTTGATGTAGTCCTCGTGGAGATCAGCGACCTTCGCGCTGTACAGATGGCGGAAGGAGCTGCGGCGCTTGTCGATGTAGCTCTCCCAGGGGCCATAGCCGAAGTAGGCGATCTGATCCATTGCCTTGGGCAGGAACAGACGCAGACCGAAGCGCGGCAGGAAGGGATCGTTCTCACGTCGCTCCGCGTCACAGGTGAGGACGATCTCGCCGTTGGGCTTGACGAGCCACTGCACCTTGCCGCGCACCACCGCCGGCAGATACGCCGTCACGATGGCGAGGTCAGCCTCGATCAGCCAACCACCGTCTTGCTGGGTCAGCGTGGGCGCGTAGCCGCGGCCATAGCGGAAATGGTAGTGCTCGTCGCGCCACTTGTTCGCGATGTTGCGGTCGTTGTCGGTGGGTGCGCGCCAGATGTTCCAGCCCATGGGGTGCGTCAGCAGCGCACGGCCGCCGTACACCATTTCGTCGAAGGCTGCGGTGGTCTTGTTATACACATAGCGGAAGCCCTCGCCGGTGAGAATCAGGTGGCGCGGGGTCTCCTTCACGGCGACGGGCGCGGTGGACTCGGCCATCGCGGGGGCGGCGTACTCCTGGCGGCCGGCCTCGTCCTCGCCGACCAGGTGGCCCGCAGGCACCAGCGCATCTGCCATCAGCAGGTACTCGGTGAAGTGCACGGTGTAAGCGCCGGTCAGGCCATCCGGCAGGGACAGGGCGATCTCCTTGCGGGCATGGGGCGCGATGTCCAGCAGCTCAGCAGGTACATGGGCGGTATACACATCCTGCCCGTTCTGGCGGACGGTGTAGACCATGCGGATGGCGTCCTTCAGGTTGGTGAAGTCGAGGGTGTTCCAGATCGTAAACAGGCCCTTTTCCACATTGGCCTCCACCACGCGGGCGGGACGCAGCACGTTCTTGTACTCGATCAGGCCGGTGTGGGGCGTGCGGTCCGGATAGACCAGGCCGTCCATGCAGAAGTTGCCGTCATGGAGCGTTTCGCCGAAGTCGCCGCCATAGAAGTACTTCTGCCGGCCATCCGGCGTGCGGCCGGTATAGATGGCGTGGTCGCACCACTCCCAGATGAAGCCGCCGCAGTGGCCCTCATGGCGGTGGAAACACTGGAAATAATCCTCCAGATCGCCGGGGCCGTTGCCCATGGCGTGGCAGTATTCGCAGAGGATGTAGGGTTTGTCGATGGACTTCTCGGCAAACTGCTTGTCCATCTCCTCGATGCTGGCGTACATGCGGCTGTAGGTGTCCAGGTCATGCTTGTTGATCTCCTGGCCCTCCGGCGGGAAGGAAGCGCGCTCGTAGTGAGTCAGGCGGGAGGGATCGTAGGCTTTCGTCCACTTCAGGGCCGCGTCGATGTTGCAGCCGGTGCCGCCCTCGTTGCCCATGGACCACAGCACCACGCAGGGACGGTTCTTGTCGCGGATGACGCAGCGCTGCACGCGGTCGACAAAGACCTCCTCATAGGTGGGATCGTTCGCCAGGGCGTTGTAGGATTCCAGGAAGGTGGGCATGCCGATACAGACCACGCCGTGGCATTCCATGTCGGACTCATCGATGACGTAGAAGCCGTATTCGTCGCACATTTTCAGGAATTCCGGCGCATTGGGGTAGTGGCTGGTGCGGATGGCGTTGATATTGTGCTCACGCATCACCCGCAGGTCGCGGTGCATCTCCGCAAGGCCCACGGCGCTGCCCACGAGGGGATCGCTGTCGTGGCGGTTGACACCCTTGAACTTGATCGCCACACCGTTGACCTTGACGACGCCGTCTTCGACGCATATTTTTCGAGCACCAATCTTTTCGGCGATCCACTCGTCGCCGCAGTGCATCAGCAGCGTGTACAGATAGGGATCCTCGCTGTTCCACAGGTGGGGATTGTCCAGGCGGAAGGCGATATCGCCAGCGGATTCGCCCTGGGCAATCACCTGCTCCTCTGCGTCCAGCAGCTGCCAGGCGATGGGGGCGTCGCCTGTCTTTTCGATGTCGACGCGCACGTCGGCGGAGGCGAAGTCATCCGCCAGGTCGGTGTGTACGAAGTAATCGGTCAGGTGGCTTTCGCTGCGCCGCAGCAGGTACACGTCGCGGAAAATGCCGGACTGGCGGAACTTGTCCTGATCCTCGAAATACGTGCCGTCGCACCACTTGAGCACCAGCACGGCAATGTGGTTCTCGCCCTCATGCACGAAATCCGTCACGTCAAAGGCGGAGGTGGAGTGTGCCACCTGGCTGTAGCCGACGAACTGCTTGTTGACCCAGACGTAGAGGCAGGAATCCACGCCCTCAAAGTGCAGCGTGGCCCTCTCGCCCGGCTCCGCCGTCCACAGGAAGGTGCGGGTGTACAGGCCGCAGGGGTTGTCCCACGGCACATGGGGCGGATCGTAGGGGATGGGGAAGCGGGCATTGGTGTAATGATGCCGGTCATAGCCATGGCACTGCCACACCGAAGGCACCGGGATGGTATCCGGCACAGCCTCCGGGTCAAAAAGATCCTCCGGCAGGTCAAGGAAGCTGTCATAGTAGCCGAAATTCCACTCGCCGGAGAGCAGCGTCAGCCGCTCGGAGCAGACGCGCACGCCGGTCAGGGCGCTGTCCGCATCCGCGTGAGGGATGAAATAGGCGCGATTTGGCAGCGTGTTCACATGAAGTTGGGAAATATCCTCATGATAATGGGGAAATTGCATGTATATATCCTCCTTTTTAAACGAACCGTTGTTATGAAAATTATAATATGACGGCTGAGCAAAGTCAAGCGTGGTAAAAATTCGAAAGGCTTCATTTGGGTGCTATCCAAAAAGCCAAAAGCGTGGTAGAATTATCATAACAAACGTCAGAAAGGACGTAGACATGACAACAACAGAGATCATCCACGCAAGAATTGCGCCCATGCAGGAGCAGCTGCAGGCATATCCCGGGTTATGGGAGATGTTCCGGCGCTGCTTTATGAACACCATCGAAACCACCGTACAGCAGTCTCCCGGCGATAGCTTCGTCATCACCGGCGATATTCCCGCCATGTGGCTGCGGGATTCCACGGCGCAGGTGCTGCACTATCTGCGCTTTGCGGATGAAAAGCCGGTGGCGGAGATGATCGAGGGGCTGATCGCCCGGCAGGCGGAGTGCATTTTACGGGACGCCTACGCCAACGCCTTCAACCGGGAGCCGTCAGCATACAAGCCCTTTGACGACTTCCCCCGCGCCTCGGACTGGGTGTGGGAGCGCAAGTACGAGATCGACTCCCTGTGCTACCCGGTATGGCTGGCGGAGAAGTACGTCGATCGGACCGGCAGCACAGCCATCCTGACGGAGCGTTTCGTCATGGTGCTGCGGAGGGTGGTCGAAGTGCTGCGGCGCGAACAGCGTCACGAATGCAGCGACTACCGCTTCATCCGCACGGACTGTCCGCCCAGCGATACGCTCACCCATGAGGGCATGGGCGAGCCCGTGGCTTGCACCGGCATGACCTGGAGTGGCTTTCGCCCCAGCGACGACGCGTGCCGGTACGGTTATCTCGTGCCGTCGAACCTGTTTGCCGTCCGGGCGCTGCGCGGTGCGGAGAAGCTGGCAAAGCTGATGAATGATGATGCGCTGGCTGCCGAAGCTGCGGCGCTGGGCCGTGAGATTGCAGCAGGCGTCGAGGCCTTCGCGAAGGTGAACGATCCGCTCTTCGGGGAAATCTACGCCTACGAGGTGGATGGCCTGGGACATGCCAACCTCATGGACGACGCGAATGTTCCCAGCCTGCTGGCGCTGCCCTACCTGGAAGTGTGCGACCGGAACGATCCACTGTATTTGCGGACACGTGCCTTCGCCCTCAGCCATCGCAACCCGTATTACCGGGAGGGCGTGCTGGCCAGGGGCGTGGGCAGTCCGCATACGCCGGAAGGGTACATCTGGCCCATTGCTCTGTGCGTGCAGGCCATGACGTCATCGGATGATGCGGAGGTCGCAGCGATCCTGCGCATGCTGATGACCACCCACGCCGGCACGGGCTTCATGCACGAGAGCTTCGATCCCGACGCGCCGGAGAAATTCACCCGTCCGTGGTTCGCGTGGGCGAACTCGATGTTCGGCGAAATGCTGTATCGCCTGTACGAAGAAGAACGGCTGGCGGAGGTCATCCGCCTGGCTATGACATTCAAGGAGGACGCAATATGAAATCTGTGAAGTGGCAGCGTCTGCGCTACATGCCGATGATCCCCCTGGGCGAGGACGGTCGCCGCGCAACGGCCAGCAAGGCACATATCGATCTGTCCCGCGAGGCTGCCTGCGAGGGCATGGTGCTGCTGAAGAATGAAAACAACTTGCTGCCCCTGGCCGCCGGCACGAAGCTCGCCGTCTTCGGCAAGGCTCAGGCGGATTACGTCAAGGGCGGCGGCGGCTCCGGCGATGTGACGGTCGCCTACATCCGCAGCCTGCTGGACGGCCTGCGCATCAAGGAAAGCGAGGGCAAGGTCAGCCTGTACGCCCCCCTGAGTGATTACTACACCGACTATGTACAGGCGCAGTATACCGCTGGTCAGGAACCCGGCCGCTGCCCGGAGGCTGCCGTTCCTGCCGATCTGCTGGCGGAGGCCCGCGCATACGCCGACACGGCCATCATCACCCTGTGCCGCCATTCCGGTGAGGGTTCGGACCGCAGCGGCAAGCCGCACGATGGCGACTTCTACCTCAGCCGTGAGGAGGAGGCCATGGTGCAGGCCGTCGAGGGGGCATTCCCGCGCATCATCGTGGTGCTGAACACCGGCGGCATGATGGACACCCTCTGGTTTAAGGACAACGCGAAGATCGCCGCGTCCTTGCTTGCATGGCAGGGCGGCATTGAGGGCGGTCTGGCCATGGCGGACGTGCTGTGCGGCGACGCATGCCCCTCCGGCCACCTGACGGACACCTTTGCGACGGATTTTGCGGCCTATCCCTCCTCGGACACCTTCAATGAATCCGAGGATTATGTGGAGTACAACGAGGACATTTTCGTCGGCTACCGCTATTTTGAGACCATCCCCGGCGCGGCGGAGAAGGTGTGCTATCCCTTCGGCTACGGCCTTAGCTACACGACCTTTAACATCGGTGATTACACTGCTTCCTGCGAGGGCGACAACATCACCGTCACCGCGAAGGTGGTGAACACCGGCGCTGTCGCCGGCAAGCAGGTGGTGCAGGTGTACTGCCAGGCGCCCCAGGGCAAACTGGGCAAGGCGAACCGCGTGCTGGTCGGCTTTGCCAAGACGGCGCTGCTGGCTCCCGGCGCAAGCGAAGAGGTTCGCATCAGCTTCCCGGCGTATACCTTCGCCAGCTACGACGACACCGGCGTAGTGTGCAAGTCTGCCTGGGTGCTGGAGAAGGGCGAGTATGCCTTCTTCGTGGGCGACAATGTCCGCGACTGCCAACAGGTTGACTTCGCGTACACGCTGGCGGAGGATCGCGTGCTGGAGCAGGTTAGCGCCCGCTGCCAGCCCCGGCAGCTGTCCTGGCGGCTGATGGCAGACGGCTCCCGCGCAGAAGTCGAGAACATCGCTCCCCTGCCCAAGCCCGCCTTCGACGAGGCCAACTTCCCCCGGGGCGCGGCTCCGGAAAACAAGTTCAACGCGCAGTACAACACCACCCGCGCCGAACACTCCCTGCTGGACGTGGCCGAGGGCAAAATCACCCTGGACGCCTTCATGGACACGCTGACCCTGGAGCAGATGGTGTACATGCTGGGTGGCCAGCCCAACCGCGGTGTGGCGAATACCTTCGGCTTCGGCGGGCTGGACAGCCACGGCGTCCCCAATGTCATGACGGCGGACGGTCCTGCCGGCGTGCGCATCGAGCCCCAGTGCGGCGTGGACACCACCGCCTTCCCCTGCGCGACCCAGCTGGCCTGCACCTGGAACACCGCGCTGGTGGAGCGCATCGGCGCGGCAGCTGGCCTGGAGGTCAAGGAAAACGGCATCGGCGTGTGGCTGGCTCCTGCGATGAACATCCACCGCAACCCGCTGTGCGGCCGCAACTTCGAATACTACTCTGAGGATCCGCTGGTATCCGGCATGATGGCCACCGCCATGGTCAATGGTGTGCAGAGCCAGGGCGTGGGTACGTCGGTGAAGCACTTCGCGGCCAATAATAAGGAAGTCAACCGCGTGGAGTGCGATTCCCGGCTGTCGGAGCGGGCGCTGCGCGAGATCTACCTGAAGGGCTTCGAAATCGTCGTGAAGGCCGCCCAGCCCCTGACGCTGATGACCTCCTACAACATCCTCAACGGCATCCGCACCTCGGAAAACCGCGAGCTGGTGACGGACATCCTGCGCGGCGAGTGGGGCTTCCGGGGTATGGTGACCTCCGACTGGTGGAACCACTCCGATCATTACAAGGAGATCGCTGCCGGCAACGACGTGAAGATGGCCCGCGGCAACCCCGAGCACACGCTGCAAATGATCCGCGAGGGCAAGCTGGATGCGGGCGACGTCCGCACCTGCTGCAGACGTGTGCTGGAAATGATCCTGCGGCTGGACTGATCCGCATATCACCACAACGGAGGAACACATATGAATCTGATGAGCAGGGAATACGGCGGCCGGCTGGAGCACTGGCAGCGGACGCTTCAGCAGGATTTTTACGCTCCGGTGGGCGACATCGCCTTTGAGGGCTTCACCACCATGGAGCAGCTGACTGCCGAAGAAGCTGCGAAGGGCCATTTTGAGCCCATCCCGGAGGGCTTCGTATGGGGCCGCACCTGGGAGTACATGTGGGTGCGCGCGACGGTCGTGATCCCCGAGGAATGCGCCGGGCAGATGGTCGTGATGGACCTGAACCTGGGCGGCGAGGCGACCCTGTTTGTGAACGGCCAAGCCTTCGGCACCCGCCGGGCGGAGTGGGTCGACACGCCCCATCATTACATGGTGGACAACATCCTGACGGAATCCGCCGTGCCGGGCGAGGTCTTCGACCTGCTTTTTGAAGTGTACGCAGGGCATTACTACCCGGCGGGCGGCTGTGCCACCGGCCCGGTGCTGCCCGGCAGCTACCAGGATCCCAAGCAGGAGGGCCGCCGCACCGCCATGGGGCACAACACCTTCGGCATCTGGCAGGAGGACGCCTACCAGCTCTGGCTGGACGTATCGACCCTGCAGTTCCTGATGGAGGAGCTGCCGGATACCTCCCTGCGGGCAGCGAAGATCGCCGAGGGCCTGGAGAAATACACCCGCATCGTCGACTTTGAGCAGCCCCGCGAGGCCCGTCTGGCGGACTACCGCAAGGCCCGCGAGGTTTTGGCGCCCCTGCTGGCCGTCCACAACGGCGCGACCATGCCCCACATGAGCGCGGTGGGCAATTCCCACCTGGATCTGGCGTGGCTCTGGCCCATGCAGGAGACCGAGCGCAAGACCGCCCGCACCTTCGCCCAGCAGCTGCGTCTGATCGAAAAATACCCCGAATACCGCTACATCCAGAGCCAGCCGGCGGCCTACGAGATGTGCCGCAAGCGCTATCCGGAGCTGTATCATCAGATCTGCGAGGCGGTGAAAAAGGGCCAGTGGATCGCCGACGGCGCGATGTACGTCGAACCCGACACCAACATGCCCTCCGGCGAGGCGCTGATCCGGCAGGTGCTGCACGGCAAGCGGTACTACAAGGACGTGTTCGGTCTGGAAAGCCGCTTGCTGTGGCTGCCGGACACCTTCGGCTACACCGCTGCCCTGCCGCAAATCCTGCGCAAGTGCCACGTGGACTACCTGGTGACGCAGAAGATCTTCTGGAGCTACAACGATGCAGACCGTTTCCCCTACCATTACTTCCATTGGGTCGGCATGGACGGCAGCCGCGTAACCTCCTTCCTGCCCACCAGCTACACCTACCGCACCGATCCCAACGAGTTCTGCCAGATCTGGAAGAACCGCGTGCAGGCGCGGGATCTGGATGAATTTCTCGTGCCCTTCGGCTACGGCGACGGCGGCGGCGGCCCCTGCCGCGACCATATCGAGTACGCCCTGCGCGGCCGCGACCTGGAGGGCATGCCCCGCGTGAGCATGGAATCCCCGGTTGACTTCTTCGACCGGCTCCAATCTGCGGGCGGCCCCCGCAACAGCTGGACGGGCGAATTGTACTTCAGCGCCCACCGCGGCACCTACACCAGTCAGGCGGCCATCAAGCGGAACAACCGCTGCAGCGAGTGCGCTATGCACGATATGGAGCTCTGGGGCGCAGCGGCGATGTGCCGGGGCGGCAGCTATCCGCTCAGCGACGCAGACCGCCTGTGGAAGCAGGTGCTGCTGATGCAGTTCCACGACATCCTGCCCGGCTCCAGCATTGCCCGGGTGTACACGGAAGCCAACGCGGCCCACGAAGCGCTGCAGCGCGAAGCCAATACCTGCACGGACGGCTTCCGCAAGCAGCTGGTACAGCCTGGAAAGGGCCTGACGCTGTTCAACTCCCTGGGCTTTGCCCGCACGGAGGTCATCGACCTGCCGGAGGAATTCGCTCAGGGCGCGCAGACGCTGGAGGGCGCACCCATTCCCGTTGACGGCGGCAAGGCGCTGGTGACCATCCCGGCGGCGGGCTGGGTCAGCATCGTCCCCGGCGAGAAGCAGACGGCTCCTACTGCCAAGGCTGTGCTGACCGCTGGCGGCGCGGTGCTGGAGAACGGCCATGTCCGCGTGGAAATCGACCGCCAGGGCCGCATCGTGTCCTACCGCACGGCGGAGGGCCGCGAGCTGGCCGCTGCTCCCATGAATGCCCTGCACCTGTACAAGGACGTGCCGCGTCTCTTTGACGCGTGGGACATCGACAGCAACTACGTCGAGCAGGAGATCCCGCTGGAGGGCGATGCCGAGCTGTCCATTGATTGCGCTGAAGGCCTCACCGCTGCCGTGCGCATCCGCCGCAGCATCAGCAACTCCACCTTTGAGCAGATCATCCGCCTGAATGCCCACGAAAACACCGTACATTTCGACACAACGGTGGACTGGCACGAGCTGCACCGCCTGCTGAAGGTGAGCTTCCCGACCACGGTGTTCACCGAGAATGCGCTGCATGAGATGCAGTTCGGCTACGTCGAGCGCCCGACCCACCGCAGCCGCCGCTACGACAAGGATCGCTACGAGGTCTGCAACCACCGCTACACCGCCCTGACTGATCAAGGGCACGGCTGCGCGGTGCTCAACGACTGCAAGTACGGCGTGAGCACCGAGGGCGGCGCCATTTCTCTGACGCTGCTGCGGGCTTCCGCCACGCCGGAGATGCAGGCGGACAACGGCCTGCACCATTTCACCTACGCCTTTGAGGGCTGGGAGGGCGCATTCAGGGACGCGCCCGTCGTCCGGGACGGCCTGCGGCTGAATTACCCGGTTGCCACTGCGGATGGTACTGCGCCGATGGCCAGCCTCTTCAATGTGAACGCGGGCAACGTCATCCTCGACACCGTCAAGCCTGCCGAGGACGGCAGCGGCGATCTGATCCTGCGCCTCTACGAGAGCAAGAAGTGCGACACTCGTTTCACCCTGACTACCTCGCTGCCGGTGAAATCCGCCGCCCGGTGCGACATGCTGGAGCAGCCGGAGCAGGAGCTCACTCCCGGCAAGAGCATGCAGCTGCACGCCGCGCCCTTCGAGGTCATCACCCTGCGGCTGAAGGTGTGACGACTTCTCGGAAGATTAAATGAAAACGCCTCCCGTTGCGTGCTGCAGCGGGAGGCGTTCCTGCGCTTATTGAGGATCAAGGAAAATCGGGTTTGTCCACGCGCGGCGGCCCTGCTCGTCGCAGACAATGCCGCGGATGTAGGTGAGGTGCTTGGGCACACGGAACTCGGCGTGGGTGATCAGGCCGTCAGCATTGCGGTACATGTTGGTGGGCTCCAGGGGGCCGCGGAAGCCGATGGAGCGGCAGGGGCTGCATTCCAGCACGGCAACGCCCTCGTCATTGATGTAGAAATCGTGGATTTCGGGACCGGTGGAGGAGTAGAAGGCGCCGTTCTCCAGGGCGGCCAGAATGGCATTGATGTTGTTCTCGGCATTCACGCGCACCCAGCCCTTGCAGTGCTGGTGGGGCGCATGGCCGTCGTCGGTGGCGACGCCGTAGATGCGCTGGCCCTGGGTGAGCAGCTCGTCCCAGTAGGGGCAGTTCATGTCCAGCTCGTTATCCGTCACCGCGCCGGTGTTCCAGATCTCCATGGCGAAATTGCCCTTCATCTGGTCGAACTCGCGTGCGGGCGTGCCGCTCCACTCGGGGTGGCAGTAGATGGTTAGGTTCTTCTTCGCGTGCAGCTCGTCCAGCACGGGCTGGAACTCAAACTGGTCATGCACGGGGCCAGAGGGATAGGCCTCGTCCTGCTCAAAGCCGTTGCCGTCCTCACGGGCGGGGCCGATGGATACAACGTGGAAACAATGCACGCCCTTGTCGGGGAAGTTGCGGTCGATCTCCATGCCGGGCAGGATGGTGATCTTTTCGTCGGTGTAGTTCTTGTAATTATAAATGCGGTGGTCGGTGAGCGCCAGGAAGTCATAGCCGTTCTGCACATGGAAGCGGATGACGTCCTCGGGGCTCATCGCGCCGTCGGAGCGCGTGGTGTGGCAATGCAGGCCGCCCTTGAGCAGGCGGGCGCTGCCTGTGAAAGCTGCTTGACGAATCATGTGATAATCTCCTTTTGGTCGGCGCTGCCGCCGTTCGGTTACCCTGATTGTAGCACAGCGGAGTGGCAAATTCAAGAGAATAACCACAATTTCAGATAATTTTCTTCTGATTTTTGTTGTAAATTGCCCGGAAATGTGGTATTGTAAGCTCAGGAGGGATAGTATGCTGGCAGAAAAGAGAAGAGAAATGATCCTGCAGGCGCTGGTACAGAATGGCCACGTGCAGACGGCCGCCCTGGCGCAGACGCTGCAGGTAGCAGAGGAAACCATCCGCCGCGACATCATGCTGCTGAGCCGTCAGGGCCTGCTGCGCAAGGTACACGGCGGCGCATCAGCGATCCCGCAGCTTCAAAAAGAGAGCCCCTATGAGCAGCGCGGCAAGGAGAACACCCTGGCCAAGCGACGCATCGGCGAATATGCCGCCGGGCTGATCGCAGACGGCGAGATCATTGCCATCGACGGCGGCGGCGCGGGAGAATGGATGGCCCGAAACCTGAAGGGCCTGACCGGGCTGACCATTGCGACCAACTCGCTGCGCGTGGGCGAGATCATCCTGGACAAGCTGCGGGATGAGGAGATCACCGGCAGGCTGATCATGCTGGGCGGAGAGACGGATCCCAACAACCGGATCGTGGTGGGAGCCCTGTGCGCGGAGATGATCGGCAAATTCCGCTTCAACCGTGTCTTTCTGGGTGCCAGCGCACTGGGCTCGAAGGGGCCAATGGCGTGGAACCTGGAGGAAGGGGCTGTGGAGACGGCCTTTGCCCGTCAGGCGCAGCAGACGATCCTTCTCACCGAGAGCGCGAAGGGCCGCCGCAACTCCCTGTACCAGTTCATGGAATACGCGGACGTGCAGATGCTGATCACCGATACCGACAACTCCTTCAACGAGGAGCTGAGGGACGCGCTTCAACGGGCCTGCGTGAAGATCCGCTATGTTGAGGCAAAGAATGAGTAACACACACGGAAAGTATATCGCCGACAGCCGGCGGGCCTTCGGGCTCTTTGCGCTTTGCTGGGCACTGTATGGCTGCTCGTATCTGGGGCGGCAGAATTATTCCAGCGTGATGGCCGAAATGGTCATCGAGGGCCTGATGACCAAGGGACAGGCCGGTCTGGTCAACACCGTTTTCTACGTATTCTACGCCGCCGGTCAGCTGATCAACGGCGTGCTGGGCGACAAGCATTCGCCGCGCTGGATGCTCTTCATCGGCAGCTGCGGCGCGGGACTGTGCAACCTGCTGGGGCCGATGGCGGACAGCTACGCGATGATCCTGGTGCTGCGCGCGCTGAACGGCTACTTCATGGCGATGCTCTGGCCGCCGATGATCCGCGTGTTCGGGCAGATGCTGATGCCTCGGGATCGCGTGCGCTACACCATCCACATGACCTCTGCCATGGCGGCGGGCTCCCTGGGCGCGTACCTGCTCTCCTCGGCGATGCTGGCCCTGACAGGCTGGCAGGGGGCGTTCGTGCTGCCGGGCGTACTGCTCGTCATCATGAGCGTGGTGTGGCTGGTGTCCTTCGGGCGGCTGGAGACCTTCTGGCAGCATCACGGCCAGCACGCGGAGGAGGAGACCGCCCAACCGGAACAGCCCGGCGCTGCGGGCAGCCTCTCCTTCTGGCGAATGCTGCTCATTCCCGGCGTGCTGATCGCCCTGGGACCGGTGGTGCTGCACGGCATGATCAAGGACGGCGTAACCTCCTGGGTGCCGGCCTATGTGACGGAGATCTTCAGTGTGGAACCCGCCTTCGCGGCGCTGGTGACAACGCTGCTGCCCATCGTGAACCTCACCGGCGCAGCGGCGGCGAAGTTCGTCTACGAGCGCATCTGCCGCAATGAGTTCGGCGCATCGGCGATCTTCTTCGCCATCGCGACGGCGGCGCTGACGGTGCTGCTGACACTGGGCAACGTGAGCCTTGTGGTCACGCTGATCTGCTTTGCACTGGTAACGTCCTCCACCCTGGCCATCAACACGCTCTTCGTGAGCATCCTGCCCCTGCGCTTTGTCAAGCATGGCCGCGCTTCGACCCTGTCCGGCACACTGAACGCGGTCGCTTATGCTGGCTCTGCCGCAGCAGCGGCGGCCATCGGCTTTCTGTCCGAGCGCTTCGGCTGGGGCGCAAACGTGGCCTCCTGGCTGATCAGCATGGCCCTTGCGCTGGTGATGTGCATCGCGGGCCGTCATATGCGGTTGGAGCCGGAACAAGGAACAAAGTAAAACAAAAATCCCCAGCGCCGTTTGCCCTGGGCGCTGGGGAAATCGGAGAGGCTTATGCCTCTTTGTCGGTGACGATCTCGGTGATGTGCTGGACGCGGGAGATACGCGGCACGCCGCCGGCCAGGTGGGAGATGTCACGGTATTCCGGCAGGGTATCGTCGGCGAAGATACCCACGGGAACCTGCGACGTCCAGCCGGTCTCGCTGAACTCGGGGGCCTCAATGCCCAGCGCGTACAGCGTGATGGCCGCCAGGTCGCGGATGTTCATCTCCTCGATGTCGCAGCGCTGCACGGTCGGGCCCACGCAGGCAAAGGTCGTCAGCTTCTCGCTGTCGCTCCAGCCGCCGTGGCCGCAGCCCTTGCCGCCGTGGTCGGCGATCATCATGAACAGCGTGTCGTCCTGGATGCCGGCGTCAAGTACGGCCTGGTAAGCCTGACCCAGCATCTCGTCCGCGATGTGGATCTGCTGCAGGTGCTTCTCGGAGCCGTAGCCGTGGGCATGGCCCGCGCCGTCCACGCTGTCCAGCTGGGTGAAGAGGAAGGTCGGCTTCTTCTCGCGGATGTAATCGCAGATCCTGCCGATCAACTCAGTATCCCGGCAGGTGTCGCTGGTCACGCCCAGGTTGCTCTCGACCATGCCGAAGGTGATGGGGTTCCAGTCGCAGAAGGAGCCCAGCTCAGCGTCCGGCATGGCAGCGCGGATGCGGCGGAAGAGCGAGGGATTCGGAGCATCCACAGGATAAGGATAGGTGCTGACGTGCTCGTTGTGCAGCTTGTGCACATCGGGGCCCACGCCCAGCAGCATCGAGCCCCAGCATTCGCCGCTGTCGGTGGGGCGGGAGGCCAGCGCATGATAGGTATACGCGCCCTTGGCGAAAATCCGGTCGAAGTTGGGGGTGTCGGCCTGCTGCACGAAGGAACCCGCGCCGTCCACGCCGATGACGATGACATGCTTGTACTTTTTCATTTTAATCGTCCTCCTGTTTCCTGTCGTTCAGGAACTGGCTCAAGTATAGCACAAAATAACAAGCGTTTCAATCACGCAATTCGATAAACGGTAAATTTTTATTGATAGAAAGGATGCACACGCATGGAATGGAGAGCAAAGTGGATCAAGCCCGCCTGGGAAACCGGCAGCGAAGCACCGCTGTTCGCGCGGGATTTCCGCATTGAGAAGCCGCTGACGGCTGCGGTGCTGCGCCTGACCGGCCTTGGCGTATACGAAGCCGCCATCAACGGTCAGCGCATCAGCCAGGACGTGCTGGCCCCCGGCTGGACGGCCTACACCAAGAGATTGCAGGTGCAGCGCTACGACGTGACGGAGCTGCTGACGGCTGACAACACCCTGACCGTGCTGCTGGGCAAGGGCTGGTATCGTTCACCGCTGCTGACCTGGGATGAAGGCACGATCCAGATGGATCTGATGCAGCGTCCCGCCGGCATCACCGCTGAGCTGACCCTGACCTACTTAGACGGCACGGAGGACGTGATCCTCACCGATGAAAGCTGGACGGCCTGCCAGAGCCAGGTGCGCTTCTCCGAGCTGTATGACGGCGAAGTGGTGGATGCGACCTTCACCGCCAGCGAAAATCCCTATGTCGTCTGCTTCGACGGCCCAACGGAGACGCTGATCCCCCAGGAGGGCGCGCCCATCCGCGAGCAGGAGCGTATCTGCTCCGTGCGTATCTTCACCACGCCCAAGGGCGAAAAGGTCATCGACTTCGGCCAGGAGCTGACCGGCTTCCTGGCGGTGACCGTCAATGCGAAGGCCGGGGACGTGGTGGACGTGTCCTTCGCCGAGGTGATGGACAAGGAAGGCAACTTCTACACTGAGAACTACCGTGGCGCGAAGTGCAAGTACCATTACACCTGCCGGGACGGACAGCAGGTTTACAAGACCCGGCTGACCTACTACGGCTTCCGCTACATCCGGGTGAATGAATTCCCCGGCGGCGTTGAAGCGGCTGACCTGAACAGCTTCACCGGCATTGCGGTGCACTCCGAGATGAAGCGCACCGGCCATATCGCGACCTCTGACCCGATGCTGACCCAGCTGTTCTCCAACATCATCTGGGGCCAGAAGGGCAACTTTGTCGATGTCCCCACCGACTGTCCCCAGCGCGACGAGCGTCTGGGCTGGATGGGCGATGCGCAGGTCTTTGCCCGCACGGCCTGCACGAATTTCGATGCGGAACAGTTCTTCTCCAAGTGGCTGAACGACCTGGCCGCCGACCAGCATGAGGATGGCTATGTGGGCTCCGTCATCCCGGATGTTTGGACCCATGTACACAACCGGAGCAACGCCTCTGCCGCCTGGGGAGATGCGGCGACCATCGTTCCCTGGGAGGTATACTGCACCTATGGCAATATCAACATGCTGCGCCGACAGTTCCCTTCGATGAAGAAGTGGGTGGACTACATCGGCAGCGTGACGGAACGGCCTTCGCTGTGGGTGGGCGGCTGGCAGTGGGCTGACTGGCTCGGCCTGGATGCGCCCAGCGGCAGCTACAAGGGCTCCAGCCGTGAGGCCTTCATCGCCAGCGCGTTCTATGCCCGCTCCGCGGAGCTGGTCATCAAGGCTGGTAAGGTGCTGGGCGAGGACGTGTCCGCCTACGAGGCGCTCTATGAACGCATTGTCGCGGCCTTCCGCAAGGAATTCCCCGAATACCTGACCCAGACCGAATGCATCCTGGCCGCCCATTTCCACCTGGCGGAGGAACCACAAAAGGCGGCGGATCAGCTGGCCGCTAAGGTACGCGAAGCGGGCGTGCAGCTCCAAACCGGCTTTGTCGGCACGCCCTACATCCTGCATGTGCTGAGCGATTATGGCCACGCCGACCTGGCCTGGGAGCTGATGCTGCGCAAGGCGTACCCCTCCTGGCTGTACCCCATCACCAAGGGCGCGACCACCATCTGGAAGCACTGGGACGGCATCATGCAGGGCGGCGGCTTCTGGAGCAAGGACATGAACTCCTTCAACCATTATGCCTACGGCTCTGTGGCAGACTGGCTGTACGGCGTGGCGGCGGGCATCCAGGTCATGGAGGACGCGCCGGGCTATCAGCGCGTGCGCATCGCCCCCCATCCCACGGACAAGCTGGACTGGCTGGAGGCGTCCATTGAGACCCGACAGGGCCTGATTTCGGTCAAGTGGAGCAAGACCTTCGAGCCCGATCAGGCGGATGCAGTCTGGCGCGTCGCCATTGAAACGCCGGTCGAGGCCGAATTGACGCTGGGCAGCGAAGTGAAGCTGCTGCACCCGGGCCGGCATGTGGTCTTCTGCTGAATCTCCCTGACGATATGAACGGAGGTCAATATCATGAAAATCGGAACGATGCTGTATTTCAACTCCCTGGAGGAGATGGAAAAGAGCTTCATCAAGCTGCGGGCATTCGGGTTTGCATCCTGCCAGCTTTGCTCCTGGGAACCGGAAAAGTGGACGGACGAGAACACGGACGGCATCCGCGCGCTGGCGGAGAAGCACGGTATTGAGATCTCGTCCTTCTGGTGCGGCTGGGAGGGCCCGAAGGTCTGGGACTTCTACGAGGGGCAAAGGACGCTGGGTCTGGTGCCGCCGCAGTACCGTGAAATGCGCGTGAAGAACCTGTGCGATGGCGCGGATTTCGCCCATCGCATCGGCCTGACGGACGTGGCCACTCATATGGGCTTCATCCCGGAATGCCCCTTCGATCCCAACTTCGAGCCCCTGTGCGACGCCATCCGCAAAGTGGCGCAGCACCTCAAAACGAACGGCCAGTATCTGCTCTTCGAGACCGGGCAGGAAACGCCGGTGACCATGCTTCGCTGCTTCGAGCAGGTCGGTATGGACAACCTGGGCGTGAACCTCGACACCGCGAACCTGATCCTCTACGGTAAGGCCAACCCGGTGGATGCGCTGGACGTGTTCAGCAAATACGTACGCAACCTGCACGCCAAGGACGGCTTCTACCCCGTCAACGGCCACGACCTGGGCGAAGAGGTTCGCCTGGGTGATGGCAAGGTGGACTTCCCCGCCCTGTTCCGCAGGCTCAAGGAGCTGGGCTACGACTCTTATGTGACCATCGAGCGCGAGATCTCCGGCGAACAGCAGGATGAGGACATCCGCCACGCCAAGGTCTACCTGGAAACGGTTATCAACGAAGTATATGGAGGATAAAGCCATGCTGAAGGTTGGTCTGGTTGGCGTGGGCGGCATCAGCGGCGCCCACATTCCCTGCTGGGAACAGATGGCGGACGCCGAGCTGGTGGCCTTGTGCGACATCCGCCCGGAGCAGATGAGGCCCTACCCCGGCAAGCGTCACTACGCAAGCCTGACGGAGATGCTGGAAAAGGAAGAACTGGATATTCTCGACATCTGCCTGCCCACCTATCTGCACGCGGATGCAGCCATTCAGGCGATGGACAAGGGCGTCCACGTCATTTCCGAGAAGCCCATTTCCCTCAAGAAAGAGGATGTGGCCCGCATTTACGAGGCGGCGGAGCGCAATCATGTGACCTTCATGGTCGCGCAGGTGCTGCGTTTCTGGCCGGAATATGAGTTTGTCAAGGAAATCTATGACAACGGCAAGTACGGCCGGCTCCTGTCCGGCACCATGACCCGCCTGGGCAACATGCCCGCCTGGAGCTGGGACAACTGGATGGCTGACGAAGCCCGCAGTGGTCTGACGCCCTTCGACCTGCACATCCACGATCTGGATTTCATGGTCTACGCCTTCGGTGCGCCGAAGCAGGCCGTCCGCAGCCGCTGCCGCCAGGCGGATCAGGATCAGCTGATGGCCATGTACACCTTCGATGGCTTCACCATCCACAGCGAAGCGGCCTGGTACGCCCCGCAATGCTTCAAGTTCAACGCCGGCTTCCGCTTCCAGTTTGAGCAAGCGGTGGTGGTGAGCGGCGCGGACGGCCTGGTGGTGTACGAAAAGGACGGCGGCGTGATCCGCGCGGGCGCGCAGGACGGCGAGAGCGCTGGACTGGATCTGCCTGCCACCGACGCCTACGGCAACGAGATCCGTTATTTCGCCGACTGCGTGAAGCAGGGCATGCCCGCTGACAAAATCAAGCCTGGCGAGCTGGAAACGGTTTTGACGCTGCTGAATGCTTTTTGACCCCCAACAATACCATCGCATTCACAAGAACATCGCAAAGAGGTTTGCCATATTATGAAGCTTTCCGACATTCATATCCGGGATCCCTTTGTCCTTTTGCACGAGGATAAGTATTATCTCTATGGAACCCGCGGCGCAACCTGCTGGGGCGCGGCTGACGGCTTTGACGTCTTCGTTTCGGACGATCTGGAGAATTGGTCCGAACCCCATGAGGTTTTTCACAACGATGGCTCCTTCTGGGCTGATATGCACTACTGGGCGCCCGAGGTGCACAAGTGGAACGGCGCGTTCTACATGTTTGCGTCCTTCAAGGCGGAAGGCGTTTGCCGCTGCACCTGCATCCTGAAGGCAGACAATCCTCTGGGACCCTTCGTCCCCCACAACACCAGCCCCATTACCCCCGCCGGCTGGGAGTGCCTGGACGGCACCTTCTACGTGGACAAGGATGGAAAACCCTACATGGTTTTCTGCCACGAGTGGGTTCAGGCAGTGGACGGCGAGATCTGGGCGGTGGAGCTCAAGGACGATCTGACCGTGCCGGCCGGCCCGCCCCGTCTGCTGTTCACCGCGTCTGAGGCGGAGTGGATTGTTCCTGGTTCCCCGGTCATGGGCAAGCCATCCTTCGTGACCGACGGCCCCTTCATGTGGCGCACCCAGAACGGCGAACTGCTGATGCTATGGGCAGCATTTTCCGCGCAAGGCTACACTCAGGGTCTGGCGCTGAGCAGCAACGGCGAAATCACCGGTCAGTTCCGGCAGGTGGAGCCCCTCTTCCGCAAGGACGGCGGCCACGGCATGATCTTCCGCACCAAAGAGGGCAAGCTTCTCCTGTCGCTCCACAGCCCCAACCGTACCCCGGAGGAACGTCCCCACTTTTTTGAGATTGTCGAGGAAAACGGTCTGCTTCGCCGCGCGTAAGCAGAGGGCAGAGACAGACTGCCATCACTGGGACGCTTGACGCAATCTGACGAGAGGAGAAATGCCATGTCTGAAGTTCGCAGCCTGAAGCTGGAGGAGCTGGCAGCCTACAACAAGCTGTCCTCCATCTGCTTCACATACACCGTCAACACTGAAAACCTCGCCCCGATGGTGATGCCCCCAGAGAAGCTGCGTCAGTACCGCGGCTGCTTTGACGAGGACAGCAGGCTCCTGGGCGGCATGATCCTGCTGGAGATGGACTGCCGCTTTGAGGGGCACACCTGCTGTTTTGTCGGCGTAGGCGGCGTGGTGACTGATCCCGCTGACCGCCGGCGCGGCGCAATCCGGCAGATCTTCGAAGCCGACCTGCCCCGGATGTATGAGGAGGGCTTCACCTTCAGCGCGCTGTACCCCTTCAGCCATGTCTTCTACCGCAAATTCGGATACGAGCTGGCCATCGTCCGGCGCAATGCGAAGTTCTCTCCCGGCAGCCTGCGCAAGGGCCTCTGCCGTGCTGCGTCCATCCGCCGCATTCTGCCGGATGAGCACGACGGCGGCATGAAACAGGTGTACGAAGCCTACATGGCTGACAAGAACCTGGGAATACTGCGTTCGGAGGAGCAGTGGAAGTCTCTGCGCAGCGGCACCCCCTGGGAGAACCAGAAACACGCCTATATGCTGTATAGCGAAAACGACGAGCCGATTGCCTACTGGATCGGCAGCATGTCCAAGGGAAGCGAGGGCGCGGTGCTGTCCATGGAAGACCTGGCCTATGTCAGCCGCGAGGGCATGGAGGCTGTCTTCGCCATGCTGCAGTCGATGAACGAGGTCGGCACGGTCAAGCTGGCTGTACCACAGGATATGCCCCTGCGTCACCTGATGGCCGACCCCTACGACATGGAGGAGGACAGCTCCTGCGGCGGCATGGTGCGTATCGTCAACGCCGAAAAGGTACTGGGGATGCTGCCCGCGCCTGCGCTGGCCGGACGGTGCGTCGTCGAGATCAGCGACGGGCAGATTCCGGCGAACAACGGGCGCTTCCTGATCGTGGGCGACGGCGAGAGGCTGACGCTCACCCGCACGGAGGACGAGCTTGATCTTCGCTGTACGATCAACGGCCTGTCCGCGCTGGTTGTGAACAGCATGGACTTCCGGGAGTGCCTGGACGCCCGGCTGGCTGAGCTGCTCCGGACGAATAACGCGCGCTTCATGACGGAGCTGTTCCACGCAAAAAAGCAGCATCTGCACAACTATTTCTGATTGTATGGCAATGCAGCGCTGCTTCGCGCAGACAAGCGCCTTGCGCTGAGTAATCCAGTGGGGGCGTGCTGCATCGCTGGATGAAAGACTCGGCTTGCAGGCTCAGAAACAACAAAATACTGTCGATTGCTCTGCCAGATGCTGATTTGGATTCAGGTAAATCAGGATCATCCATCGAAAGCGGACATCGATTGCTTCAACGCAACAAATAGCGACCGGATTTCAGTTGAAACCGGTCGTTTTTCATGCTGAAGTGGCAGTGCTTGAAGCCGTTGCCTTTGGGGGCGGAGTGCGAAACAGAATTGTGTTTTCCCACAATTTCACTGATTATCTGTGAGTATTCCATTGGGAAAATTCAAACACATCAGATTACTGTGCAGAACACCAGAAGCTCGCTTCCCCCACCGAGCTCTTTCAGGCTGCCCCATTTACTATTGCTATTTTGATCAATTTCTTTTTTCAGGAAAAGGGATAAACTTATCCTTGACAAATCACATCCCATTGTTGTAGCATTTCAGCTTTGTTGAGAGTCGCGCACCATACACATCAAACACGTTGGGCTTCGGCAGATTCCGTGTGCAGTAGCCGAAATATCAGCACAGATACGAACTGAAGCAGTGCTCGCCAATATCGTCGGCGGGTTCGACAGTCTGCTGCATATAGGCTTCCATGCATTCGATATTGGCAGCAACGCCCGGCAAGAGTCCGATCACCCTGTCTGTGATGTCCTCCGTGCGGAACAGCTGCCGGATATCCAGCTCGCCGAAGCGTGTGTAATGGTTGTTGATGTAGACAATAGCGACCTTTCTGACTGAATATCCAAGCTGTGTCCCCCCTTATGTCTCAGTTGATAAGTAATTCATATATTACGCGCGGCTGATGGCTGCCGGCGTGCAGGTGTACGAATACGAGCCGGGCTTCATCCACGCCAAGTGCTATCTGGCGGATGACGAAATCGCCATGGTAGGCACGATCAATCTGGACTACCGCAGTCTGGTACACCTCTTCGAAAACGGTGTGTGGATGTACCGCTGCGAGTGCATCCCCGCCATCCATCGGGACTTTGAGGACACCTTCCGCAAGTCCATCCATGTGGACGAAACCATGGTGAAGAAGGGGCTGCTCCAGCGGCTGATCTGCACGTTGGTGAAGATCTTCGCGCCGATGCTGTAAATTAACAAAACAAAAACATAAATCAAAAATTCCGCAAACATAGCTGCGGTAATATTCATCCTGTCAACTGAACACACACCAAAATGATTTTGAGGAGGATATCATCATGATTAAGTTTCTGAAGAAGGCATTTGCCGATATGAAGGAAAGCACCAAGGCGCAGCACGAGGTGGACAAGGCGAACTTCGCCGCGGCCAAGGCCGAGAGCAAGGCCCAGTGGGAGGAAGCCAAAGCCATGCGCAATCCCGAGACCCGCAAGGCCATGATGCAGGCTGAGCGCGACAAGCAGATCGAAGAAGCCAACCAGCGCATGGCAGAAGCCGAGGCCCGCATCAGCAAGGCGCAGGGCAAGTAAAAACGCGAAACAGGTTCCGGACTCTTTTTCCGGGCCTGTTTTTTGTCCGACATAAACAAAACAGAAACAATTATGTGCTATACTGATCCTGTAATCTGAGAATAGGAGCCTTTGCCATGTTCAAGATTCTTGTTGTGGAAGACGACCGCGACCTGAACCGCACGGTCTGCGCTTTTCTGAACCGCTCCGGCTATGAGGCCATCGGCTGCCTGAACGCCACGGACGCCTATGACGCTATGTACGAGACCATGTTCGACCTGGTTGTGTCGGACATCATGATGCCGGGCGTTGATGGCTTTGAGTTCGCTTCAAACGTCCGCGCGCTGAATGAGGACATCCCCATCCTGTTCATGACGGCACGGGATGACATCGCCTCCAAGCAGCGGGGCTTCCGCATCGGCGTGGATGACTACATGGTCAAGCCCATCGACCTGGACGAATTGTTTCTGCACATCGGCGCGCTGCTGCGCAGGGCGAAGATCGCATCCAGCCGCAAGCTGGAGGTAGGCGCATTTGCCATGGACGCGGACGAATTCTCCGCCACGCTGAAGGGCGAGGAGATCAGCCTGACCAAGCGGGAGTTCAACATCCTGTACAAGCTGCTGTCCTACCCTAAGAAGACCTTCACCCGTCAGCAGCTGATGGACGAATTCTGGGATGCAGATTCCGATACCGCCCCTCGTGCGGTGGATGTGTATATGACCAAGCTGCGCTCCAAATTGGCGGACTGTGATGATTTTGAGATCAAAACCGTCCACGGGCTGGGATACAAGGCGGTGCTGAAGCAATGAAGAAATTCCTGCGGGGGCTGAACCACTACATCGTATTCTTCCTGATGGTGGCCTTTCTGGTGACCTGCTGCATCATGCTTTTCACCCAGACGTTGATGGGCTCTCTGGGCATTGTGCTCACGGGGGAGAATTTGGGCACGGCTGCCAAGCTGACCTTTATCAACGTGATCCTGCTGAGCGTTCTGTTCACGGTGTTTGATACCATTCGCCGCAAGCTCACCGTGGAACGTACGGCGAAACGCATCGCTGAGGCCGCCAAACGCATCGTCGCCGGGGATTTCTCTGCCCGGGTCACGCGCCCCAGCCGGTTCAGCAATGACGAGCATTTTGTGGAGATCATCGACTGCTTCAACCGCATGGCTGAGGAGCTGTCCGGCGTGGAGACGCTGCGGACGGACTTTATTTCGAATGTGTCCCACGAAATGAAAACGCCCCTGGCGGTGATGCAGAATTACGGTACGCTGCTGCAGGCTCTCGATCTGCCGGAGGACAAGCGTATCGAGTACGCCAAGGGCATCACCGACAGTTCCCGCCGTCTGGCGGACATGGTGACCAACATCCTGAAGCTGAACAAGCTGGAGAATCAGCAGATCTTTCCCCATGCAGAGAAGTACGATCTGGGCGAGCAGCTGTGCGAAGCCCTCCTGCAGTACGAAAGCGTGTGGGAGCGGGAGAATATCGAAATCGAAACGGACATCGCAGACGATGTGCTGGTGAATGCTGACCGGGAGCTGCTGTCGCTGGTGTGGAACAACCTTTTGTCCAATGCCTTCAAGTTCACTCCGGCAGGCGGCACGGTTTCCCTAACGCTGACTGCCACGGAGAATCAGGCTGTGGTGAAGGTGCAGGACACCGGCTGCGGCATGTCGGCAGAGACCGGCGCGCACATCTTCGAGAAGTTCTATCAGGGCGATACCTCCCATGCGACGCGGGGCAACGGTCTGGGCCTGGCGCTGGTCAAGCGGGTGGTGGACATCGTCCACGGCGAGATCAGCGTGGAGAGCGAGCTCGGCAAGGGCACGACCTTCACGGTGAAAATCAGGAGAGCATAATGAACTGGAAGAAATTCGGGAAAGCGATGCTCTTTCCCCATCCGCTGGTGTCGGGGCTGCTGTTTCCCATTGCAGTCGTGATGATGCTCTGGAGCATGCTGACGCGCGGAACGGCCGATCCGCTGACGATCGCCTTCTGCACGCTGTCCTTCTATGGGCTGGTGCTGGTGTGCCTGCGGATTCCCGATATCATCCGCTGGGTGCAGCGATTCCGCCGTGAAAACAAGTACTATCTGCTGTACAGCAGCGATGTGCAGCTGCGAATCAACCTTTCGTTGTACTTTGCGGTAGGCTTCAATGCTGTGTATGCCCTGTTCCAGCTGTGCCTGGGGCTGTGGCACCACTCGGCGTGGTTCTATGCCATGGCTGGGTACTATCTGCTGCTGGGCCTGATGCGGCTGTCACTGGTGCGGCACACCCGTCAATATGCCGCCGGTGAGGACAGCCGTGCAGAATGGCGCAAGTACCGCTTCTGCGGTTGGCTTCTGCTGGTCATGAACCTGGCACTGGCCATTTTCACGCTGTACTTTGTGTTCCGCATCCGGGTCTTCCCGCACCATGAGATCACCACCATCGCCATGGCAGCCTATACCTTCACTGCGCTGACGCTGGCGATCGTCAATGTGATCCGCTACCGGAAGTACGGCAGTCCGGCCTATTCCGCTGTCAAGGCCATTTCGCTGGCGTCCGCTACGGTGTCCATGCTGACGCTGGAAAACGCCCTGCTGACCACCTTCGGCGAAGGGGAAAGCGAGCTCTTCCGGCAGATCATGCTGGGGGCGAGCGGCGCGGCGGTGATTCTCATCGTGCAGGGCATCGCGCTGTATATGATCGTAAACGCAGGGAAAAAGCTGCGAATTAACAATTTCCAAACATAATGCAAGCAATTTGCAAAACTGAGTGCGGTATGATCCCCATGTAAAATGAAAACAACGAGGTAATGAACGATGGAAAACAATCAGAACGGCTTCCAGTACACCTATTCTGCCAAGGAGCAGGCCGAGATCAAGCGCATCCGCAGCAAGTACACCCCCAAGGAAGAAAACAAGATGGAGCAGCTCCAGCGGCTGGATGCTTCCGCCACGCAGAAGGCGACCATGTACGCCATCATTGTCGGCGTGATCGGTGCGCTGATTATGGGCGCAGGCATGAGCTGCTGCATGGTCTGGACGGGTGCGCTGCTGATCCCCGGCATCGTGATCGGCATTATCGGCATGGCGGTGCTGGCGGTAGCCTACCCGCTGTACAACCGTACGCTGAAGAAGAAGCGGGAACGCATCGCACCGGAGATCCTTCGCCTGACGGACGAGTTGATGAAGTGAGCAGAGCGATGAATCAGGCTATGAATCAGCGCCGGTTGGTGACGATAACGCGTATCGAGCAGGTGTTTACTGAACTGCTGCAGGAATATGCTCTGCCGGAAATCAGTATCACAGATATATGCAGGCAGGCAGATATCAACCGCAGCACCTTCTATGCCATTTATGAGGATGTTTCCGCGCTCGCTGCGTCCTTTTGCCAGAGTGTTGAGAGGAAGACCACCGACATTCCTCATTCCGACACCGAGTTTATATGGTTGTTCAAGCACGTTGCCGAGAATCCTGACCTATTCCATGCATATTTCAAGATCGGCATTCCTCCAACTGCGGAGGACTACAAAACGCTGTACCTCCGCAATGGCATCTATGGGATTGTGAAGCTTTGGTTCAGTAATGGATGTATTGAAACACCGGAGAAGATGAACCAAGTGGTTCTGCAAATGCTGAAATAAGTGCAATCGCCTGTATCGATCGTGATGACGATGCAGGCGATTTCCTTATCCCCATATGAGTTTCGATGCATTAACATTTTTCAAACATTTCAGAATCAATTTTTAAACGGCCTTGCTTTACAATGGAGCGGAATCCTGAGAAAAGGAGACTGCTTATGAATGCGATTGAGATCCGTAACCTGTCCAAGAGCTTTCGGGGCATGTATGCCGTTGATCATCTGAACATGACTGTGCCGTTGGGTGCGATCTATGGTTTCATCGGCGAGAACGGCAGCGGTAAGTCCACCACGGAGAAGCTGATCTGCGGCCATCTGGTGCCCGAAGGAGGCGAGATCCGCCTGTTCGGCCGGGACTACACCGACCCCGGCGTGCGTATCCGCGTGGGGGCGCTGATTGAGAATGCGGGCTGCTTCCCCGGCTCCAGCGTATATCAGAACCTGAAAATGCAGGCCCTCAACCTGAATCTGCCCAATCCGGATGAGGAGATCCAGCGGGTGCTGAAAATCGTCCGCATGGAGGACAATGCCGGCATCAAGTTCAAGAGTTGCTCCCTTGGCATGAAGCAGCGCATCGGCATTGCCATGGCTCTGCTGGGTGACCCGGCGCTGCTGATCCTGGACGAGCCCATCAACGGCCTGGACACTGACGGCATGCGCATCATGCGCGAGATCCTCGTGGACATCACATCAAATCTTGGCTGCACCGTGCTGATCTCCTCACATCTGCTGGGCGAGTTGGAGAAGATCGCCACCCATTACGGCATCATCCGTCAGGGCAGGATGATCATGGAGATGTCCGCTGCGGAGCTGGAGGGCCGTGCCCGCGTGTTCGTGTCCCTCAAAACGAAGGACATGTCTGCCGCCAAGGCTGCGCTGAAGGCGAAGTTCGGCGATGTCCGCGAGAAGGAGGGTTACCTGCGCGTGTACGATGTGGAGGAGCAGGAGACCATCGTGGAGCACCTTTTGCAGAACGGCCATGCTGTCTCTGAGATCCGCAGGAACAAGATCGGTCTGGAAGAGTACTACATCGAGCTGATGAGCCGGAAGGAGGACGCCTGATATGACCCGTGAACTGAATTTTGAGTCCCCGAGCTTTGTCAAGCGACTCAAGGGCATGCTGGGCGTGGACTTCTACCGCCTGTTCCACACACCCATGTACTACATCTTCCTGGCCGTTGCCGCCATCATCCCGGCGATGATCCTGGGCACTATGGGCATGGAAAACCCGCAAACCGGCGTGGCTGCCGCGCCCCTGTACACCAATGTGTGGCACATCATCGCCGCGCAAAAGCCCCTCTACGTTGTCTCCGACATTGCCGAATACGCCAACATGAATATGGTCTTCATCTTCGGCGGAATCATGGTGTCCATTTTCATCGGCCATGACTACAAGAGCGGCTATGTGAAGCAGTTGTTCACCACCCATGCCAAGAAAATCGACTACATGCTCTCCAAGACGCTGGTGTGCGCCTTTGCCATGGCATGCATGTGCATCACCTATCTGCTGGGCGCTGTGGCGGCGGGTTTGCTGACGGGCATTTCCTTTGAGGTGAATGTGGGAGCGCTGGTGTGTGCGCTGCTGGGCAAGATCATCATGAGCCTGGGCTGGGCCAGCCTGTACACGTTCCTCAACATCATCTTCCGGAAATATTTCGGCATCTCCATTGCGTCCTCGTTCTTCTTCGGCACCGGCATCCTGATCATAGGCGCGGCGGCGATCCTTGGCAACAGCAGCGTGCTGAACATCTTCCTGTACGGTTCCTCTGTGTATGCCTGCCTGACCAGCAATCTGCTGACGGTGCTGGTGTGCGCGCTGGTTTCCGTGGCATGGACGGTCATCTATACGCTGGGCGGCACGCTGATCCTCAGCAAGTGCGATGTGTATTAAGGAGGCGACGGACATGAATGCAATCGAAATCCTGGGGCTGACGAAGAACTTCGGCCCCAAGCAGGCCCTTGCCGGTCTGGACATGACCGTCCCCATGGGTGCGATCTACGGCTTCATCGGCGAAAACGGCTCCGGCAAGTCCACCACGGAGAAGCTGATCTGCGGCCTGATCCAGCCCAATGGAGGTACCATCAGGCTGTTCGACAAGCCCCACACGAACGCAGATGTCCGTGCCAGGGTGGGCGTGCTGATCGAGGCCCCCGGCTGCTATCCCAACTACACCGTGTGGAACAACATGAAGCTGCAGGCTGCCAATCTGGGCATCAGGAATGCCGATCAGGAGATCGTGAAGGTGTTGAAGCTGGTGCGCATGGAAGGCGCGGCAGGCAACAAGTACAAGAACTGCAGCCTCGGCATGAAGCAGCGCGTGGGCATCGCCATGGCCCTGCTGGGACATCCCACCCTGCTGGTGCTGGATGAGCCCATCAACGGTCTGGACGCGGACGGTATGCGCATCATGCGCGAGATGCTGACGGATATCACCCGCACGGGTGAATGCACGGTGGTGATCTCCTCCCATGTGCTGGGCGAACTGGAGAAGATTGCCACCCATTACGGCATCATCCGCGGTGGCAAGATGATCCGCGAGATGACCGCTGCCGAACTGGACGCAGACTGCCGCACCTATGTGGCGCTGCAAACCAAAGAAATGAGCCGTGCCAAGGCGCTGCTCAGCTGCAGGTACAGCCGCGTGGAGGAAGCGGAGGAAGGCCTGCGCGTATACGACGAGGCAGCCCCCGAGGCGATCGTGACATATCTGTACGAGAACGGCATTTTGATCAGTGAAATCCACACCGCCAAGATCGGTCTGGAAGAGTACTACATCGACCTGATGAAGGAGGGCAAGTGACATGGCTGCAAGCGTGACCTTTGAGAAAAACACCTTCGGCAAGCGGCTGCGCACCATGCTTCATGTGGACTTCCGCCGCATGTTCACCATGCCGCTGCTCTACATCATGGTCGGCTCCTGTCTGGTGATGCCCATCTTGATCCTGGTAATGACCACCATGATGGATGGCTCCGTCACCGTGAATCCGCAAACCGGCGTGGAGACGGTGATCGAGGGCTTCGACAACGTCTGGCAGATCATTGGCAGCGTCAGCAGCGCGGGCATGGCGATGTCCATGGACATGACCGCCATGTGCAACATCAACCTGCTGTACTTCATCGTTTCGGTGCTGGTGTGCATCTTCGTAGCGCAGGATTTCCGCAGCGGCTATGCCAAGAATCTGTTCACCACCCGTGCCCGCAAGAGCGAGTACATCATTTCCAAGACGCTGGTGTGCTTTGTCGGCGGTGCGCTGATGATTGTGGCATTCTTCGTCGGCTCTCTTCTGGGTGGCGCGATAGCCGGTCTGCCCTATGATATGATTGGCTTTGACGTCGGCAATGTGATCCTGTGTCTCGTGTGCAAGGTGCTGCTGATTGCCGTTTTTGTGGCGCTGTTCCTTTTGTGGAGCATCATCGCCCGGCAGAAGCTGTGGCTTTCGCTGGTGGGCTCCATGTGCACTGGGATGCTTCTGTTCATGATGATCCCCATGCTTACCCCACTGGATGCCGGGATCGCCCATGCGCGGGGCTGCGGGCTTGGCGGTGTGCTGTTCAGCGTGGGTCTGGGCGCGATCAGTAGCCGGATACTGAATAAGGCGAGTCTTGTCTGAGCGGTGTAAGATGGATACAATGACTTGCTGTCACAGTCCTGCCTTATTCTCATAGCTGCCGCCAGGCATCCAGCGTATTACAACCATAACGAAAAAAGCCCGCCATGAAATGCAAGTATCCCCTCAAAATCCGGCGCAACCTTGTAAGCACAACTGTGTAATTCCGGGCTACTGTTCCATTCAAAGACTGGATAGAGAATGCCTCCGATATAGCTATTTCCCCCAATAATGTGATTATCGAACAAGACTTTATTAAAGCTGCAAAAAGTCTTAAAGACAGTCTAAAGCAAGCGGATACCGCTAAATGGAGGTATCAATAAACATAGCGGCAGTCGGTGGAGGAACCGGCTGCCGTTTTGCGTGAAAGCAGTATAAAAGTTGTTATGGAGTTGATTGAAAGTTGTATCGAAGCTGATTGAAAATCATATCAGAGTTGATGCAAAACTGTATGAAAGTTGTTATCACAGGTTCTGCAACACGCCTGTTTTCTGAGCCATATGTATCACCTGGTCATCTCTGATGCCTTCCAAATACCGTTGCGTGATTGCGATGCTGCTATGCCCCAACAGTCGGGACAGGCTATACAAGTCCAATCCATTTTTCAATTGAAGATGAGCAAACGTGTGACGGCATGTGTGCGGCGACACCCTGACCTGGCGATTGACGCCTACAGCGATAGCGGCCTCTTTCAGCACCTTAGTTACGCTCTCTTGCGTCATTTTATAGCCACGGTAGGACAGGAACAGGTACTTCTCATGGATACGGTCATCGAAGTACCCATGCCGAACGGACTGAAACTGCATCAATGCTTTCGCCAGATATGGTGACACAGGAACCAATCTCTCCTTATTGCCTTTGCCGTGCACCAGGATGTATTCATCCCTGATTTGGTCGGCACAGAGGGTGATGACCTCATTGAGCCGCATTCCTGTATCAAAGAACAGGGCCAGTAGTGTACGATTTCTTACACTGAGATAATCCCTGCCGTGGTAATGCCCCAGCATCCGCCTGATTTCCAGTTCGCTGAACGTAATGATTTTCACCTTCGGCTGCTTGACATTCTTGATACTCTCTGCGGGATTGACTTGAATATACTCCTCCTTCTGGGCGTAGCGGAAGAATGTTTTGATGACCTTCAGCAAGTCGTTTATGTATTGAGGCTTACGATTCTTGGCATCCATCATGCCCATGAAGTGCTTGATGTGTACCCGCTTGACTTCCTCAATATGGTCAATGCCGTAGTTTTCCAGAAGATACTCCTCAAAATATCGGAGCTGCTTGGTGTAGTTGTCAAGCGTTCGTGGAGAGAGCTTGCGGATGCGGCAGTCAAAGGCATACTCGTTCATTGCGTCTTTCAGATACATACAAAAACCCCTCTTTCTACCTGCGTTTGCAAGTCGAAAGAGGGGGAAAGCGTCTATCAATCTCGGCGGATTTTGAGATTCAACATCCTACGAGTGTAATAGGCATTTCGTACTTTTTCAAGAACCTCGCCTCATCAGCTCAGCCCTCGCAAAGCCTTGTAATTCCTGAATTACAGCTCAGCGAAGTACTTGATGGTGCGAACCATCTGAGAGGTGTAGGAGTTCTCGTTGTCGTACCAGGACACGACCTGCACCTGGTAGGTGTCGTCGTCGATCTTGGCGACCATGGTCTGGGTGGCGTCGAACAGGGAGCCGTAGGTCATGCCGATGATGTCGGAGGACACCAGGGGCTCCTCGGTGTAGCCGTAGGAAGCGGAAGCGGCAGCCTTCATGGCGGCGTTGATGGACTCCTTGGTCACATCCTGGCCCTTGACGACGGCGACCAGCAGGGTGGTGGAGCCGGTGCAGACGGGCACGCGCTGGGCGGAGCCGATCAGCTTCTTGTTCAGCTCGGGGATGACCAGGCCGATGGCCTTGGCAGCGCCGGTGGAGTTGGGAACGATGTTCTGAGCGCCAGCGCGGGCACGACGCAGGTCGCCCTTGCGGTGGGGGCCGTCCAGGATCATCTGGTCACCGGTGTAAGCGTGCACGGTGGTCATGATGCCGGTCTGGATGGGGTAGGTATCGTTCAGGGCCTTGGCCATGGGAGCCAGGCAGTTGGTGGTGCAGGAAGCGGCAGAGATGATCTTGTCTTCCTTGGTCAGGGTATTCTCGTTAACGGAGAACACGATGGTGGGCAGATCGTTGCCGGCAGGAGCGGAAATGACGACCTTCTTGGCGCCAGCGTTGATGTGGGCCATGGACTTCTCCTTGGAGCAGTAGAAGCCGGTGCACTCCAGAACGACGTCAACGTCCAGCTCGCCCCAGGGGCAGTTGGCAGCGTCCTTCTCGGCGTAGATCTTGATCTCCTTGCCATCGACGATGATGGAGTTCTCGGTAGACTCGACGGTGTGCTTGTTCTCGCCGATCGCGCCGCAGTAGCCCTTCTGAGCGGTGTCGTACTTCAGCAGGTGAGCCAGCATTTCGGGCTTGGTCAGGTCATTGATGGCGACGACTTCGTAGCCCTCAGCGCCGAACATCTGACGGAAAGCGAGACGGCCAATGCGGCCAAAACCGTTGATAGCAACTTTAACCATAGTGATCGTACCTCCCATAAGTGTTTTGTACCACCTCGTATTTTACCAAAAACAGTTCTTAGTTTCAATAGCAAAAACAAAACTTTGTGAAAAAATCATCGAAATATTTTGGAACGGTGCAGGGCAAGGGTTTCCGGCGCACGAAAAATCACCCCTTGCCTGAGGCCCGCCACCCGTGCTACCATAACAGACACAGATTTTCTTCCTTAACATAATCAACCCCGAAGGAGCGATTTTGATGTCCGCTATTTTCTGGATCGGCGATTCCACCGTGCAGC
>JAZNSI010000037.1:0-11531 GCA_045591175.1 Clostridia bacterium
GATTACCGTCACCAAGAAGTGGGTCGATAATGGCAACCAGGACGGTCTGCGTCCCGAGAAGATCACTATTCAGCTGCTGGCTGATGGTGTCGAGGTCGAAGGCAAGACCGCTGAGCTGACCGGTGAAGGCGATAGCTGGACCTATACCTGGACGGACCTGCCCAAGAAGGCCGACGGTAAGGACATTGTCTATACCGTGAAGGAGATCGGCGAGGTCGTGGGCTACACCACCGCGTACAGCGATGATACCCTGACCATCACGAACACCCATGAGACGGACGAGACTCAGATCACCGTGACGAAGAAGTGGGTCGATAACGGCAACCAGGATGGCCTGCGTCCGGAGAAGATCACGGTTCAGCTGTTGGCTGACGGCGTCGAAGTCGAAGGCAAGACTGCTGAGCTGACCGGCGAAGGCAACGAATGGACTTACACCTTCGAGAATCTGCCCAAGAAGGCCGACGGCGAGGATATCGTCTATACCGTGAAGGAGATCGGCGAGGTCGTGGGCTACACCACCGCCTATAGCGATGACACCCTTACGATCACCAATACCCACGAGACGGATGAGACTCAGATCACCGTGACCAAGAAGTGGGTCGACAATGGCAATCAGGATGGCCTGCGTCCCGAGAAGATCACGGTTCAGCTGCTGGCTGACGGCGTCGAAGTCGAAGGCAAGACCGCTGAGCTGACCGGCGAAGGCGATAGCTGGACTTACACCTTGGAGAATCTGCCCAAGAAGGCCGACGGCAAGGATATCGTCTACACCGTGAAGGAAATCGGTGAGGTCGTGGGTTACACCACCGCGTACAGCAATGATACCCTGACGATCACCAATAATCACGAGACCGAAACCGTCTCCCTGTCTGTGGAGAAGGTTTGGGACGACAGCAACAACATCGCGGGCAAGCGTGCGCCGAGCATTACGGTGCAGCTGCTGGCCGATGGTACGCCGGTGACGGGTAAGGTCATCATCCTGACCAAGGACAATGGCTGGAAGGGCAGCTGGACGGAGCTGGACAAGTATGCGGCGGGCGAAACCATCGCGTACAGCGTCGAGGAAGTCACCGTGCCCGAGGGCTACACCTCCAAGATGGAAATGACTGAGGCAACGCCCGGCCACTTCCAGGTGAAGATCACCAACACCTACTCGGTGGACAAGACGCAGATCACCGTCACCAAGAAGTGGGTCGATGGTAACAACTACGATGGCATCCGTCCGCGCAGCATCACCGTGCAGCTGCTGGCTGATGGCGTCCCGGTGGATGGCAAGACTGCCGTCATGACTGGCGTGGGCAATGACTGGACGCTCACCTTCTCTGATCTGCCCAAGTATGCCGAGGGCAAGGAAGGCCAGCTGATCCGGTACACGGTGGAAGAGGTCGGCGAGATCGTCGGTTATACCACCGCGTACAGCGATGACACCCTGACCATCACCAACACCCACGAGCTCTTCAAGCGTTACACCATCGCGGTGGAAAAGACCGACGCGATCAACCCCGATAAGGTGATCGCGGGCGCGACCTTCGCCGTGTACAGCGACGAGGCCTGCACGCAGCTGGTCGGCACCATCACCACCAATGCACAGGGCAAGGCTGAGCTGGGCAACCTGCTGGCCGGCACCTACTATCTGGTGGAGACTGCCGCTCCCGCGGGCTACCAGCTGGACACCACCGTCCATGCGGTGGAAGCGGGCGAGAACACCGATGCGGTGGTCACCGTGGACATGGTGAACTACCCCATCATCGGCTCTCTGACGCTGAAGAAGACCGTCGTGGGAGACGGCACCGGCCTGAGCTTCATCTTCGATGTGGCGCTGACCATTGACACCGGTGATGAGCTGGCGGGCGTGTACGAAGCAACCCTGAACGGCGTGGCGACCACCGTTGCCTTCACCGAAACGGCTGATGGCGCGGAGGCCTCCGTCACCCTGAAGGACGGCGACACCCTGACCATCCTCGGCCTGCGCACCGGCACGAACTACACCGTGACCGAGCAGCCCGGCGAGTTCTACACCACCACCGTCAACGGCGCGGATGGCAACACGGCCTCCGGTGAGATCACCGAGAACGGCGTGAGCATCGCAGCTTTCGAAAACAAGCTGCAGCTGACTGACTTCTCCGTCAAGAAGACCTGGGCCGGTCTGGATGAGGGCGAAATCACGCCTGAGATCAGCCTGATCCTCTACTGCAACGGCGAGGTGTACTCCACCGTGACGCCCGTGCCCACCGTAGGCGGCTTGTACATCTACGAGGATCTGCCCTCCATGGTGAATGGCGTGAAGGCCGTGTACAGCGTGGTCGAGCAGCCCGTGGACGGCTTCACCACCACCTATGTGAACACTGGCGACAATGCAGCCGAAACCGACCGTGCATACGACGGCGGCACGATCATCAACAGCAAGATCCCGCAGACGGGCGACAATGCGAACCTGTCGCTGTGGATGGCGATGATGCTCCTGGCCGCGGTTGGCCTGCTGGCCGTGAAGGCACGCATCCGCCGCAACGAACACTGATCCAATCAGGCAGCGCCGCAGGGAGAGATCCTTGCGGCGCTGTTTTGTGCAACGGAAAAGCCCTCTCCATCCGGAGAGGGCTGCTTTGTATCATTCGATCACTTCCAGCAGGAAGCTGACGGGGCGGAAACCGTCGTTGCAGGAGATCATGGCGGAAAGGGGGTTCTTCATCCATCCGTCGTAGAAGTTGCCGCCGCCTGCGCCCAGCGCCCGCACAAAGGCGGACATGCTCTCCCAGGCGCTTTCGCACAGGCCGTCGGGGCGATTCCAGCCGTCGCTGATCCAGGTGGAGCCCACCTGTACGTCGCAGGCGTGCTCGATGGGGTTCTCGTACTGCGCCATCAGGTCGGGATAGACCGTCTGCCGGACGGCGGTGATGCGGACTTTGTGCATGGTGCCTCCTGTGTTACTCGCGGGTGAAGCGGAAGTCGCACTTGTCTCCGCCGGTGCCCAGGGTCGTCGTGCGCTCAAAGCGGATGCCCGGCAGACCGCCGTAGGTGGCGAAGTCGCTCTCGCAGAAGGTGGGCATCAGCGCCTCCACGTTCAGCTGCCTAGCGTATTTGCAGTAAGGGCAGACCGTGGTGTCCATCGCCAGATGGGTCTTGTCGGCGGAAAAATTCGTGTAGTCAAAGCCGGAATCCCGCCCGAACATCTTCAGCGCCATCTTCGGCAGCATGCCCATGAACAGCCCCTTCATCCCGGGGATGCGCAGGATGACCTGCATTGCCCGGTTGCCCGTTTGGCACAGGCCGATCAGCGCCTCATGGGTGACGGCGAGGGCGTTTTCGCTGTCCGCCTCCAGCAGCGCCTTGTAGATGGCCGCGGTGGGGAGGATGGTGTTGTTCAGGTGGAATTGCTCGCCGGGGGTTGCGTCGGCGCATTGAGCGGCGAGGGCGGCGTAGTGGCTTTCGGCGCGACGGAGAATGTCGGCCAGAGCGGCCTTGTCATACTTCTTCGCCAGCGCGCTGCGGATGAAACGGTATTTCGCGTTTTTGCGGAGGGTGGTGGTCATCGGTGGTACTCCTGATGGGACAATTACTTCTTAACGATTGCCTTGCCGATCCAGCCGCCTGCATAGAAACAGACAGGACAGATCAAGGCAGACCAGATGCTGCCAGTGAAATAGATGGAAATACCGGTCAGTACAGCGCCGATCGCAGCGCCAATAAACATGCCGAGGCTTTCGTAGTTCTTCATGATAATCACAGCTCCTTCAAGGCGTCAATGAACTTGTCCACATACTCATCCGGCGTGCACCAGGAGGTACATACGCGCAGCACGACGTGATCCTCGTCCAGGCGGCCGTTGAACTCCAGCTTGAAGCCCAGCTCCTCGATCTTCTCCCACTGCTCGTCGGTGAAGATGGGGAAGATCTGGTTGGTGGGGGAGTCCACATGGAAGGCGAAGCCTGCATCCATCAGCGCGGTGCGGATGCGCATGGCCTGGTCGACGGCCTTCTTGCCGGTCTTGAAGTAGAGGCCGTCCTCCATCAGCGCCAGGAACTGCAGACCCAGCAGACGGCCCTTGGCCAGCATGCCGCCCTTCTGCTTGATCATGTAGCGGAAGCGCACGTTGAGCTCGGGGTTGTTGATGACCACCGCTTCACCGAAGAGCGCGCCCATCTTGGTGCCGCCCACGGTGAACACGTCGGAGAACTTGGCGATGTCAGCGGGGGTCAGATCGCCGGTGGGGGCGGCCAGGCCGTAGCCCAGGCGCGCGCCGTCGATAAACAGGTACAGGCCCAGCTGCTTGCAGGTGTAGTACAGGTCCTTGAGCTGGCTGCGGTTGTACACCGTGCCCACCTCGGTGGACATGGAGATGTAGACCATGCCGGGGCGGACGGTGTGCTCGTCGTCGGCCTGGGTGGCGGCGGCAACGGCCACCTGGCTGCCGGCGATGAGGCCGTCCTTGTGGGGCAGGGCCAGGCACTTGTGGCCGGTGGACTCAATCGCACCGGTCTCATGGACGTTGATGTGGCCGGTCTCGGCGCAGAGCACGCCTTCGTAGGGGCGCAGAGCCGCCGCGATGACGGTCATGTTGGCCTGGGTGCCGCCTACGAGGAAATGCACCGCACTCTCCTTACAGGAGAAGGCCTCGCGGATGGCGTCGGCAGCTTCCTTGCAGTAGTGGTCGGTGCCGTAGCCCGGGGTCTGTTCAAGGTTGGTGGCGGTCAGCTTCTCCAGGATGGAAGGATGGCAGCCCTCCAGGTAATCGCAGTTCAGTCGGATCATATCAATTCATCCTTTCGGTCGGATTCGATGTATACGCATTGTTCATTATAACGTTTTCGTAAGCTTGCGTCAATGGGGGAATTCTTGTGGGGCGAAGGCAGGATTTTCCCGGGCGCAGGGCGAAATAATCATGATGAATCCTGTCGGAACGGAGCGTGTTATCACGATGAATCATACATACTGGCTGAACAAGATCAAGGCGTCCCTGACGCCGTCCACCGGCTGTACCGAGCCCGCGGCGATCGCCCTGAACGCCGCCACTGCCCGCGCGAACGTCAAGGGCGACGTGAAGCGCATCGTGGCGCGGCTGGACGCCTACCTGTTCAAGAACGCCATGGGCGTGGGCATCCCCGGTGCGGACGAGCGCGGCGTGAGCCTGTGCGTGGCGCTGGGCGTGACCGCCGGCGACCCCGATGCGGGCATGAACGCCCTGCACACCGTCAAGGCGGAGCAGCTGGCTGCGGCGAAGATCCTCCGCGAGCTGGTGACCGTCGAGATCGCCGAGGAGGCCCGCGGCCTGTACATCGAGACCACCATCACCACCGGGGAGGACGAGGTGCGCGTCATCACCAGCGGCGAGCATGACTGCATCGCCCGCATTGAGCATGCGCCCTTCACCCCCTTCGCCGAGCATGCCGCCGAGGCTGCCGAGGCCGCCCATGAGGGCTCCCTGGGCGAGTTCATCGAGTTTGCCCGCACCTGCCCGCTGGAGGAGCTGACCTTCCTGCGCGACGCCCTCAATATGAACCGCGTTGTGTACTACCGCGCCATGGAGGAGGGCCTGGCTCACCATGTGCTCCCCAATATGCTGCTGCAGGACGGCTCCCTGTATGCGCAGGCCAAGAAAATGGCCGGCACCGCCAGCTACGCCCGCATGCACGGCATCCCGCTGCCCGTGATGACCGCCACCGGCAGCGGCAATCAGGGCCTGACGCTCTTCCTCACGGTGGATGCGGCAGCCCGCACCTTCAACGTCTCCGAGGAGCGCCTCCTGCGGGCGCTGGCCTGCGCGGCCCTGGCCAACATCTACATCAAGAGCTTCATCGGACCGCTCAGCAGCGTCTGCGCCTGCGGCGTGGCGGCGGGACTCAGCGCAGCCATCGGCGTGGTGTTCCTGATGGGCGGCGGCGAAAAGGAGATGCTGCAGGCCTCGCGGAACATCCTGGGCAGTGTCAGCGGCATGATCTGCGACGGCGCGAAGGAGGGCTGCGCGTCCAAGGTGGCGCTGAGTGCCGGCCTTGCGGTGGAGGCGGCCTGCCTCGCCATGGAGGGCGGCGGCATCCATGCCCAGGACGGCATCCTGGATGACAGCTTCGACCGGCTGATCGAGCACCTGGGCGAGCTGGTCTGCGTCGGCATGGGCAGCACCAACGACACCATCGTGCACATCATGAAGGACGAGAAGGTCAGAAGGCCGAACTGCTGAGGAAACAGCCGCGCAAGCGGCGAAGGAGGAAATACACATGCGTAAAATGGCTGCAAAAATCGGACTGGTGGTCAGCGGCGTGATCGCATTGCTGGGCGTGCTGGTGCTGACGGGGGCAATCCTGGACTTCAACGGTGACACGGCGAGCTATACGACCTTTGGCGCTGACTTCTACACCTACAGCTACCGTGCGACCCGCTACGCGGCGAACAACGTGGACGAGCTGGGCGAAACGGTGCAGGGAGGTATTGGCCTTGTGCTGCTGGTGGCTGGCGTTGCCGGCGTGGCGATGAGCCTGTACGGCATTGGCGCGGCAGAGGATAGCGAGGAGCAGCGCGAGCTGATGCGGGCGATTCTGCGGAAAATGAATCAGGACGAAAAGAACAAGGCAAAATCTGTACTCAAGGAGCCTGATCCGGCTGCGGAGCCGAAATCGGCAGATGAGGAAGAGAAAAAGCCGTGGACTTGTCCCTACTGTGGTGTGACGAATTTCCTCTATCAGAAATCTTGCTACAGTTGTAAAAAGGAACGCGTGTAAGCCATTCCTGCACATGAAAAGGAGCCGTCCATATTGGACGGCTCCTTATTATGCCATTCAGCACCCCAGCCTCTCCAGCGCTTCGGCCAGGCTTGCCACCACGGTGGCATTCTCCGCCGTGTCCAGCACGGCGCGCTCCTGGTGTCCGCCCTCGATGAGGTAGCACCGGCAGCCAATCGCCGCAGCGGTCTCCGCGTCATGGGTCGTGTCGCCCAGGAACACGCAGTCCTCCGCCTTCTCGCCGGTGCGGGCCAGGTAGTCCACCGCCAGGTGCACCTTGCTCACCGCCAGCTGGTTGCTCAGGCCCAGCACCTCGTCGAACATGCCGCGAAGCTCCGGGAAGTGCTCCACCTGCGCCCGCAGCTGATCCACCTGGCTGGCGGAAATGATCACCTGCTTGTGCCCGGCAGCCTTGAAGCGCCGCACCGCCTCCGCCGCACCGGCGGCGAGCGGCACGCAGTCGAAGCCGTCCACATAGGCCTTGTTCCAGACCTTCGCGATCTTCGGGAAATCCTCCGCTGTCACGCCCAGGTCGTAGTAGTACTCGTGCACCGGGTGGCGGAATTTCGCCCGGTATTCGGCTTCCGAGGTGTGTCGGTAGCCGAACTGCTCCAGCGTCAGGTTGTTCATATTCACCACATGGGGAACGTCCGCTACCAGCGTGCCGTTCCAGTCCCAGAGAATGGTCATGCGCGTCCTCCTGATTGCATATGATAGGTATGTGCTTATGATAACCGGGCCGGGGCGGGGTTGTCAAGACCCCTTGCATCCGCCGGATGATTATGCTATAATCCATACTGGTGTGATATGCGCCAATTATTTGAAATGGAATGGAAACCATCAACATGAGCTTTGAATCCCTTGGGCTGATGCCCGTTATCCTCAAAAATGTACACCGCGCGGGCTACGAGACCCCCACGCCCATCCAGCGCTCCACGATCCCGCTGGTGATGAGCGGCAAGGACGTGCTCGGCTGCGCCCAGACCGGCACCGGCAAGACCGCCGCCTTCGCCCTGCCGATGATCCAGCAGATGGCGAAGAATCCCCGCAAGGCCAATCAGCCCTGCGTTATCCGCCAGCTGATCCTCACCCCCACCCGCGAGCTGGCCCTGCAGATTTATGAAAACTTCGTCATCTACGGCAAGAACCTGCCCGTGACCCCCTGCGTGATCTTTGGCGGCGTGGGCCAGCAGCCCCAGGTGGATGCCCTCCACAAGGGCGCGGACATCGTCATCGCCTGCCCCGGCCGTCTGTGGGACCTGATGAATCAGGGCTACGTCCGCCTGGACTGGGTGGAAACCTTCGTCCTGGACGAGGCCGACCGCATGCTGGACATGGGCTTTATCCATGACGTGCGCCGCATCGCCGCGAAGCTCCCGGAGAAGCATCAAACCCTGCTCTTCTCCGCCACCATGCCCGCCGAGGTCGAAAAGCTGGCCATGGATTTGCTCCACAACCCCGAATCCGTCAAGGTGGACCCGGTGTCCTCCACGGTGAAGAAGATCGACCAGAGCCTCTACATGGTGGACAAGGCCAACAAGAAATTCCTGCTGGCCAAGCTCCTGAAGGAAAGCGACATTGAGAGCGCGCTGGTCTTCAGCCGCACCAAGCACGGCGCGGACCGCATCGTCCGCGAGCTGAAGAAGGAGGGCATCCAGAGCGTTGCCATCCACGGCGACAAGAGCCAGAGCCAGCGGCAAAATGCCCTGGCGAAGTTCAAGTCCGGTGAGAGTAAGGTGCTCATTGCCACGGACATCGCCGCCCGCGGCATCGACATCGCGGGCCTCAGCCATGTCTTCAACTACGACATGCCCATGGAGCCCGAGGCCTACGTCCACCGCATTGGCCGCACCGGCCGAGCAGGCCGCGACGGCACCGCCGTGTCCTTCTGCTGCATCGACGAGATCAAGCAGCTGGAGCAGGTGGAGAAGCTGATCGGCAAGCGCCTGCCCGTCAAGCAGAGCGAGTGGCCCATGATGGTCACCACCCCCACCGATCCCAAGGAAAAGGAAGCCGCCCGTCAGCTGGCGAAGGCAGCTCGCCTGGCCAAGCTGGGCCGCATGGCGGAGCTGCCCAAGAAGCTGACTGTCTCCGGTAATGCCGTGCCGGAGCGCAAGCCGCAAAAGGCCGCCAAGGCCGCACCCGCCAAGGCTGTCAAGGCTGCCCCTGCCAAGGCTGCGCCCAAGGCGGAGAAGACCCCGGTCAAGTCCGCCAAGCCCGCCGTGGCGGAATTTAAGCCCCGCTTCGGCCCCGGCAGCGAGGGCCGCACGGCAAATTCCTCCAGCCTGCCCAAGGGCGGACAGGCCATCGTGATCGGCAAGGGCGGCAAGGTGCAGACCGCATCCGCCAAGTCTGCGCAGAAGTCCGGCAAGCCCGGCATCGCCAAGCCCGTGCAGCGCGTCAACCGCGCGCGGGGCCGCAATGGCGAAAGATAACGAAATAAACACCGCCGCATCCTGACTGCATGGATGCGGCGGCGTTTTCATTTGAGGGCCCTTTCCAGCTGGGGCACGGCGTAGGTGAAGGCGACGCCCAGCGCCACGCCGGACACGCCCTGGATGGTGTTGCCCAGAATGTCCACGATGGCGTATTCCCGGGCCACGAACCACTCAAAGGCGAAGTAGCCTGCGACCATCGCAGCTTCTGCGGCGAGGAAGGCCACAGCTGTCCGGACGATATGTCCGCGGCGGTACATCAGCCAGGCGATCAGCGCCACCAGCCCCTTGATCACCGCGGTGGCCGGGGCATACAGCGCGTAGCCGGAGAACAGATCCGCCAGCGCGCTGCCGATGGCTGCCGCCGGAATGGCCAGCGGCCCCACCACCATTGCGGCCAGCAAAATCATGCCGTCGCCCAGGTGGATATACCCGGAGCCCGCCGGGATCGGAATGTGGGGGAACATGGTCAGCACGCAGATCAGCGCGGCCATCAGCCCGGTGAACGTCAGCTTCTTTACGGAGAAATTCTGCATAATCATTCGCTTCCTTCAGCAAAAATTGGGCGCTGCATCCAGTGGATACAGCGCCATGATTATATACCTGTTTGGTGGGTTTGTCAATGCAGATACCGCGCAACGACCGCCTGCATGGCGTCCCACTTTCGCTCCATGTCCGCCACCAGCTTGAGCTGCGTGCGGGCACGGTCAAGGTTCTGCTCCGGACGGCTGGTGGCGAAGTACACGTCGCCGTTGAGGTAGTCGGTGAGGAAGCGCACGCCGCATTCCAGCGTCATGAGCTTCGCACCCAGGGGGAGGGTCTCGATCTCCTTGCGGGTCAGGCGATCTCCACAGGCGCTGAGGAAGCCCTCGGTGAAGGCCTCGTACATTTCGATGGACATTTCGACCTTGCTCAGGTCGGGTTCGTCCTCCGCCGCGGTGGACGCGCCGAAGCGGATCGCGTCGCCGTAGTCGTGGGCGGCCAGGCCCGGCATCACCGTGTCCAGGTCGATCACGCACAGCGGCTGACGGGTGTTTTCGTCCAGCATGACGTTGGTGAGCTTGGTGTCGTTGTGGGTGACGCGCAGGGGGATCTCCCCAGTCTTCAGCAGCGCGTGGAGTGCCCCGGCCTCCGCCTCATGGGCGAGGAAGGCGTTGACCTCCGCCTGCACGGCCCCCAGCCGGCCCGCGCGATCCGCCGCGATGGCCTCGCGGAAGATGCGGAAGCGATCGGTCGTATCGTGGAAATGGGGGATGGTCTCCTTGAGGGTATCCGCCGGGAAATCCGCCAGCTGATTCTGGAACATGCCAAAGGCCACGCCGGACTGGCGCAGATCCTCCGCCGTTTCCGCGGCATCCAGGCACACGCTGCCCAGGATGTACTCATACACGCGCCAGCAGTCTCCCTCCTCCGTCATGAGGTAGGGAGCGCCTTCGCAGGTGGGCACAAGGGTCAGCGTGCCGCGGGGATCCGCCACCCGGGCATGCAGATAGTCCGTCACGGCCACGATGTTGTCCATCAGGCCGGGCAGATCCTTGAACACCTGGCCGTTAAGCCACTGCAGGATGTACAGGTGGGGCCGGGCCGTCACGACGAGGTAGGTGCGGTTGATGTGCCCGCCGCCGGTGGGGGTGCAGCTGATGACCCGGCCATCCAGGCGGAACTGGCTGTAGATTTCTCTCATTTGTGCGCCTCCGGGGGAGTGATTGCCTTCATTATAGCATGGGTGCAGGCGGATTGCAAGGAAGCGGAGGGTGCTGTCAGGATGGGGGTGCCTGCCGGTTGTATGGTTCTTTGGAACTTGTCCTTTGTGTTGCTTCTTCTTTCTCGCTCCCGAGAAAGAAGCAAAGAGGGCCAGAGGGGGTGTCAGAATTCTGCCCATGGACTGCCACCCCCTCTGGACTCCCCCCTTCCCCACACAGTAGTCCTTTCCCAGAGTCGTCCTCCCCACATGGGCCTCGCGGGGGCGGGCCGCAGCTCCCGGACACTTCCGCCACTCGGTGCGGCGTTCTCCCGTTCGGGCATCACGCCGCCGCCGGAACTCCCCGTGCCTTTGCAGTTGGTCTTATATGGCACATAAGGAAACGCGTTGTTCTCCGCCGTACCCACAAGCCGCTGCGGCTGCAGGACAACTCGCAAAGGAGCCCGAGCGGCGATTTTGCAGAGGATTCCTTCCGCTGAAGGCGGAAATTCAGGGAATCCTCTGCAACCAGAGCCGCCCCGCATTGCAGCCGCTCGACCAACTCCAAAAGAGCAGGAGGGGGTCCGGGGGAAAGTCCACGTTGACTTTCCCCCGGCGGCTTTGCGCCGCTTTCCGCGCGCGGAAGCGGCTCCTTGCTACAGGTCAAACCCAGTTTGGAGGAACTACACAATTCCACAACCA
>JAZNSI010000038.1:0-89950 GCA_045591175.1 Clostridia bacterium
AAGTACTTCTCTGTTGCTTCTGGCGGCGGCACCGGCCGTACCCTGCATCCCGACAACATGGCTGCCGGCCCCGCCTCCTACGGCATGACCGACACCCTGGGCCGTATGCACTCCGACGCTCAGTTCGCCGGTTCCTCCTCCATGCCTGCGCACGTTGAGATGATGGGCCTGATCGGCATGGGTAACAACCCCATGGTTGGCGCGACCGTCGCCGTGGCTGTGGCTGTGGAGAACGCCTCCAAGTAATTGCCAACAAAACGAGGAGCCTGTCCGAAAGGACGGGCTCCTTTTTGTCTGCTGTGGCATGTGTTGTGTACGCTGGTTTAAGGATCCACCGCTTGGACGCATCGATTCAAAGGTAGATGCGCAGAAACCGTGATCCCCAGTTAGCTCCGCAGCCGTCTGCAAGTTGGCAAAGCGCCAACGCCTCACGCCTTGCTGTCGAACGGCATATCCCGCAGTACGGCGAGGATATCCGGCAATACCAGGATGTTGTTGCGATCACTCTGCTTGTAATCCACGGGAGTGCCGGTCACGTCGGTTTCCTGCGCAGAAAGCTGATCCAACTGCTCCCACGGGATGAGGCAGGCATGCACGCGCTTTTCCATATCCTTTGCAATTCGTAGGGAAGAGGCTCCCTTGCGCTGCATGTCCGCCTTGTACTGTGCGGTTCGCTGAGCATATTCTGCTTCACACATGGGATGGAAGCCCATCACATAGTGGAAGGCGCACCAACGAAGATGCTCGGTGATCGCTAGATTTTCCAGCATATCACCGTGCGGCGGCCAGTCGCCGTCTTCGACCTGCTGCATCGTTCTTCCGGATGCACGCAGCACTGCAGGGTAGAAATCCGCCGACGCCCTGCTGCTCATTCGGCTGAAATAGTCGCAATGCTTCCAGTTCTCCTGCGGCGTTTTCCCGGAGTTGCTGCAGTATGCATGGTTGATCGCCATGGCCATTCTATCGATGCGTTCAAGATCCAATGCATCGCTGCCGTAAATGCTCTGATGCACATGCTCGCTTTCTCCGGCGCGGACGAAGGCAAGCCCGCGGCCAGTACATTCCACGATGGTGGGGAAACTGCCGCGCTCATTCAGCCAATGGCTGAGGTCAAGTGCGATCTCCCGGTTTTCCTTTTCATTGCCTGTGCAGACAACAACATAACGGACCACGTCCCTGCGTTCATTCAGGAAGGCGTAAAGGGCGTCGGACTTGCCGTCAGCCTTGTGAAAGCGAACATCATACTGCTTGAGGATCTCGTGCCCGTACAGCATGCCATTCTGGGGATTCTCGTCGAAAATATCCACGCGGAACGTACTGCCGAAGAACTGACCGTTCATCAGGAGGGCGTCCAGGGCAGCCCGGCCCATCCGGCCAAAGCCGATCATCAGCGCGTTGAAGTCCTCTTGCGCGCGTCCCTCTCCGTCAAAACGGATCGTTTCGCAGGGCGGCAGCTTCTGTACCATCAGTCGGGCGGCGAGCTCATATTCGTCAAAGACCAGGACGCTGCCGTAGCCATATTTCTTGTCCGATGCGATCAGCGCACTGGCGTGAGTCTCCTCCACAGCCCGGATGAGCAGCCTTGTCTGTTCGGGACGAATCCCTGCCTTTTCGAAGGCGACAAGAAGCGTCTGGACAAATTCCTGATTCCTCACGCCGTCTTCATGCAGTGCGGCGATCTCGATGGGCCGTTTTCCAGGACGAATTCCCAGCTTGCGCAGCAGCACCCTGTCCGGATGCTCGCCATTCTTCACCAGCACGCCGCCGATCGCGTTGATCTCCTCATCCAGTGACTCCTCCGCCTGGCCAATGAAAACCACCGACCGGTGCAGCACGTCGATCTGCCGCTGGGCATACTCAATGGTATTGGCGCTCACGCCGTAAACCACCAGCAGCGTTCCGCGCCTCAGCAGAGCAATGCGGATCCGCCGCAGCACCTGGCCGCCGATCACGGCAACGGCGGTACCGGCCATTGCGTAAAACGCCATGAAATGCGCGACCCAGAATACGACGATGACCCAGAAGTGCGCAAACAGGGGCGCTGCTGAGATGCTGTCCAGATCGTTTGAACCGCCGAACATCGTGCACACTGCCATGACTGTGCGCAGCACCGCAACCGGCGCGGAATCGTCCACATAGGAATAGCCGTAGCCGTAGATGAGCAGGCCCAGCAGCACGGCCAGGGTAAAGAACGTGCTGATGATCCAGTTCCTGAAACGGCTCTCAGTGGCGAGGTTGAGAACAGCGGCAAAAAAGCACGCTGAAGCAATGATGATGATCGAAATCGTAGTCATGGTTACTCCTGTATCGCGGCGCATTCAGCGCCCGTATCGTTCCGCGTGCGAGGTGCATGCGGTTTCTCATCGGTTCTCTTGCAGGGTATTCAGCGCGATGTCGGTCAGTTCGGACGTGGTGGGGATGGAAAGTGCCTTCAGCGAATAGGCGGTAGTTCCCCGGTCACGGCTGAAAATGTAGACTTCGTTCTGCCAGGGGTTGTAGAACTTGAAATTCGTGCAGCTGAACAGCTGCTCCCAGGAACGCATATCGATGCAGACAAGCCTGGTACCCAAGCGCAGATACAGCCTGCTGTTCGCCTTGTCAAACCATTGCGAAAATTCGGATGCACCATTGACTCGGCTGAGGAGCGTGCGGAAAATCTGCCGACCCGTTTCAACGGAATAGATGATGAACTGGCCGTCCTTGGTGAACACATACACGAACCGGTCATCAAGGAGCAGGCCGGTTTTCACCACGGAAACCATGGGCAGCTCGGTGCTGATGCAGCCCAGCAGTTTCGCGGCCTTGCCGTCATACACGCGGATGTTCATGTCCTCGTCATAGACCGCGAAAATGGGCGCGTTTTCGCCGAAAACAATGGTTCGCTCATGGGAACCGCGTCCTGCATCCGGGATCAGCTTCCACTTCCTGCTGGACAGGTCGTAGACAACGAAGTTTGCGATCCTGGTGCTGCTATCGGAAGCAAAATCGCTGAGGACGATCAGGCCGTTTTCGCCGGCATGGATCATGGCATGGGACTGCAAACCGTCGATGATCCGCCAGCGTACGTTCTCCGGAAGCGGAACGTCAGCGGCCTTCTCGCCGTCGAACCAGAGGGACAGCTCATGGCCGTCGCTCCTTGCCGTCAGGATCCGCCCGTCGGATGTCTGCCTTGCTGCATCTGTATAGAAGACCTGATCCATGAACTCTGTATCGCCGACGATCTTCAGCGTCACCGATTCGCTTTCTGCGATGCTGGTCACATTGCCGTCCATACCGAGGCTGTAAATCTCGCCGTCATTCGTGCACACAAGGACCTTCCGGCCGTCGCTGCTCAGGTGAAGATCCTTTCCGGACAGCGAAAGATAGTCAGCCAGCTTGATGACCTCGAGCGAATGATTCCCGGCATCCACCACGCTCAGACCATAGCCGTCCTGCGTGTAGGCCAGGCCCAGGAGGAACTGGCCCTGGTGATTCATGTCGATGAAATCGCCGATGCCGTTCATGTCCGGGAGCTGCGCCGCTACGGGGACGGGCGCAGACAATACGGGCTGGGGCAATGCAGTTGTGACATACGCGGTGCATCTGTCCTCCGACAGGTAGACGATGCTGCCGCCTCCGTCCTGCGGCGGCAGGATGCTGAAACCGTCAATACGGTTAGCCGTGAAATACACCTGAATGAGGCCGCCGTGATGGGGGAGCACCGCGGGGGTGTCCGGCAGATCGACCGTTGACGCATACAGCCTTGAATCGCAAAAGTCGCTCTTGCTTCGCCAGCCTACGGCACAATAGCCGTCCGCCAGCGTGAAGGCAAACAGGCCGTCCGCCAGAGAGTACAGGCTGATGATCTCGTCATTTTGCTTTTTCGCTGCCTGCAGCTCGCCGCTGGCGCTGTCAAAGGCAAGTATATTGGCGCCAATGCCGGTCACGATGCTCTTTTTGTTGGGAATGACGTAGCAATGGCTGGTTGAGATCACGCTGGCTTCGGGCGTCACCACGTTCTCCCAAAGGAGACTCCCTGCCTTCAGGTCGAAGCATTGCAGCCGCAGTTCATTGGTGAAGAATCCCGTTTGCGGATCGGAGGTGCTGATGTCGCTTAACACAAGGGCTTTGTCGTCTCCGACATAGACCGTGCGGTAATAATCGTTCTCCCGGGTAAGGGCCTCATTCGCGATCATGGAGGTGGTGCCCTGGGTCAGGTCGACCGTATAGAGGAATGTCTTCGTCGTGCCGTCTTCCGGCTTGAAGAGCGAACCGACAAAGCGGGTGGAATCAATAAACATGCCGCTGGATCGCTTGTCGAGGGCGGAGCCGAAGGTGACAGGAGAGAACCCGGGCATCCGGATGATGGGAATGCTTTGCAGCAACCTGCCGTCCGCGATGGAAATGGTGATGAAGCAGTAGTCGGTATAGGACTGCGAGTAATCGTCCCAATCGGTGAAGGACTGACTTCCGATGTACGCCAGCTTCTGTCCTGCCGCATCGTGGTAGACGCCGCTGCAGTACAGGGGGTCAAAGCTGGATTGCCAGGCGGTTTTTCCGGTCTGGGCGTCCAACCCCGTGAAGATGCGATCATAATAGCAGGCAAGAATACCGCTGTCAGCATCATACCAGAGCTGCGGATCCACTTCGACAATGTAGGAGATCTCCGATTCCCTGAGCTTGACGCTCCAAAGCAGATCGCCGGTGGAGGCGTCGAAGCTGCTGACTGTGCCGTAGGTATCAATCGTATAAATGGTACGCCCATCGGCGGAGTAGGCCATCATCTCGACGGGGGCATGGTGCTTGAGCGCAGCCTTCGACAACAGGGGCTTGTCATCCTGCTCCTGAAAGATGTCAAGCGCGGAGAACAGCGCTCGCTCGGCAGGTGCGTAATAGGGACGCTGGATGTCCTCGGAATACAGGGCGCTGCTTGCATGCTTGATCGCGGCGGCTATGTCGCCTTCCTGAAGCGCCTCGTCTGCCTGCCCCACCAGAAGCTCGGATTCACGGTTGAGCGCAAGCTCGATCGCAGCGGTCAGTTCGTCATTCTTCTGGGTCAGCTCCCGGTTTTTGACGAACAGCATGCCGGTAAAGCAACTGACCAGCAACGCGCAAAGCGCGCCCAGCGCGATCAGCCGTTTCATTTTGCGTGCCTTTTCACGCTGAACCAGTCGATCGTAGGAGCAGCCCAGCATACCTGCATACAGCTTCTTGATGTGGGTCTTGATCTTCTTGAGGGAAGCGCCGATGCTGTCCGCGCGTACATCCATTGCCAGCGGTTCGACGTCCTCGTATTCACCGGTGGTGGGGTTCAAAACGCGGGTCAGCTCAAGGGGAAAAACATCATTCGGTTCGCCGTCGGCCAGGACGACAAAGGCATTTTTCGCGTCATGGTTTCGCAGAAAGTAATTGACTTCTCTTGCAACCCAGGGAGACTCCTTCGCTTCCGGAGAACAGATGACGATCAGGTAGCGCGATGCATCCAGCGCCGTACAGATGCTCTCCGTCAAATTGCTTGAAATCGTCAATTCCTCTTCATCACGAAAAACCACGCCAAGCTTCTTGCCGGCCGTGCGCAGCGATTTCGGAACGACGTAGCTTTCGATCAGCGTATGAACCCGCTTGGCGATCGCTGCATCCCGTTCCGTATGCTTATAACTGATAAAAGCAATGTATGATCGTTCCATACAATACTCCTTCGTGATTTCTCCAGCCACCGTCCTGCAGGAGCGGCGCGTTTTCACTTGTAACCACAAATTTACCTTCCTATTATACCAAGAAAAGGCGGATTGCGCAATCACCACGGAGAACGGATCAGGCGAATTCCTGCATTTCTTCGGCACTTCCCGAACCGTGCAAAAAGCCGTCCGCGCCTGTTTCACTTTCGCGTTCATGTGGTATATTTACATTGGCACAATGAACCTGCAAAGGAGGAGAACAATATGGCATGTCAAGTAAACGTCACCGGCGGAGTGCTTCCGCAGGAGGAGATCAACGCCTACATCGCCCGTGCGAAGGAGAAGTATGGCAAGGAGCCCCAGGGCATCGACATCAAGGTGGATGGCGACTGGGTGGAGCTGTCCTATGACTTCGGTCATACGCCCTTCCAGCGAATCCGCCGCATCACCGGCTACCTCGTCGGTACGCTGGATCGCTTCAACAACGGCAAACGCGCCGAAGAGCGCGACCGCGTCAAGCACTCTGTGACGATGGAATGAAAACAAGCCCTGGAATCGCCGTGGTTCCAGGGCTTGTTTTTGCTTACGGAGTGATCCCGTGGTGAATGGATTTTACGCACAGAAAATCCTGGGCAGGAAGGTTTTCGTGCCCAGGATGCTTTGTATAATGGGGTAGGGCGCTGGTTCTTTACGACGGCCTGCGCAGGGATTTGCCGAAGAAACGGGCGTGCTGCTCCAGCGCTTCGTGGCGGCTGTGCTTGACGCGGTACATGCTTTCGTCGCTCTCGTTCACGCAGCGGTCAAGTCCCATGCCCTCTTCAAGGTGGAACACCTTCGTACCTACCGAGGCACCCACGGGGAAGCGGGAGGTTTTGTTGTGCTCGGCCAGGAAGGCTTCGAAACGGGTGGCGAAGGCGGCTGCCCGGTCTTCATCGCAATCGGGGATGAAGATCAGGTATTCGTCGCCGCCGATGCGGGCCGCGATCGCGTCCTCCGGCAGGGCTGCGCGGATGGCGTCGGCAATGGTGCACAGCGCCTCATCGCCGCCCTGATGGCCAAAGGTATCGTTGATGGGCTTGAGGTTATCCATGTCGATGGAAATGAAGCATACCGTGCGGTTTTCCCGGCAGAGCTGCTCCCAGATGGGATCAAGATGCTCGTTGACGCCGCGGCGGTTGTTCAGCCCTGTCAGCGCATCGGTGATGGAGGAGAGATGGCGTTCTTCGTAGAGGGCCTTCAGCTTGCCCTGATAGTCCAGGTTCCGCAATGCGATGGAAACGATGATGTTCCAGTGCATGTAGAACTGGCTGGGCACCTCGTTATCCTTGAGCTGCACGACCGTATAGCCGTAGGTGTCGTGCCGCTGGTGCAGCAGATGCACATAGAACGCCTGGGGCTCATCGGGGCGCTCGGCGAGGGAGGGGAGCAGGTTTTCCCGGTCAAAGCATACCATGGGCATGCCGGCGTCTTGCCTGTCCTGAATGGCGGAAACCAGCTGCACCTGCGGAGTGATGTGGCCTGCAAAGCCGTTTTCGTCCTTGAAGAGGCACAGGTAGAGATCACGCACGGAGGGGATATCACCCAGTTTGCGGAAAATGGTATCGTGCACAGCCTCGTAGCTGTCGGCGCTGTGCAGCTCAATGGCGAAGTAGGTCTGGCTCACCTCACGGATGCCCATCCTGCGATTGGCCTGCTCCAGGCGGTGCACAACGGAGGCCAGCTGCTCGCTGTCAGCGCGGGAGGCACAGCCGCAGCTTTCACGGATGGACAGCGACGCGGGGATGCCGCGGTGCTCGTAGGCCGGCGTAAGGCCCTGCTCCTTTTCCTGGATCCGCTGGTGCAGCAGCTCCATGGCTTCGGTGACCATCCGAACATAATCCTGTCCAACCGTGGTCAGGGAGGGACTGGCGAACCGGGATGCTTCAATGTCGTCAAAGCCGGTGACGACCGTATCCCGTGGCACGTTATAGCCGCGCAGGTGCAGCTGCTCGATCAGCGCGTGGGCCATGTAATCGTTGGCGCAGACCACCGCTTCGGGCCAGTTGTCCGGATCGCCGTAGAAATGGTCATAGGCTTTTTCAATGCCGTGGCTCCACATGCTGCCGTGGTAGACCGCGTTGTCCGGGAGCGGCACGCCGTGCTTCTCCATTTCATCCTTGTAGCAGGCCAATCGGTCGTTGCTGTCAGGATGATCTGCATATCCGGCCAGGAAGCAGATCTTGCGGAAACCATGATCCTCCAGCAGATGCTTCATCAGCGGGCGGATGGCGACTTCCTCATCCGTGTAGAAGCTGTCATACTGGCTCATGTGATCGCGCACGCATACGACGGGGCATTTGGCGCGCTTGTCCAGCATCTCAAACAGCGCCTCGCGGAAACCGTGCATATCATATGTGTCCGGAACGACCAACGCGCCATCGAGCTTTTCCATGGGCACGACGGTGAACATATTCTGTTCCTGCTCGTCGTAGAAATTGGGACTCTCGCGGTAACCGACTGTATAGAAGTAGAACACGTCATACCCCATATCCCGGGCGCACTGACGTGTGATCTTCTGCACCACAGCCTGGAAACTCAGGTCTGCTTTGTTCATAAAAACGCCCAGCGTCTTGCGTTTGTCGGTAAGCACAGCGCAGCCCTCCTCTTCCATCGTATTCCTTGCAGAAACAAGGTCTCTCAATCGAATTTGTCCTGATGTATTACCATCATTATATCATAGATTGTTGGTATGTAAAAGCCCCTTTTGCAGGATTTCTTGCTGATTTCCGGCTTTGTGCGGGCAAATTCAACCGTTTTGAGGGCAGAAATTCGCAGCAGGCTGAGAAAGCGCTCTCCGTTGACATTTCAGGCGGATGTGGGTATACTATATCGGAATGAATATCGACCTCCCGGAGGCAAATCAATGGAATCACAGATGACGCCGGCGCAGCTCAGGCGCTGGTTTGATTCGGCGGAGTTTGAAAAGGCATATCACTATGACGGTCTCCTCGGCGCGTGGCTGGAGGGGCAGGGGACCCGCTTTGCGCTGTGGGCCCCTACGGCGGAGCAGGTGGTGCTGAACCTCTACCCCGATGGGGGTGAAAGCGCCCGGCTGCGCAGCATTGACATGCGCAAGGGACCCAAGGGCGTGTGGCTGCATGACGAGCCCAGCCGTCTGGACGGCGTGTATTATGATTATGACGTCACCGTGCAGGGCGTGACCCAGCGCACCCAGGATCCCTATGCCAAAGCCTGCGGCGTGAATGGTTTGCGAGGCATGGTGGTGAACCTGGCGGACACCGATCCCCTGGGTTGGGCGCAGGACAAAGCGCCTGCCAAGCCTGCGGAGGATGTGATCTACGAGCTGCATGTCAAGGATTTCACCTGGGACGCCCATGGCGGCGTGCCGGAGAAGCTCCGGGGCAAGTTCAAGGCCCTGACGCTGGATGACACCACCCTGGACGGCAAGGGCGTGATCCCGACCTGCATGAACCACGTCAAGCGCCTGGGCGCGACCCACATCCAGCTGCTGCCGGTGTATGATTATGGCTCGGTGGACGAAGCGGGCGACCCGGAAACCTTCAACTGGGGTTACGACCCGGTGAATTACAATGTCCCCGAGGGCAGCTATGCCACCGACCCGCACCACGGCGAGGTCCGCATCCGGGAGATGAAGGAAGCCATCATGGCGCTGCACCGGCAGGGCTTCCGCGTCATCATGGACGTGGTGTACAACCATACCTACTACCTCAAGGAGAGCTGCCTGTTCCGGGTCGCGCCCTGGTACTATTACCGCGAGAACGCGGACGGCACGGCCTCCAATGGCTCCGGCTGCGGCACAGAGATCGCCTCCGAGCGCAGCATGGTCAGCCGATATATCCTGGACTCCCTGCTCTACTGGGCGAAGGAATACCACATCGACGGCTTCCGCTTTGACCTGATGGGCATGCTGGATGTGCCGCTGATGAACCGCGTTCAGGCAGAGATGGACAAGCGCTTCGGCAAGGGGGAGAAGCTCCTCTACGGCGAGCCCTGGGCGGGCGGCGAGTGCCATCCCCGTGCGGGGACGGAGTTGGCCCACAAGGGTACCCTGAAGCGCCTCAACCCGGCCATCGGCGCATTTTGCGACAATACCCGCGACGCTGTCAAGGGCAGCGTGATGGACGAGAAGTCCTGCGGCTTTGTCAACGGCGGCGGTCTGTCCGCGGAGAAGCTGGCACGCTGCGTCTGCGCCTGGGCAGGGGAGAATGGCGACTTTGCCGCGCCCTCCCAGACCATCACCTATCTGTCCTCCCACGATGACTGGACGCTGTGGGACAAGCTGGTCTGCACCATGGATGCCAAGCGGAACTTCACCGGCCTGGACGAGAAGGTGCTCCGCGCCAACAAGCTGGCCTTCGCCATCCTCAGCATGTGCCAGGGCCATCTGTTCTTCCTCTCCGGCGAGGAGTTCGGCCGCACCAAAAAGGGCGTGAAAAATTCCTACAAGTCCCCCCTGGACGTCAACGCCATGGACTGGCAGCGCTGCGGGAAGAACCGCGAGCTGGTGGAATACTACCGCGGCCTGATCGCCCTGCGCAAGCAGCTGCCGGGCCTGTGCGACAAGTCCGCTGCGGCGGGCGCGCGGGTGCTGGGCATCCGCCAGAAGGGCCGCGATGCCGCCTCCATCATGCTGGACAACGGCGCGGACAGCAAGTACACCCAACTGCTGCTGTGCTACAACGCGTCGGACAAGGACGTGCCCCTCAATCTGCCTGGCGGGGAGTGGGCCATCCTCGCGGACGGCGAAAGCAGCCTCCTGTGGCAGCAGCCGGCGACCATCGCCAGGTCTGTGGTCATGAAGGCGCAGGCGGCGCTGATCCTGGGAAAAATCAAGTAAAGCAATGCCGCCCCGGAGCGTACAGGACTCCGGGGCGGCGTTTGTTTTTATTTTGCGGCGTTGACGGTGATGAGGTGGATCTGCGGGGTGCACAGCAGCCGCACGGGCAATCCGCTGGTGCCCACGCCCCGGCTGACCAGCATGTCCACGCGGTTGTGCTTGAACCAGCCCTTGGTGTACTCAGGCGGCACGCTGCTGTCGTGGAGGAGGCTGCCGATGAGGGCCACCTGTCCGCCGTGGGTATGGCCGAAGAGGCCCAGGTCGAACCAGCCCTGGCCGCCGTTTTTGTCCCGGGCCTTGACGGCGTCGGGGATGATGGCGGGGCTGTGGCAGAGGAAGATGACATAATCCTCGGAGGCCACCTGGCTGGCGACGGCTTTCACGTCCGGCCAGCCGTTGCTGGGGTCGTCCACACCGGCGATGTAGATATCGCTGGCGCCGATGCGCACGCGGCTGACGGCGTTGACCAGCGGCGTCACCCCTGCGGCCTGCATGGCGGCGCGCAGGGTGGTCAGGTTGTTCTCAGGGATGGTGCGGTCGTGGTTGCCCAGCACGCCATACACGCCGTAGCGGGCATGGATGCGCGGCAGGCTGCGGAAGAACTCGATGGCGCCGTCGCTGTCAGTGGCATAATCACCGCCCAGGAGCACGACGTCCGCGTTGCAGGCATTGATGTGGCTGACCAGGTCATTCACCCGGCCATCGCCAAAGAGGCCGCCCTTGTGGATATCCGTGGCATAGACGATGCGCAGCTGGCCCACGCCTGCGGGCAGGTCCTCCGCAATGAGGTAGCGGGAGTCTGTCTCCAGCATAAAGGGCTCAATGAAGGGCCAGGCCAGGAGTGCGACGATCACCAGCACCACGACGATGCGGAAGAAAAGCCGCGCCCGGCTGGTGGAGGGGTCATAGCTGCCGGCGTGGCGGCCGACGGGGGAGTTCTCCCCGGGGAAGAGATCGCCGATGGAAGGCATGGGCTTCCTCCTTTACACAAGCATGAGCATCAGCGGCACGGTGGCCATCGAAAGGGCGGTGGACAGGGCCACGCCCCGGCTGGCCAGCTCCTTTTCGCAGTCATAGCGTTCGGCCTGCATGGCAGTCAGGGCTGCGCAGGGCATGGCGGTGCACAGGTATACGCTGCTCACGACCATTTCCGGCAGAGGCGTCAGGCGCAAAAGCAGGATCATGGCAGGGAAGATCACCAGCCGCAGTGCGCAGACCAGCAGCAGCTTTACATCCCTGAGATGCTCGCGGCGGAGGGAAATCAGCCGTGCGCCGATGACAAACATGGCCACGGGTGTGGTGGTGGAGCCCATCATGTTCAGCGCGCTGTTGACGAAGGACGGCAGCGTCCAGCCGGTCAGGAAGAGCAGCAGTCCGCCGATGACCGCCCAGATGGTGGGGTTCACCAGGAGCTTCTGGGGCTGCATGGCCTTGCGTCCGCCGTAGAAGTATGCACCCAGCGTCCAGCACATCAGATTGAAGGCAGTGACGAACATGACCGCGTAGATCAGCGCGTCCTCGCCCATGGTGGCGGTGATGACCGGATACCCCATGAAGCCGCAGTTGGACACCATCGAAAGATTGGTCAGCACGGCCCGGCGCTGCGCCGTCTCCCGGGCAAAGAGGCGGAAGGCGATCACGCCTGCAACGCCGATGGTCAGGCAGGTCAGCACGAACACCCATGTCAGCTCGATGATCAGCTGGGGTGTGGTGGGCATCTGCATCTTGTGCAGGATGAGGGCGGGCTGGGCGAAATTCAGCACCAGCGTGTTCAGCCCCCGCAATCCGCGGTCATCCAGTATGCCCTTCTTGGCGGCGAAAAATCCGGCGATGATCAGCAGAAACAGCGTCATCACCTGCAGAAGTACGGTCATCAAATCCCCCGATTCTTGACATTCATTCGGCAATATTGTACACTAATTTCATCGAATATACAAGAGGAGTTGTGCCCATGAGCTTCCGCCGACTTGATCCCTTTACCATGCTGTCCCCGGTGCCTGCGGTGATGGTCTCCTGCTGCGACAAGGCGGAAGGGGCCAAGCCCAACATCATCACCATTGCCTGGGTGGGTACGGTGAACTCCGACCCGCCGATGGTGTCCATCTCCGTGCAGAAGCGCCGCTACAGCTACGATATGATCGTGAATTCCGGTGAATTCGTGGTCAACCTGGTGGGGAAGAAGGAGTGCCGCGCGATGGACTACTGCGGCGTGAAGTCCGGCCGGGACACCGACAAATGGGCGGACTGCCGCTATACCCCCGTCCCGGTGGAGGGGCTCCAATATGCCCCTGCCATTGCCGAATGTCCCGGATTCCTGGCCTGCAAGGTGCGCCAAACCATCGAGCTGGGCAGCCATGTGATGTTCATCGGCGAGGTGGTCAGCTGCGGCGTGCAGGAGGAGCTTTTCGACGAGGACGGCTCCATGCATCTGGAGCGCGCCGAGCTGGTCACCAAGGCCCACGGCGTGTACCAGAAGGCCACGGACGTGCTGGGGTTCTTTGGGTACTCGGTGGCGCGTCCGGATGTGCTCAAGCGAAGAATGGCGACGTATAAGCGGAAAAAGTGAACGTAAAAAGGGTCGGCAGTGCGCCGGCCCTTATTTCTTACGGTGTTTTTCCCAGTCGCTGCGCAGGATCCCCCACATTTCCACATCGCGGAACACGCCCTTGCAGCACACCCGCTCCCGCATGTGTCCCTCGTGGGTCATGCCGCACTTGGCCATCACGCGCCCGGAGGCCGGGTTGTCGGTGAAGTGCAACGCCTCGATGCGGTGGATATCCAGGGTACGGAAGGTCTCGTCGATCACGGCGGTGAGGGCTTCGGTCATCAGTCCCTGGCCCCAGTATGCCCGGGCGAGGGAATAACCCACTTCCACTGTGGCGTTGTCGGGTGTGTAGCTCATGTAACCGATGGTGCCGATCACCCTGCCCGTCTCCCGGTGGACGATGCCCCAGGAACCCGGCTGGCCGTTGCGGTACTGATACAGCAGGAATCGGATGAAGGCCCGGGTGTCCCACAGGGAAGCATGGGCCTCCCACAGCACGTGGCGGGCGACCTCCGGATCCCTGGCGTAGGAATACATATCCGGCGCGTCAGCCATGCGGAGCTTGCGCAGGGTCAGGCGGGGCGTGTCGATCACCGGCAGCCGGGCGAAGAAATCCGCCGGGGTGTCCGGCTCCCGGGCCGGCAGTGTCAGCCAGTGCCAGAAAGAACGTTTCTCACCCATGGCGAATGATCGTCCCCAGGGCAAACACGCCCTTTCCCGGCAGATGGGGCTGGGGGATGCCATTGGTCGCGCTGCCGTAGATGAACAGGGCGATGGCAAGGATCAGCAGCACCGTCAGGACGGCGATGAAGACGCTGTACGCGGAGGGCTTGCGGCGCATGGGGAACGCTCCTTTCCTGCAGGTGGGGGATGCAAATTATTCATCCGTCCGGGAAGAAAAGTCCCGGCTCATTCGTTTATTCTTTGACGGCGGAAGCAGCCATCATGATGCTCAGGGCGGTCTTGCCGTCCCGGAAGGTGCCGTCCATGACCTTGGCGACGGCCTCCTTGAGGGGCATGCGGGTCGTGGCGACAAACTCGTCTTCATCCGGATGGGTTTCGCCGGCGCTCAGCCCTGTGGCCAGGTAAATGTGGATGCGCTCGTTGCAGAAGCCGGGCGTGGTTTCCAGCACGGTCAGCTTGCGCCAGTTTTCGGCGCGGTAGCCGGTTTCCTCGCTCAGCTCGCGCTGTGCGCACAGCAGGGGATCCTCGCCCGGATGGTCGAATTTGCCTGCGGGGATCTCCAGCGTCAGGCGGCCGATGGGGGCGCGGTACTGCTGCACGAGGATGATGTTTTCTTCCTCGTCAAGGGCGACCACGGCGGCGGCGCCAGGATGGCAGGCCACCTCCCGCAGGGCCAGGGTGCCGTTGGGGAGCTTCACGGTCCAGTGCTCCAGGCGGATGATCTTGCCGTCGAATACGACCTTGCCATCCTGGTAGGTCTCAATGAGATTCTGCTCGTTCATGGCGGGCCTCCTGTTGTAGGGTTGATGCTTCTTATGGATTTCGACGTGAGAGGCGGGGATTCCTGCACGGGCTGGGGATTTTCCACGCTGCCGCGTTGGCGGCTTTGCGTTGACGAAGCGCAGGCTTTGCAGTATAATATAAACTGAATTTCTATATGGATTTGACGAAGGAGGGATACGCCATGAAGCATAATGGCGCACATCTGAACCGTTTGGGGGCATTCCTGCTGACGGTGATGATGCTGATTTCCACCTGTGTGACGCCTGCATTTGCGGCGAATATCTGGGACGAGCTCGTCCTCGACCTGTGGTGGACGGCTGACAATGGCCAGAATCAATCCGTCCAGGCGCTGCCCGTGGATATCGGTGCAGACCGGGCCTACTGGGCAACGGTGGATGCATCCGCCCTGGGCAAAACGCTGAACGTAGCGGCCATCACAGCGGATCCGGCCTACAGCTTCTACCTGCTGGACGAATGGGGCGGCCAGACCACTGCCTTTACTTTCCAGCCGGAGATGGATGCGCTGGACGCAAGCTATGAGTACGCCCATATGCTCTTTTATGCCGTGAACGGCGTGCAGGCGGATATGCCGGTGCTGCTGTTTGTGTCCACCAAGGCTCTGCCCGAGGCGGAGCGCCCCTTTGAGCCCTATCCGGTGCAGGTGCGGGTGAATTACGTTACCGAGGACGGCCGCACCCTGGACACCCAGTACGCTGAGTGCTGGGCAGGGGAGATCACCCCGGTGTGGGCCAGCTCGGTGATGACCGATGGCTATGTCATCGTCGGCAGCGAAACGGCAGAGGTATCCGTGGATCAGAACGGCAATGCCAGCCCGGCGGAGATCACCTTCGTATACCGGGAGATCGCCACGCCTACACCCGTCCCCACCGAGGAGCCCACGCCCACGCCTGTGGCGGAGGTCGCTGTGCCGGTGATGTATTGCCACAAGAACGGCGACATCCTTGACGAGCAGGAGGTCTTCCTGGCCCCCGGCGACCATGTGGTACAGGCCAACAGCAGCAAGGTTGCTGACTATGTCCTTGTGGGGGACAGCGCGGTTTACCTGACCGTCTACCCCGACGGCACCACCAATGTGGGCAGCGTGGTCTTCTATTATGATGATCCCGCCCCGGCGGAAGCCTATGTTTCGGTGTATTACTACCACGAGAACGGCACGCTGCTGGACATGCAGGAGATCCTGCTGACCGAGGGGCCCCATGTGATCACCGCCAGCAGCGATGCGGTGCGCAGCTACGAGCCTGCCGGCCCCATCAGCGTGGATGTGACCGTTTATCCCAACGGCAGCGCGGAGCCTGCCTATGTGCAGTTCCTCTACAAGGACGCTTATGTCGCCCCCGCGGAGGCTACGGTGCAGGTGAACTATTACCACGTTGACCGCGGATTGCTGGACACCCAGACCGTCACACTGCCCGAAGGTACCCATGTTGTGCAGGCGGGCAGCAGCAAGGTCGGCGACTATCTCCCCGCGGGCCGCACGGACATGGAGGTCACCGTCTTTGCGGACGGTACTGCCTATCCCGCCACGGTGGATTTCTACTATGAGGACGCCTATGTGGCGCCTGCTACGGCGAAATTGACCGTCCTGTATCAGCTGGCGGATGGCAGCGTCATCAGCCGCGAAAGCATGACGCTGAATCCCGGCACCCATACCATCCTGCCGGAGAACCTCGATTTCGGCGGCTATGTGCTGGATGGCGAGCAGTCCCATGTGGTATATGTGGATGACAGCGGCGCACTCAGCCAGGACACGGTGAACTTCATCCTCCGCCCGGCGGATGTGAACATCACTGTTCATTATCAGGATGACCGCGGCCGCGACGTGGCGCCCACCCAGGTGCTGACCTTCACCGCGGACGGAAGCTATACCATCAAGGCCGCGCCCGAGGGCCTGAACGCCGATTATGAGTTGGCTCCCGGCCTCCACAGCGAGCTGACCGTGACCATCTCCGGCGGCAAGCCCAGCCAGAAGGATGTGTACTTCTACTACCAGCTCAAGCAGACGGCCCCCGCCTCTGCCGTGGTGACGGTGCGCTACTTCGACACCTACGGCGAAGAGATCGCGCCTGCCCAGAACATCACCCTGGAGCGCGGCAAGCATCTGCTCCAGCCCGATGCGCGCATCCTGCCCGTGGGCTACGAGCTGGTCTCCGACGCAGCCATTTCCGTGGAGGTGTACGAAAACGGCACCTTCTCTCCCCAGGAGATCGCTTTCTACTACCGCGAGAAGCAGCCTGAGGTCACCAAGGCGACCATCACCATCTACTACCGCGATGACCGCGGCAATGATGTGGCGCATGCCCAGACCCGCGGCCTGACCGATGGCACCCATACCATCCAGGCCCAGCCGGAGGGTCTCCCGGCCGGCTATGCCATCTTTGACGGCACGGAGGAAAAGGTGACCGTCACCGTCCGCAACGGCGTGCCCAGCCAGAATCAGGTGGTGTTCTACTACCGCAAGACGGCAACCCAGCCCACGGTATTCACCCTGCCGGTCAGCTATTACGATACCATGGGCAACCAGATCGCCACCACCCAGCATGTGCAGGTGGGCCCCGGCACCTACGCCATCCAGGCCAACCCCGAGGATCTCCCCGAAGGGTACGAGCTGATGATGGAGAACGTGCTGACCGTCAAGGTTTTCCAGGACGGCTCCACTGACCCGGAGGAGATCGCCTTCTACTACCGTGCGCCCCAGAAGCGGGCGACCATCATCGTTAACTATGTGGATGAGTGGAACAACGCCATTGCTTCTCCCTTCACGAAGGAGCTGGCCCCTGGCTACCATACCATTCAGGCGGAAGCTTCCCGCGTGCCCAAGGGCTATGATCCCGCCAGCGCCGAGCCGGTGAAGGTCTATGTGTCCAACCAGGGCGAGGCGAGCCCCAGCCAGGTGACGCTGACCTTCGCCAAGCTGGTGGTGGAAACGCCCATCCCCGTGGGCGCGAATGTCTACCGCTACGCCGCGGTGAATGACAAGAACGTCGCCTTCCGCTCCGAGCCCGATACGGCTGCCGGCAACAAGACCGTCATCCGGCGACTGGGCCGCAATGACAAGGTGTACGTCCTCAAGGAAGTGCGCAATGGTAAGAACGAAGTCTGGGCGCAGGTGATCGTCAATGGCCAGGAAGGCTACATGATGAGCAAGTTCCTGAACGTGATGACCCAGGCGGAGAGCGACAGTTACGCCTCCGGCAGCACGCCCGCGCCGACCTTCACGCCCGTGCCTACAGCGACGGCAGTTCCCACCTGGACGCCCGTGCCTACCGCCACCCCGACCTACGAGCCGACCATCCCGCCGCTGGTGGAGGCCATCACGCCCCCGCCCAGCGCCACGCCCACCGAGGTGCCCACACCTACGCCCACGGCCACGCCTGCCCCCTATATCGGCTATGCGCTGACCACCCGCGTTACCGCGCTGCGCTCCGGCATCAGCGCCTCGGAAACAACGGTCATCCAGACGCTGCAGGCCAATGAGCTGGTCAGCGTGATGGGCCAGGTGAACGATCCCGTCACGGGCGAAACCTGGGCCATCGTCTACACCCTGAACGAGCAGCCGGGCTATGTGCCCTTCAGCGCGCTGCGCACCATCACCGACCGGGAGGCCGAGCCCTACATCCTCTACTGGGAGGAGATCAACAAGACGCCCGAACCCACCCAGATCGTCACCGCCACCCCCGAACCCATGCAGATGGAAGGCTACGCGGTGGTGCTGGGGGATGACGTGCCCTTCCGCCAGATGCAGAGCGAGTACAGCCGCATCATTGACAACCTGAACGCAGGGACTGTCGTGTACGTCACCGGCCAGACCGCAGGCGACGGCCAGTACTGGCACTCCGTCAACTACGAAGGCCGCTGGGGCTATATCCGCACCGACCTGGTGCGCATGATGACCATTGCCGAGGAAGAAGCCTACATCCGCGACCAGCTGGCCACGCCCACCCCCGAACCTGTGACCACCAATTTGCCCTTCGATCAGAATGGCATGTCCTCCTACGGCTATGTGGATTGCTCGGCGAACAGCAGTGTCAACTGGCGCGAAGAGCCCTCCACCGGCGCCAAGAAGATCGGCGAGCTCAAGCGCTACGCCTTCTGCCTGGTGTGGGATGTGGAATATGTGAATGGCGTGACCTGGTATCAGGTGCGCTACGACGGCAAGACCGGCTACGTCCACGGCGATTTCTTCAAGCAGATGACCATCTCCGAGCTGGAGGGCTTCCTTGGCAGCGAAGAGTATCTGCAGGGCATTGCCAACAATTCCGCCAGCGGCAACTCCGGCAAGGACGACGTGGGCTACACTGGCACCGGCGGCCTGGTCTCCGCGGAGGATCAGCTCAAGCATGAGAATCCCGACGTGTGGATCACGCCTCCGCCGTGGAATCCCATCGGCACGGTGGCGCCCATTGCCACCTCCAAACCGACCCTGGAGCCCTTGCCCGGGTGGATCGCGCAGAACACGTTAGCGCCCACTCTTGCTCCTACCCCGACGCCCACCTTCAACCCGCTGCCCGATGTGACCTACCCCACCTCCAATGAGGGCGAGGGCGGCAGCGCCGTGGTATGGGTGCTGGTGATCGGCTTGCTGATGCTGGCGGTCGGCGGCGTGTTCGTGATGGTGCGCCATCAGCAGAACAAGCGGCGCATTGCCCTGCGAGCGGCCCAGCGCCGTGCTCAGGCAGCCCGTGCGCAGCAGCAGCGGCCCTATGCCCGCAACGCTGCGCCTGCCCAGCCCCGTACCGGCACCTATCCCAACCAGAATCGTCAGCCCAACGTCAGCCAGTACAGCGGCTATACCGGCGAGGGCGGCGCCTACTTCCGCCCTGCGGAGGAGGCATTTACCCCGGAGGAAGGCGATGATTCCGCTTCCAGCGCGCCCCGTGTAGGACGCAGGACGGCCTATCGGCAGGCGCAGCGTGCACGGGAGAACGAGAAAAACCTGGATATGTAACCCCTTCGGACGGCAGATCGCAATGGTCTGCCGTCCTTTTGCATGCAAAAAAAGACGCTGACGGCATGGTCAGCGTCCGGGATATTGAAATTACTTGCGCCACATGGCGGGATGGAGCAGCGCCAGCATGGGGAAAATCTCCAGGCGGCCAGCCAGCATCAGGAAGCTGGAAAGCAGCTTGGCAAAGGGGCCATAGCCCGCAAAGCCGCCTGCGGGGCCGACCTCGCCAAAGCCGGGGCCGACGTTGCTGACGCAGGTGAGCGCAGCGGAGAAGTTGGTCATCATATCGAAGCGGCCTTCCAGGGAGAGGAGGAAGCCGCCCACCACGATCAGCGCCACGTAGATGAATAAGAAAGTCGCCACCTGCCGCAGCACGCCTTCGTCCACAGCCTTGCCCTCAAAACGGACGACCATGGCTTTGCGGGGCTGGATGGTATGGCGTACCTCGCGTACGGCCTGCTTGGAGAGCATACCGATGCGGCAGATCTTCATGCCGCCGGCGGTGGAGCCTGCGCAGGAGCCAAAGAACATGATCACCAGGATGAGCATCCTTGCGGCAATGGGCCAGAGATCAAAATTGTCCGTGGCATAGCCAGTGGTGGACACGATGGAGGCCACCTGGAAGGTGGAATAGCGCAGCGCAGTGAAGAAGTTGCCCTTCTGGGGCAGGATGAACAAGGTGATGATCAGCGTCACGCTGATATAGATGCCTAGGTACCACTTAAGCTCTTCGTTGGCCTTGATCTCATCAAAATCGCGGGTGAAGAGCTTATAGTACAAGACAAAGTTGACGCCAAAGAGCACCATAAAGAGCGTGATAATGGCGTCGATCAGCGCGGAGTCAAAATGTCCCACGCTGGCGGCGTAGTTGCTGAAGCCGCCGGTACCGGCAGTACCCATGGCGTGGATGGCAGCGTCGTAGGCGTTCATGCCGGCCAGCATCAGCAGCAGGAATTCGGCAACCGTCAGCGCGCCGTAGATGCTGTAAAGGATCTTGGCGGTATCGCCCATGCGGGGGACGATCTTCGACAGGGTCGGGCCGGGGGATTCTGCGCGGACGAGGTGGCTCGTGCGCCCGGACATCTGCGGCAGCAGCGCCAGCGTCAGCACCAGCACGCCCATACCGCCGATCCAGTGGGTGAAGGATCGCCAGAACATCACGCCGTGGGGGTTGCCTTCGATCTGCGTGAGAATGGAAGCGCCGGTGGTGGTGAAGCCGGAGACGGATTCAAACAGCGCGTCCACAAAATTGGGGATCATACCGCTGAGCACGAAGGGCAGCGCGCCGAACACGGACAGCAAAATCCACGCCAGGGATACCACCAGGAAGCCCTCGCGGGCGCGCAGGTTCGTCTGTTCAGCCTTGATCAGCAGGCGCAGCGGCGCGCCGATGACGGCCAGCAGCAGGATCGTCCACACAAAGGCCATGGCGTCTCCGTCGCCGTAGCCCAAAGCAATGGCAAGGGCGGGGAGCATCGCGGCGGCTTCCACCAGCAGGATCGCGCCTAAAATGCGCAAAAGCAGCTTTATGTTCATTTCTTGATGACCTCGTTTAGATCGGAAATGCCGCTGGTGGTGGAGATGATGACCACATTATCGCCGGCCTCGATCACGTCGTCGCCAAAGGGAACGATGACCTTGCCCTTATGCAGGATGATGGCCACCAGCGTCCCTTTGCGCACGCTCAGGTTCTTCAGCGGCACGCCGATGTAGGGATCGCCCTTCTTTGCGATGAATTCCAGCGCTTCCGCCTTGCCGTCCACCAGGCGGTAGAGCTTTTCCACCGTGGTGCCGCGGGCATTGACGCGGGCGCGGACGTAGCGCAAAATCATGTTGCAGGTGATGATGCGCGGGCTGACCTGGTTTTCCAGGCCCAGGTTGGCGATGACGTCCTTATAGGCGTAGCGGTTGGTTTTGACGATCACCTTGGGGACGCCGCGGGTCTTGGCGTACAGGCCGACCATCAGGTTTTCCTCATCCCGGTTGGACAGGGCGATGAAGGCGTCCATGCCGGCCAGGTTCTCCTGCTCCAGCAGATCCTGATCGGTGCCGTCGCCCTCAATGATGTCCGCATGGGGAAGGGCCTCGGACAGTGCCTTGGCTTTCTCCTCGTCATGCTCGAACATCGCCACGCGGACGCCCATCTTCTCCAGCATCTTTGCCAGATAGTAGCTGATGCGTCCGCCGCCCAGCACCATCACGTCCTTGACGGGCCTGGCGCTGCGACCGAGAACGCGGAAAAAGTGGGTGATGGTGACCAGATCCGCCGCCACGTGCACGCGGTCGCCGGGCTCGATGACAAAATCACCGCCGGGGATGACGACCTCGCCCTCACGCTCCACGGCGCAGTACAGAACCTTGGGCAGGTCGGAATGGCGGGAGGTCAGCTCCTTCAGGGGCTTGCCGCAGATGATGTCGTCCTCCCTTGCGAGGAATTCCACCAGCTCCACGCGGCCCTTGGCGAAGGGCTCGATGTTGTTGGCGAAGGGGAAACGCAGCATGCGGGAGATTTCCTGAGCGGTGGCGCGCTCGGGGTTGATGGTCATATCGATGCCCAGCTCGTGCTGCAGCACCTGCAGGGACTCGCCGTATTCCGGGTCGCGGATGCGGGCGATGGCAAACTTGGCCCCCAGGTGCTTGCCGATCAGGCAGCAAAGCATGTTGATCTCGTCCGTGGCGGTGGCGGCGATGAGGATATCCGCCCGCTCCACCTCCGCCTCCATCAGCGTGGAAGCATTGGCGCCGTTGCCGTGGACGCAGATCACATCCAGATTATCGGTTGTCTTTTTGACGACTTCGTCATCTTGGTCGATGATGGTAATGTCGTGGCCCTCCCGCAGGAGCTCCGTTGCCAGGGTGTGGCCGACCTTGCCGTCGCCGACGATCAGAATACGCATAGCTCATGGCCTCCTGATAGATCGTATGCGGAATTTGCCGCATACATCTCTATTATATCACAACAGGAAGGATTTGAAAACAGGTTTATCCACAGGCCGGATCTGTGGATAAGTAAAGCGCGGCCCGGAGGTGGGTCGCGCTTTGAATTTACGCATCCTTGTTGTCTGCGGCAATGGACTGATCTGCCGCTGCGTCCGGCTGGAAGGCCTCGGCAAAGCCCTGCTTGGCCTCCGGCAGCAGCAGGTGCTTGCGGCGCAGCAGATAGATAAGGGCGCCTATCGGGAACTGCAGCCGCAGGTAGAACCCGCCTTCCCGCAGGGCGAGGGACGTGGCATTCAGGGAAAGGCCCAAACGCAGGTTGAAGTTCAGCTGCGAGCCGTTCATGGCCAGGATCAGCAGTACATTGCCCAGCAGGATCACCAGAACCATCAGCCACTTGCGGTGAATCTTGTGGCGGCAGCAATCTGCAAGCGCCCAGATGATAAAGACCGCGGTTGCCGCGGAAATGAGCATGAAGATCATGTCGATGACAGGATGATCATATACGGTGGCTTCCTGCGGCGCGTAGGGGGCGATGTGGATGTTGTACAGCCCCGCCACCCCCGACATCTGCAGCGTTTCCACGACGAATTGCTCGTCACCCATTGTCAGCAGGAGCTGAAAAGCGTACATGGTCACGCCGTTGCTGGTGTTGCTGTTCCAACTGATGGGGGTGAGGCTATAACTGTTCGCATCCGGCAGCAAATCCTGCATGGCGGGAAAAACCTCCAGCACCTGGGCCATCTCTACGCCTTCCACGAAGACGGCGTGGCTCTTGTCCGGATCGTTGGTCAGCAGGCCATCGATGAACTGCCGCGCCAACGCGTCAGCGCCAGATGCTTCAGCCTTGTCACCGACCGTGGTGAGAACGCTTTCAGCCATCTGACTACAGCTGCTCATACACAGCATGCAAAGCGCCAGCAGCAGGGCGAGAAAGGGTTTCTTCATGGGCGTGTCTCCTTACCAGGTGTCGCACGCATCCGCGTAGAAGGCGTTCATGGCCTCCTCGGTGGGGAAGTTGGCGACGTACATCTGGTTGCCCATCGCGCCGGAGAGGGCGTCGGGGATGCGGGAAACCATACGCATGTTGGCGGCGTACTTCTGGCACAGTTCGTCGTGGCTGAGCTTGAAGTTCTTGCCGTCGCGGCGGCCGGCGAAGGCGCAGAAGTTGCGCTCGCCCACGGTCTTCAGGGAGGAATCGTAGGCGATCATGTCGGCGTAGATCTTGTACACGTCGGTGGAGTTGGCGAAGTTCACCATGTCGGGAGAGAAGCCGCCGCAGGGACGCATGTTGACCTCCAGCGCCACCACGTCGCCCTTCTTGCCCATGTGAGGATGATCGGCGGTCAGACGGAAGAATTCAAAGTGCACGAAGCGGTTCTTGACGCCGAAGGACTTCACCGTCGCGCGGCCGGCCTTGCGGGTATCCTCGGGCAGCTCCTTGACGATGTAGTAGATAGAGTTGTCGCCGTTGTTGACCACGTCCATGATGGAGTTGGGGGTCACATTGCCGGTTTCGAAGATCGGCTCGCCGTTGGAGTCGATGATCGCGTCGTAGCTGTTGACCTCGGCGGTAATGAACTCTTCCATGATGTAGGAGACGTTCTTGTCCATGGTGTCGATGAAGAAACGCAGCTCATCATCGTTCTTCAGCTTGTAGGTGCTGGACGCGCCCACGCCGTTGTCGGGCTTGACGATGACGGGGTAGCCCACCACGTCAATGAACTTCTTGCACTCGTCGTAGTTGTCCACGATGTGGTAGCGGGCGGTCTTGATGCCCACGGCCTCGTAGTAGGGCTTCATCTTGGACTTGTACTTGATGCGCTCCATGTCCTCGACCTGGAAGCCGGAGGTGATGTGGAAATCGGTGCGCAGCATCGCGTCGCGCTCCAGCCAGTATTCGTTGTTGCTCTCCAGCCAGTCGATGCGGCCGTACTTGCTGATGAAGAACGCCACGGCGCGGTACACCTCGTCGTAGTTCTCCATGGAGTTTACCTTGTAGTACTCGGTGAGGGAAGCACGAAGCTCGGGCAGCAGGTCATCGTAGGGGCAGTCACCAACGCCCAGCACGCGCAGGCCGTTGTCCTTCAGGTGCTTGCAGAACTGCCAGTAGTTGGTGGGAAAGTTGGGGGAAATGAATACGAAATTCTTCATGGTTGATTCTTCCTTTATGTGAATGTTGTTCGGATGTTAAATGTGTTCTCGAGTCTTTGCTGGGAAAAAGTCAACTCCAGCGCGGCTCGCCTGTTGCGAGCCGTGCCCGCGCGGGAGCCCTCCGCCGACAGTGCGACGCGTACCATGCCAAAGTCGCACGCGCGCTCAGCCGGGAATGGAAAGTCAACTCAATCGCGAGCCGCCCGAGGGGGCAGCCCCTCACAGAATGTGAGGCAGATGCACGGGCACCTGCTTGTACCACCAGTCCCAGTCGTGGGCAACGTCGTGGCCCCAGATGTCCACGTACACGTTGATGCCCTTCTGGAAGAAGATGTCGCGCAGGGCGAAGGTCGAGTCGGTGACCTCCCAGGGGCCCTGACCGACCACGATCACGCCCTTGTGGTTGTTGTACTGCTGGATGTAGGGGTGATCCGCAGGCATGCCGGCCAGGTAGTGCACGGGGGAGTTGGCGTAGACCAGCTCGTCCATGTAGCCGGGGAAGCCGTACTCGCTGTCGTAAATGCCGGAGAGCGCCAGCAGGCCGTCAAACAGGTCGGGACGGCGGAAGTACAGGTTCGCCGCGTGGGTCGCGCCCAGGGAGCAGCCGAAGGCGATGCAGCCCGGCGTACCTGTCCAGCCATTGCGCTCGTTGGCCATGGCCTGCATGAAGGGCACCACCTCGTTGGTGATGTAAGCGAACCACTGCTCGTGGCGGCGGATGCGCCAGAAGCTCTCGTAGGTGGCGGAGTAAGTCTCCTTATCGAGGGTGTCGATGGCGAAAACCATGCACTGGCCGGACTCGATCCAAGGGGCCCACACGTCGGTCATCTTGAAGGACTCAAAGTCAAAGAAGCGTCCATCCTGGCAGGGGACGAACAGCACGGGACGGCCTGCGTGGCCGTATACCTTGATCTCCATCTCCCGGCCAATGTTGGGGGAGTACCATTTGGTGTAGTAGGTCTGCATGTATGTTGCTCCTTTTCGGGATTATTCGCGGTTGTATTCCAGGACGTTCATGAACATGGGGATCTGCTCCTCCCAGCAGGCTTCGCAGTGGTCGCCATTGGGAACGATGCGGCTGGTGAGCCACACCTTCTTCTCCATGAGCTTTGCCGTCACGGCAGCGTAGAGCTTGCGGGTGGCGGCGTGGTTGCCCATCTCGCGGGAGCCGTAGTCCATGTAGATCACCGTATCAGGGGAGAGCTTCGCCTCGCGCACCAGCTTGTCCACCCGGCGGCGGGCGACCCACAGGCTCGGGCTCAGGCAGGCCGCACGGGAGAACACATCGTTATATGCCGTGACGGCGTAGAGGCTCATCAGCCCGCCCATGGAGGATCCGGCAATGTAGGTATTCGCCCTGTCCGGCAGGGTGGGGTAGCGCTTGTCGATCATGGGCTTGAGGGTACGGGTGTACCAGTCCATGGTCGCCTTGCCCTCGCCGCGGATGTTCATCTTCCTGTAGGAGAAGTTGAAGGGGGAGTACTCGCGGAGCCGTCCGTTGTCGGGGTGGGAATTGCACTCCACCGCCACGATGATCATAGGCGTTTCCGTTTCATCCATGTACTCCTTCATGCCCCAGCACTTGCCGTAGGTGGCGTCCTCGTCGAAGAACACATTGTGTCCGTCGAACATGTACAGCACGGGGAAGCGGGCGTCTTCGTCCTCCTCAGCGCAGTCGGGGACGTACACATACACATTGCGGTCCTCCGTGCCGGTGGAGGCAGGATAGGGGATCGGCCATTTTTCGATCATGTGACACACTCCATTGATGCGGATGATCCAGCGGCAAAAGCCGCTCCGGACATTTTACCACAGAACTACGCGGGACACAAGGCGCATTCGCGGCGAAAAGGGCATTTCCCGCGACTTTTTCTGCCAGCTGAGCAGTAAAAAGCTCCCCGATTGCTCAGGGAGCCTGCGGAATTGCTCATTCCTTCACCGCAACCAGCGTGAACTCGCCGGGCAGCTCGGGCTTGAACCACGCGGGGTGCTCGTCGAAGCGGCGCAGCGTGAAGCCTGCTGCCAGGACAGCATTGATGATCTCGCTCATCGTGTACTTACGGTGGCTGCACTTGGGGAAATTGCGGCGGACATCCGCCTCGTAGAAGCGGGCATGGGCCATCTCGCTCTCGTATACTTCCGTGGAGAAATAGCTCATGATGGGCTGCTCAAGGCCCAGGGCGTCGTTGATTTTGTTGAAGGGGTGGAAATCGCTGCAGATCAGTTTGCCGCCGGGGCGGAGCAGTCCGCGCATGACGGCCATGAACTCCCCGATGTCGTGGAAATAGGAGAGGATGCCGCCCTCCATGAACACCACGTCGAACGCGCCGCCAAACCGGGGCATGTCGATCTCCAGCACGTTGCCCACCTGGTAATCCAGCGGAACCCCGGCAGCAGCGGCCACCTCGGTGGCGTAGCGGCAGTTATCGGCGGACAGGTCGAAGACCGTTACCTGCGCACCCAGCAAAGCCAACGGAACAGCTTTTTTCCCGCAGGAGCCGCAGATGTTGGCGATGCGCATGCCGTCAAAGGCGTCAAAATACGCCGCATGCCGCCGGATAGCCTTCATCGGATCTGCCTTGAGCGTCTTCGCCAGCTCGGCAGGAGCGCCATTGTGGCTGCACCAGAAATCGTAGGCGTTGTACTCCCAGGCCCGCTTGTTCTGCGCGATGTAATCGACCATGCTGCACCTCCCGCATGTTTGACGGAAAAGAAAAATCCGAACCCGTGTGAACAAGTTCGGATCAACTGGTTGGTGCGGTCGACGGGACTTGAACCCGTACTCCTTTCAGAACACGCCCCTCAAACGTGCGCGTATGCCGATTCCGCCACGACCGCATGCCGTAACAGCGAGAATCATTATAGCAACCTTTTCCGCCTTTGTCAATAGCTCAGGGCGGACTTTGCGCCAAGAATTTTTGCCTGTGGGCAATTTCGCGCCCCTTCGAATCATTTCCCCGTTGACGCAGCGCCAAAAGACTGGTAAAATAAATATGATATGCATATCATGCTTTCACAGGAGGAATGAAATATGAATTGGATCGTGAAGATCATCCAGGGCGCGCTGATTGGCGCGGGCGGCGTGCTTCCCGGCGTGTCCGGCGGCGTGCTGGCGGTGCTCTTTGGCGTGTATAAGCCCCTGATGCGTTTGCTGGCCCATCCCGTCAAGGCCTTCAAGCAGACTGCGAAGGAAATGTGGCCCATTCTGGTGGGCTTTGTGATCGGCTACATCGGCATCGCCAAGGTGCTGGAGGAAGTCCTCAAGGCCTACGAGACCCAGGCGCTGGCGGTGTTTGTCGGCATGGCCATCGGCATTATGCCCTCCCTGTTCCGCGAGGCGGGAGAGAAGGGCCGCAACAAGGCCAGCTGGATCTCCCTGGCGGTGGTGTTCGTGGTCGCCTTCGCGATCCTGGGCGGCGCCCGCATCCTGGAGCTGCTGATCGTGCCCAACTTCTTCTGGAATGCCTTTGGTGGCGCTTGCCTGGCGCTGTCCATCATCGCCCCCGGCATGAGTGCTTCCGTGCTGATGCTGCCCCTGCAGATGAAGGCTGCGGACGGCTCCGTTTCCACCTTCTACGAGCACATCACCGGCGCGATCGGCAACCTGAACATGGGCGTGCTGCTGCCCGTGGCGGTGGGTGCGGTGCTGACCTTCGTGCTGCTCACCCGCGCGGTGGACTGGATGATGAACAACCACTACTCCGTGATGTTCCACGGCATCATCGGCCTGGTGATCGCCGCGACCATCTTCACCATTCCCTTTGCGGCCTTTACCGCCGGCGTGTCCTCCTGCCTGATCCACCTGGTGTTCGTGGTGCTGGGCTGCGTGGCTACCCTGCTGCTGGATAAGTTCAACGCCAAGGTCGAGAAGCCCCCGGTGGAGGAGTAAGACCCAAAATACGAATCAAGGGAGACAGCGTGATGCTGCCTCCCTTTTGATATGCTTACTTTTCCTCAAGGATCGTCCGGATGGCGGCCTTCTCTGCATCGGAGAGGGGCACATGCTTTTCGATGGTCTTGACGTTCTGTTCGATCTGTGCGGGACGGCTGGCGCCGATGATGACGCTGGTGATCGCCGGATTCTCCAGCACCCAGGCCAAAGCCAGCTGGGCCATGGTCTCGCCGCGTGCATTCGCGATGGCGTTCAGCCTGCGCACCTTGGACAGCACGTCCTCCGTCACGCCGGATTCGTTCAGGAACACGCAGGGGCCGGCCGCGCGGGAATCCGCCGGGATGCCGTTCAGGTAGCGGTCCGTCAGCAGACCCTGGGCCAGGGGGGAGAACACCGCCGCGCCGATGCCGCGCTCCAGCAGCACGTCGCACAGGGAGGGCTCGCCGGCTTCCACCCAGCGGTCCAGCATGTTGTAGCGGGGCTGGTGGATGGTCAGCGGTACGCCCATGTCCTTGAGAATGTCGGCGGCGCGGGCAGTCTGCTCAGCGCTGTAGTTGGACACGCCAACATAGAGCGCCTTGCCTTGCCGGACGATATCTGCCAGCGCGCCCATGGTCTCCTCCAGGGGAGTCTCGGGGTCGGGGCGGTGGTGGTAGAAGATGTCCACATAGTCGACCTTCATGCGCTTGAGGCTCTGGTCGAGGCTGCTGATGAGATACTTGCGGCTGCCCCACTCTCCGTAGGGGCCTTCCCACATGTAGTAGCCCGCCTTGGTGGACAGGCAAAGCTCGTCGCGGTGGGCGCGCAGGTCGCTGTCCAGCACCCGGCCGAAGGTCTCCTCGGCGCTGCCGGGGAGGGGGCCGTAGTTATTAGCCAGGTCGATGTGGGTGACGCCCAGGTCGAAGGCGGTCAGCAGCATTTGACGGGAATTCTCATGCACATTGACGCTGCCGAAATTGTTCCACAGGCCAAGGGACACGCGGGGCAGCTTCAGTCCGGACTTGCCGCAGCGGGCGTATTCCATGCTGTGATAGCGGTCGGCAGCGGGGACGTAGAAGCCGGGAGCGGGCTTTGTCATGGGGGATTCCTCCTTACAGAATCATGTTATGCCTTAAAGATCATGAACTCACATTCCAGCCGCCCGTTGTAGAGGCGGCGCTTCTTGTCGGCTTTGCGGCCAAAGGCGCGCTCGAACATGGGGTCAGAGGTGATGGCGCACAGGCTCCAGCCGGGGTGGCGCTTGAGGAGCTTGCCCATCTCCGCATAGAGCTTCTCGCAGGACTTGCGGTCGCTCAGGCGCTCGCCGTAGGGCGGATTGCACAGGAACACGCCCGGCTCGCCCTCAAGTTGAAGCTGCTGCAGGGGGATGTTGGTCAGCTCGATGCGCCCGGAAAGGCCTGCCTGATTAACGTGGCGCTGGGCCAGCTTGAGGGCCTCCGGGTCGATGTCGGAGCCGCTGATGCCGCTGACGCGCTTGAGCTCGAAATCCTCCTGGCACTGCTTCTTGATGAAGGCGCAGTCCTCGGCAGGGAAGAAGCCGAACTGCTCCATCGAGAAATGGCGGGTCAGGCCCGGTGCGCGGTGGCTCAGGCGAAAAGCAGCCTCGATCAGCAGTGTGCCGGTGCCGCAGCAGGGGTCGTGGAGGCGCATGCCCGGCCGCCAGGTGGAGAGTTCCACCAGCGTGGCTGCGAGGGTCTCACGCAGGGGAGCCTCGCCGTTCCAGGTGCGGTAGCCGCGGCGGTTCAGCGCCTCGCCGGAGGTATCCAGCGTCAGTCGTGCCACGTCGCCGTGCAGGGCGATCTCGATGGGGTACGCCACGCCGGTCTCCGGAAAGACGCTGCGCTTGTGGACGGTCTTCAGCCGCTCAATGATGGCCTTCTTGGTGATGGCCTGGCAGTCGCGGATGCTCATCAGCTGGCTGCGGGCGCACTTGCCGGATACGTTGATCTTCGCATCCACCGGGAGTACTTCCTCCCACTCGAAGGACTTCACAAACTGGAACAGCTCCTCAAAGGTGCGGCATTCCTTCTCCTTCAGGACGATCAGCACCCGGTCTGCGCAGCGCAGGCGCAGATTTGCCAGGTAAGCGTCCGCAGCGCTGCCGGTGAAGCGCGCGCCGCCGATCTCGCCCTTGACGTCCTTCATGCCGAGGCGCTTGAGCTCAGCGCCGACCACGCCTTCCAGGCCGAAGGCTGCGGTGGCGATCATGGTCATATTGGAAAAATTCATAGATGATTCAACTCCTGTCCTTACAATCATACATGATGGAGGCATAAAAGTCAAAAGGAATCGCAAAAAGCCGCGATTTCCTTTGTAAAACCCTTGCATCCGGGGAAAATCTGTGATAAAATATTCCGCGTGCGTAATGTGAAACCGCATGTGAGGGGCCGAGCGAGGCCCTGTGATGAGAGTTCAGGAGGAATGAACCAATGGTCAATTACGAGAAGATTTCCAGCAACAAGGCCAAGCTCGTCTTCACCGTTTCCGGCGAGGAGTTCGAGGCTGCGATGAATAAGGCTTACCTGCAGAACCGCGGCAAGATCAACGTGCCCGGCTTCCGTAAGGGCAAGGCCCCCCGCAATGTGATCGAGAATATGTACGGCAAGTTCGTCTTCGTTGAGGACGCGATGGACATCGTCTTCCCCGAGATGTACACCGCTGCCATCGAAGAGAATGGCCTGAAGCCCGTTGACCGCCCCGAGATGACCGACATGGGCGAGTACGTCAAGGGCGAGGAAATGACCTTCACCGTGGAAGTGTTCGTCCGCCCCGACGTCACCCTGGGCGAGTACAAGGCCCTGTCCGTTGAGGTCGAGCCCAAGCACGTCGTCACCGAGGAAGAGATCGACGAGCGCATCAAGCAGGACCAGCAGAAGGGCGCCCGCACCCTCGAGGTCACTGACCGCACTGTCGACTACAACGACACCGTGAACCTGGACTACGCCGGCTCTGTGGACGGCGTGGCTTTCGCCGGCGGCACCGCTCAGGGCCAGACCCTGAAGATTGGTTCCGGCCAGTTCATCCCCGGCTTCGAAGAGCAGATGGTCGGCATGGCCATCGGCGAGGAGAAGGATCTGGAAGTGACCTTCCCCGAGCAGTACCACTCCGAGGAGCTGGCCGGCAAGGCTGCTGTCTTCCACGTGAAGGTCAACAGCATCACCGCCACCGAGCTGCCCGAGCTGGATGACGATTTCGCCCAGGACAACGGCTTTGACACCTTCGCCGACTACAAGGCCGACGTGGAGAAGAAGCTGAACGAGCGCGTTGAGTCCAACTACAATGTCTCCATCGAGAATGCCCTGATCGAGGCCGCTGTCGCCAATGCCCAGATGGACATCCCTGAGGCCATGATCCAGGAGCAGACCAACTACATCCTGCGCGACATGGAGATCCGCATGATGTACCAGGGCCTGCGCATGGAGGATTACCTGAAGTACACCGGCCAGACCCGTGAGGCCCTGGCTGAGCAGTACAAGGGTGAGGCCGAGCAGCGCGTGAAGATCGAGCTGACCCTGGAAGCCATCCGCAAGGCCGAGGGTCTGGAGCCCACCGAAGAAGAGGTCGAGGCCCAGGTCGTTAAGCAGGCTGAGCGTATGGGCCAGGAGGTCGAGGCCTTCAAGGCTGGTCTGACCGACGAGCAGAAGTCCTACCTGTCCGACACCGCCGCCATCCAGAAGGTCTGCGACCTGCTGAAGGCCGGTGCCACCGTCACCGAAAAGGCTGCCGACGCTGAATAATTGAACACAAATACGCGGGGGGAAAACGTGCAGGGGATTCCTGCTGCGGGGTCTCTCCGCGTCTTTTCAAAGGAAACCAGCCCTCTCAGTCAGCTGATGCTGACAGCTATCCCAGAGGGAGAGCCGTTTGGCCCGACATGATCCCGTCGGCCTCCGCAGGAGGTCGCCGCCTCTCACTACGATTGCAGTGACGACGAGTCTGCGCGACGCGAGGACTCTGTGAACGCCGCGCAAGTGTGGATAAAGTCTACTTCGGCGTTCACAGATCCGAGCCAAAGCTCACGAACAAAACCGCACGAGAGCGAATCCCGGCAGCCCGCGCGATAGCGAGCGCGGCAAGACAACTCCGGCACCGCGCGCATCAGCACGCGCGCATACCCCCAAAGGAACCCTGCAAGAAAGATCGCGAAACGGGGTTCTTAGGGGCGTAACGCCCCTAAGCAGGTGCAGGGCAGCGCCCTGCCCGCCGGAGGCCCCTACGCTCACGGTTTTCTGGCCGATTTGGCGCGTCCGGCAGCGCCCTGCCCGCCGGAGGCCCCCACTCATATCCCCACCTGCATCAGCATATACTATCCTGGCGGTTCCCGCCATGAAGGAGGTACACCATGCCTTTGATCCCTTACGTTGTGGAGCAAACCAACCGCGGCGAGCGCTCCTACGATATCTATTCCCGTCTGCTGAAGGATCGCATCATCTTCCTGGGCGGCGAGATCGACGATGACGTGGCCAATACCGTCGTTGCGCAGCTGCTCTTCCTGGAGATGGAAGACCCCGATGCCGATATCTGCCTGTACATCAACAGCCCCGGTGGCTCCGTGACGGCGGGCATGGCGATCTACGATACCATGCAGTACATCAAGCCCCAGGTGCGCACGGTGTGCGTGGGCATGGCAGCCTCCATGGGCGCGTTTCTGCTGATGGCGGGCGAGAAGGGCAAGCGCTGTGCTCTGCCGAACTCCGAGGTTATGATCCATCAGCCCCTGGGCGGCGCTTCCGGTCAGGCGACCGACGTGCAGATCCGCGCGGAATGGCTGCTGAAGACCAAGGAGAAGATGATCCGCATGAAGGCCGAAATGACCGGTCAGCCTGAGGAGATCATCCGCCGCGACGTGGAGCGCGATCACTTCATGTCCGCCAAGGAAGCCCTCGAGTACGGCATCATCGACGAGATCTTTGATCCCCGCGCCAAGAAGTAATCGGAAGTAATCTTTTGTGAGGTATACGCATGTCTAATGACGATATCATGTCCTCCATCCGGCGGTGCTCCTTCTGCGGCAAGCCCCACGATCAGGTGCGGCGCTTCGTCGTGGGCCCGGAGGTCGGCATCTGCAACGAGTGCATCCTGCTGTGCCAGGAGATCATCAGCCAGGATATGCCCATGAACAGCGACGTGCCTGGCTCAAATGGCAAGCTGCCCACGCCTGCGGAGATGAAGAAGGTGCTGGACGATTATGTCGTCGGGCAGGAGCAGGCCAAGCGCGCCCTGTGCGTGGCGGTGTACAACCACTACAAGCGAATTGCCCAGCCTGTGGGCCGGGACGAGGTGGAACTTCAAAAGTCCAACATCCTGATGGTGGGTCCCACTGGCTGCGGCAAGACCTTCCTGGCGCAGACGCTGGCCCGCATCCTCAACGTGCCCTTCGCCATCGCGGATGCGACCTCCCTCACCGAGGCTGGCTACGTGGGTGAGGACGTCGAAAATATCCTGCTCCGCCTGATCCAGAATGCCGAGTACGACATCGAGGCGGCCCAGCGCGGTATCATCTACATCGATGAGATCGACAAGATCGCCCGCAAGTCGGAGAATCCCTCCATCACCCGCGACGTGTCCGGCGAGGGTGTGCAGCAGGCGCTGCTGAAGATCCTGGAGGGCACCGTGGCGTCCGTGCCGCCCATGGGCGGACGCAAGCATCCCCAGCAGGAAATGATCCAGATCGACACGACGAATATCCTCTTTATCTGCGGCGGCGCGTTCGACGGCCTGGTGCCGATCATCGAGAGTCGCACGGGCAAGAAGAACCTGGGCTTTGGCGCGGAGGTTCGCTCCAACCGCGACCCGAACGTGTCGAAGGCCCTGCGGGATATGCGCCCGGAGGATTTGACCAAGTTTGGCCTGATCCCGGAATTTGTGGGTCGTCTGCCCATCACTGTGACACTGGATGCGCTGGACGAGGATGCGCTGGTGCAGATCCTGACCCAGCCCAAGAACGCCCTGTGCAAGCAGTACCAGAAGCTGCTTGGTCTGGACGGCATCGAGCTGACCTTCGAGGAGGATGCCGTGCGCGCCATTGCAAAGATGGCCATCGAACGCAAGTGCGGCGCCCGCGGATTGCGTGCCATCATCGAGAGTGTGATGCTGGACACCATGTTCGAGCTGCCCGGACTGCATGAGGTCAACGCCTGCACCGTGACCGCGGATTCCGTCAACGGCAAGGAGAAGCCCCTGCTCGCCAATGGCCTGCGCAAGAAGCCCGGCCGCAGCCGCCGCTCCGAGCGCGACGCGGAGGGCAATTACATGATCGGCGCCGAGCCCGCGATCAGCTGACAGCAATGAAAAATCCTGCTCCATTGGAGCAGGATTTTTTATGTTCAGTTACGTCCGGCAAAGGCGCCGATGAGGATTTCCGCCCGCTTGACTTCCTCCGCAGTAGGCAAGGGAACGCCTTCCAGCGGGTACTTCAGGCCGAGCTTCTCCCATTTGCTCACGCCCATGGTGTGATAGGGCAGGATCTCCACCCGGCGGACGCGGTGCAGCGTCGCGATAAATTCCCGCATCTGGATGAGCTCCTGCTCGTCGTCGGTGATGCCGGGCACCAGCACATGGCGGATCCAGATGCGCTTGCGCTTTTCCGACAGGTAGCGCAGCATCGCCAGGATATTGGCGTTGCCGTGACCGGTGAGCTCGCGGTGGGCACGGTCGGAGAAGGTCTTCATATCCACGATGAACAGATCCGTGACGTCCAGCAGCGCGTCGAACTTTGCCAGCCAGGCTTCATCGCCGGGGCGGAAGGGCTGACCGGCAGTATCGATACAGGTATGGATGCCGTCCTTCTTCAGCAGCCGGCAGGTCTCGGTGACGAATTCCATCTGCAGCAGCGGCTCGCCGCCGGAGAAGGTCACGCCGCCGTTGGATTTCCAATAAGGGCGGTACCGCATGAGCTTCTTGTGCAGCTCGGGCGGCGTCATCAGGGTGAGGGAATCGCAGGGCGTCCAGGTGTCCGGGTTATGGCAGAATTTGCAGCGCAGTGCGCAGCCGTGCAGGAACACGGAGCAGCGCACGCCCGGGCCATCCACCAGCGCGAAGCTTTCAAAGGAATGGATGCGGCCGATCAGGTTGTCCATCGGTGAAAACCTCCTCGCTGACAGAATATTATTATCTATTATAATGGAGGATGCGCCAAAAGTAAACGGGAACAGACAGAAACACCCGGCGAGAATGAAAACTCGTCGGGTGTAATGTTTACATGTGCTTATGGGCAGAGCGGGCGATGACGTCCAGCTGCTGCTCGCGGGTCAGGTCGATGAACTTGACCGCATAGCCGGACACGCGGATGGTGAAGTTGGCATACTCCTCCTTCTCCGGGTGCTCCATGGCGTCCAGCAGCTTCTCAATGCCGAACACGTTGATATTCACGTGATGGCTGGGCTGATCGAAGTAGCCGTCCAGCACCTGCACGAGGTTCGACTTGCGCTCGGTATCGGAGTGGCCCAGCGCATCGGGGTTGATGGTCTGGGTGATGGAGATGCCGTCCAGGGCCCACTCGTAGGGCAGCTTGGCGGCGGAATTGAGGGAGGCGATCAGGCCGTTCTGCTCCGCGCCGTAGGAGGGATTTCCGCCGGGGGCGAGGGGCGCGCCATCCTTGCGGCCGTCGGGGGTAGCACCGGTGGCCTTGCCGTACACCACGTTGGAGGTGATGGTCAGGATGGAGGTGCTGGGCTCGGAGCCGCGGTAGGTGTGGTGCTTCTTGATCATCTCAATGAAGGTCTTGAGCAGCCACTTGCCGATGGAGTCGGCGCGGTCATCGTCGTTGCCGTACTTGGGGAAGCTGCCGGTGGTCTCATAGTCGATGGCCATGCCGTCCTCGTCGCGGATGACCTTGACGGTGGCGTACTTCAGCGCAGAGATGGAGTCCACCACATGGGAGAAGCCAGCGATACCCGTGGCGAAGGAGCGCTTCACATCGGTATCGATCAGGGCCATCTCGGCGGCCTCGTAGTTGTACTTGTCGTGCATATAGTGGATCAGGTTCAGCACGTTCACATACAGGCCGGCCAGCCAGTCCAGCATGCGCAGGTAGGCGGGCTTGACGTCGTCCCAGGTGATGTATTCGCCCGTGACGGGACGATATGCGGGGCCGACCTGCTTCTTGGACTTCTCGTCCACGCCGCCGTTGATGGCGTAGAGCAGCGCCTTGAGTAGATTTGCGCGGGCGCCGAAGAACTGCATCTCCTTACCGGTCTGGGTGGCGGACACGCAGCAGCAGATGCTGTAATCGTCGCCCCAGACGGGCTTCATGACCTCGTCGTTCTCATACTGCACGGAGGAGGACACGATGGAGATATGGGCGCAGTAGTTGCGGAAGGCCTCCGGCTCGCGGGAGGAGTAGAGGATGGTCATGTTGGGCTCGGGGGAGGGGCCCATGTTCTCCAGTGTGTGCAGGAAACGGAAGTCGTTCTTGGTGACCATGCTGCGGCCGTCCATGCCGGTGCCGCCGACTTCCAGGGTGGCCCACACGGGGTCGCCGGAGAAGAGCTGCTGATAAGCCTTCACGCGGGCGAACTTCACCATGCGGAACTTCATCACCAGATGATCGACCAGCTCCTGGGCCTCGGACTCGGTGATCAGGCCGGCCTTCAGGTCGCGCTCGATGTAGATGTCCAGGAAGGTGGAGATGCGGCCGACGGACATGGCGGCGCCGTTCTGGGTCTTGATGGCGGCCAGGTAGCCGAAGTACAGCCACTGGAAGGCCTCCTGAGCGTTGGCGGCGGGCCTGGAAATATCAAAGCCGTACTTTGCGGCCATGATCTTCATGTCCTTCAGGGCGTTGATCTGCTGGCGGATCTCCTGGCGCTGACGGACAACGTCGTCGGTCATGGTGCCGTCGCCGCAGTTGGCGAAGTCCTTCTCCTTTTCCGCCATCAGCATGTCGATGCCGTACAGCGCCACACGGCGGTAATCGCCCACGATGCGGCCGCGGCCATAGGTGTCCGGCAGGCCGGTGATGATATGGCTGGAGCGGGCTGCGCGCATTTCAGGGGTGTAGGCCTGGAACACGGCGTCGGAGTGGGTGAGGTGATATTCGGTGAAAATGCGGATCAGCTCGGGGTCGGGCTCATACCCGGCCTGACGGCAGCTTTCGACGGCCATCTTGATGCCGCCATAGGGCATAAAGGCGCGCTTGAGGGGCTTGTCGGTCTGCAGGCCGACGACCTTTTCCAGGTCCTTGAGCTCCTCGCTGATATATCCGGGGCCATGGCTGGTGATGGAAGACACAACATGTGTATCCATGTCCAGCACGCCGCCCTTTTGACGTTCTTCTTTTTGCAGCTGCTGCAGGGCGCTCCAAAGCTTGTTCGTCGCGTCCGTGGGGCCGGCGAGGAAACATTCATCGCCGTTGTAGGGCGTGTAGTTGGTCTGGATGAAGTCGCGGACGTTCACTTCTTCCTTCCACAGGGAGCCGGAGAAGCCATTCCACTGGTCGAAATTGTACATGTGTTACCTCCTAATCAACATAATCGGGAAGCTGGCCGAGTCCGGGATGACCGGCCAGGAAGTATTGTATCACAACATGTTGTATTATGCAATAGAGAATGTGGCAATATGTCGGACGGATGAAACTGCTGGTAAAACTGCGGAAAAGTGGGATTTGGTAGAAATACAGCGCAATATAAACCGAATCGTACATTTTTAAAGGAGAGATCGTCAAGCGTTTGACAAACACAAGATATTGTGGTACACAAGAGCACGAAAAACACATGAAAAATGCAGCCTCCGGGCGTTACATGAGCCGCGTTTCCTTGGGACATACTCAACGTGAAATGGCTTGAAGGGAGGCAGAGCATGCTGTCAATGGTGCTCATGGGGATCCAGCTTGCGGTGACGGTGGTCATCGGCGTGTACTTTTTCCGCCAGCTGCGCAAGGAGAGGCAGGCGGAACCGGCGGCTCGCAGGGAGTCGCCCCGGGAGATGGAAAAGCTGCGGCGGATGCGGGAGATCAGCCTGTCCGCGCCGCTGGCGGAGCGGGTGCGCCCCGCGGCCTTTGGGGACATCGTGGGGCAGGAGGACGGCGTACGCTCCCTCAAGGCGATCCTGTGCGGGGCGAATCCCCAGCATGTGCTGATCTACGGCCCGCCCGGGGTGGGCAAGACCTGCGCTGCCCGTCTGGTGCTGGAGGCTGCAAAACATTCCGCCGGCACGCCCTTCCGCAAGGACGCTCCCTTCATCGAGGTGGACGCAACCTGCATGCGCTTTGACGAGCGCGCCATCGCCGATCCGCTGATCGGCTCGGTGCATGACCCGATCTATCAGGGGGCGGGCCAGCTGGGCAGTCAGGGCGTGCCCCAGCCAAAGCCCGGCGCGGTCACCAAAGCCCATGGGGGCGTGCTCTTCCTGGATGAGATCGGCGAATTGCATCCCACGCAGATGAACAAGCTGCTCAAGGTGCTGGAGGACCGTCGGGTGATGCTGGAAAGCGCCTACTACGACCCGGAGGACGGCAGCGTGCCGCGCCACATTCGAGACGTCTTCGAGCACGGTCTGCCTGCGGATTTCCGCCTGGTGGGTGCGACCACCCGCAGTCCCAATGATATCAGTCCGGCCCTGCGTTCGCGGTGTATGGAGGTGTTCTTCCGCCCGCTGACCCCGGAGGAGGTCGGCTCCATCGCGGAAGGCGCTGCCAGGCGGGCGGGGTACACATTGACCGGCGCGGACGCTGCCACCATCGGCCGCTATGCTGCCTGCGGGCGCGAGGCGGTCAACATCGTGCAGATGTGTGCGGGCCTGGCCCAGATGGAGGGCCGGACGGACATCACTCCGGCGGACGTGAGCTGGGTCGTCACCAGCGGGCACTACGCGGCGCGGCCCTCCCAAAGGGCGGACACCGCCAGCCGGGTGGGATTCATCCACGGTCTGGCGGTGTCCGGCAGCACCGGCACGCTGATGGACATTGAGGCAGTGGTCACGGCTGGAACGGGCAAGGTCCACGTGACCGGTATTGTGGATGAGGAGGAGCTGGGTCAGGAGGGGCATCGCATGCGGCGAAAGTCCACCGCCCGGGGCTCGGCGGAGAACGTCCGCACGCTGCTGACGGCCATGGGTTTTTCTCTTGCAGGGAAGGATGTGCACATCAACTTTCCCGGAGGAGCGCCGGTGGACGGCCCCTCGGCGGGCGCGGCGATGACGCTGGTGGCCGTCAGCGCGCTGACGGGCCGGGCGGTGGACGGCTGCTCCGCCGTGACCGGGGAGATCACCGTGCATGGAGCCGTCAAGGCCGTGGGCGGCGTGCCGGACAAGGTGGCTGCCGCGAAGGCAGCGGGCCTCACGCGGGTGTTCATTCCCAGAGAGAACGACGCGGAGATGCTGCATGCATCCGGCGTGGAAGTGGTGTGCGTATCCACGGTAAAGGAGCTTCTCTCTGCGATGCTGACGGGTGAGGAGACTGCGTCCCAAAGCCCGGAAGCGCCCCAAATGACGGCGCTGCCGGTCGCCGCGCAGGGGGAATTCGACATTCCTGCGGTCACGGCTGGCACAAATGCATAAATATAGTAGAAAACCCTTGCAAAATACGCGGAAATATGTATAATAGCCATGCCGGATTTTGTGGAAACCCGGTCTGTTTGCGTTACGTTTCCCCGGGAGCGCTGCTTATGGCGATCCCTTTTCCAATCAGGAGGTTCCATGGCAAAGAAGAAGTCGACCGTGTCCATGCCGGTCCTTGCCCTGCGGGGGCTGATGGTATTCCCGCATATGGTGCTCCATTTTGACGTGGGGCGCGTCAAGTCCGTCGCGGCGCTGGAAGAGGCCATGATGGGCAGCCAGAAGGTGTTCCTTGTGGCCCAGCAGGACGCTGATGTTGATGATCCCGCAGTGGATGAGCTGTGCCGGGTCGGCACGGTGGCCAACGTCAAGCAGGTGATGAACCTGCCCGGCGATACCCTGCGCGTCCTCGTGGAGGGCGAATACCGCGCGGAATTGGTGACTGTCACCCAGGAGGAGCCCTGGCTGTGCGGCGACATCCGCCGGATGGAGGAGAAGTGCGCCGCGTCCGAGATGGAGCTGGCCGCGCTTGTCCGTGCGACGAAGGATTATTTCGAGGAATATGGCCGTACCAGCCAGCGCGTCAGCCCGGAGATCGTGAACTCTATCCGCGAGGTGGAGGGCGCTGACCAGATCGCCGACATTATTGCTGCAAACGTTCTGCAGAAGATCGAAGACCGCCAGCGCATCCTGGAGGAAAATGATGTGAGCCGCCGCCTGGACACCCTGTGCGGCATCCTCGTGCGCGAGATCGAGCTGGTGGGTGTGGAGAAGCAGGTGCAGGCCCGCATCAAGAAGCAGATCGAGAAGAACCAAAAGGACTACTACCTGCGTGAGCAGATCAAGGCCATCCAGACTGAGCTGGGCGATTCAGACGCCACCGACGTGGAGGAGCTCCGCGAGCGTATGGAGAAAACGCCTCTGAATGACGAGGCCCGCCAGCGCGTCGAAAAGGAAATTGAGCGCCTGAGCCGCATGGCCCCCGGTACCCCGGAGGTCGGCATGGCCCGCACCTACATCGAGTGGATTCTCGACCTGCCCTGGGGCAAGTCCACCACCGACACCCTTGACCTCAAGCGCGCCCGAAAGGTGCTGGCCCAGGATCATTACGGCCTGGAGAAGGTCAAGGAACGCATTGTGGAGTACCTCGCCGTCCTGCGGATGAAGCAGGACATGAAGGGCCCGATCCTGTGCTTTGTGGGCCCTCCCGGCGTGGGCAAGACCTCCATTGTCCGTGCGATCGCCAAGGCTGTGGGCCGCAAGTTCGTGCAGATGTCGCTGGGCGGCGTGCGCGACGAGGCGGAAATTCGCGGTCATCGCCGGACGTACCTGGGCGCGATCCCGGGCCGCATCATCTCCGGCCTGAAGCAGGCGGGTACGATGAATCCCGTCTTCCTCTTTGACGAGATCGACAAGATGAGCCACGACTATCGCGGCGATCCTGCCTCCTGCCTCTTGGAGGTGCTGGACGCGGAGCAGAACAACGCCTTCCGCGACCACTACCTCGAGCTGCCCTTTGACCTGAGCCGCGTGATGTTCATCACCACCGCCAACAGCGTCGATACCATCCCCGGCCCGCTGCTGGACCGCATGGAGATCATCGAGGTGCCCTCCTACACCGAGGAGGAGAAGCTGCAAATCTCCAAGCGCCATCTGCTGCCCAAGCAGATCGAAGCCCACGGCCTGCCGGCAAAGTCCGTGAAGATGACCGACAAGGTGCTGCGTCAGCTGATCGAGGGCTACACCCGCGAGGCCGGTGTCCGCACGCTGGAGCGCACCGTAGCAAAGGTGGTGCGCAAGTCCGCCGTCACCATGCTGGACGACGGCGTGGAGACGGTCACCGTCACCCCTGAGATGCTGCGCAAGTACCTGGGCGCGGCCCGCTACACCCGCGAGATGCCCGAAAAGGAAGCGCGCGTGGGCGTGGTCAACGGCCTGGCGTACACCACCGTCGGCGGTGAAATGCTGGAGGTCGAGTGCCTGACCATGCCGGGCAAGGGGAGTCTCCACCTGACCGGCAAGCTGGGCGAGGTCATGAAGGAATCCGCTGAGGCAGCCTTCACCTGGGTGCGTGCCCACAGCGCCATGCTGGGCCTGCAGGACGACTTCTACAAGGATCGTGACATCCACATCCATGTGCCTGAAGGCGCGGTGCCCAAGGATGGCCCCTCCGCCGGTGTGACGATGACCACCGCGCTGGTATCCGTGATGACGGGCATCGCCGTGCGTCAGGACGTTGCCATGACGGGCGAAATTACCCTGCGCGGCCGCGTGCTGCCCATCGGCGGCCTGAAGGAGAAGTCCCTGGCGGCCTACCGCGCGGGTATCAAGGTGCTGATCATCCCCAAGGAGAACGAGAAGGACCTCGAGGAGGTCCCGCCGCACGTGCTGAGCCAGTTCCGCGTGGTGACCGCCGAAGTCATCGAGGACGTGCTGAAGGAAGCGCTGGTGAGCGCGCCGCTCTCCCGATAAAAAAGGAGCTACACAAGTGGAAATCAAGCAAGCTGAATTCGTAACCTCCATGGCTCAGTACGGCAATTTCGCCGGCAAGGGTCTGCCTCAAATCGCCGTGGCTGGCAAGTCCAACGTGGGCAAAAGCAGCCTGATCAACAAGCTGTGCAACCGCAACAAGCTGGCCAAAACATCCGCCACCCCCGGCAAGACGAAGCTCATCAACGTCTTCCTCCTCAACCGTTCCTTCCACCTGATCGACCTGCCCGGCTATGGCTTCGCGCGCGTCGACAAGGCGGAGAAGGCCCGCTGGGGCAAGATGATGCAGGACTACTTTGAGCAGTCCGACGAGCTGCGCCATGTCTTCTGCCTGGTGGACATCCGCCACGAGCCCACCGAGGACGACAAGCAGATGAACACCTTCCTGCGCCAGATGGGCATGCCCTTCACGGTGATTGCCACCAAGGCGGACAAGATCAGCCGCGGCGCCCGCCAGAAGCAGCTGGCCCCCATCTGCCGCGCGCTGTTCGTGCAGCCCTGGGAGGTCATCTGCTGGTCCTCCGAGGACGGTACGGGTCGTGATCAGGTGCAGAAGCTCCTGGACGAGATCCTCGCCGAGCCGGTGGAGGAGGCGGAGGGCCCCTCCATGGCCGAGCTGGAAGAGGGCGCGCCCATCCGCTGGGAAGAGAAATAAGCACCCCTGCGCCTGTTTCGGCATATCCTCCCTGTGAGGAGGGATGTTCATGCTGACGACATCCGCAGTTCATGCGCCCGCGCTATCCTTACCTGAGGCGGCGATGCTGCCTGCGCTGCCCAAAGAAAAAAGGGACGCGCCGGATGACGCATCCCTTTGGGATTTACCGCGCAAAGATCTGCGTGGCGTAGATGTAGCCGTTGGCATCCTGGACGATGCCGATGCCGAACTTCGTCCAGCCGTTGTTCAGAATATTCGCACGATGCCCCGATGAGGACATGAAGGCGGCCTGTGCCTTGTCCACATTGGCGTGGTGGGCGATGTTCTCGCCTGCAGCGGAATAGCGATAGCCGAAGTGCTTCAGCATCTGCCCGACCCTGCCGTAGGTGGGGGACTCATGAGCGAAGTAACGGTTGTCCCGCATGTCGGCGGACTTGATGCGCGCGATGCGGCAAAGCTCAGGATCAAGGGCCAGGGCAGCAAGGCCGTTGCGGCTTCTGTCCTGATTCAGCAAATTCGCCATCATTTGCTCTTGCGCTGACACGGACTGTGTAGTATAATCATCCCCCGTAGAGGGTGCCTGCGTGGCAGACGGCCTCTGGGTGGGCTGCACAGTCGGCGTCGGCTGTGGGATTGCAGTGGGGTCAGCGGGCGGATTTTCCCCGCAGATAACGCTGCAAGTGGTAACACAATCCCAACAAGTGACGAAATCACAGCGCGAGGTGGAAGCGCGGCATGCATAAGTGGCGCATTCGTCCCTGCAGGTGGAATTGCAGGCCTGATTTGCGGCACATTCCGCCAAAGAAGTGGGCACGCTGGACGCCAACAGCATCGCCGCAGCCAGCGCAGTGTACTTTTTGAACATTGATGTTCACCTCCGATGTATTACGATTCTATTACAAATCGCGAAGTTATCGTAATATATAGGGGCGTGTCGGGTCAAGCAAAATGCCAGACCCATACCAAGGTAAACCATACCAACGTGATGAACCGGCCAAACCGGATAACATAGGAGGAATCCCCCATGATTTTTGAAAAATGCCCCCGCTGCGACCTGAATTACATTACCCCCAGCGAGAAGTACTGCAAGGTCTGCATGCGGGAGATGAAGGGCGATAACGCGCACGACGAGATCGAGATGTGCTCCGTGTGCAGCGAGAATCCGGTGCTGCCCGGCCGCGATATCTGCCTGTTCTGTCTCAAGGAGATGGGCAGCCAGAACGCCGCTGCTTCCACCCATGACGACGCTGCCGACGGTGAGGAGCAGGTCAACACCCGCGCCCTGACCGACCTGGACGACGTGTCTTCCATGGACGAGATCCCCGAGGTGGACACCGACATCCCTGCCGGCGAGTTCGAAAAGATGGCGGGCGAGATTTCTTCTTTGGAAAGCATGCGCGAGGAAGAAGCCGAGGACGGCGACGACGAGGACGAGGACGACATGTAAGTCCCGATCCGCAAGGGAGGGAAGAACATGCGCCTTTTCGCCATCGGCGATCTGCATCTGCCCGGCGGGCAGGAAAAGCCCATGGACGTCTTTGGCGGACATTGGGAGGGCCATTTCGAGCGCATCAGCCAGGACTGGCGGAACCGCGTGGGAGAGGACGATGTGGTGCTCATCCCCGGCGATACCTCCTGGGCCATGCAGCTGAAGGACGCAGTGACGGATCTGGCGGCCATCGGCGAATTGCCGGGCCGGAAGCTGCTCATCAGGGGCAACCATGACTATTGGTGGGGCGGTATCGGTCAGGTGCGCAAGGCTTTGCCGGAGGGCATGATGGCCATCCAGCATGACGCGGTGGATCTGGGCGACGTGGTCGTTACCGGCACGCGCGGCTGGGCCTGGCCGACGGAAGAGGCCCCTCTTACCCCGGAGGACGAGCGGGTATTCAACCGGGAGCTGATCCGGCTGGAGCTGGCGCTGCAAGCCGCGGCGAAGATTGCGGGGGAGCGGCCCATTCTGCTGATGCTCCACTATCCGCCCCTGTACCAGCAGGACCGGGATACGCCCTTTACCCGGCTGATCGAGAAGTACCCGGTGCATACGGTGGTGTACGGCCACCTGCACGGCGCCGGCATCCGCGCGGGCTTCACGGGAACGTGGAACGGCGTACGGTATCAGCTGGCCTCCTGTGACAGCCTGGATTTTGCGCTGACTGAGCTTGAAATGCAGGTTTGAAATGTTACAAAATTCTAACAAAATTCTAAACTTTTTGTCATAAAAATTCGAGATTCGACAAAAAGCGCATCCGACATTGTGTCGGGTGCGCTTTTTTGATACCACCAATGGCGGCGAACATCTGTTCAACCACCAAATGCTGGTGAGACATATGACGAAAATGTGAAAACTCCATGAAATAACCGGTTTCTTCCACCTTGGCCGGCAGCAAAAAAACATCTTTTACAACCCTTGACCTCAGGTCAAAAGTGGGATAAAATGAGGGCGAGTGGTTTTTCAGACCTATTTTGTGCAGAAAAGTGGGGGTGATGTGGTGTCTGATCTGGAACTGACCAATGGCATGCAGGACGCAGCAGCGCCCGTCATGCCCCAAATGGAGGGCTTCTCTGCGGAGGATCGTGCCCTGCTGGAAAAATACAGCCGCACCTTCACCGGCACCTTCGCCCATACGCTGGACAGCAAGGGCCGCATGGTCATCCCGCTGGCCTTCCGCGATATGCTGGGCAAGACCTTCACTGTCGCACCGGAGTTTGACTTCAAGTCCATCGCCGTGTACCCGGAGCTGGCGTACGTCCGCATGCGCGAAAGCCATGACCGCGTGCTGCAGGAGACCGGCAATCCCGAGCGCAAGAAGTACCTGCAGTGGCTGGACGCCTACACCTTCCGCGCCCAGGAGTGCGACGGTCAGGGCCGTGTGCTGCTGCCCGCCCGTCTCCGCCAGATCATCCTGGGGGAGGACAAGGACGTCGATATCATGGGCGCTGGCGATCATCTGCGCATCGCTGTGCGCGTCAAGTGCGAGGATCAGCTGATGGACTTCATCAACAACATTGATTCCGTGCTGGCCAATATGTAATGAATTTATGCTGTCATGCTGCGCGTTATTGGCATGGAACAGCCAGAGGAGGAATAAACTATGACGACCCCCAAGCGCAATCATATGCGCCGCCACACCCGTCCGGCGGATTTTGTGTCGAAGTCCCGCCAGGCGGAGGCTCGTGCATGCTGCCGTCCCGGGGGCCGTTCCTTCACCTTCACCGGTGAGTTCCCGGACATGCAGGATCAGCAGCCTGTGGAGGCATCTTCCCGCCGCCGCAACTACACCAGCGGATACAGCACCGGCGCTTATCACGCCATCCGACAGGATGACACCGCCCGGATGCCTGCGGTGAACAAGTATGGCGTGCATGTGGTGCCTGCCATGGCTGCGCTGCTGGTCGTGGTGCTCTTCCTGGTCAGCGTCTTTGCCGTCCAGCTGGATGAGCGGGCGCGGATCAAGGCTGCCATCGACGCCAAGCAGATGCGCATCGGCGTGCTGGAAGTGGAGTGCGACAAGACGCAGAAGGCCATCGAGGCCCAGTCCAACGATGTCAACATCCGCCAGGAGGCCGTGCGCATGGGGCTGATCAGCTCAAAAGGCGTCAACGTGATCTACCTGGAAGGGCCGCAGGATGCGGTCATCACCACCGCTGATCAGACGGTGGTGGCAGCGCTGGCTTCCATCTGGGGCCAGTAATCAACTGATAAAGCCCACGCCGGGGGACTGAGGGGTCAAGCCTTCGGTTCCCCGTTTGGAATATTCGCGCATCAGGGGGAAGGATATGCATCCTGAACTGCTGGTACGCAAGAGGATCTGGCTGATGACCATCACCCTGGCAGGGCTGTTCCTGCTGGTGATCGGGCGTTTGGCCACACTGACGATACGCGACGCGGAGGCCCTGACCCAACGGGGAGTCTCCCAATGGACGAAAGCAGGCACGGTGACCGCCCGGCGCGGCAGCATCATCGACAGGCATGAGCGCACCCTGGCGCTGTCTGCCACGGCGTATACCGTCACGGCAGACCCGCGGTTGGTGACGGATATCCCCGCCTTCCTGGATGCGCTGGAACCCGTTCTGCCACTGGAAAGGGAATCTGCGACGAAGAAGCTCTCCGACAATACGAAGGGCTCTGTCATCCTCAAGCGCCAGGTGGACAGGGCAACCGTCGACCGCCTGCGCACCCTCAAAAACGAAGCTCCGGAGACCGCCTGTCTTCATGCGCTTGCCTTTGACGAGGATGTGAGCCGCTGGTATCCGGGCGGCGCGATGCTCGCCCAGGTGCTGGGCCTGACCACCATCGACTCCGAGGGCCAGTCCGGCCTGGAAAGCCAGTACGAAAGCGTGCTGGCGGGCATGGAGGGCAGCTATCTGCGGCAGGTGGACGCCCGCAATCGCGTGCTTCCTGGCACGGAAGGCTGGTACATTCCCTCCCAGCAGGGCAGCAGCATCAAGCTCACCATCGACACGGACATTCAGCAGATCGCCGAAAAGGCAATGCGTGAATGTCTGGAGGTCAACTCCGCAAAGTCGGTGACCTGCATCGTGTCCGACGTGCGCACGGGGGCCATTCTGGCACTGTGCATCAAGCCGGACTATGACCCCAACGAACCGCCCCGCTCGGATGTTGCCGCCCTGACGGAGCTGATGCGCATCACCGCCATCTCCGACGTGTACGAGCCGGGGTCGACCTTCAAGATCATCACCTCCGCTGCCGCCCTGGACAGCGGCGTCACTACCCCGGAGGATCGCTTCCACTGCTCCGCCAGGGTCACGGTGGACGGCGATACCATCCGCTGCTGGGGCCGTGCCCACGGTGCGGAATCCATGGCGGAGGGGCTGAAAAACTCCTGCAACCCCGTGTTTGTGGAGCTGGCCCTTCGCATGGGGACGGACGCCTTCTACCGCTACCTGAACGCCTTTGGGCTGGGGAAACGCACCGGCATTGATCTGCCGGGCGAATCCGGCGGCATCCTCATTTCCAGCCGATATGTCAAGCGGGTCGATCTGGCCCGCATTGGCTTTGGCCAGTCGGTGGCGGTAACGCCCATCCAGCTGGTCATGGCCTGCAACGCCGCGATCAATGGCGGCAAGCTGATGAAGTCCTACATCGTCTCGGAGATCCAGGACGAACTGGGGCAGCCGATCCAGCGGTTCAGCCCGACGGTGGTGTCCACGCCCATCAAGGCGGAAACCAGCCAGACCCTGCGGGGCCTGCTGGAGGCCGTCGTCTCCGAGGGCGGCGGCAAAAACGCTTACATCGACGGCTTCCGCATTGGCGGCAAGACTGGAACAGCCCAGGTGTACAAGGAGGGCAAGATCGTCTCCAACGTGCACATCGGCTCTTTCTACGGCTTTGCGCCGGCGGATGATCCGCTGATCAGTGTGCTGGTGGTGGTCAATGAGGCCCAGGTGCCGGTGGACTACGGCGGAACCACCGCCGCGCCCTTTGCGAGGCAGATCTTCGAGGAAGCGCTGCCCCTGCTGGGGGTGGAGAGATTCGCGGAAACTGCGCAGGATGTTATGATTCCTGATATAAAAGGCTTGACGATTTCCCAGGCAAGGCGTAAACTGACAGAGGCGGGCCTGAACATGCTCGATGACGGCGCAAACAGCGTTGTCCTTGACCAGCTGCCCCCGCCCGGCGCGACGCTGAAGCAGGGCGGTCATGTCATGGCCTACACTGCGTCCAGCGAGACGCTGACACCCGAGGATCTGGTCTGTGTGCCGGATCTGATCGGTGCGTCCGACGTGGACTGTGCGCGGCTGCTGCGGCAGCGGGGTCTGCTGCTTTCCATGGTCGGGACGGGCGTGTGTGTGCGTCAGGTCCCGGCGGCAGGGGAGTACATTGCCCCGGGAACCGCTGTCCTGGTGACATTCGAGTAAAACACGGGAAAATACCGATTACATTTGAGAATAAGCATTGATTCAGCATATATAGGATAGGAGAATCACCATGAAGCTCTGCACCCTGTTTGAGAAGGTTCCTTACCTGGTGGAAACCAGGGGCAATATGGTCACCGAGATCGGTGAGCTGTGCTCCGACAGCCGCAAGAAGGTCGATAACGGCCTGTTCTTCTGCATCCCCGGCGCGCGCTTTGACGCCCACGACTATGCGCCCCAGGCGGTCGCCAACGGCTGCGTGGCGCTGGTGGTGGATCACTTCGTGGACATTGATATTCCCCAGGTCAAGGTGACCAGCGTGCGTGCTGCGATGTCCCGCATGGCGGCGGCGTTCTACGGTCATCCGGCGGAACAGATGCGCCTGGTGGGCGTGACCGGCACCAAGGGCAAGACCACCACTACTTACATGATCAAGTCCATTCTGGAGCAGGCCGGCATGAAGGTGGGCCTGATCGGTACCACCGGCAACATGATCGGCGAGAAGCGCATCGCCTCCAACTACACCACGCCTGACCCCATCGATCTGCAGCGCGATCTGCGCGCCATGGTCGACGAGGGCGTGAACGCCGTGGTCATGGAGGTTTCCGCCCACGCGATTGACATGTTCCGCCTGGACGGCATGTCCTTTGAGGTCGGCGCGTACACCAACCTCAGCCAGGATCACCTGGACTACTTCGGCACGATGGAAGGCTATTTCGAGTGCAAGAAGAAGTTCTTCACCTCCGGCATGGTGCGCAACGCCGTGCTCAACGTGGATGAGGAAACCAGCGTCAACATCCTGCGCGACATTGAAATCCCCCACCTGACCTTCGGCATTGCGGCGGCGGCGGATCTGTTCGCCCGCGACATTGAGATCACCGAGACCGGCGTGGGCTTTGAGCTCAAACTTCAGGGCATGCACGCCCTGCCCATCAATCTGCATATGACCGGCATGTTCAACGTGTACAACGCCATTGCCGCGGCTTCCTGCGCAATGGTGCTGGGCATCTCCCATGAGGACATCAAGGCTGGCCTGGAGAAGATCGAGAACGTCCCCGGCCGCATTGAGATGCTGCCCACCGGCACGCCCTACCGCGTCATCCTGGACTACGCCCACGCGCCCGACGCGCTGGACAACATCCTGCGCACCTGCCGCGAATTTACCCGTGGCCGCCTGATCGCCCTCTTTGGCTGCGGCGGCGACCGGGATCAGGGCAAGCGCCCCATTATGGGCCGTATCGGCGGCGAAATGGCTGACCTGTGCATCCTGACCTCCGACAATCCCCGCAACGAGGATCCCATGACCATCCTGGCTTCCATCGAGGAGGGCATCAAGGAGACCGATTGCGAGTACATCGTGATCGAAAACCGCCGCGCGGCCATTCGCCATGCGATGGAGATCGCCCGTGAAGGCGACGTGATCGCCCTGTGCGGCAAGGGCCACGAGACCTATCAGGAGATCAAGGGCGTGAAGCACGACTTCGACGAGAAGGTTGTTGTTGCCGAGCTGCTGGCTGAAATAGACGACTAATTTGAACATTACGAGGTACTGAACATGCTAAGGATGATTCTTGCATTGGTTCTTTCCGCGGCCATCGTGCTGCTGACCGGCCCGAAGTTCATCGCCTGGCTGCGTAAGCTCAAGCTGGGCCAGACCATCTACGAGCTGGGCCCCCAGTCCCATCAGAAAAAGCAGGGTACGCCCATCATGGGCGGTCTGTGCATTGCGCTGGGCTGCGTGGTGGCGTTCATCGTGTGCGGCGTGACGCTTGGTGCGTGGGATCACATGCTGGCGCTGCTGTTCGTGGCGCTGGGCTCCATGGCGGTGGGCTTCGGCGACGACTGGATCAAGATGGTCAAGAAGCGCCACGAGGGCCTGACCCCCTGGCAGAAGATCATCGGCCAGGCCGTGGTGTGCGTGGGCTTTGCCTGCTACTGCTACTTCCACCCGGATGTGGGCAGCAAGGTGATTGTGCCCTTCGTGAACGTCGAGTGGGATCTGGGCATCTTCTACATCCCGCTGCTGGCGCTGACGGTACTGTTCATGGTGAACTCCGCCAACCTGCAGGACGGCCTGGACGGCATTCTGTCCTCCGTGACGGCGGTGGGTTCCATTGGCTGGGCTGCGATTGCGCTGACGACTGCTGGTACGCTGGTTAACGTGGCAAGCTCCTATGGTGTGGGTATTGTAAACTATCCTGAGGACATGGCGGCGCGTACTGCACTGGCGGGCAACTACCAGACCATCGCCGTGTTCGCTCTGGCTCTGTGCGGTGCTTGCATTGGCTTCCTGCGTTTTAACCATTACCCGGCGACCGTCTTCATGGGCGATACCGGCTCCATGTTCATCGGCGGTGCGGTGGTTGGTATAGCGATGCTTCTGCGCGAGCCCTTCCTGCTGCTGCTGATTGGCTTCACCATGGTCATGTCCAGCGTGAGCGTTATCCTGCAGCGCTACTACTACAAGCTGACCCGCAAACTGACCGGTACCCCCAAGCGCCTGTTCAAGATGTCGCCGCTCCATCACCACTTTGAGCTCTGCGGCATGAAGGAGACTAAGATTGTCCTCATGTATACCATCGTTACGACGGTTTTGAGCGCGATTGCCTGGTTCTCCATCAACGTGCTTTTCTGATTACACACACAGGAGGCGCATCCACATGCGCAACATGAATAACTATGCCGGCAAGCGCGTCCTCGTCGTGGGCATGGCCCGCAGCGGCGTGGCGGCGGCAAAGCTGCTCCACAAGGCCGGCGCCAAGGTCGTCATCAACGACAACAAGACCGCCGACCAGCTCGGCGACGCGCTGCTGCCCCTGAAGGGGCTTGACATCGAATACGCCCTCGGCTGCCCGGCAGGGGAGTGCCTCGCCGGTATCGACGCGATGATCATCAGCCCCGGCATCCCGGACACCGCCGGCTTCGTCGTCAAGGCGAAGGAAATGGGGATTTACGTCACCGGCGAGCTGGAGATGGCTTATCAGCTGTCCTCCGGCGAAATGGTGGCCATCACCGGCACCAACGGCAAGACCACCACCGTCAGCCTGCTGGGCGAGATCTTCCGCAATGCAGGCCGCACCACCCATGTGGTGGGCAACATCGGTTATCCCTACTCGGCGGCGGGCTTTGACAGCGCGGACAGCGACATGTTCGTCTGCGAGGTCAGCTCCTTCCAGATGGAAACCGCGGAGACCTTCCACCCCCGCTGCGGCGCGCTGCTGAATATCACCGAGGATCACCTCAACCGCCACGGCACCATGGAGTGCTATGCGCAAACCAAAATGCGCATGTTCCAGAACATGACGGCGGAGGATGTGGCGGTCTTCAATGCGGATGACCCGGCGCTCGTGCCCTACATCCCGCAGGTGAAGGCCCAGGTGATGCTCTTCTCCCGCAAGGCCGAAGTCGAGAACGGCGCCTTCGTCCGCGATGGCGTCATCATGACCCGCTGGAATGGCGTTGAAACCGCTGTCTGCCCGGCGGACGAGCTGTACATCCCCGGCCCCCACAACCTCGAAAACGCCCTCGCGGCGGCCTGCATGGCGACGGCCTGCGGCGTGGATGGGAACGTCATTGCCCACACCTTCCGCACCTTCACCGGCGTGGAGCACCGCATCGAGTTCGTCCGCGAGCTGGAGGGCGTGCGGTACATCAACGACTCCAAGGGCACCAATGTGGACTCCACCATCAAGGCCATCCAGACCATGAATCGCCCCACGGCCATCATCCTTGGTGGTTACGACAAGCATTGCGACTTCACTCCCATGGTGAAGGAAATGCTGGCTTCCGACTATATCCGCGAGGCGGTGCTGATCGGCGTGACGGCGGATCAGATCGAGCGCCAGTGCCGGGAGAACGGCTATGTCAACCTGCACCGCGCCGCGACCCTGAAGGACGCCATCGACCAGTGCCGCGCCCTGAGCGCAGAGGGCTGGAACGTGCTGCTCAGCCCGGCCTGCGCTTCCTTCGATATGTTCCCGGACTATGAGGCCCGCGGCAGGATTTTCAAAGAGCTTGTCAATGAATTGAATTAACCGGACGAAGTCCGTGCGCGATCCGTGAAAGGAGCAGCCATGCTGCAAAGGGAAAGCGCACCAAAGAGGCTCATCAAGGTACTCACGCGCAGACGCAATCCTGTGGACAGCAGCCTTGTCATCATCATGGTGATGCTGCTGTCTGCGGGGTTGCTGGTTCTGTTTTCAGCCACTTATTTCGCCGCGACGGAAAACCCCTTCAGCGAAGTCATCAAGCAGCTGATGGGCATTGCCCTGGGGACGGCCGCCTGTATGGTCACCAGCCGCATCCCGTACCGCTTCTGGCGTCAGACGTGGGTAGTGGCCACGGGGCTGGCCGTGTCGGCGGTGCTGCTGATCCTGGTCATCATCCCGGGCATCGGCGTGTACATCAACGGTTCGCGCCGGTGGCTGAGCCTGGGCGGATTATCCTTCCAGCCCTCGGAGCTGGCAAAGTTCGCCATCGTCCTGTACATGGCGACGGTGCTCAGCTATACCGGGCCGCGCATCAAGCGGCTGTGGACGGGCATCGTGCCGGTGCTGATCGTGCCGGGCGTGACCTTCCTGCTCATCCTTGAACAGCCGAACCTGTCCACTGCGGGCTCCATCATGATCGTCAGCCTGATCCTGATCATCATGGCCGGGGCGAAGTGGCGGCACACGCTGCTGATGGTGGCGGGCGGACTGACCGTGGGCGCGTACTACGCCTGGTCGGAGCCCTACCGCAGGCGAAGGCTGCTGTCCTTCCGCAATCCCTTTGCGATGATGCACGACGAGGGCTACCAGCTCTCCCAGTCGCTGATCGCCTTTGGCTCCGGCGGCGTGTTCGGCATGGGGCTGGGGCAGGGAAGGCAGAAGTATGCCTACCTCCCGTACCCGGAGAGCGACTTCATCTTCGCCATCGTCGGCGAGGATTTTGGCTTGCTGGGATGCATCGTTGTCATTGCGCTCTTTGTGGCGCTGATGATCGCGGGCTACCGGGTCGCCATTGCCTGCCGGGATAAGTTCGGCGCGCTGCTGGCGGCGGGGATCACCTCCTCCATCACCGTGCAGGCTTTCCTGAATATGGGCGTGGTGGTGGGCATCCTCCCGACCACCGGATTGCCGTTGCCCTTCTTCTCCGCAGGCGGCACCAGCGTATCCATCACCATGGCCGCCATGGGAATTTTGATGAATATTTCCAGAACGGCAGGGAAAATGGACTGCTGATCGTTATATCATCAGGAACCAAAGTTTTCCGGTCACATACGCTGTACCATCCCGATGGAGGTGGAGCGTATGGAATCGTTGGTGATTCACGGCGGAAAGCGGCTGGAAGGCTCATTGCGGGTGGACGGCGCGAAGAATGCCGCCCTGCCCATCCTGGCGGCCAGCGTGCTGACGGAGGACACGGTGCATCTGCGCGACGTGCCGGACATCCTCGATGTACGCCGGATGGCGGATATCCTTGACATGCTGGGCTGCCAGACCCATTGGCAGGGCCATGAGCTGACCCTGTCAGGCCACAGCATGTGCTCCAGCGAGATGCCCGATGCACTTTCCAAGCAGATCCGCTCGTCGATCTTCCTGCTGGGGCCGATCCTGTCGCGCTTCCGCAGGGCGACGGTTACATATCCCGGCGGCTGCGAGATCGGCCTGCGTCCCATTGATCTGCACCTGTCCGGCCTTCGCGCCCTGGGCGTGGATGTGCGGGAGGAGGGCGGCGTCATCCACTGCGACGGCGCCAATATGCACGCCGGGGAGGTCCATCTGGATTACCCCTCCGTCGGCGCGACGGAGAACGTCATCATGGCAGCAGCTTGCCTTGACGGTACGACCACCATCCACAATGCCGCCCGGGAGCCGGAGATCGTCGATCTGTGCCGCTTCCTTACTGCGATGGGCGGGCGCATCCGCGGTGCGGGCAGCGCCACCATTCAGGTGGATGGCGTGAAGCGCCTCCAGGGCGCGGAATATGCCCCCATGCCGGACCGCATCGTGGCTGGAACGCTGCTGTGCGCGGGCGCGATCACCGGGGGAGAGGTCGAGCTGACCCATGCGCCGGTGACGGAAATGCATGCCATCTGCGCCAAGCTGCGCGAAATGGGCTGCGACATCCGCGAGGAGGCGGACGTGATCCACCTGAAGGCGCCTGTGCGGCTTTCGGCGTTTCCGATCCTGCAAACCCAGCCCCATCCGGGCTTCCCGACGGATATGCAGGCGCAAATGCTGGCTCTTTTGTCCGTTGCGGAAGGAACTGGCGTGATTGTGGAGAATGTATTTGAAAACAGGTTTACCCACGCGGGCGACCTGAACCGCATGGGCGCCAGGATCATTTGCTCCGGGCGCACGGCGATCGTCCGCGGCGTGGAGGGCCTGACCGGTGCGCATGTGACGGCCCGCGATCTTCGCGGCGGTGCGGCGCTGACCCTGGCCGGGCTACGGGCTCAGGGGGAGACGGTGGTGGAGCATGCAGAGCTCATCGACCGGGGATACGAGCATTTCGAGCGTCAGCTGAGCCGTCTTGGCGCAGATGTGACGCGCATACATACCACAGCATAAGAGAAAAGCTGCGGGCCGGAGGGAACCCTCCGGCGGCGCGGCGGAAGGGAGTGACCCCATGGACGGACGCGGATGGAACACCGGCAATCAGCCGCCGGTGAAGAACAATATGCCTGATTCCCCCTTCGAGGAGCCGGAGCAGGCTCCGGAATTGCGGGATGACCGCTCGGAGCATCTGTACAGTCGGGACGAGCCCTTCTGGAACCGGGTGGTGGACGCCCCTCAGGCGGGCCGCGATATTCCCAAGGATGCGAATTACTGGAACCATCCCGATGTGATGGACACCGATCATCTGCTGTTCTACGACAACGACACAAAGCTGCAAAAGCTGCGGAAGTTCCTCGGCTCCGGCGTGGTGAAGCGGTTCCTGGTGATTTTCGCCATCGTGGTGGTGGCCGCCGTGATCCTGTACAGCGCGCTGTTCCAGGTGCGCGCCATCCACGTGACGGGCAACACCAGCATCAGCGAGCAGGAGATCATCCGCCTGTCGGGACTGCAGGTTGGTCAGAATTCGATGACCATTGACGACGAAGCCGTCATGCGTAAGGTGGAGGGAAATCGCTATCTGCGCTGCACGCTGGTGGACGTCCAGTGGGATTCGGTCACCATCCACGTCAAGGAGCGGGTGCCGGCGGTGTACATCAACCACAATGGCATGGTGGTGGTGCTGGACAACCGCGGTTTTGTGCTGGAGGAATCCCTCTTTGATGGCGGGGATTACAGCAAGCTGGTGAAGGTCATCGGCCTGAACGTGCGCCGCTGTGCGCTGGGGCAGCAGATCGCGCTGACCTCCGCCACGCAGCTGCAGACCTTCACCCAGATCCTCGTGGAGCTCAAGGCCATGAAGGGGATCGATCTCATTGCTGAATTGGATATGTCCTCGATGGACAGCATATACCTGACCACCCGCGGCGGGGAAAACCAGCGCTTCTACGTCCGCCTGGGCAGCGAGGAGAGCATCCATGAGAAGCTCCGCGCCTTCATGATCACCCGCGACAAGGTGCTGCAAATGGGCTATACCTCCGGAACGATCGATGTGACAGACCCCGGCAGACCCACCTATTCGCCCTGATGAGGCGAGATTTTCCACCAAGAGGCAAAAAAACTGTAACAAAATGCACACAAATCCCCGCAAATGCAGGAAAATGCTTGCAATCTGGCGGGAAAACGTATATAATGTAAAGTGGTTAAATGGATAGTGGCTTCCCATACCATTCTGGCTGTGGGGACAAGCCTTTGAACTACACGGCGGATCCGTTCCGCATCAGAAATGGTTTCCCGAATCATCCCAGCGCATATGCGGGGGCGCACAGGAAGCCGGAAAACAGGGGGATTGATCAATATGAAGACCACGGTAACGAGCCTCGATTTCGGTACGAGCAAGATCGTGACCCTGGTTGCCGAGAACAGCGGCGCCCAGCGCTGCGACATCGTCGGCGCTGGCATCGTGACCTACAATGGCTTCCTGGAGGATGGCTGGAACAACCCCGCCGAGATCGACGACTGCATCCGCGAGGCCATTTCCCAGGCCGAGCAGCAGAGCCATCACAAGATCCGCGAGGTCAATATCGGCGTGCCCGGCGCCTTCACCAAGGTGTATGTCACCGAGGCCCGCGTGTCCCTGACCGGCGCTGATCCCCATGTCACGGCCAACGACGTGCGCGCGGTGTTCAAGAAGGCCACGGAGAATCTGGGCCTGGAGACGCTGCCTGGCGAGATCATCAACTCCAGCCCCGCCTGGTTCCGCGTGGACGACGGCAAGAAGACCCTCGAACCCGTGGGCCTCAAGGGCCGCGAGCTGACGGCGCTGATCTCCTTCGTCATCGGCAACCGCTTCTTCCTGGATGACGTGACCACCCGCCTGCGCAACATGGACATCAAGCCCAAGCACTTCTTCTCCACCCCCGCGGGCGAGGCAATGCTCTATCTGCCCGAGGAGGACCGTGACCGTACGGCGGTGCTGATCGATATCGGCTACCTGAACACCGAGGTCATGGCGGTGGAAGGCGACGCGCTGATCTTCCACAAGTGCATCGACATCGGCGGCGGCCACATCGCGGCTGACCTGTCCGAGCAGCTGGATATCTCCTTCAAGAACGCTGAGGAGAAGATCAAGCAGCCCTTCGTGTACTCCATGTCCGCCACGCCCGAGACCTACGAGATCCCCGCGATGAACGAGCAGCCCGCCCGTTCCTTCACCCGCGATGAGGTGGCTCCCATCATCACCGCCCGTGTGGACGAGATCGCGGCGGAGATCAAGAAGGCGCTGGAAGAGTCTGGCGTGAAGCTGGGCAACTGGTCCAATGTGTACCTGACCGGCGGCGGCGTCGCGTTCAACCGCGGCGGCAAGGACTACCTGAGCTCCAAGCTGGGCCGTCCCGTCCGCGATACGCCCAAGCGCACCGTCAAGATGTCCAGCCCCATCTACTCCTCCACCATGGGCCTGATGGACCTGATCATCGACACCATGGAGCAGCAGCGTCAGCCCGCCAGCGGCGTGGCCGGCAAGCTCGGCGAGTTCTTCAAGTCCCTTGTGGGCGGCTAAGCGCTCCTTGAACATAGCATACAACCACTGATAATATAGGGGGATGCAAACGTGATTGAGTTCCAGAATGATCAGATGACCAACAACTACGCCTCCATCAAGGTCGTGGGCTGCGGCGGCGGCGGCGGCAATGCCGTCAACCGCATGGTGCAGGCTGGCCTGCGCGGCGTGGAGTTTATCGCTGTGAATACCGACATGCAGGCGCTGACCATGTCCGGTGCCCATGTGAAGATCCAGATCGGCGACAAGGTGACCAAGGGCCTGGGCGCAGGTGCTGTGCCTGAGGTGGGCCGCCGCAGCGCTGAGGAATCCCGCGAGGAGATCGCCTCTGCCCTGAAGGGCGCTGACCTGGTGTTCGTCACCGCCGGTATGGGCGGCGGCACCGGCACCGGCTGTGCTCCTGTCGTGGCGGAGATCGCCCGTGAGCAGGGCGCGCTGACCATCGCGGTGGTGACCAAGCCCTTCTCCTTTGAAGGCAAGCAGCGCATGCGCAACGCCGAGGCCGGCATCAACGACCTCAAGCAGCGCGTGGACACCCTGGTTGTGATCCCCAACGACCGCCTGCTGCAGGTCGTGTCCAAGGGCACCAGCATGGTGGAAGCCTTCGGCATCGCTGACGACGTGCTGCGTCAGGGCATCCAGGGCATTTCCGACCTGATCGCCCTGCCCGCGCTGATCAACCTGGACTTCGCCGACGTGAAGACCGTCATGGAGTCCGGCGGCATGGCCCACATGGGCATCGGCTACGGCGACGGCGAGAACAAGATGGTGCAGGCTGCCAAGAACGCCATTTCCAGCCCTATGCTGGAGACTACCATCGACGGCGCCCGCGCTGTACTGATCAACATCACCGGCGGCTCCGACATCTCCATCATCGAGATCAACGAGGCTGCCAACCTGATCATGGAGGCTGCTGATCCTGATGCCAACATCATCTTCGGCGCCGGCATTGACGAGACCATGGGCGACCAGGTGCGCATCACCGTTATCGCCACTGGCTTCGAGAAGACTCCCTTCCCGCCTCGTGATCCGGTGAAGAAGGCCCGTGACATCGAGCGTGAGCGCCTGTATGGCTCCACCTACACCGGCTCCTTTGGCGCGTATGCCGGCACTGCGGACTTCGCGGCCCCGGAGGCTCCTGCCTTCAACCAGCCCGCGATGGACTTCAGCCGTCCTTCCATGGGCGTGCCCGCTCCCGCTGCGCCCCAGCAGGCTCCCGTCTTCCAGCCCCAGCAGCCTGTGCAGCAGGTGCCCCAGACCACCAATCCCTATGGCGGTCAGCCTGTGTTTGCCCAGCAGCAGCCCTTCCAGCCTGCTTTCCAGGCCCAGCCCCAGCAGCCCATGATGGGCGGCAGCACTGGCCCCATGGCTCCCCAGCAGCCCGTGCAGCAGCCTCAGCAGGACAGCCGCGGCGTGCCCGTGTGGATGAAGAAGCGCAGCTGAGCTGAATCATGAAACATATCGGCATGGTATGGAGCGATCCGGCCATGCCGTTTTTTCAGCGGAGAAAACTTTTGCCGCAAAGTAGGGGATACCCCTTGCTTTTTTGTGGCAGGTCTGCTATAATATCAAAGCCGTATTGCAATGACGATTGGGTCCCGTGCGATTCTTCTGTGTGAACCATGTCAGGACCGGAAGGTAGCAGCATTAAGCATTCGACGGATGTGCTGCGGGGCTGCCCATTCTGAGCGTACGGTCTTTTATTTTGCCGCAATGCGCACAGTCCTCATGCAGTGCTGTGCGTTTTTTGTGGGCAGGGAAGCATGGTGCTGTCATGGATGGGCGGAAAAAATCCATTCGCGACACACATGCGCCGTGGATTGCCATTCTTTTGGCGCTGCGGGTGGTTTACAATCCGCACCGGCGCATGGTATAATATAGACAATGTGAGCGTGTGCCCAAAAGGCGGCTCCGCATGGCACAACGATGGAGGCTGCGTCCCGGCAGCCCCGTAATAAGGAGAGAACGCATATGAAGATGACCTTCCGCTGGTATGGCAAGGAGATCGACCCCATTCAGCTCAAGTACGTCAAGCAGATTCCCGGTATGTCTGGCCTGATGGGCCTGCTGGACAAGCCCGCCGGTGTTGACTGGCCCGAAGAGGAAGTCAAGGAGCTGGTGGATTACGTCCACTCCTGCGGTCTGGAACTGGAAGTGATCGAGTCCGTCAACGTCCATGAGGACATCAAGATGGGCCTGCCCACCCGTGACGAGTATATCAAGAATTACTGCTCCACCGTCCGTACCCTGGCCAAGTATGGCGTGAAGGTCATCGTGTACAACTTCATGCCCATCTTCGACTGGCTGCGTACCGACCTGGCCCGCGAAATCCCCGAGGATGGCTCCAACTCCCTGTACTTCAACGAGGAAGATCTGGGCGAAATGGGCCCCATGGAGATCGTCCGCCGTACCGCCGAGGACTCCAAGGGCTTCACCCTGCCCGGCTGGGAGCCCGAGCGTCTGGCTCTGCTGGAGACCACGCTGAAGCAGTACGAGGGCATCACCCCCGACATGCTGCGCGAGAACTACAAGTACTTCCTGGAGCGCGTGTGCCCCGTGTGTGAGGAAGTCGGCGTGAAGCTGGCCTGCCATCCCGACGATCCCGCCTGGCCCATCTTTGGCCTGCCCCGCATCGCCCACAGCCAGGAGGACTACGACAAGATCGTCAACCTGTACAACAGCCCCGCCAACACCCTGTGCCTGTGCACCGGCTCTCTGGGCTCCAACCCCGAGAACGACATTCCCGCCATCATCCGTCACTTCGGCGAGATGGACCGCATTGGCGCGATGCACGTGCGCAACGTGAAGTACCTGGGCTACCGTCACTTCCGTGAGGCGGCTCACCTGTCCTCCACCGGCGATCTGGACATGTTCGAGATCATGAAGGCGATCTACGACACCTGCCCCGACACCTACATCCGCCCCGACCATGGCCGCATGATCTGGGACGAGGAAGGCCGGCCCGGCTATGGCCTGTACGATCGTGCCCTGGGCGCCACCTACATCAACGGCATCTGGGAAGCGCTCTGCAAAATTTACGGTCAGAAGTAATAATTGACTAATATCGTGGTCAGTGGTATAGTGAGTACAACCTCACGGCCACTGGCCACTTTTTATACAGGAGGAGATCATATGAAGCTGACTTACCAGGGCATTCAGGACAAGGCCGCCTTTGCCGCTGCCGGCATTGCGCTGCCCAAGTTTGACTGGAAATCCATGTGTGCTGAAACCGAAAAGGCTCCCGTGTGGGTGCATTTCGGCGCGGGCAATATCTTCCGCGGATTCATCGCCGTGCTGCAGCAGCGCCTGCTGAACGAGGGCCTCGCTGCCAGCGGCATCGTCGCGGCGGAAACCTTCGACTATGACATCATCAACAAGATCTACGATCCCTTTGACTCCATGACGCTGATGGTCACCCTCAAGCCCGACGGCTCCACCGACAAGGAAGTCATCGCGTCCATCGCCAAGGGCATCCGTGCGGATTCCTCCGACGCAGGGGAGTGGGCGGCGCTGAAGGCCTGCTTTACAAATCCTGCGCTGCAGATGGCGTCCTTCACCATCACCGAGAAGGGCTATGCCCTCACCAACGTCAAGGGCGAAGTGATGCCCGTCGTCACCGAGGACATCGCGAACGGCCCCGACAAGGCCCGCCACGCCATGGCTGTCGTCGCAGCGATGCTGTATGCCCGCTATCAGGCCGGCGCACAGCCCATTGCCATGGTGTCCATGGACAACTGCAGCCACAACGGCGCAAAGCTGAAGGAATCCGTCACTGCCATCGTGGACGGCTGGGTCGTCAACGGCCATGTGCCTGCCGCCTTCGCCGCGTGGGTGAAGGAAGAGACGAATGTCTCCTTCCCCTGGAGCATGATCGACAAGATCACCCCCCGTCCCGCCGACGTCATCCGTGACCAGCTGGCGGAGCTGGGCGTGGAGGACATGGCGCCCGTCGTCACCACCCGCAACACCTACATCGCGCCCTTCGTCAACGCGGAGGCTCCCCAGTACCTGGTGGTGGAGGATCGCTTCCCCAATGGCCGTCCTGCGCTGGAGAAGGCCGGCGTGTACCTCACTGACCGCGACACCGGCAACATGACCGAGCGCATGAAGGTCACCACCTGCCCCAACCCCCTGCACACTGCGCTGGCGGTGTACGGCTGCCTGCTGGGCTACACCTCTATCGCGGCCGAAATGCAGGATGAGCAGCTGGTCAAGCTGGTCAAGACCATTGGCTATGTCGAGGGTCTGCCGGTGGTGGTTGATCCCAAGATCATCGATCCCAGGGCATTCATTGACGAGGTGGTGGAGCAGCGCCTGCCCAACCCCTTCATCCCCGACATGCCCCAGCGTATCGCCACCGACACTTCCCTGAAGGTGCCGATCCGCTTTGGCGAGACCATCAAGTCCTACATCGCTGATCCGGAGAAGGACGTGACCTCGCTGACCGCCATCCCGCTGGCGATTGCCGGTTGGCTGCGCTACCTGCTGGCGGTGGACGACGAGGGCAATACCATGCCCGTATCCTCCGACCCGATGCTGCCCGCGCTGCAGGCGGAACTGGCCGGCGTGGAGCTGGGCAAGCCGGAATCCTGCAAGGGTAAGCTGGATGGTATCCTGCGCAATGCGCTGATCTTCGCGGTGGACCTGAAGGAAGCCGGTCTGGCGGAGAAGATCGAGGGTTACCTGAGCGAGATGCTCGCCGGCCCCGGCGCAGTCCGTGCGACGCTGAAGAAGTACCTCGGCTGATGACAACAAAAAAGGGGCCGCATTCCCGGTGGGGGAGTGCGGCTCCTTTGTATACCAGGCACAGAAAAACTCCCCTGCCGGAGCAGGGGAGCGATGGAAGCAAAGATTACTTCACCTGAGCCAGGGCGTTGTTCACAGCCTCGATCAGACCCTGAGAAGAGTAGGTCGCGTTGGCAACAACGTCAACACCAGCGGTGCCGTTGGCAGCGATGATCGCGTCGGGCAGGGTGTTGAAGGCCATGTCGCAGATGCCGGGAGTGTCGCCGTGCTCCAGCACTTCGATCTTGGCGATCTTGTCGCCGTCCATGGTCACCTTGACCTTGACGTCGCCGTGGAAGCCCTTGCCCACGCCGATGTACTCGTTGGCGGCCAGCTCGGGAGCTTCCTCAGCCTCAACGGAGGGAGCGGCGGCAAAGCCGTACAGGACGTTCAGGTGCTGGACCAGCTGGCCAGCCACGTCAGCGGACAGAGAAGCACAGCGGACGCCGCGCTCGGGAGAGCCAAACTCGAAGCCGGAAGCGGCCATCCAGTTACCCACGGAGTCCTTGCACAGCTCGGAGCCGGCAACGGTATGGACGGTGTGCTCGGGCTTGTCAGCGGGCTGGTAGATGGGCAGGTTGGTGCTCTCGTACCACTCGTAGATCTTGGTGCGGATGCCGGACATGTCAGCGCCGGTGGCGAACAGGTTCAGCACGGCGAAGGCGCCGCCCAGGGAGCCGCACAGGTTGCGACGGCCGTAGCCACCGCCGCCATGGGCGAACATGCGGCCATCGATCTGGTTGTAGGGGTAGCCGTACTTTTCAGCCAGCAGGTCCAGGATGCCGGAGGCAACGCCAGCGCAGCAGCCGCCCTTGGCGAAGAAGTTGGCGTAGACCTTATCCTGCACTTCCTTCACGTCCAGGCCCGGCCAGGTCCAGGGGAAGGCGGGAGCGGCGATCTCAGCCTCAGCAGAAGCAGCGGCGGGGATGGCAGCGACGGCGGCGGCGCCCAGGGACACCTTGCCAGCCAGCTTCAGGAAGTCGCGGCGATTCAGATTGCTCATTTTCAATTTCCTCCTATTCGGATTCTCATCGTGCTTCTTGCACGGTTACAGATATTATACATCAAAAAAACAATTTAGGCAAGCCTAATTTGATAAATATCCTACAAAACAGAGGATTTTGAACGTTGAGACGATGAACGCGGAAATGCCTTTACTTTTGGCGGTTTGTGCGGTATAATATTTCGTAGCAAATACGGCGAAAGGCCGGAGGGGAGGCGAAGGGAATGTTCAACCTGGGCATGCTGGAGGTCGTTCTGGTGCTGGCAGTGGCATTCCTGGTCGTCGGCCCGAAGGATCTCCCCAAGGTCGCCCGGTGGATCGCGCGGCAGATCAAGAGCATCAAGAAGCTGATCCGCCAGATCAAGCAGGAGACCGGCTGGGATGAGTTCGCCAAGGAGTTCAAGGACGTGACGGATGACGTCAAGTCCACCGTGAAGGATGCGGATATCCGGCAGGATATCCAGATGTCTGCAGACGAGCTGCGCGCCACGATGGAAGGCGTCCGCGCGGATGTGGACAACGTGTCCAGGGAGCTCAAAAAGGATATTGAAGCATAATTTGCAGGAGGTATGTTGATATGCGTCTGGGTGCATTGGAGATCGTTCTGATTCTGGTTGTGGTGCTGGTGCTGTTCGGCGGCAACAAGCTGGCTGGCGTGGGCAAGGCCCTGGGCCAGAGCATCCGTGATTTCAAGAAGGAGATCAAGTCCGACGACGAGCCCAAGGCAGCGGCTGAGGACGAGCAGAAGGCGGAATAAGCCTGAAAAGGAGGGTTCCCCTTGGCTCAGGAACAGAATAAGCAGCCGCTGGGGGAGCACCTGGTCGCGCTGCGAAAGATTTTGCTGCGGAGCGCGGCTGCCATTGGCATTGCCTTTTTGGTGGTGTTCTATGTTGCCATTGACGCGCTGATGGGCTTTATTACCGGGCCCATTGTGGAACGCGGCATCACGGTGATCTATACCGAAATGTCCGCCGCACTGATGACGAAGCTGAAGGTCGCCTTCATTGCGGGCGTCGTGATCGCCAGCCCCTATGTGTTCTGGCAGATCTGGAGCTTTGTAAAGCCCGCGCTCTATGAGCATGAGAAGAAGGCCTTCCGGCTGACCTTGGCGGCGACGGTGTTCCTCTTTTTGCTGGGCGTCATGTTCTGCTATGCGGCTGTGTACTTCCTGGCGGTGGACTTTTTCCTGGTCGCCGGTGAGGAATTGGCAACGCCCATGCTGGCCATTGACAAGTACGTCAGCTTCCTGTTTGGCTTTGTGCTGCCCTTTGGTCTGGCCTTTGAGCTGCCTGTGGCGCTGTACGTCACCACCAAGATGGGGCTGACCAACTATGCCATGCTGGCGAGCAAGCGCAAATTTGTGATCCTCGCGGTGGTGGTGATCGCTGCGTTCCTCACTCCGCCGGACGTGGTCAGTCAGATCATGCTGTCCATCCCGATCTTGATCCTGTTTGAGATTTCGCTCTTGATCTGCAAGGTCGTCAAGCCCAAGGAACAGGCTGCGGAATAAAATCGACCCACCCGGGAGAGGGTGGGCCGTTTTTTATGCGGATATGACTGGATCGGCAGCGGCGGATTTGCTTTCCCGGTGCTGCATCCAGGCGGAGAGGATGACCATCGCGCCCAGAAGGATCCAGGGCAGGGAAGTGAGGCTGTACGCGCCGATCACGGGCAGGAGCCCCTTCGTCAGCAGGGAGACGACCACGATGGACATCGCTGCCGGGCAAATGTACACGTCTCCATGAACGTGAAACACGCGCCCCAAAAAGTCGCCCACGATGTGCACCACAACGCCTGCCAGCACGCCCCAGCCGATATTGCCGCCCGCCGCCATGGCGTAGGATGCGCAGATGGTGATGTGGTGGGTGGTGGGCACCTTGGTCTTTCCCTGGCCCAGCACCAGCACCACACAGCTGACCGTGAAGGGCAGGAAAACGCCGTATTGGCGGAAAAGCACATTCCCGGAGGCAAGCACTTCTGCGGTGCAGCAGGCGGCGATGCCTGCGATCACGCCTGCGCCGAGCACCATATCGAAGGGGCGGGTCAGATTGGGCTGCCAGGAACGGGCGCGGCGATGGAAGCGCCCCAACCGGGCGGATTCCTCATCCATTTTGCTGAAGGCCTCGCGGTCAAGGACGATCTTCAGCGTCAGGGTGATGAACCATATATACGCGGCGCTGGTGTCCATGATCGCGCCCAGGCCGATGCATCCCATCAGGCTGTTGAGCAGCCAGCCCAGCGCGCCTACGCATCCGCCGAAGAGGATGACGTCCGGCTTGCCCAGCGTCCACAGGGCGCGGTCGGTGTTGCGGCCTTCGCCATAGGGGATATAGCCCCGCCAGCGGGCGTAGTGAGCCGACGTTGCGCCGGCAGCATAGGAAACGGCGGGGAGCATCATCGGGCCAAAGGCGACGGCGGTATGCAGGAACGCTGCGTCTGCACCGCCGATCAGCGCCGCCATCGAAATGGCGCAGAAAACGCCCGTCAGCGCAAATGCAGCCGAGCCGCCCAGCATCGCGCCGAAGGCTCCGCCGCAGAAGGCGTAAAACACATGCATCATGTGAAAATCTCCTGTCGTTGGATTCTTTTGCATGATACGGCATCCCAAAGGGGTTTGTCAACCACATTTCCCGCATTTAGTACATGATATGTACAACCAAAACGCAAATTGTGTGCTATAATAAAACAAATATCGCTTTTTAGGAGGATGCGTTATGGATTACCGCACCTATCTGCGTTATCATCCCGACGAAAATGGTTACTTCGGCGAATATGGCGGTGCCTTTTTGAGCGATGATCTCAAGGAAGCCATGAAGGAGATCACCGAGGCCTACCATACCATTGCAGAAAGCGCCCAGTTCGTCAACGAGCTGCGCCGTATCCGCAAGGAATTCCAGGGCCGTCCCACGCCCGTGTATCACTGCGAGCGCCTCAGCCGGCTGCTGGGCGGCGCACAGATCTACCTCAAGCGTGAAGACCTGAACCATACCGGCGCGCATAAGCTCAATCACTGCATGGGCGAGGCGCTTCTGGCCAAGTACATGGGCAAGAAGAAGATCATTGCGGAAACCGGCGCAGGCCAGCATGGCGTTGCGCTGGCGACGGCTGCTGCCTTCTTCGGCCTGGAGTGCGACATCTATATGGGCGAGGTGGATATCGCCAAGCAGGCGCCCAACGTCACCCGTATGAAGATCCTGGGCACCAATGTCGTGCCTGTCACCCACGGCCTGAAGACTCTGAAGGAAGCGGTGGACGCGGCCTTCGAGGCCTATGCCCGCGAGTACAAGGATGCCATCTACTGCATCGGCTCCTGCCTGGGCCCCCATCCCTTCCCCACGATGGTCCGTGACTTCCAGATGGTCGTCGGCCAGGAGATGCGCGATCAGTTCAAGGAAATGATGGGTCACGAGCCGGATGTTGTCTGCGCCTGCGTGGGCGGCGGCTCCAACAGCCTGGGTACCTTCGTGCCCTTCCTGGACAGCGCGGTGGAGCTGTACGGCGTCGAGCCCATGGGCAAGGGCGAAAAGCTGGGCGATCATGCCGCTTCCATGAAGTTCGGTACCCCCGGCATCATGCATGGCTTCAACTCCATCATGCTCAAGGACGAGAACGGCGATCCCGCCCCGGTGTATTCCATCGCCTCCGGCCTGGATTACCCCTCTGTCGGCCCCGAGCATGCTTATCTGCGTTCCCTGGGCCGCGTGAACTATGAGGGCGTGACGGATGAAGAGGCTGTCCGCGCATTCTTCGCGCTGTCCAAGTACGAGGGCATCATCCCTGCGCTGGAATCCAGCCATGCGGTGGCGTTCGCGATGCGCAAGGCCAAGGAGATGAAAAAGGGCTCCATCCTCGTCACCCTGTCCGGCCGCGGCGACAAGGACGTGGACTATGTCGTGGAAAACTATGGTTACGGTGAAGAATTCACGCTGTGATCATCCAAATTTCATACATGAATGGTACGCTTTCGTTGCAGGGCGTACCATTTTGTTGACATTGTGAAATTATTATTTATTGCTATTTCACAAAAACGGCCATGTAAGCACTTGCATGAATGACGAAGATGTATTATAATAGGTAGAAAGTCGGCGTTTTTGGCATCCTATTCGCGTCGGCTGGAGGTATGTATCGCATTGTTCAAAAAAGTGGACCCTACGGTCAAAGCGGAAACCCGGTTTATTGCGCTGGTCGTGCTGATCCTGCTGGCGCTGATGGAGGCGGTGTTCCTCATCATCGGCAAGTGGGATTACACCGTGCTGCTGGGCGGCCTTTATGGCGCGGCCATTGCGGTGGGCAACTTCTTCCTCATGGGCCTGACGGTGCAGAAATGCCTGACCCTTGAGCCGGATGAGGCGAAGAAGCGCATGAAGCTTTCCCAGCAGGGAAGGCTGATGCTGATGCTGGTGCTGTGCATGATCGGCGCGGCGCTGCCTTGCTTCAACACAGTGGCGCTGCTGGTGCCCCAGTTTTTCCCGCGTATCGGCGTGACCATCCGCGGACTGACCATGAAAGACAAGTAATCCATTCACCCCATACCTTTGCAGAAAAGGAGGTGAAATACCTGTGCAAGATAAAAACACAAGATTTCGCGTCGTGGACATACTGCTGATCCTGATGATGGTGCTGCCCCTGGTGGCGGCCATGGTCATCAAGATCCTCACGAATGAACCGGATCTGACCGGCGGCGTTTCCATCGCTGGTGCGCGCATCTTCTTTTCCATCCCCATGCCCATTCAGGACCTGATCATCACCGAGGCGCAGATCAACGCCTGGCTGATCCTCATCACCATCCTGGGCGCCTGTCTGTTCTTCACCCATGGCCTCAATGAGGACAAGCGTGACTGGCGGCAGATGGCGGCGGAATGGGTGGTCGAGAAGCTGGATGGCCTGGTGGAAGCCTCCATGGAGGAGATCTTCCGCAAGAGCTACGCGCCCTTTATCGGCGCCATCCTGGCGTACTCTGCCTGCTCAAGCCTGATGTCCCTGATCGGCGTGTTCCCGCCCACCTCGGACGTGAACGTCATCGCCGGCTGGTCCATCCTGGTGTTCGGCCTGATCACCAAGAACAAGCTCAAGGCGGGCTTTGGCAACTATGCCAAGGGCTTCCTGGAGCCGATCCCGGTGATGCTGCCCATGAACATCCTGGGCGAGGTCGCGACCCCCATCTCGATGACCTTCCGTCATTTCGGCAACGTCATGTCCGGTTCGGTCATCGCGACGCTGATCGCCTGGGCGCTGCAGAACCTGTCCCGCATGGTGCTGGGCTGGCTGCCCGGTATCCTGGGCGAGATCCCCTTCCTGCAGATCGGTCTGCCTGCCGTGCTGAGCGTCTACTTCGACGTGTTCAGCGGCTGCATCCAGGCCTACATCTTTGCCATGCTGACCATGCTGAACGTTTCCGGCGCATATCCGGCGGACGCCATCGCGGAGCGGCTGGCCAAGCGGGAAGCCAAGAAGGCCAAGGTGGCCTGATGCACTTCGTAACTCAGCCGCAAGTGCGGCACACACTACACAAAACATTTTGAACGGAGGAACTTACTATGTTGGAACTGGCTATTGGTATCATTCTTGGCTGCTGCGCGCTGGGCGCTGGCATCTGCATGGGCATTGGCGCTATCGGCCCCGGCGTCGGCGAAGGTCACGCTGTTGCGAACGCTTGTGAGGCCATCGGCCGTCAGCCCGAAGCCAAGGGCGCTGTCACCTCTACCATGATCATGGGCTGTGCTATTTCCGAGACCACCGGTATTTACGCCCTGGTTATCGCCATCCTGCTGATCTTCGTTGCCCCTGGCATGCTGGTGAATACCCTGGTCAACGCCATCAAGTAAAGCAGGTGACAGAATGGGTAATCTGCAAATCGTATCCTTCAACCTGTGGCAGGTGCTCATTTCGCTGGCGAATCTGACCATTCTGTACCTGGGTTTGAAGAAGTTCCTGTATAAGCCCGTGAAGGCTGTGCTGGAGAATCGTAAGGCGGCCATCGCCAAGGAATATGCCGAGGCGGAGGAGGCTCGCACCAGCGCAAACGCGGCCCGCGAGGAGTACGCTGCCAAGCTGGCCACCGCCCACACCACCGCTGATGAGATCATCCACGACGCCACCGTCCTGGCCAACCGCAGGGGCGAGAAGATCGTGGCTGACGCTCATCAGAAGGCTGACGAGATCGTCCGCCAGGGCGAACTGGAGGCCTCCATGGAGAAGAAGAAGGCCATGGAAGCCATCCGCCAGGATATCACCGACGTGTCCGCTGCCATGACCGAAAAGCTGCTGGGTCGCGAGATGTCCGCCGCCGATCACCGCATTATGATCGACGAGTTCCTGAAGGGCGTGGGTGAAGACTGATGACCGATACGAGCAAGTCTTACGCCGACGCGCTGTTCTCCCTGGCGCTGGAGACGAACACTGTATTTGAAACGCTGACGACGCTCAAGGAGATGCGTGACGGCCTGTACGGCACCGAGGGCGCGCTGGATTTGCTGGCGTCCCCCTCCATCCCCGTTGATGAGCGCTGCGCTGTGCTGGAGAAGGCCTTTGGCGACGTCCAGCCGGAGCATGTGATGAGCTTTGTGGGCATCCTGGTGCAGCACGGGTACATCCGTGAGCTGAACGACTGCGTGGAAGCCTACACTGCCCTGCATGATGAGCACGGCCGCCTGTCCACCGCCTACGTGACCAGCGCTGTGGAGCTGACCAAGGGCGAAAAGGCGGAGCTGACTGCAAAGCTGAGCCGCAAGTTCCAGCGGACGATCCATCTGGAATGTGCGGTGGATCCTTCGCTCCTGGGCGGCCTGGTCGTTCAGGTGGACGGCAAGGTCATTGACGGCAGCCTGAAGCACAAGCTGCAAGAAATCAAGGAAGTGATGACAAAATGAGCAACAGACCTGAAGAGATTTCGAGCATCCTGAAGGAGCAGATCCGGAATTACAAGTCCCGCATCGAGATGAACGAGACCGGCACGGTCATCACCGTCGGCGACGGTATTGCCCGCGTGTACGGACTCCGCTCCTGCATGGCCAATGAGCTGCTGCGCTTTGAGGACGGCAGCTACGGCATGGCTCAGAACCTGGAAGAGGATACCGTCTCCGTTGCCGTGCTGAGCGACAGGGATTCCATCCGCGAGGGCTCTACCGTGTACCGCACGGGCAAGGCCCTGTCCGTCCCGGTGGGCGAGAACCTGCTGGGCCGCGTGGTGAACGCCCTGGGTGAGCCCATCGACGGCAAGGGCGATATCATCACCACCGAAACCCGCCCCATCGAATCCGAGGCTCCCGGCATCATCGAGCGTCAGAGCGTTCATGTGCCGCTGCAGACCGGTATCAAGGCCATCGACGCGATGATCCCCATCGGCCGCGGCCAGCGCGAGCTGATCATTGGCGACCGCCAGACCGGTAAGACCGCCATCGCGATCGACACCATCATCAACCAGAAGGGCAAGGACGTGCTGTGCGTGTACGTCGCCATCGGCCAGAAGCGCACCTCCGTTGTGCAGATCGCCAACGAGCTGGAGCGCGCCGGCGCGATGCCCTACACCATCATCGTGTCTGCCTCCGCGGCAGAAGCGGCCCCCCTGCAGTACATCGCGCCCTACTCCGGCTGCGCGATGGCGGAGTACTTCCGCGCCCAGGGCAAGGACGTGCTGATCGTGTACGACGATCTGTCCAAGCACGCCGTGGCCTACCGCGCCCTGTCTCTGCTGATCCGCCGTCCTCCGGGCCGCGAGGCTTTCCCGGGCGACGTGTTCTATCTGCACTCCCGCCTGCTGGAGCGTGCTGCCTGCGTCCATAAGGACTTCGGCGGCGGTTCCATCACAGCACTGCCCATCATCGAGACCCAGGCGGGCGACGTTTCCGCCTACATCCCCACCAACGTCATCTCCATCACCGACGGCCAGATCTTCCTGGAGACCGAGCTCTTCCACTCCGGCATCATGCCTGCTATTAACCCGGGCATCTCCGTCAGCCGAGTGGGCGGCGCGGCCCAGCTGAAGGCCATGAAGAAGGTTGCCGGCGAATTGAAGCTGCTCTACGCGCAGTACCTGGAGCTGAAGTCCTTCGCCCAGTTCGGTTCCGACCTGGATGCTGACACCAAGGCCCGTCTGGCCCTGGGCGCCCGCATCGTGGAAGTTCTCAAGCAGGGCAAGAACGCCCCCATCCGCGTGGGCTGTCAGGTCGCCATCGTTTACGCTGTTATCCATGGCTATCTCAACGACGTTGAGGTCAAGGACGTGGCGGCGTGGGAGGATCGCCTGTACGAGAAGCTCGAGGCTGAAAATGTCGATCTGCTGACCCGCATGGAGCAGGGCCAGTGGTCTGATGACGATGTGAAAGAACTGGAAGCGGCGCTTGCGTCCATGCGGAGGTGACGGGCATGGGAGCCAACACCAAAGCCCTGAAAAACCGCATTCGCTCCGTTGATTCTACGCTGCATACCACCAGCGCCATGGGCCTGGTCGCGTCCTCCAAGATGCGCCGTGCCAATCAGGCAATGCAGGCTGGCAAACAATACGTTGCTGCCTTTGACCGCGTGGTCGGCGTGCTGGCTTCAGTAAACGAGTGCCAGCGCAGTCCCTACATGCGCGCGGCGGGCGAGCGCACGAAGCTGATCGTCATCGCGGGTGACCGCGGCCTGGCGGGCGGCTACAATGCCAACATCTTCCGCCTCGTGGCGACGATGCAGTACGACGAGATCATCCCCATCGGCAAGCGCGCCTGTGACCGCTACAAGGGGGAGTTCCATTCCTCTGAGAAGTACACGGGCGCGGAGGCCACGGCGCTGGCACGCAAGCTCTGCAAAGAGTTCGTGGACGGCGAATATGACCGCCTGGGCATCGTGTACACCCGCTATGTGTCCATGATGAGCCAGGAGGCTGAGGTCAAGTGGGTTCTGCCCCTTGTCAAGCCCGAGAGCGTGGAACCCATCTCCGCCATCTTCGAGCCGGATGAGGAGACCATCCTCAACGCCACCGTGCCGGATTACGTCGCGGGCATCCTGATGGCCTGTATCCGCGAGTCTTTCGCCAGCGAGGTCACTGCCCGCCGCATGGCCATGGATTCCGCCGGCAAGAACGCCCGCGCGATGATCGACGACCTGCAGCTGCAGTACAACCGCGCGCGTCAGGGCGCCATCACCCAGGAAATCACGGAGATCGTTGCCGGCGCAGGCAGCTGATTCCGCATTCGATGATTACCCTACGAACAGAAGGGGGTTATACCTTTGGCAACTACCAACACGGGCATTGTCGCACAGGTCATGGGACCTGTTGTTGACGTCCGTTTCGAAAAGGGCGGTCTTCCGCCCATCCATCAGGCGTTGACGGTCATGATCGGCGAGCGCAAGCTGACCGTTGAGGTCGCGCAGCATATCGGCGACAACACCGCCCGCTGCATCGCCATGGCCTCTACCGACGGACTCCAGCGTGATTCCGTCGTGACGGATACCGGCGCGGCCATTTCCGTGCCCGTCGGCCGCCAGACTCTGGGCCGCATCTTCAACGTCCTGGGTGACGTGGTGGACAACGGCGAACCCGTTGAGGGCGAGCGCTGGGACATCCATCGTCCTGCCCCTGCCTATGATGAGCTGGCCACTTCCACCGAGATCCTGGAGACCGGCATCAAGGTCATCGACCTGATCTGCCCCTACTCCAAGGGCGGCAAGATCGGCCTGTTCGGCGGCGCTGGCGTAGGCAAGACGGTTCTGATCATGGAGCTGATCAACAACATCGCCAAGCAGCACAACGGCCTGTCTGTCTTCACCGGCGTTGGCGAGCGTACCCGCGAGGGCAACGATCTGTACAACGAGATGAAGGAATCCGGTGTTATCAAGAACACCGCGCTGGTCTACGGCCAGATGAACGAGCCTCCGGGAGCCCGTATGCGCGTGGGCCTGGCTGGCCTGACCGTCGCTGAGTACTTCCGCGATCAGGAAAACCAGGACGTGCTGCTGTTCATCGACAACATCTTCCGTTTCACCCAGGCTGGCTCCGAGGTGTCCGCGCTGCTGGGCCGTATGCCCTCCGCTGTTGGCTACCAGCCCACCCTGGCCACCGAAATGGGTACCCTGCAGGAGCGCATCACCTCTACCCGCAAGGGCTCCATCACGTCCGTGCAGGCCGTGTACGTCCCTGCGGACGACCTGACTGACCCCGCTCCCGCCACGACCTTCTCCCACCTGGACGCCACCACGGTTCTCAGCCGTTCCATCGCCTCCATGGGTATTTATCCCGCGGTTGATCCGCTGGAGTCCACCTCCCGTATCCTCTCTCCCGATATCTTGGGTGAGGAGCACTACCGCGTGGCCCGCGAGGTGCAGCGCATTCTGCAGCGTTACACCGAGCTGATGGACATCATCGCCATCATGGGTATGGACGAGCTGTCTGATGAGGACAAGCTGCTGGTGGGCCGTGCCCGTAAGATCCAGCGCTTCCTGTCCCAGCCCTTCGACGTGTCCGAGAAGTTCACCGGCGTGCCCGGCGCGTATGTGCCGATCAGCGAGACCATCCGCGGTTTTGCGGAGATCATCGAGGGCAAGCATGATGATCTGCCCGAGTCTGCGTTCCTCTTCGCCGGCACCATTGATGACGTGATCGCCAAGGCAAAGAAGGTGCAGGGATGAAGACCTTCCTGCTGAACATTTCTTCGCCGGACGGAAAGCTCTTTTCCGGTCAGGTGGTGTCCCTGATCGTCCGCGGTGTGGAGGGCGAGTTCGCTGTGCTGGCGGAGCATGTGCCCTTCATCACCAATGTCGTGCCCGGCAAGTGCATCATCGAGCTGGAGGACGGCACGGTCAAGGACGGCCAGACCGAGGGCGGTATGATCACCGTCGGCAAGGACGACGTGACCTACCTCACCGCTGGCGTGACCTTCGAGTAAAACACATTGCCCCTGCTGCAAAATTCGCAGCAGGGGATTTTCTGTCTTGCATTGCGGGTGTTATTCATATATAATGTAGGCAATATGATCGTTTTACAGGAGGCGCCTATGCTGACGACACCCTGCGATCCTCATGCACTGCCCTGCGTGCGCAATTTGCTGAATTACCTTGCATCCATTGAGGGCAAGGCCATCCTGACTGGCCAGCATACGCAGTCCATGGCCCAGGAGGAGCTGCACCATATCGAGAAGGTGACCGGCAAGCGTCCTGCGCTGCTGGGTTTTGAATTGCTGGGATATTCGCCCAATATCAATTTGGACACGGCGGACGAAGCGTGCATCAAGGAGGTCCTGGAGAACCGCGGCACCCTTGAACGCGCCTGGGAGTGGGCGCGGGAAGGCGGAATCATCACCTTCACCTGGCACTGGTTCTCTCCCCTGGGCGGCCGCGACAAGGCCTTTTACACCGTGAACACCGACTTCGACGCGCGTCAGGCGCTGAACGACGGTACACCGGAGAACGCGGCTTTCCTGCATGACCTGGATCACATGGCGGAGCTGCTGCGTCCCTTCTGTGAAGCGAACGTAGCGATCCTGTGGAGGCCTTTCCATGAGTGCGACGGCAAGTGGTTCTGGTGGGGCGCGCATGGTCTGGACACCGCCCGCGAGCTGTTCCGGTTCATGTTCCGCTACTACACGGAGCACCATCATCTGCACAACCTGATCTGGGTGTGGAACAACCCCACGCCGGAGGGCTATGTGGGGGATGAATACTGCGACATCATCAGCCGCGATTTTTATCCCGCGCCCCACGATCACAGCGCCTTCCGCGACCGTTGGGAGGGGCTGAAGGCCATCACTACGGCGGACAAGGGCTGCGCGATCGCTGAAACCGGCGTTATCCCGGATGGTGATGACCTGGCTCGCACCGGCACGCCCTGGCTGTGGTACATGACCTGGAGCCACGGCTTCTGCCTGAACGAGGAGCACAACAGTTTTGACGCCCTGAACCGGCTCTATCATCACCCTTGGGCCATCACGCTCGACAAACTGCCGCAAGGCATCAACGGATAAAGGAGAATTAGTATGGATAATTTCAATTTCTACAGCCCCACGGAATTTGTGTTTGGCAAGGGCCGCGAGAATGAAGCCGGCCAGCTGGTGAAGAAGTGGGGCGGCACGAAGGTGCTGGTGCACTTCGGCGGCGGCAGCGCGGTCAAGAGCGGCCTGCTGGGCCGTGTGACGGCCTCCCTGGAGGCGGCGAATGTGCCCTATGTGACGCTGGGCGGTGTGAAGCCCAATCCCCGCGACACGCTGGTGTACGAGGGCATCGACCTGTGCCGCAAGGAAGGCGTTGACTTCATCCTGTGCGTGGGCGGCGGCTCGGTTATCGATTCTGCCAAGGCCATCGCTGCAGGTGTTGTGTATGAGGGCGACTTCTGGGATTTCTACTGCGGCAAGGCTGCGGTGGAAAAGGCGCTGCCTGTGGGCACCGTGCTGACCATTGCTGCGGCTGGCAGCGAGGGCAGCGGAGACACCGTCGTCACCCAGGAAGCCACCGGCCTCAAGCGCGGCGCGGGCAGCAACGCGCTGCGTCCCCGTTTCTCCATCATGAACCCGGAGCTGACTCAGACCCTGCCGGCTTTCCAGACGGCCTGCGGCGCCTGCGACATCATGGCCCATGTCTTTGAGCGTTACTTTACCAACACCCCCGAGGTGGAGATCACCGACCGCCTGTGCGAGGCTGTCCTGACCACCATGGTCAAGGAAACGCCCCGTGTCATCGCTGATCCCAACAATTACGAGGCCCGCGCGAACATCATGTGGGCGGGCACCGTGGCGCACACCAACATCGTGGGCGTTGGCCGCAGCCAGGACTGGAACAGCCACAACCTGGAGCACGAGCTCTCCGGCCTGTACGACGTGGCCCACGGCGCCGGTCTGGCGGTCGTGATGCCTGCGTGGATGGAGTTCGTCATGCCCCACAATCCCATGCGCTTTGCCCAGATGGCGACGCGCGTTTTCGGCTGTGCGATGAACTTCGAAAACCCCGAAGCCACCGCCAAGGAGGGCATCCGCTGCTTCCGCCGCTTCCTCAAGGAAATCGGGTTGCCGATTAACTTCCAGGAGCTTGGCGCGAAGGAAGAGGATATTCCCGTGCTGGTGGAGAAGCTGGGCCTGGGCGATGGCCGCACCTGGGGCTTCGTCCGCCTGTCCTCCGAGGATGTGGCAGAGATCTACCGCATTGCCGCCAAGGCGACCCTGTAACAAAGGAAACACCCTGCTGATGCGTGTCAGCAGGGTGTTTTTGTGTGCAGGGATTATCTTCCGGGTCTGCGTCCGCCGCCGCCGGGGCCGCCGCCAAATCCACCGCCGGGGCCGCTGCCCATGCTGTGACCGCTGCCGCCCTGAAGCGCCGTGGTCATCTCGATGGAGCCAAGCTCTGTGCCGCCGGTGTAGGATGCATCCGCAGCGAAGCCGTGGGCGTCAGCGCCGTCGACGACCGCGTCGATCAACACGGCGTAAGTGGTGCCCACCTGCAGGCCGGGGGCCGTCACCACCACGGCGGAATAGCTGTTCTCCGGGGTGTAAGCCGCAACGATGCGGCCTTCTGCGTCCACAATGGCCAGATTGCGTCCGGCCGGGCCGCCGTTCAGCCCAAAGAGCATGCAGCCCTGATTTTCCGCGGCGGTGAAGCTTTGGGCCATGCCGCTGCCGCCGGTAGCGATCAGCACGCCGCCGGTAACGGTTGCCTCGCCGTCATAATCGAAAGCCGCGTTGCCCCCGCTGGGGGAGCCGGACACCAGCGTTACGCCGCCGGAAACGCGGATGGTGTTGTTGGAGTCGATGCCGTCGCCCATGGCGTTGATGTGGACGTACCCGCCGGAAATGACGATCTCGCCCACGCCGTTGGAGAACATGCCGCGTCCCCAGCGGTCAGCGGTGGAAGAGCCATCCGCGCCGCCGGCAGCATTCAGGCCGTCGTCGGAGGAGGTAATATCAATGCTGCCGCCGGTGATGGTCAGCGTGCGGGCCTCAATGCCCTCGTAGCTCTGGCTGATGACGATGTCGTCGCCGGAAATCAGCAGCGCGTTGTCCGCGTGGATGCCGTCGTCGCCGCTTTCAAGGGCAAACTGGCCGTCGGTGATGGTCAGGTCGCCGTTGGAATGAAGGCAGTCATCCTGGGAATCAATGGTGTAGACGCCGCCGTTGATCTCAATGGCTTTGCCGGCCTTGAGGCCCTTCCAGGAGCCGGTGCTTTGCGAGGTCGTGCGGCCATATCCGCCGAAGCCGCCCCACATGCCCCGGTCATTTCCGGCGGAGACGGTGCTTTCGCCGCTACCGTCGCCGGTCATGATGGTCATGACGGCGTTGTCCGCCCGCAGCAGGGTCTCCGCCTGCAGGCCGTCGGTGCCGGCGGTGATGGTCAGCGTGCTGTCGGCGATGTAAATGAAGCCGCGGGTATCATCCTCCGCGTTGCTGGCGCGAAGACCGTTGCTGCCGGCGGTGATGCTTGCCGTCGTGCCGGTCATCATCAGGCAGTCCTTGCCGTCCAGTGCGGTGGATGCGGCGCTGACTGTCAGCGTGGCGCCTGCGATGATCAGGTCATCCTTGCTGACGACGCCGTGGCGGTAATTGCCGGTGACGGTCAGTGTGCCCTTGCCGTTGATGCACAGGTCAGTCCGGGAGAAGATCGCTGCGTCGGCGGATTCGTCGTCGCCGTGGGCCGCGTCGGAAAGGTGGTTCTCCGTGCCTTCTGCCACGGTGATGAACACCTTGTCCGCGCTTTCCGCCTGGATGGCAGGCCCGGCGGGGGAGGTGATCGTGGCGCTGCTGAGCACCAGCTGCACCTTGTCCTTGTCACCGGCAGTGATCAGGATTTGGCCGTTGAACGTCCCGGACAGGACGTACACGCCTTCATCGGTGATGGTCAGGGTGCTGCCATCCAGTTTGGCGCCCTTGCCGGAAATCTGGCAGGTGTCGCCCTGACCGGTGATGGTTACGGCGTTTTTGCTCTCCCAGGAACCGGATAGCTCCCGGTCTGTGAATGTGAAATCATACTCGCTGGCCAGGGCAGTACACCCGGTCAGCAAGGTCATCATCAGTAGAAGCAAAACCAGTCGCTTCATACTTGCTCCTTCTTACAGCTCGTCTACGCCGCCCCGGACTTCGGACAGGGAAATCTCCAGGTTGCCGTTGCGGCAGCGCAGCTCGTCAATGAATTCCTGACCCTGCTTGGCGTCCTTCATTTCCACGCGGTAGTGGAGCTTGTACAGGCTGCCCATGTTGGTGGTCTTGGCCTGAACGAGGCGGTGATTCTTCAGGTACTTGACGAACACCTCGTCAAACTCATTCACATAGCGCAGGCTTTCGGGGATGGTGATGTGCAGATCCATGCTGCGCTCTGCGCCCATGGGGATGATGCTGACGATGATCATGCCCAGGCACACCAGCACGGTGAAGAGCAGCGCGATGGCGACATAGCCGCCCGCACAGGCCAGGCCCGCCGTCATGGCCAGGAAGATGACCACGATGTCCCTCGCCTTGCCGGGCACGGAGCGGAAGCGGATCAGCGAGAACGCGCCCATGACCGCAATGCCGGTGCCCACATTGCCGTTGACCATCGCGATCACGGTGCAGACGATCATCGGCAGCAGGATCAGGCTGCTCAGGAAGGACTTGCTGGCATGGCTGCGGAAGGAGGCAGCCAGCGCGGTCACTACGCCGCACAGGCCCGCCGCCAGGAGGCAGTACAGGTAGGTGACAACGGAAATGTCGCTTCCCACAAGGATGGAGTCAAACAGCTCAAGCATGGATGGTCATATCTCCCTTCGTATTGGTGCGGATGTACACAGGAGCTTCGATGAGGCCCGCGTTGCGCAGGTAGGCGGTGCCGTACTTGGAGAATCTGCCGGGCAAAATGCCGCATTGGCTCAGCGCGCCGGCGAGCCACACGGGCATGGCCCCGCCGGTCTTGATCTCCATGAGGATCACGTCCTCCGGCAGCAGGTATTCGCCGTGGGAGCCGTTTTCCAATCGGCAGTCGGTGTCCCTGGCGCGGACGTTGGTGTCAAAGGTGATTCGCAGATCCGGGTTCTCCGCGTCGAAGTACGCCTCGCGCTCATAGGCGATGAGCATCATGGGCTTGGGACTGCGGTAGAAGTGCATCGCATAGTCGATTTCCCGCATGATCTGGCTGTCACAGGGCTTTTCACCATGTTCGATGTAGGCCATGGCTTCGCGCAGGGTCATGCGCTCGCGGCGCTTGTACACCACCCGCTTGAACTTCTTCTTGATCTCCAGAAAGACCAGGTCGTCCATCGTGGGGGTGCCATAGGAGCGCAGCCGCAGCTTCTCCTTGTAGGTGCGGGCGATGATGGAATTGCGGATGATGAGATGATCCGGCGTGTCCAGGTACAGGCTGCAGATGGTGTTGCGCCCGTGGGCATCCGGGGTGAGGCGCGGGGCGATGAGGGCCAGCAGCGCATCCTTCTGGGCGGGAGTCAGCCGGTATTTCTTCTCCACCCGCCGGAAGGTCATGATGTCTTTCATAGGCTCTCCTTGGCTGGGATGATCCCATTTTACCATGCTTTGGTCATCAATGCATGACGCAGCTTTTGCCGATCTGTAAATTCTGCGGTACGGATGGTTACAGGCTGTACAGGGCAGAGAACTTGCGCTTGAGGTAATTGACGTAGCAGGCGGGATCGAAGTCCTGGCCGATGGCGTTCTTCAGCAGCTGGGGCGGAGTAAGGAGCCTGCCGTGACGGTGGATCTTCTCGCCCAGCCAGGCGGTGATGCGGGAAAGATCGCCCTTCTCCACATCAGTCCAGGGGTCAAAGTCCTTCTCCATCGCGGCGAGCATCTGCACGCCATAGGCGCTGCCCAGCGCGTAGGAGGGGAAGTAGCCGATCATGCCGCCGGACCAGTGCACATCCTGCAGGATGCCCTCCCGGTCATTGGGGACGGTCACGCCCAGGTACTCCTTGTACATCTGGTTCCACAGTACAGGGAGTTCGCTGACTTTGGCGTCGCCGCCGATCATCAGCTTCTCCATCTCGTAGCGGATGGCGATGTGCTGGCCATAGGTGAGCTCGTCCGCCTGGGTGCGGATGAGGCTGGGGCGGGACTTGTTCACCGCGGCGTAGAGCGCATCCGCCGTCACGCCCTTCATCTGGGTGGGGAAGACCTCCTGCATCACGGGCAGCAGCGCCTTGCAGAAGGGGAGGCTGCGGCCGATGATATTCTCGTAGAAGCGGCTCTGGCTCTCGTGCAGGCCCATCGACGCGCCGCTGGCCAGGTTGGTGAACTGGATCTCGTCCGCCGTGCCCAGCTCGTACAGCGCATGGCCGCCCTCGTGGATGACGGAGTACATGCTGTCCGCCACGTCGGATTCGCTGTAGTTGGTGGTGATGCGTACATCCCACTTGTTGAAATTGGTGGTGAAGGGATGCTCGGTCTCCGCAATGCCGCAGCGGCTGCGGTCAATGCCCATCATCTGCATCAGCCGGTCGGAGAAAACGCGCTGATCAGCAATGGGGAAAACCTGCTGGAGGAAGGAAGCATCCGGGGCGGGCCTTTCAGCCACGGCCTTGATGACTGGGGAGAGCTCCGTGCGCAGCAGGGCGAAGAAGGGATCCAGCGTTGCGGTGGAGGCGCCCTTCTCGTAGCCGTCCAGCAGCACGTCATAAGCGGGGCGCTTGTCATCCTTGTAAGCGGCAAACTTGCGGTTGAAGGCGATGATCTTCTCCAGATAGGGCGCGAAGGAGGCGTAATCATCCTTCTCCTTGGCCTCATGCCACACGGCGTTGGAGTCGTTGATCAGCGTGGAGTACTCCACATACTCCTCCATGGGGATTCGCACGGAGTCGTCATAATCCTCCTTGAACAGCTCCGCCTGGCGATACTGCACGGGGGTGACGGCGTACTTGTTGGCGAGGATGGTTTCCAGGGCCTCCTTGACGGTATCGTTCACCAGCAGCTGGTAGGTCACGCCGGAGAGGTAGCCCATGGTTTCGCCGCGGCCCTTCACGGACGCGGAGGGCGCTGCGGTATCGCCGTCCAGGGACAGAACGCCCATCGCGTGGTTGTAGGCGTGCTGGGCGGTTTGCAGTTCGTTCATCTTGGCAAGTGCCTGTTCCAGGGTCATGTGGATTCCTCCTTATCAAAGGGTGTGGGTTTGCTCAGAGGGCATTACAGGTCGTCGCCCAGGCTGCCGAGCTTCCGCCGCCAGAACTTCATCCGGTAGGCGATGATGGACAGCACCATGCCCATCACCCAGGAGATCAGCAGGGAGCCGAAGAGTGCGATGGGCTGGCCGTTGGGCCATTCGGCGGTGCGGGTCAGGTATGCCAGCAGGTAAGCCAGGGGCATGCGCAGAATGACGGTGGTGATGATGGACAGGTACATGGGCACCTGGGTCTCGCCCGCGCCGCGCATGGTGCCCTGCAGCACCTGCGTCACGCTGAAGCAGATGTAGCCGAAGGCCAGTGTCTGCAGGCCCTGTACGCCCAGCTGCATGGTCAGCTCGGTCTTGGTGAACCAGCCGATAATGTTGTAGCCAAAGAGCAGGATCGCACCCACCAGCACGGTGGAGGAGATCAGGCCCAGGGTCAGCATGGCCTTCACTCCGGGCTTGAGGCGATCGCCCCGGCCCGCGCCGACGTTCTGTCCGATATAGGTGGTGGCGGCGGTGCCAAAGGTGAAGTTGGGCATCATGGCAAAGCCGTCCACACGCATGATGGCGGTGTTGGCGGCGATCATCGCCGGGCCGAGGGTATTGGTCAGCTTCTGCACGATGATGGCGGAGGTGGAGAAGATCGCCTGGGTGATGCCGGAGGGCAGGCCCAGCGCGCCGATCTTGAGCATCAAGTGCTTGTCGGGGTGGATGACATGCTCCATCTTCACGTCGCAGATATGACGGATATGGCACAGCCGCCACAGGCACAGCACGGCGGACACGCCCTGGGCAATGATGGTGGCCAGCGCCACACCGGCAACGCCCATGCTGTCCACAAAGGCCAGATCCAGGAAGATATTCAGCACGCAGGCGATCACCAGGAACAGCAGGGGCATCATGCTGTCGCCCAGACCTCGCAGAACACCGGAAATGATGTTGTACATGCCGCTGCCGATAATACCCAGGAAGAAAATCTGCAGATAAGCGGTTGCGCCATCGCCGACCTCGGGCGTGGGCGGTGTAGTCAGGCCGATCAGCCAGGGGGACAGGAAATAGCCCGCAGCCATCATGATCACGCCGGATACCACGATCAGGAACAGGGAGGCGCCCACGGTTTTGTTCAGCGTGGGACGATCCTTTGCGCCAAAGAACTGGGCGGACAAAATGGAGGCGCCGGTGGAAATGCCCATGAACAGTACCAGCAGCAGGTTTACGATGGGGCCTGCCAGGCCGACTGCCGCCAGACCGTTATCGCCCCAGGCGGATTGGCCGATGACCATGGCGTCCACAGTGTTGTACATCTGCTGGGCGAGGTTGCCGATCAGCAGGGGAATGGAGAATTTGAGCAGGCAGGACATCGGCGAACCGATGGTCATATCCTGTGCGCCAAAGAGCGAGCGCAGCCGTTTCATGAGCGCCATAACAAGGCTCCTTCGTATTTTCATATCATTTCTATTTTATCATATTTGGCATATGGATTGCAACAAAAAACGCCTGATTTCTCACATAAAAAGGGCCTCCCCAGGGGGGAAGCCGCTGCTTACTTGTCTTCGTCCACGCGCCAATAGATTTGATGGTCGCGGGCCAGCAGTTTTTCACCGATCATATCGCGGCGCAGGGTGCAGAAGTCATCGTGGTAGTCCGCCAGAATGATGTTGACCTCCCGCTCGCTGTACTTGCGGTCCGGCTCGAAGGCCTTGGCCAGCTCCTCCAGCACGATGCGTTCCTTCTTCTTCTGCGTGGGGATGGACTTCAGCTTCCCGTATTCAAAGAAGGTGTCGAGAACCTTCTTGCGGTAGGCTTCGTCCCGCTGCTTTTGCAGCTCTGCATCGTCGCTCTTCTCCTGGATCAGCTCCAGGATGGATGTCATGAACACGCTCTTTTCCAGGGCGTACATGGTGTAGTACTGGGTCTTGTAGCTCTTGACCGCCCCCGCGTCAGCGAGCTTCTTCAGGTGGAAGGAGATGGTCGGCGGGGTCAGCCCAAGGCGCTCGGCAAGGCGCTCTACATACATGTCCTCTTGGGCGAGGGACTTCAAAATTTGCAGCCGGGAGCGGTCAGCCAGGCATTTGAACAGCATCAGGGCCTGGGTCTCAGTCATGCCATCGCCTCCATTTCCTTCGCACGGCGTAGGATCTCCGTTGCACGGGCGATCTTGATCTCCTCGATCAGCCGCTTTTCCTCGTCGCCGTGCTCGCAGGCGCGCTTGTGATTCTCCTCCCAGGTGCTGACGATGCCGCTGAAGCGCTTGAGCGTTTCGTCCAGGTCAAACTTCATGGCCTGATAGGTGGAGCGGAAGATGTTGTAGACATTGATGGCTATCTGCACATGGGCAGCCTCGTCCTGGCGGTATTCCGCCTTCAAGCGGGACTGCTCCCCCTTGTGCCAGGCGATGCGCTCGTCGATATAGCTGAGCAGTTCTTCTTTCATGGGAATCATCCCTCCTTTGCAAGAACGATTCTATCATGATGATTTGGGTTTGTCAATATCTAATTAGATAAATATAAAATATAATTTCAAAAGAAGCGCCTGCACCCGAAGATGCAGGCGAATTTTCATTCCATAATATTGAACTTTTCCATGCCCAGGAAGGTTTCGCCATCAAAATCCAGGCGGACGATCCAGGGCATCAGGCGGCGGATGGACTCAAATCCTTCATACCCGAAGGAAGGGTCAAAGTAGTTCAGCACCGTGGAAATGGAGGTGCCGTGACCGCCGATGACCACCCGCTGGCCTTCATATTCCTTCAGCACCCGCGTGAGGCCGGCGATGTTGCGCTCCTGCACTTCCCGCAGGCACTCGCCGCCGGGGAGGCGGAAGTCGAAATCCGCCCACTGGTGCTGGCAGAAGGTGTCGAAGTCGTCGATCCATTCTCCGGCAACCTCCCGCTCGCGGAAGTCGGGTATGTGGATGATGGGCATGCGCACCGTGTCCGCAAAGTGGCGGACGGTATCCGCGGCGCGGGCGTAGGGGGAGGAGAGCACCGCGTCGATGTCCTTGTCCAGCAGGAAGGCCGTCACCAGCTTGCGATCCTCCAGGCCCTTGGCGGACAGCTCACGGCCCTGGTCATCATGGTTGCGGTACAGGGGCTGCGCATGGCGCACGAAGTACAGCTGGGTCATGTCGGCGGCCTCCTTTTGTACGTAGTGGGGATCAGTCGCGGAAATCCTCAATGCCGCGCAGCAGCTCCAGCTCGCGCACGTCGCGCACGGTGGTGTACATCTTGCGGGTCAGCACGGTTCCGGAACGGTAGAACAGGCAGATGAAGGGGCAGTCCTTGGCGAATTGCTCCTGAATGGCGTGGAGGGTGTACTGGTACTCGGGCTGCTCCATTTTTGTGCGCAGCTCGGAGCAAAGGTCGGTCATCGCGCTGGAGCGGTAGCGGGAGAAATTGCCGGTGTTGCCCGCGATGAGCATGAAGCCGGCGTCCGGGCAGACGTCCATGGCGTAGGAAGCCAGCGCGAGCTCGAAGGCGCCCGCGGAGAGCTTGCTCGACGCCTGCGCGTAGGACACGGTCTCAATGACAATGGAGAAGCCGTAGCTTTCCAGGGTGTCCTTGATGTAGTTGGCGGTTTCCAGGCGGACGTCGTTGTCCGGCTCCTCATAGACGTGGAGGGTCAGCTCCAGCATGACGGATTCGCCCTTGTCGTTGGGCTTATCCAGGATGCCGTCGTCATTGGTGTCGCTCCAGCCATCCTCGTCCAGCAGCGCCATGGCCTTGGCGGCATCCTGCTTGAAATAGCTGGCCAGGTTGTCGTTGTACATCCATGTACCGGCAACAAAGGGCGTGTTGGTACGCTCCACCATGCCGTTGTAGATCTGCTGGGCAATGTAATCCACATTGATCAGGTAACGGATGGCCTCGCGGACATTCTTGGAATTCAGCGGGAAGGCGGAGTGGTTCATCAGCAGACATTCCAGCTGATTGGTGCGGTAGTCCAGCGCCAGGGAAGAGGTGCCGGATTTGTACTGCGCCGAGGCGATCTGCCTGGTGAAGGCAGCATCCACGCGGGCATATTCGTAGGATTCGATGACCTCAGCGGGAAGCTGGTGCAGCTCAAAGGTGATGGACTTGACCTGGGGCTGGGTGTGCCACCAGTGGGGATTGAGCACCAGCTCCACGCGGCTGCCGGGGGTGAAGGACAGGAGCATGTAGGGGCCTGTGCCGGGGGGATTGTCCATCTCCAGCGCCCAGGCGGGCAGCACGGGGAAGGTCATCGCGTAGAGGAAGCCAAAGTAGTTGCGCTCCGCCTTGACCACCACCGTCTGCGGATCACGGGCGGTGATGGACTTGACGAAGTACTTCAGGTTCATGTAGTAGCCCTTGTCGTACACGCCATCGGGATCGACCTTGGCGGCCTCCTCAGCGGCCTTGACCCGGTCAAGGATCCAGTTGGCGCTGGCGACCACGTCGTCCGCGGTGACCGGGGTGCCGTCGGAGAAGTACAGGTCGTTGCGCAGCTTGAAGGTCCAGGTCTTGCCGGAATGGCTGTAGCTTTCCGCCAGGGCGCACTCGGGCAGATAATCATCGTTGATGACCATCAATCCGTCGTACATGAGGTCATAGATGCTCATGAAGTCCCGCTCAAGGGGTTCCAGGGGGCGGATGGACATGGTCTTGGTGGACTGGATGCCCACTACCAGATCCTCCTCGACGTTGGATGCGTCAGCGGACAGCGGAAGCAGAACTGCCATCAGCAGGCACAGCGTCCTGAGCATCAAAGGCTTCATCCGGGTAAAGAAGCGACTGATAAATGCCATAGGTCTGGGTCACTCTCCCTATATATTGCTTGGTGGGGCCGTCGGACAGTCGGGTGATGTCCAGGCTGACGCCGTCGGCGGATTTGGCCGGGTCGCTCAGCCACTGGGTGACGGTGGTCTGGCCGGCATGGTAGGCGGCGCTGACCAGCTGGGCGTCGCCGTGGAACAGCCGGGACAGATAGCCCAGATACCAGCAGCCATAACGGATGTTGGTTTCGCCGTCCCACATGCGGTCGAAGGTGTAGCTGTCATCATCCAGCTTGCCGGCGATCCATTCCGCCGTGTCGGGCATCAGCTGCATCAGGCCGCGGGCGCCCACGCTGGATTCAGCGTTCGTGCGGAAGGAACTCTCGTTGCGGATGATCGCGGTCACAAAGGCGGGCTGCAGATTGTACTGCGCCGCGTATTTCTCGATTTCATCCTGCCAGGTGACCCGCAGCGTGCCGTCGGCCTGCTCGGTCACATGGTGATTGGAAAGGATGGCCTCCCAGGCAGCGATGCGCTTGTTTTCCTCGGTGACGAGGTAAGCGTTCATCAGCCAGTACGCGGCGATCAGCGCCAGCACGCCCAGGAAGCACAGCGTCAGCGAGGTGCTCAGCCAGGCGGGAAGCTTCTTGCTTTGGGCGGGTTGGAGTTCGGCCTCCTTGTGGGCCTCGGCTTCCTTGCGGGCGCGGGCCTCCGCTTCGCGCTGGGCAAGCTGGGCGGCGCGGGCATTTTCGCGGGTCAGGCTTCGGCTTGCGCGGGCCTGGGGAATCTCCATCTTTTCCCGCATGGCAGGCTGCTGCCAGCCGGAACGGGGCGCGGTGCGCTCCTCCAATGCCCTGGGCCGGGGCGCATATTGCACCATCGGCGGTTGTACGGGCTGCTGCATCGGGGGATTCTGCCGTACTGCGGGCTGCTGATAAGCCTGCTGCGGATACGTCGGCTGCGGGGGATAGCCCCGCTGCGCCGGATATGTGCGCTGTTGGGGCGGATAAACCGGCTGAACCGGATAGGGCGCCTGCTGCTGCACCGGTTGCTGAACGGGCGGCTCCTGCTGAGCCTGCCTGTCCGCCCGCCGGTTGCGCTGGCGAGGCGCGAGGGGATTCGATTCCATGGGGATACCTCCTTGTCAGCCGGCGCAGTTGCCGGCCTCCTTGGCATAAAGGGAAATCACGCTCTCTTTAGTGTAATCCATCGGGCCGCTTGTGTCAATGACCACGTCGGCGCGGGCGGCTTTTTCCTCCGCGGGCAGCTGGCTGCGAAGGCGGTTCTCCGCCTCCTTCAGGGTGAAGCCATCCCGGGCCATGAGGCGCTCCAGCTGCAGCGCACGGGGGATGTACGCACACCACACCCGGTCGCACAGGCGCTCCAGCCCCTTTTCGTAGAGCAGCGGCATGTCCAGCACGCACACCGCCGCGCCGGCGCTGCGGGCGTTTTCGATATCCCGGAGGATCAGCGTCAGCAGCAGGGGCTGCATGATGGCGTCCAGCGTTTCTCGGGCCTTGTCCTCCGCAAAGACGACGGCGCCCAGCGCACGGCGATCCAGCGTGCCATCCGGATGGAACACGCTGTCACCAAAGGCGGCGCGGATGTCCCCGAGGGCTGCGCCGCCCCCCGCTGTCAGCTCACGGGAGAGCAGGTCGCCATCCACGATGACTGCGCCCTGCTCCGCCAAAGTCTGGCTGATGGTGGATTTCCCGCAGGCGATCCCGCCGGTGAGTCCCAGTACAAGCATGTTTTCCCTCCACAATGACATAACGAATGACGCTGGAAAAACCCTGCAATCACGCAAAGTGCCCGCACGGCTTTTCCGGCGGGCAGGGGATCACTTCTTCTTCCACATGTTGAACAGGCCAAAGCCGGCAAAGAGCTTGCCCAGGGTAATACCCTTGCGGCGGCCCTTCTTGCCGAAGATCACAAAGAGGAACACCACCGTCCAGAACACCTTGCCCAGGGAGAGCTTGGTGTCGAGGTTATCCTCCAGCAAACTGCTGACCTGCTCGCCGATCTGACCGAGGAGGTCGGTGGTCTGGGGTGCGGGGGCTTCCTGCTGCACCAGCTGGGCATGCAGTGCCTGGACGCTGCCGCTGACCGGCTCCACCCCAAAGGCGGAGGCAGCCTTGCCCATCAGCTTGTACTTGAGCTTCGCGTCGAAATCAGCTGCAGCTGCTTCACATTCTGCGATGCTGCGGCTGAGGTTTGCGCCGGCGGATGCATGCATCTCCACGCAGGAGAGCAGCAGCTCCTCGCGATCCTCCTTGTAGCCCTTCACGCCGCCGATGCACAGAGCGCCGGCGATCAGCAGGACGACCAGGATCACCGTCAGGACGGTGGAAAAACGATTCTTCATGGGTGCGGTATCCTCCATTGGTATGCTTCAAGGGAAAAGGGCGCGCCCCAGTGAGGAAGCGCGCCCTTCTTGGGGTACATTAGCCGAGATTGGTTTCCAGCAGCTTCTGCTTGAGCTCCTGCTCCATGTTCTGCAAGGTATGCTCTGCCTCGCGGCGGGCCTTGCGGCCGTTCTCCTGGATGGCCAGCACCTCGTTGATGGTGTCGATCAGATCCTGATTGGTCTTGACCAGGGTTTCCAGATCGATGATGCCGCGCTCGGCTTCCTTGGCGGTCTCGATGGTGCCCATCTTGAGGGTTTCGGAGTTCTTCTTGAGCAGATCGTTGGTCATGTCGGTGACAGCCTTCTGGGCCTTGAGGGCCTGCTGGCTGTTGTGCAGACCCAGGGCCAGCACCATCTGGTTCTTCCACAGGGGGAGGGTGTTGGCGATGGTGGACTGGATGCGCTCCACCAGCATGGAGTCGTTGTTCTGCAGCAGGCGGATCTGGGGCGCGGTCTGCAGGGCGACGTGGCGGGTCAGCATCAGGTCATGCAGCTTCTTCTCGAAGCGGTCGCAGTTGGCGGCCATATCATTGGCGCGCTGAGCGTCCATGGCATCGCCGCTCTGGGCAGCGATCTCACGCAGACGGGTCAGTTCGCCGGCACGCACTTCCGCCAGCTTCTGCTCGCCGGCGATGATGTACATGGTCAGTTCCTTGAAGTACTGGGTGTTCATATCGTAAAGATGGTTGAACATGCTCACGTCCTTGAGCAGCTGCACCTGATGCTTCTCCAGCTGGCCGGCGATCACATCCACATTGGCGTCCACCTTCTGGTACTTGGTCTGCATGTCGGAAATGGCCTTCTTGGCGTTCCAGAACAGGCCGCCCAGACCCTTGGGCTTCTCGGCAGCGGAGCCAAAGCCCTTGATTTCGTTGACCAGATTCACCAG
>JAZNSI010000039.1:0-130522 GCA_045591175.1 Clostridia bacterium
ACCGCTATATCGACTTCTACAACAACGAGCGCATCCAAACTAAATTCGGAGTGGCGCCGCTCTCGCTTCGCCTCTCCGTCTGATCCTTTTGTCCTTACATAGGGCCCTTTTTGTGCAGTCCGTACATTCTGGGGCGGTCTACAACGCATCCTGTCTTTTCATTTGCAGTTACATTCGGATAAACGCCGGTTTATCGAACACAACGCCATGCTCCTGCAGGTGATCCAGAAACATCCGGTAATACCCCGGCATGATTGCATCCGTTTCGTCGTGCGCGTGCATCAGCACAATATGCCGCTGCTGCTCTCCGAACAGCACCGCTCCGGACTTGGGGTTGGCATCATGCATCTTGGCCCACACAGATTCCTGCGTGAACGCGGGATCATACTGCAGCCGGTACTCTTCAAAGTCGAAGGTCCAGAGGGTGTCGATGTCCTTGTCCAGCCCATGCCCATTCCACCACGGATACGGGATATGCCGGTCATCCACCTTGTCAAAATGGTGCGCAGCCAGATAGTTCTGCAGCGCCGCCTTGTTCTCCCCACCTTTGTCGCCATAGGGAAAGCGGAAGGGACGATACCTGCGTTCCACGCCTGCATCCTGATAAAGCCGGTCAAGCGCGGCTTCGCATTTCTCAATCTCCGCGATGCCTTCCTCCACCGTCAGGGAGGAAAACGCCGGATGTGAATAGCTGTGGTTGCCCACGATCATGCCCTTGCGCAGGGCGTAAAGCGCCTCATCATAGAAGCGCTCCACGTTTTGACCCGTTGCAAACATGATCGCCTTGATGCCTCTGGCACACAGGTCATCCACGATGGCGGGCGTGTTCCGGGAGGCAATGTCATCAATCGTCAGCAGCACGGTGTTCATTTGCGCCACCTCTTGGGCTGCAGATTACACCGCGTGCCCCTTCTCACGGATGACCTTCACGATGCTCTGGCAGAGCTCTGTGCACTCCGCCTGGCTCTCGGCCTCCACCATCACGCGGATGACCGGCTCGGTGCCGCTCTCGCGCACCAGCACGCGGCCCGTCTCGCCCAGCTTATCCGCAACAGCCTGCACCGCTGCCTGCACGTCAGCGTCACCGCGGGCGGCCGCCTTGTCATGCACGCGAACGTTCATCAGCTCCTGCGGGAAGATGGTCAGCTCGCTGGCCAGCTGATGCAGGGTCTTCTTCTTTGCGCACATGACCTCCATCATCTTCAGGCTGGTCAGGATGCCATCGCCGGTAGAGGCGTAGTTGCGGAAGATGATATGGCCGGACTGCTCGCCGCCAACAGCGCAGTTGTGCTCCACCATGTACTCGTAGACGTACTTGTCGCCCACGGCGGTCTTGGCGTAGTTGATGCCAGCCGCCTCCAGCGCGCGGAACAGGCCGAAGTTGGACATGACCGTCGCAACCACGGTATCGTTCATCAGCTGGCCCTTTTCGTGCATGTGCTTGCCGTAGATGTACATGATGTGGTCGCCATGGACGACCTCGCCCGTCTCATCGACACACAGGCAGCGGTCAGCGTCGCCGTCATAGGCAAAGCCCACATCGCATTTGTTTTCCACCACAAACTTCTGCAGGCCCTCGATATGGGTCGAGCCGCAGTCGGTGTTGATGTTGTAGCCATCGGGGTTGGCGTTGATCACATAGGTCGTGGCACCCAGGGCGTCAAAGACGGACTTGGCGATGTTCCAGGAAGCGCCGTTGGCACAGTCCAGCGCGATGCGCTTGCCCTTGAAGGAATACAGGCCCAGGGAGATCAGGTAGCCGATATAGCGGTTGCGGCCGGAAACATAGTCCACCGTGCGGCCGATCGCTTCACGCTTGGCAAAGGGCAGCTCGGTGAAGGTCTCGCCAAAGACGGTCACACTGCCGTCGATGTACTGCTCCACCAGCTCGATGGTTTCCTCGTCCATCTTTTCGCCCTGGCCGTTGATCAGCTTGATGCCGTTGTCAAAATAAGGGTTATGGCTGGCGGAGATCATGATGCCGCAGTCGAATTCGTCCACGCGCGCCACATAGGCCACGGAGGGCGTGGTGGTCACGTGCAGCATGTACGCATCCGCGCCGGAGGCCACCAGGCCTGCCACCAGCGAATATTCAAACATGTAGCTGGAGCGGCGGGTGTCCTTGCCGATAACGATGCGCGCTTCATCCTTGCTGCCCTCGCGGCGCTTCTTCTCGCCGAAGTACCAGCCCAGGAAACGGCCTACTTTGTAGGCATGATCCGCAGTCAGGTTGATATTTGCTTCCCCACGGAAGCCGTCAGTGCCGAAATACTTACCCATATTGATATCTCCTTTACGGTGATATTTGGTGTTTCCTGCATACAAGGCATAATACAATGCCATACAAGTTAAGTATAAACCTTCACAGCTTTTCTGTCAACAAGGAAAAAGGGATACGCCGCTCATGCAGTGTATCCCTTGCAGCTTACTTGCTCTCGTAACCCAGGTTTCGCAGGTCGTCCATGCGGTTGCGCCAGTCGGGGCGCACCTTGACCCACAGCTTCAGGTTGACGTGCAGATCCAGCAGGTTCTCAATGTCGTGGCGGGCTTCAGTGCCGATCTGCTGCAGCATCGCGCCGCGCTTACCGATGATGATGCCCTTGTGAGCATCGCGCTCGCAGTAGATGGTGGCATGGATCTCCATGAAGTCGTCGGACTCCTTGTTCATGCCCATGATCTCCACGCCGATGCCGTGGGGAACCTCATCCCGCAGATGAAGCAGCGCCTTTTCACGGATCATTTCCGCCACAATGAGGCGCTCCGGCTGGTCGGTCATCATATCATCCGGGAAGTACTTGGGGCCCTCGGGCAGCTTCTCGGCCATGGTATTGGTCAGCTGCTCCAGACCGTCGCCGGTCTTGGCGCTGATGGGGATGATGGCGTCGTAGCCGCAGTCTGCGAAGGACGCGATCAGGGCCAGCAGCTTCTCGGGCTGCAGCAGGTCGATCTTGTTCAGCAGCAGCACCTTCGGCACCTTCTTGGAGGCCATCTCCTTCACGATGGAACGGTCATGCTCGCCCACCTGGGTAGCGTCCACCAGCACCATCATGCCGTCCATGCCATCCATCGCCTCGCGGACGGACTGCATCATGAAATTGCCCAGCTTGGTACGGGGCGTATGGATACCGGGCGTATCCAGGAACACCATCTGCCAGTCATCGCGGGTCATCACGCCCATGATGCGGTTGCGAGTGGTCTGGGGACGGTTGGAAACAATGGCGACCTTCTCGCCCACCAGCGCGTTCATCAGCGTGGACTTGCCCACATTGGGACGGCCCACGATGGTCACAAAGCCGGAACGGAACTTCTTCATTTCAGTCATTTCAGGTGATCTCCTTTTCTTCAAGGACTTATTCATTCATATTGCTTATTGTACGTCTTTGGGGCCAAAGCCATGGGGCAGCAGCTCATTCAAGGACATTTCGTCCTGACCGCCGTCCCAGGTGACCAGCACGCGGATGCCGGGTGCAAACTCATTGAGCACCTGCCGGCATGCACCGCAAGGCCAGGGCGCACTCTGCCGGGATGCGATCGCGATTGCGGTGAACTCAGTCGCGCCCTCGCTGATGGCCTTGAACATCGCCGTACGCTCGGCGCAGTTGGTCAGACCGAAGGAGGCGTTCTCGATGTTGCATCCCTGGAAGATACGGCCGTCCGCACAGAGCAACGCCGCCCCCACCGGGTAATTGGAATAGGGGGAATAGGAGCGCTTCATGGCCTCGCGGGCAAGAGCAAGCAGGGTCTCGTCGGTGACGGCCCCTTCCCCATCGCGGGTCTGGCCGATGGCAGCGAGGATCTTCTCTTCCATCGCGCGCATCCTCCTTTTGTCGTCTTCTTCAATGTGGTCGTAGCCCATCAGGTGGCACAGGCCGTGCACCAGCAGGTACGCGCACTCCCGCTCCGGGGAATGCCCGTACTCCTCCGCCTGCGCCAGCACATGGGGCACAGAGAGGATCAGGTCGCCCAGCATGCAGGCGTTCAGTTCATCATCCAGCTCGCGGCGCAGGTATTTGTCCGCCTGACCCGCCGTCACGCCGGCAGGGTAATTCACCGTCGGGAAGGACAGCACATCCGTCGCGCGGTCCACATCCCGGTATTCCCGGTTGATCTCGTGGATGGCGTCGTCATCGCACAGGCGGATGCTGACCGCACATTCCCGCTTGACGCCCTCGGTCAGCAGCGCGCAGTCCGCCGCCGTCTGCATCAGGTTCAGCCAGGAGGGAGCCACCTCGGTATCGATCTGCCACAGGAGGATCATTCCTTGCTCTCCTCCTTTTCCACGGGTGCCTCGCCGTCAGGCATGGGGGACTCGAAGGGCTCAGGCATCGCATCCGCCGGAGCCGCCTCCGCCGCAGGAGCGGTGTTTTCCGGGACCGGCACCGGCGCGGTGGTCTGGGGTACAGGCTTCACCACGGGCGTGGGAGCAGTCGTCTGGGTGACGGGCTTGGTGGGCGCCGTATTCTGGCTGACCGGCTTTACCACAGGCGTGGGAGCGGTCGTTTGTGCCACCGGCTTGGCGGCAGGCGCAGGAGCCGACTTCGGCACCGTGACCGCCTTGCCATCCGCCGTCACCTGGACGGTGGGATACTCAATGCGCTCGTGGAACACGCCGGACAGCACCGCGGAGAAGGCCTCGCAGATGCCGTCGATGTCCAGCAGGGACAGGGGCGAATTGCTCAGCTGGCCGTCCTCGATCTTGCCACGGACAAGGCGCTCAATGAAGCGCTGGATGGCCTGGGGCGTAGGATCGGGCATGGAGCGCACCGCCGCCTCGATGGTGTCCGCCAGCATAACGATGGCGCTCTCCTTCGTGGAGGGGCGGCTGCCGCCATAGCGGAAGTCCTTGATGTCGACCGGCTTGCCGTCCGCCTGCTGCAGCGCCTTGTGGTAGAAGTACATCACCGGCGTGTCGCCGTGATGCTCCACAATGATCCGCTGGATCTCCGGCGGCAGATGATGCTTCTGCGCCAGGGTCAGGCCGTCGGAGGTATGGGCCGTCACGATGGCGGCGGACACATAGGCGTCCGTGCGGTCGTGGGGATTGTCGCCGCGCTGGTTCTCCTTGAAGTACAAGGGGCGCTTGAGCTTGCCGATATCATGGAAATACGCGCCGGTACGGGCCAGCAGCGGATTCGCGCCGATCCGTTCCGCAGCAGCCTCGGAGAGGTTCGCCACGATGATGGCATGATGATAGGTGCCCGGCGCCTCCAGCAGAAGGCGGCGCAGCAGGGGCTGATTGGGATTGGCCAGCTCCAGGAGCTTGGAGGGGGTGGCCAGGTTGAAGGCGGCCTCAAACACCGGCTGGAAGCCCACGGCGATCAGGCCGCTGATCACGCCGCCCGCCATGGACCACACCGCATTGCCCATAATGCCATGCAGATCCGAGGAGGTCATCAGGCCCTGAGCCAGCAGCAGGAGCAGGTTCACGCCAGCGACGATCACGCCGCAGATGACGGTGCGCACACGCTGGGGCTTGCCGGCCAGGAACTTCACGGCCACCACGCTGCCAACAACGCCGGTCAGCAGCAGATGCACCATTTCATCCGAGTATGCGCCGTTGCTTCCCGCCGCCAGGCTGGCCAGGATCACCGACAGCGCCACACCGGCAGTCAGGCCGGTACGCGCGCCAAGCAACCCAGTCAGCAGCATCGCGCCCAGCGCCACCGGCACCAGGTACACGTTGATCAGCTTTACGCACAGCACGCCCAGGCCCGTGCTGATGATCATCACCAGCATGATGACGATCACATAGCGGGGCTCCCGGAGGGTATCGGGTTCCAGCATGTGGAGCATGAGCACCATCAGCAGCACAGCCGCGGTCACCACCAGCGCTGCGCCGCCGTAGACATTCAGGTCAACACGTGCAGAATCCAGCAGGCCGAGGGCAGAGAGCATCGCAATTTGATACCCGCTGACCCGCTCGCCCTCGCGGACGATATTCTGACCCTGCTTGTAGATCACCGGCTCAACGCCGTCCCGGGCAGCCTGGCGGGCAGCCTCAGTGGCGGCCTCGTCAATGACCATGTTGGGCTTGATGACCGCGTTGAGCACCACCGGCACGATGGAGTTGGTCAGATCCGCATCCACCCGGTACTTGCAGATGGCGTTGATGTTGCTGATGGAAGTGGTCACCTGACCCTCGCGGATGGTGGTGTTCAGCGCATTGGTGACGGCGCTGCGCACCTCGGTGACCATGGTGTTGAAGGCGTCATTCTGGGTGCTGAGGAGCACGCGGGTCTGGTAGGGTGTGAGGGAAATGCCCTTCACCAGAGACTGCGCATAGGCGATCTCCTCGCTGGAATAGCTGCGCATGGTGGACAGCATCGGCGTTTCCGCGGCGTTGCGCAGATTATGGCCGTACTGCTGCACCAGGGCAAGCTCGGCAAAGAGGTCGTCCAGCGCCATGAGGACTTCCTCCGTCGCGCCCTCCTGCAGATGGTAGGAAGCCTCCACGCCTGCGGCAGCGGCCTTGCGGTGCTGCTCGGTGGTGACGGTATCCTCCACATCCTTGGTGGCGGTGATGGTCTGGTGGGCAATGTCGCCCGCCTGCAGGCTGTAGCGCGCGGACACGCAAGCCAGCGAAAACAGGCCAAAGAGGAGCACCGAGCCCAGGATGATCACCGCGGCACACTTGGCGCTGGTTCCGTGGAACCAGGTCGTCAGGCGGCGCAGATCGCTCTTTCGGGCGGATCGTTCCTTCCTCTTCATGGATTCATCTCCTTTGCTCTGCGTCGTCCTCCGCCGGCTGCGGAGGGATCGCGCAGTACATCATCAGGCCTTGGGAGCCTGCTTTTTCTCGGTAAAATACGCGTCGTAGGCGTCAACGATGCGCTGCACCAGCTCGTGACGCACCACGTCCTTGCTGGTCAGGCGGACCACGCCGATCTCCGGGATGTCCCCCAGAATGTCGAGGGCTTCCGCCAGACCGCTGCGCTTGCCAAAGGGCAGGTCCGTCTGGGTCACGTCGCCGGTAACGACCACCTTGGAATTGAAGCCCAGGCGGGTCAGGAACATCTTCATCTGCTCGGAGGTGGTATTCTGCGCCTCGTCCAAGATGATGAAGGAATCCGACAGCGTACGGCCGCGCATGTAGGCCAGCGGAGCCACCTCCACCACGCCGCGCTCCACCAGCTTCTGATAGCTGTCCACGCCCATGAAATCATAGAGCGCGTCATAGAGCGGGCGCAGGTAGGGATCGACCTTTTGCGTCATGTCGCCGGGCAGGAAGCCCAGCTTCTCACCGGCCTCCACCGCAGGGCGGGTCAGCACGATGCGCTCGATCTCCTTGTTCTTCAGCGCCACCACGGCAAGGGCCATCGCCAGATAGGTCTTGCCTGTGCCGGCAGGGCCCACCGCGAAGGTCAGGTCATGGTCGCGGATGGCCTGCACATACTGCTGCTGACCCAGGGTCTTGCAGCGGATCTGCTTGCCACGATGGGTGATCGCCACCACCGAGCGCAGGATCTCGTCGATCATATCGACCTTGCCCTCCCGCGCCAGCGCGATGGCATAGCGGATGCGGCTGCGGTCCACCAGATCACCCCGGCGGATCATGTCGCACAGCTTTTCGATCACGCTCTGGGCCAGGAGGACGTCCTTTTCCTCGCCAGAAATATGCAGTTCCGCGCCGCGCAGGGCAACCGTCACAGAGCACTCCTGCTCGATGAGGGCCACGTTCTGGTCGTTGAAGCCAAAGAGGGTCATGTATGCGTCCATGGTGTCCACGGACAGCAGAAGCTTTTGGGTCATCGCCAAATGGGTATACTTCCTTTCATGCCGGATCACTCCGGCGTTATCGCGGCTGATCATGAGAATCCTCCCCCGCCGGAGCCGCCATGCCGGACGCAGGAGCGCGCTGGCCGATCTCCACCAGCTTTTCGCCAATGGCATATGCCTGCACTTTCTCATCTTCTATCATACTACAATTTCCCCAAATGTCAATGAATGATTCTCCTTCTGCCGCCTTTTCGTGCAGTCTGCGCAGGGCCGCAGCGGAGGCGTCGGCCTGCAGATCCTCCCATTTTCGCGCATGAGTGGTGATTTCCGCCTCCATGCGGGTCTCTGTTCGCAGCGTCAGCGGGAGGAAGAAGCCGCAAAAGGGCGTTTCCGAAACGGCGGTGTCGTACTGCGCGTAATCGCATTCCGGCAGTCCCCACAGGTCGAAGAAGGGCGTGCGGATGGTACGGACGGTCTGCTCACGCCCAGTATAGGCGGTCATCGTTTCCACCGCGGACAGGTTGACGACAGCGCCCTCCCACACCCGCGCGGTGACGCTGCCCCGGGCCGCCACCGGCTTGACCGCGCCGTCGCTGGTGCGCTCCTCCCCTTTGATGAGCACCTCTCCCGCACGGACGACGTCGCCCACCTTCACCACCGGGGTGCCCGCGCGGGTCACGATGCTGTGGATGACGCCGTCCCGGGCAGCCACCACATCACAGGCGCCATCGGGGCCGCCGTCCGCGCGGGGCAGAACGCCCTCCACCGCCCGGACGACCAGCGTTGTTCCCCGCCAGCCCACCTCAAACCAGGCAATTCGCGGATAACGCCATTCCAGTGCATCGCGGATATCGCCTGCTGCGACTTGGGCGCGCAGCATCGGTGCGGTCACGCCCATTTCGGTCAGCGCCATGCGGATGTCCGCCGCATACGCACCGCCGTCGACCACGTCGATGCACCACATCACCCGGGAGGCCGCCAGCAGCGCGATTCCCGCGCACAGCGCCGCGGCAGCCAGCAGCCAACGCCGGTGCAGCCATTCCGCGCAGCGTCCTGCTCCCTGGCGGTTTCCGGTCGTCAGCATCCAGCCTCCGCGCAGGGCGATCTCCTGCAGGGCGGGCAGCTGCTCCTCCCGCAGGAGCGCCGTCACCTTCTTCGGCGATGATCGCCGAAGCGCTGTCAGCTGGATGCCTGCCTCCCCCGCCTGCCGCAGAAATCGTCCGATGTTCAGCCCTTCCACCGTCACGGCGATCTGCCAGAGCCGCGCCGCGCGCCTCATTTGCCACCCTCCTTCTGCGCAAAGGCCACGCAGTCGATCCGCCCCACGATGATCGCCTCCGCCGAGGTGTACAGGCGGAAAACCATCCCCGCCCCGGCGATGCGGATCAGCCCGCATGCGCTTCGCAGCACGATGTTGTCCGGCTCGTAATCGACCAGCCCCTGGTGCTGCTCGATGTGCAGCTGCTCGTGGCCGGTGAGCGTGATGAGCGGCACGTTGGAGGTCACTTCCTTTGGAAAAATTCCCTGCTGCATCAAACCGCCTCCCTTTCAGGAAACTATATGCGCAAGCCTTCCGCGCAATACTTGAGGGAGATTGAGCTGAAGAAATGGGACGAAGTCCCCTTTACGGATGGCGGATTTCGTGTTATAATGTCAAATTGATGCAGTATGCATCCACGACGATTTGATATTTGAGGTTTTGAAATATGGCACAGGTAAGCGATCTGGGTATTGATCTGGGCACGTCCAACGTGCTGATTTATCAGAAGGGCAAGGGCATCGTGCTTCGTCAGCCTGCGGTGGTCGCCATCGAGCGGGTGAGCAAGAAGGTGCTGGCCGTGGGCACGGAGGCCTACCGCATGATTGGCCGCACGCCCGGCAATATTCTGGCGCTGCGTCCGCTGCGTCAGGGCGTGGTCAGCGACTTCGAGCTGACCAACACCATGCTCCGCCATTTCATGAGCATGGTCATCGGCAAGCGGTTCTTTGGCCGTCCCCGCGTGGTGCTGTCGGTGCCCTCCGGCGTGAACGAGGCGGAGAAGAGCAGCCTGATCAGCATCCTCTTCGACGCAGGCGCCAAGCGCACGCAGCTGCTGGACCGCCCCATCGCCGCCGCCATGGGCGTGGGCATGGAATTCCAGAAGCCCTACGGCTGCATGGTGGTGGATATGGGCGCGGGCGTCACGGACATCGCCGTGCTGGCCTCCGGTCAGGTGATCGAGGCTGCCAGCGTGTGCTACGGCGGCGACTATTTTGACGACGCCATCATCCGTTACCTGCGCAAGAAGCACAATCTGCTCATCGGCGAGCGCTCCGCGGAGGAGGTCAAGATCACCCTGGGCACCGCGGTGCCGCCGCTCTCTCCCCTGACGGACGAGGTCACCGGACGCGATCTGCTCTCCGGCCTGCCCAAGACCATCACCGTTTCCTCCGCTGAGATCTACGAAGCCGTCAAGGACGCGGTGGCCGACCTGATCGAGTCCATCCAGGGCGTTATCGAGCGCACCCCGCCCCAGCTGGCCAGCGACATCTTCGAGGACGGCATCGTCCTCACCGGCGGCGCGGCCTCCCTGGCAGGCCTGCCCGAGGCCATCTACAATGAGCTGCACATCCCCTGCGGCGTGGCGGATGATCCTCAAACGAGCGTAGTGCTGGGCTGCGGGCGCGCACTGGACAACCTGGGCGCCTACAAGAACGTCCTTACAGACAGCCGCCGGCTGCGTTAACGGCATCAAAACAGCGTACTTCCCAAACCGGGAGGTACGCTGTTTCGTATTTCTGCACTTCTATGCAGGGCGGTATCTGCATATTGCTTGGCATGGAGGTGGGACAAATGACGGAGCTTGAGCTCTTTGCAAGGCTGATCCAATGCGAGGCTGGCGGCGAGGGCGACAACGGCATGCGGGCCGTGGCGTCGGTGGTCATGAACCGGGTGCGCACCCGCGTGGGTGAATACGGTCGCTACAACACCCTGCGGGACGTGATCTTCCAGACCGGGCAGTTCAACTGCGCCCGCACCGTCCTCGGCGGACGGCAGAACCTGCAAAACGTTTACAACATGAATCCCCAGCAGATCCACTACGACATCGCCAACTGGGCCATCGCCGGCAACCGGCTGGGCAATCTGTGGGAGGCGCTGTGGTTCTACAACCCATACAGCCCGACCTGCCGGAATAACTTCCCTTCCAGCGTGGGGTATTTCCAGATCCGCATCGGGGATCACTGCTTCTACAACCCGGCGCCGTCCTACGCGGATACCTGAGCCGTCAAAGGGCCTTCACCAGGATCAGGCAGGGATTGTTTTCGTCCCACAGGGTCGGGAAGATCTCCAGGGGCAGAAAACCTACGCCCCGGTAGAAGGCCACCGTCGCATCGTACTCCGTGTAGTGTCCGGGAGCCACCGTTTTCACCTGTGCGAAGCGGTAACCCTGTGCCCGGCCATATTTCTCGAAAGCAGCAAACATCGCGCGTCCCGCACCGCTGCGGTGGGCGCGTTTTTTCACGCCCGTAACGTAGATCTCACAGGTGTATGGACTCGTTTCTTTCATTGCCATGAAGCCGAGGACATCCGCCCCTTCCAGCGCAGCAAAGAAGGGCATGCTGCCGCTTTCGCGGATATACTCCTCCGTGGATTCCGGGATGCCGAACCATTCCGGCAGATCGGTCAGCACCTCGCGGGCAATGGCACGTTTGCGCTCCGGTTCATTGATCAAAGTGACCTGCATGGTGATTCCTCCTTTGTTTCCTGAATCATTCGCGCTTGGCACAGGAAACTCCTGCTGCCGTTGCCATCGGGGCGGATTTGTGGTACAATATCCCCGCTATACAGAAAGGGGATCACCCATGGCAAGCGCATTTTCCTTTAACGATGTAACCATCTTCTTCTCCGAGAAGATGCTGATGAACAATGTGACCCTGACCATTTCCGACGGCGATCGCATCGGCGTGGTAGGCAAAAACGGCAGCGGCAAGAGCACTTTCCTGCGCCTGCTGGCAGGCCTGGAAAAGCCGGACGACGGCAGCATTTCCGTGCAGCGGAACATGTCCATCGCCTATCTGCCCCAGACGCCCGTCCTGCGGGAGGACGCCACCATCACCGAGGCTGCGTTGCAGTATCTCCCTGCACGCCCCGGCGAGGATGCCGCTTCCGCCGCCTACGAAGCGCAGACCATCCTCACCCAGCTGGGCTTTACAGACCTTCAGCAGCCTGTCAGCCAGCTTTCCGGCGGACAGCGGATGCGCGTGGCCCTGGCAGGCGTGCTTTGCCGCGACAGCGATGTGCTGCTGCTGGACGAGCCCACCAACCACATCGACATCGAAATGGCCCAGTGGCTGGAGGATCGCCTGCTCAAGTGGCGCAAGACGCTGATCGTCGTCACCCATGACCGTTACCTGCTGGAGCGGGCCTTCAATCGCATCTTCAATGTGGGCGGCGGCGATGTGGGCGTGTACAACTGCCCCTACTCCGGCTACCTGGAGGAGCGCGCTCAGCGGGAGGAAATGCAGGCCGCGACCCTGCGCAAGAACAAGTCCCTCTATCGCAAGGAGCTGGCGTGGATCCGCCGCGGCGCGCCCGCCCGCTCCACCAAGGCCAAGGGCCGTATCCAGCGCTTTGACGCGGTGGCCGAGGCCATCAAGGAAGCCCCGCCGGAGGCCGAGCTGACCATGAAATCCGTGGCCAGCCGCCTGGGCAAAAAGATCGTCAGCTGGGAACACCTGGACGTGGCCATCGGCGGAAACACCCTCGTGCGTGACTTCTCCTACACGCTGCTGCGGGATGACCGCGTGGGCATTATCGGCGGAAACGGCGCCGGCAAAACCACACTGTTGCGGACGCTGTGCGGCGAACTCCCGCCTGCCTCCGGTGTGATCGAAAAGGGCGATACGGTCAAAATCGTCTATTTCGCTCAGCATTGCCCGCCGCTGGATCCCGACACCCGCGTGATCGACGCAGTGAAGGATGTGGCTGTCAAGGTCTACACCCCCGACGGCGACCTGACCGCCTCCCAGATGGCGGAGACCTTCCTCTTCCCCAGCCAGATGCAGTACCAAAAGGTGTCCAGCCTCTCCGGCGGCGAGATGCGCCGGCTGTACCTGCTGCGCATCCTGATGGCTGCGCCGAATGTCCTCATCCTGGACGAGCCCACCAACGACCTGGACCTGGATACCCTGAATGTGCTGGAGGACTATCTGGATTCCTTCCAGGGCGCGATCATCGCAGTCAGCCATGACCGTTACTTCCTCGACCGCATTACCACGCACCTCTTTGCCGTGGAGGACGGCAGGATGGTTCCCTACATCGGCGGATACCAAAGCTACCTGGACGCCCAGGAGGAGAAGCAGGCTATCCCCCTCCCCGTCCCCAGTCAAAACGAGCCGAAGGCTCCCCGCCGCCATAATTCCGCGCTGAAATTCTCCTACAAGGAGCAGCGGGACTTCGAGACCATCGAGGACACCGTTATGCAGCTGGAAGAGAAGGTCGAAGCGCTCGCCGCCGAGATCGAAGCCAACGCAGCGGATTACGTGAAGGTCGCCGCGCTGATGGCCGAGCACGAGGAAACCCAGCACAAGCTGGACGAGGCCACGGAGCGCTGGCTGTTCCTACAGGAAAAGTGGGAGCAGATCCAGGCGCAGAAGAACGGATAACACACCAAGACCCGAGCCAAGCCGGCCCGGGTCTTTTTCAATGCGGTCATGCCGCAGCAAACTGACCCTCTATGCTTCCGTGGTGATGCTGGCTCCCAGGCTGCAAAGCATGCCGGGCAGGTCCTCATAGCCGCGGGCGATATGCCCCGCCGGGTCGCGGAGGATGGTTTCGCCCTCTGCCGCAAGGCCGGAAAGCATCATCGCCGCGCCGCCGCGCAGATCCGTGCTGGTGACCATCGTGCCGGATAGCATGCTGCCGCCGCTGACCAGCGCAATGCGATCCTCGATGCGGATGTTTGCACCCAGGCGCACCATTTCCCGCGCATGCATGAAGCGGTTCTCAAAGATGGTTTCCATGAACACCGAGGTTCCCCGCAGCCGCAGCGCCAGGGCCATCATGGGGGCCTGCATATCCGTGGGGAATCCAGGGTATGCCAGCGTCCGCACCTGGATGGGCTGACTGGCCCGGCCCGTCAGGCGCAGGCCCGCAGGCGTTTCCCGCAGCGTCACGCCGGTCTCCATCAGTTTGAACAGCACCGCCTGCATCTGATCTGCACGGACGCCCCGCAGCAGTACGCTGCCCTCCGTCATGGCAGATGCACACAGGATCGTCCCTGCCTCGATGCGATCCGGGATAGGCCGCCAGGTGCATCCGTGCAGCGCTTCCCGCCCCTCCACCGTGATGGTGCCGGTACCTGCACCCACGATCCCTACGCCCATCTGTTCCAGGCACCCGCACAGGTCGATGATCTCCGGCTCCTTGGCCGCGTTTTCAATGCGGGTGGTTCCCTCTGCCAAAGCGGCTGCCAGCAGGATATTTTCCGTCGCGCCCACGGAGGGAAAATCCAGGTACACGTTGCCGCCCCGCAGCTTCCCCTGCAGCGTCACCGAACCCGGCGTCAGCTGCACATGGGCGCCCAAAGCCTCCATGCCCTTCAGGTGCAGGTCGATGGGCCGCTGCCCGATGGCGCACCCGCCGGGGAGGCTCACCCGCGCGTATCCGGTACGTGCAAGCAAGGGACCCATCACCAGCACGGACGCCCGCATCCGGCTGAGCAGATCCGGCACAGCGGGCGACTTGGGTTCCTCTGCCCAGAGGGTCAGCGTATCTCCATCCCGGCGAATGGAAACGCCGCAGTCCGCCAGAATATCCAGGAGCGTATGTACGTCCGTCAGCTCCGGCACATGCTCCAGCACCAGCGGCTCCCGCGTCAGCAGGCACGCGCACATCAGCGGCAGCACGGCATTTTTCGCAGAATGGATGCTCACTTCCCCCGACAGCTGCTCGCAATGCCGGATGCGGTACGTCGCCATTTTGACTCCCCCTTTGGAAGGATAGTTTGGCGCGTGCGTGCCTTTGCATGCATGGTGGCGGAAGATGGCAGAGTGCATTGAATTGCAATGCACTTTCGCTTGACTTTTGGCTGATTCTACCGCATAATAGGTATGATGCGTGGATTATGCGCATCGCCTGTTTGTGTTGTGCAAAACATCAGGAAAGGAGGCGGCGTTATGGCCACCGCAATCACCCATGTGCAGCCCGGCTCCATTGCCGAAAGGCTGGGCCTGAAGGAAGGCGACCAGCTCGTCTCCATCGCAGGGGAACCGATTATCGACCAGATCGATTATCAGGCGCTGACGGCAAACCGCCGCTTCGACATGGTCGTCCGTCACAGTGATGGTACGGAGGAGACCCTTCACGTCCGCAAGCAGGACTGGGAGCCGCTGGGCGTTACGCTGGATCAGACCATCGTGTCCTCTCCCCGCCCCTGCAAGAATCACTGCATCTTCTGCTTCATCGACCAGATGCCGCCTGGCATGCGCAAGACCCTCTACGTCAAGGACGACGACTGGCGGCTGTCGCTGATGATGGGCAACTACATCACCATGACCAACATCGACGATGCAGAGCTTGACCGCATCATCCGCCGCAAGGTATCGCCGCTGTTCATTTCCGTGCAGTGCACCGACCCGGACATGCGCGTGAAGATGCTGCGCAACCCCAAGGCCGCGCAGATCATGGACAATCTGCGGCTGCTGAAGAAGCACGGCATCCGCTTCCATTGCCAGATCGTGCTGTGCCCCGGCTGGAACGACGGCGAGATCCTGATGAAGTCCATCCGCGAGCTGGCAGAGCTGGCTCCGGCGGCCCAGTCCATCGCGCTGGTGCCCATCGGCCTGACCAAACACCGCGACGGCCTGCCTTACATCAAGCCCTACGACAAGGACATGGCGATAGAGCTGATCGAATCCGTGAAGCCCCTGCAGGAGAAGTTCCTTGCTGAAATGGGCACACGCTTCGTATTCCCGGCGGACGAGTTCTACTGCCTGAGCGGCCTCCCCATCCCGGAGGATGAGGAATACGAGGATTATCCCCAGATCGAGAACGGCGTGGGCATGCTGCGGATGTTCGAGACCGACCTGCAATACGCCGCCGAGGATTACCCGGTGGAAGAAACTGCGCCCCGCAGGCTCTGCATCGCGACGGGCACATCCATCGCGCCCTTCCTGCAGCGGCTGGCGGACAAGTATGCCCCCAAGGGTACCACCGTTGAGGTGCGGCCCATCGTCAACCGGTTCTTCGGCGAATCGGTGACCGTGGCGGGGCTCATCACCGGAGGCGATCTGGTGGAGCAGTGCCGCGATGTAAATGCTGACGAGATCCTCATCGTGCGGAGCATGATCCGCGCGGAGGGCGATCTTTTCCTGGACGATATGTCCGTCAAAGCCGTGCGCAAGGCGCTGCCCGCACCCCTTCGCATCACCGAATCCACCGGTGAAGGCTTCTGGCGCGCGATCTCCGGCTACACCGATCCGGTGTAACCATCCGAAAGTGAGGAATACAAAATGGCTAAGCCCCTCGTTGCCATCGTGGGTCGTCCCAACGTTGGCAAGTCTACTTTCTTCAACAAGATCACCGGCAAACGCATCTCCATCGTCGAGGACACCCCCGGTGTGACCCGCGACCGCATCTACTGCGACGTGGAGTGGCAGAACCGCCGCTTCACCATGATCGACACCGGCGGTATCGATCCCCGCAGCGAGGACGTGCTGCTGTCCCAGATGCGTCATCAGGCGGAGATCGCCATGGACACCGCGGACGTGATCTGCTTCTTCGCCGACGGCCGCACGGGCCTGACCGACGACGACCGCGAGGTCGCCAACATGCTGCGCAAGACCTCGAAGCCTGTGATCCTCGCGATCAACAAGGTCGATCACATCTCCATGGTGGATAATATTTACGAGTTCTATGAGCTGGGCATCGGCGATCCCATCGCCATCAGCGCGGCGAACATGATGGGCCTGGGCGACCTGCTGGAGGCCATCTGCAAGGAGCTGCCGCCCCAGACCAAGGACGAACTGGACGAGGAGGAGCATGTTCTCCAGCTGGCCGTGGTTGGCCGCCCCAATGTAGGCAAGTCCTCCCTGGTGAACAAGCTCCTGGGCCAGGAGCGCACGATGGTCTCCAACATCGCCGGCACCACCCGCGACGCCATCGACACCGAGTTCAAGGTCAACGGCACGACCTACAACATCATCGATACCGCCGGTATCCGCCGCAAGAGCCAGATCGAAGATGAATCCCTCGAAAGGTACAGCGTGCTGCGCTCCATCGCCGCCATCCGCCGCTGCGACGTGGCGCTGCTGCTCATCGACGCCCAGGACGGCGTGACCGAACAGGACACCAAAATCGCCGGCCTCATCCGCGAAGAAGGCAAGGCGGTCATCGTGATCGTCAACAAGTGGGACGCCATCGAGAAGGAAACCGGCACCCTGGAGGCCTTCAAGAAGCAGGTCATGGAGGACCTGAAGTTCATGGACTACGCGCCCGTGCTCTTCCTCTCCGCCAAGACCGGCCAACGCGTCCACACCGTCATTGATATGGTGGATCAGGTCTGGGCCCAGGCAAGCAAGCGCATCCCCACCGGCATCCTCAACGACGTCCTCACCGACGCCACCGCCGACCTGCAGCCCCCGGCTACCAATGGCCGCCGCCTGAAGATCTACTACATCACCCAGCAGGGCACCTGCCCGCCCCTGTTCATCCTCTTCGTCAACGATGAGAAGCTCATGCACTTCGCCTATGAGCGCTATCTGGAGAACTACTTCCGCAAGACCTTTGACTTCACGGGTACGCCCATCCGGTTCATCCTGCGCGAAAAGAAGAAGGACTAACAGGAGGCTGACATGTTGAATTACGTCATTATCGCGGTGATCGCATACCTTCTGGGCAGCATTTCCTTCGGCATGATCGTGGCGAAGCTCAAGGGCGGCCCCAATCTGCGCGAGGTGGGCAGCAAGAACACCGGTGCCACCAACGTCCTGCGCGTCATGGGCGTGAAGACCGGCCTGATCGTCTTTGTGCTGGACATCCTCAAGGCGCTGATCGCATGCATCATCGGCCGCTGCTGGATGGGCCTCAATGGCGCGATGGTTGCCGGTATCGCCGTGGTGATCGGCCACAACTGGCCCTGCTTCTTCCAGTTCAAGGGCGGCAAGGGCGTGGCCTCCACCCTGGCGGTCATGCTGATGACCTTCCCTGTCCCCGCCGTCATCTGCTACATCGTGGCCATCGTGCTGATCGCCACGACCAGGTATGTCTCCCTAGGCTCCATCACCCTGGCGGCGCTGTTCGCGGTGATGGTCATCGCCACCAACTGGGCGAACTGGTTGGTCATCCTTTGGGTGATCGCTATTTCCGGTCTGCTGATCTGGCGGCACCACGCCAACATCGGCCGCCTGCTGAAGGGCACCGAAAACAAGCTCGGCAGCAAGAAAAAGTAAGCAACGGCGCACGGGGAAACCTGTGCGCTTTCTGTACCAAGGAGGAATCTACATGCTGAACCACAAAGGCACCCCGGTCCTCACCACAGCCCGGCTGACCCTGCGTCCCTTCACTGCGGACGATGCACCCGCCATGTTTGCCAACTGGGCCAGCGACCCGGAAGTCACGAAATTCCTCACCTGGCCGACACATCCCAATGTTGAGGTTTCCCAGTGGGTTTGCAACGACTGGGTATCCCACTACGCAGAGCCGGACTACTACCAGTGGGCCATCGTGTATGACGGACGGCCCATCGGCAGCATGGCCGTGGTGGAACACGATGACCGGGTCGGCAAGGCGCACATCGGCTACTGCATCGGACGGAACTGGTGGCATATGGGCATCGTCAGCGAGGCGCTCAAGGCTGTGATGGACTTCCTGTTTGACGAGGTGGGCTATGACCGCATCGAGGCGCGGCATGATCCCCGCAATCCCCATTCCGGCAATGTGATGAAGAAGTGCGGCATGAAGTACGAAGGCACCCTGCGCCAGTCCGACTGGAACAACCAGGGCGTATGCGACGCATGCTGGTATGCGCTGCTGAAAAGTGAACGGTAACGAGTGCAGGCTCCTCCGCGTTGCGGAGGAGCCTTTTTTGTGGCGCAAGAAAGGACTCCCCTGCTTGCACAGAGGAGTCCCGATGGGCTAATTCAGTTATGAATTAGTTAGCAGCCTGCTCCAGGCACTTCGCAACGGCATCCATGATGGCGTTGGAGGTGACGGTAGCGCCAGCCACGGTGTCAACGTCGGCGGTGTTGCCGGCAACGATGGCAGCGGGCACGGAGGCGATGGGAGCATCGGAGATGCCGGGGGTCTCGGTGTGGGAGACGACCTCAACAGAGGCGATCTTGCCGCCAGCGATAACGACCTTCACAGTCAGGTCGCCGCCGTTGTGGCCAACCACAGCGTCGGTGTACTCGCCGTCCTTCAGAGCCTTGGTCATGTCGAAGCGGGCGTCAGCATTGGCAGACTCCTTCTCGAACAGGGAGGCGTCCAGGATATCCAGAGCCTCGTGGACGCGGTAGCCCTCGCCCATTTCGTTGGCCATGGCGTGCTGAGCAGCGATGCGGCCGAAGACGATGGGGCCCATAACGCCGGTGCCGCCGGAGACGAACTTGCCCCAGATGCCGCCAACGCACTCGCCAGCCGCGTACAGGCCGGGGATGACGTTGTTGGTCTCGTCCAGGACCTGCATGTTCTCATTGGCAGTCACGCCGCCCAGGGTCATGACGCACAGCGCATGCAGACGGATGGCGTAGAACTTCTCGCCCTCGATCTTGTTGATGGCCAGGTTGTAGTTGCCGTCGGTGCCATCCAGCTTGCGGCCAAACTCGGCGTCAACGCCAGCGTCGACAGCAGCATTGTAGGTCGCAACGGTGTTGACCAGATTCTCAGCGGGCACGCCGATCTTCTCAGCCAGCTCTTCCAGAGAATCAGCGGAGTACATGACGTGATCGCCAGCGCCGCCCTCGTAGAAGTAGAAGTTCATGAACACAGCGCCGCCGGCAGCGTTCAGGTCAGCCAGGATCTTGTCGGTGTAGATGTCGAACAGGACAGCCTCGGGCTGCTTCTCCAGGGCGACCTCACGGATGGAAACCACATCCTCGGTCTCGTTGCAGAAGCGCTCGCCGTTCTTGTTGACGGTGATGGCGCCAGCCTTCCAGGTGTAGGTGGAAGCGATCTGGCCCTTAGTGGGATCGGTACGGGAGATCATGCCCATGGGGAAGGTGGGGATGCAATCCATGCCGGTCACGCCAGCGCCAACCTTCTGCATCATGTAGATGCCGTAGCCGTCAGCGCCGGGAGCGCCGCCAGCCAGGTAGTACTCGCCCTCGGGAGCGTACTGACCCATCAGCTTGCTGTTGGCGGAGTAGCCGCCAGTGCAGACGATGACGCCCTTCTTGGAGGTGTAGGTGACCTCACCGTTGGGGCCAACAGCCTTCACGCCGATGATCTGGCCCTTCTCGTTGGCAACCAGTTCCTTGGCGGTGGTCAGGGTGATGACCTCGATGCGGCTGTCAGCAGCCACCAGCTTGTCCAGCACCTGGTGGGCAGCGGACTTGTAGGACTTGTCCGTGGGAGAGGGCTTGTAGGTACGGGCAACGGAGTACAGGGCGTGCTCGGGAGCGAACACAGCCTTGGGGCCGCGCCAGGCAGCATCCTTCAGGCCTTCCTCGTACAGCCAATCGAACACCGCGGTGGCGTTGTTGGCGTAGACCTCGATCAGTTCACGGTTGGGACGGCCGCCGAAGTCGTTACCGTTGTTGATGATGTCAGCAACGTAGCTCTCGACGGTATCCTCGATACCCTGTTCCTTCTGGATGATGGTACCGGCAGCAGACATGGAACCAGAGGTGAAGTTCAGAGCGCCGCCGGTCTTGGCGGTCATCTCCAGAACGATGACCTTCTCAGCGCCAGCTTCGGCAGCAGCCAGAGCGGCAGAAAGGCCAGCGCCGCCCGCACCGACGATGATGATGTCGGCATCAGCGGTCTCAGCCATGGCGGGCACGACCAGGGTGGTCAGGACCAGCGCCAGGGACAGCAGGGTCGCAATGATACGCTTCATTTTGAATGTATCCCCTTTCAATATTTGTTGCAGCGAAGCAGTATTCTTCGCATCGACAATATTATAACAGAAAAGCTTCTGTTTGGGAATACATAAAAAAAACAATTTAGCGAATTTTTTCACATAATTCACGTCAAATTCTTGCCGGAGATGCTTTTTGCTTGCAATCTCTGCGGATTTAGGTTACAATATATTCTGTATTGATATGCCCATTTGAACGGAGGCTACGACTTTGTCTGACAGACTTTCGAAGATCCGCAACTTCTGCATCATCGCCCACATCGACCACGGCAAGTCCACCCTGGCGGACCGCATCCTGGAGATGACCGGCGTTTTCGAGAAGCGCGAGATGACCGAGCAGATCCTGGACTCCATGGAGCTGGAGCGGGAGCGCGGCATCACCATCAAGTCCAAGGCCGTGAACATGCAGTACACCGCCAAGGACGGCGAAACCTACACGCTGAACCTGATCGACACCCCCGGCCACGTTGACTTCACCTATGAGGTCAGCCGTGCGCTGGCCGCCTGCGAGGGCGCACTGCTGGTGGTGGACGCCACCCAGGGCATCGAGGCCCAGACGCTGGCCAACGTCTACATGGCGCTGGACGCGGACCTCGAAATTATCCCCGTCATCAACAAGATCGACCTGCCCAGCGCTCAGCCTGAGGAAGTCAAGGCGGAGGTCGAGGACGTGATTGGCCTGGACGCATCCTACGCGCCCTGTGTCAGCGCCAAGACCGGCCTCAACATCCAGGACGTGCTGGAGGCCGTGGTGGAATACGTCCCCGCGCCCGAAGGCGATGAGAAGGCTCCCCTGCAGGCGCTGATCTTCGACGCATTCTATGATAACTACCGCGGCGCGATCTGCTTCGTCCGCGTGAAGGAAGGCACCCTGAAGGCCGGCATGCGCATGCGCCTGATGGCCACCGGCGGCGAGTTCGATATCGTCGAGGTGGGCACCTTCAATCCCGGATACCAGGCCTGTGCTGAGCTCAAGCCCGGCGACGTCGGCTATGTGGCGGCATCCATCAAGGACGTGCGCGAGACCCGCGTTGGCGACACCATCACCGATGCTGCCCGCCCTGCTGCCGAGCCCCTGCCCGGCTACCGCCAGGTGACGCCCATGGTGTACTGCGGCGTGTATCCCGCTGACGGCGCGGACTACCCTGCCCTCAAGGACGCGCTGGAGAAGCTGCGCATGAACGACGCTTCCCTGTCCTTTGAGCCGGAGACCTCCGTGGCGCTGGGCTACGGCTTCCGCTGCGGCTTCCTGGGTCTGCTGCACATGGACATCATCACCACCCGCCTGGAGCGCGAGTGGGATCTGAATCTGGTCACCACTGCCCCCAGCGTTATCTACCGCGTCACCAAGACCGACGGCAGCGTCGTGAGCATCGACAACCCCTCCAACCTGCCGCCTGTGGGCGAGATCAGCATGATGGAGGAGCCCTTCGTCAGCGCGACGATCTACACGCCCCAGGACAGCGTCGGCGCGATCATGGATCTGTGCCAGGACAAGCGCGGCATCTTCCTGGACATGCAGTACGAGGGCAGCCGCATCCGCCTGCATTACGAGCTGCCGCTGAACGAGATCATCTTCGAATTCTTCGATCAGATCAAGTCCCGCAGCCGCGGCTACGCTTCCTTCGACTACGAATTGAAGGACTACCGCGAGAGCGACCTGGTCAAGCTGGACATCCTGCTCAACGGCGACCTGTGCGACGCATTCTCCATCATCTGCCACCGCGACAAGGCCTACGGCCGCGGCCGCAACATCGCCGAGAAGCTCAAGGACGTGATCCCGCGCCAGATGTTCGAGATCCCGATCCAGGCAGCCATCGGCGGCAAGGTCATCGCTCGTGAGACTGTCAAGGCCATGCGCAAGGACGTGCTCGCCAAGTGCTACGGCGGTGACATCACCCGTAAGAAAAAGCTGCTGGAAAAGCAGAAGGAAGGCAAGAAGCGCATGCGCCAGTTCGGTACCGTGCAGGTGCCCCCCGAAGCCTTCCTCGCCGTGCTCAAGATGGACGCAGACTGATCCAAAGGAGGCAATTATGCCCACCTTCAAGCGTTTCCCATGGCAAGGGCCGCACAAACATCCGGAACATGCAAACGCGGCTGACGTACTCCGTCAGCCGCCTTCTTTCATCACCGCAAATGATGCAACCGATCCCTACGACCTGCGCCCCCGGCAGAATCGCTCCCACACCGTCTGCTTCACCGGCCACCGGGCTCTGGGCAAGGCGGATGAAGCCGCCCTTTCCCGGCTGGACGAGCTGCTGCGGCTGCTCTACACCCGCGGATATCGCGATTTCCTATGCGGCGGCGCGCTGGGCTTTGATCTCTTCGCCGCCGAAGCCGTCGTCCGCCTGCGCGATCTGCACCCGGATGTGCGGCTGATCTTCTGCCTGCCCTGCGTGGACCAATCCGTCAAATGGAAAAGAGCAGACTGCTCGCGTTACGAGCGCCTGCTCTATCTCAGCGATGAGACCCGCGTGCTCTCCCCCCGCTATTACGACGGGTGCATGCAAGTCCGCAACGCCTATATGGTGGACCGCAGCTACATCTGCGTAGCTTACATGACGCGCCTTCACGGCGGTACGCTGTCCACCGTGCGCTATGCCCTCACGCAGGATGTGCCGGTGATCAACCTGGCCGTTCCCGGCGCGGTGGATGAATACCGTCAGTCCTTCTGATCCTCCAAAAGGGCCTTTTCGCGCTTTTCTTCCACGCTGATCTCCCAGTGGATCAGCAGCGTCAGCGCACCGCGCAGCGCGATGATCGCGCCCAGGATCAGCAGCTCCGTCCACTCGCGGACGATCACCGTACGCAGCACCTCGCCGCCCAGCTTGAATTCCAGCGCGAGGGCGATGCCTTCCGCCAGATCCAGTCGGAGATGCTCATTCTTGCGGAAGTAGCCGACGATGGCCTTGCCTGCCGTGATCAGCAGGATGGCGATACCCGCCATTTCCGTCAGCGTAATGCCGATCTGCGCTGCAAAATGCACCACGTCTTCGAAAAAATGAACGATTGCCTGCATTTGTACAACCTCCTTTGGGCCATTATACCCTATTTGCAGTCCTTTGCCAAGCCCTATTTTCGGGAGTAAATTATGGAACTCTACATTCACATTCCTTATTGCCGGCAGAAGTGCCGCTACTGCGATTTCGCCTCCTACGCCGGGCAGGAAGGCACCATGGGCGCCTATGTGGACGCGCTGCTCCGCGAGGCGGACGCAATGGCCGTCAACGCCAAGGATAGCCCCATCAAGACGGTGTTCATCGGCGGCGGAACGCCCTCCACCCTGCCCGCTGAGTTGCTGCAAAAGCTGCTCACCGGCCTGCATGAGCGCTTTCACATTCCTGCCGGGAGCGAGTTCACCTCCGAGGCAAACCCCGGCACCCTGACCCCCGAATGGCTGGATGCAGCCATATCCGGCGGCGTGAATCGCCTGTCAATGGGGATGCAGGCCAGCCAGCCGGAGCTGCTGCGGACGCTGGGACGCATCCACACCCAGGCAGACGTGGAAACCTCCGTCCAGCTGGCGCGGAAGCACGGCATCGGCAACATCAGCGTTGACTTGATGTTCGGGCTGCCGGGACAAACGCCTGACATGTGGCGGGAATCGCTGGACGCAGCCCTGTCCCTTGGCGTGGAACACATGAGCTGCTACGGCCTCATCCCCGAGGACGGCACGCCTCTCAAGCGCGACCTGGACGCGGGCCGACTCTCCCTCCCCGACGAAGGCGACGAGCGACGCATGTATGACGATACACTGCGTATTCTGTCCGCCCACGGCTATCAGCAGTACGAGATCAGCAACTTCGCAAAGCCCAGCCGGGAATGTCAGCATAACATCGGCTACTGGACGCGGGAGCCCTACATCGGACTGGGCGCGTCCGCCGCGTCCTTCCTGCAAACGAAGAGCGGCGGATTGCGGCTGAGCAACCCCGCCGGCATCCGTGACTACATCGCCATGGCGGACGAGCAAGCCTGGCGGCGGCGCGAGCGCGTTTCCCTCCTGCCGGAGGACGCCCGCTTCGAGTCCCTGATGCTGGGGCTGCGCATGACCCGCGGCGTTTCCGAAGCCGACTTCGCAGCCATGCACGGCCTCACGCTGGATGAATACTGCGGCAACATCCTCCGCCAGCAGGAACGGCGCGGATTGCTCCTCCACCAGAATGGCCGCTGGGCCCTCACCCGGCGCGGCATGGATGTGCAAAATGCCATCCTTGTGGAGATCATGGAGGCGGTGGAATAAACTGCCCGACATAACAGAAACCCTCTGCATGCATATCGTGCAGAGGATTTTCAGTTACTTATTCAGCTTTTCAGGCGGAAAGGGCGCAATAATGCCATTGCGGATCCAGCGAAAGCTGCCTGTACAGGCAACTTCATCTGCTTTGATGAAGATCGCACTTTCGTCCTCCATGGCGCAGATCGGCAAATCATGTTCCGCAGAAACCGCCATCAAGGTACGCAGCAGTTCCTGATGATCCAGGGTAACGTGCGCTTTGATTGTAATATCCGTCAACCCCAGACCTTCATAGGGCTCAGGAGATTCCCATATATCGAGCGCCCGTTTCGCCATGTTGCTTGATCCGGCGCTCACGCCAAGAATGACGGCCCGACTTCTGCGGATTTCCTCCACAATGTCCTTGTCACGCATCAGCCGGAACTGCTGCGTCGCATTACCGCCCATAAGGAATATGCAGGACGCTTCACGAATCAGCTGCCGTGCTTGGGGCGGCGCAGTCCTGTCGTCAATCACATGGACATGCTGAAAAACCATATCACAACTGACAAACATGCCGTGCATACCGGCTGCGTCATCGTCATTTCTTTCATATTCTGCAGGCCACGCGCTGACAAATACCAGACTGTCACGGACGGACAATTCTTCCTTAAGCCGTGCAGCAATGTCATCCGAAAACTGCCGCGCAGGAAAACCACTGAACAAGCCCAACACCTTGGCGTTCATGCTTTCTCCTCCCAGGGGGATTATTTCACATCAGCCGCCATGCGGTACGCCTCGTCATAGAGCCAGTTCTGGCTGCTCAGGGGCGTGTTCACGCCGGGGTAGCGGCGGCGGTAGTTGCCGTCTGGCTGCTGCTCGCGAGCCTGCACGTTGTCCCGCCAGATCACGTCGAAAATGCGCTCCAGCCGCGCTTTGCAGCCTTCGTCCAGAATGGGCGTGGCGACCTCGACGCGGCGCAGGGTATTGCGGGTCATCCAGTCCGCGGAGGAGATGAACATCTTCGCCTTCGAGCCTTCGCCGAAGATGTAAATGCGGCTGTGCTCCAGGAAGCGTCCTACCACGCTGATGATGCGGATGTTGTCCGTCTCCCCCACCACGCCGCCCCACAGGCAGCAAATGCCGCGGACGATCATATCGATCTGCACGCCGGCCTGGCTGGCCTCGATCAGCTTGTCGATCAATGTCTTGTCGGTCAGGCTGTTCATCTTCAGGCGGATGACACCCTTCTGCCCGGCTTTGACCTTGGCAATCTCGCCGTCGATCATGTCAATCAGCTTGTTCTGCAGGCAATGGGGCGCGACCAGCAGAGTCTGCATGTGATCGACCGTCTCACCCTCCAGCAACGCTTCGAAAACCGCCTTTGCGTCCAGGCCGATCTCCTCACGCGCCGTCATGTAGCTGATGTCGGTGTAGAGTCGGGCTGTCTTCTCGTTGTAGTTGCCCGTGCCGATCTGGGTGATGTACTGGGTACCCTGCTCGGTTTTGCGGGTGATCAGGCACAGCTTGGAGTGCACCTTCAGCCGCTCCACGCCGTAGATGACATGGCAGCCCGCGCGCTCCAGGCGGCGGCTCCACTCGATGTTGTTCTCCTCATCAAAGCGGGCCTTGAGCTCCACCAGCACGTCCACCTGCTTGCCGTTCTCGGCGGCCTCCACCAGGGCTTCCACCACCTTGGAGTCACGGGCCAGGCGGTACAGCGTCATGCGGATGGAGGTCACCTTCGGATCGTGCGCAGCCTCAGTCAGCATGTTCAGGAAGGGCCGGATGGACTGGTAGGGATAGTGCAGCAGCACGTCCTTCTCCGCGACCTGATCCATGATGGGCCGATTCATGTCGATGTCCGGGGTTTTCTGCGGATGGCGGGGCGCATAGAACAGCTCCGCATGGCTGCGCAGATTGTCCTGAATGCCGAAGAGGAAGCTGACGTCCAGGGGCGTGTCGTACTCGTACACGCGGTCCATGCTCAGCTTCAGCTCATTGCACAGGCGCTGGATGATGCCCACGTCGATCTGCCGGGACAGTTCCAGCCGCACCGGGCACAGCTTCTGGCGGAGCTTGACGACCTCCGCCATGTGATCGCGGTAGTTGAGATCCTCGTCGTACACCGCGTCCGCATCGATGTCCGCGCTGCGGGTGATGCGCGCCAGCGTCTTGCTGACCACCTTATACCCGGGGAACATCTCCGGCAGGAAGTGGAGGATCAGCTCCTCCGCCAGCATGAAGCAGCCCGTGCGCTCCGGGATGGCGATCAGCCGCGGGAACACGCCGGTCCCGCAGGGCACGATGCCGATCTTCTGCTTTTCAGCTTTCTTGTCGCCCTTCGTGCCCAGCACAGCCACCGCGTAGATGTCCTTGTTCTTGAGGAACGGGAAGCTCTGCTTTTTGCCGACGATGTAGGTCGCCATCAGCGGCAGGAATTCCCGGCGGAACATCTCCCGCAGGTAGTCGCTGCTCTCCTGGCTGATCTCGCGGAAGTTGACGATGCTGATGCCCTGCTCGTGCAGCCTTTCCAGCAGCGCCGCATAGGTGCGGTCACGGCGATGGCACAGCTCGCGGATACGGCTGATACAGGCCTCGATCTGCTCGCCGGGGGTCATGCGAGTCTTATTCTCGCGGGACTCCTTGTCCAGCAGCATCTGGTCGTGCAGGGAGCCGATGCGCACCATGAAGAATTCGTCCAGATTGCTCTGGAAGATGGACAAGAAAGACAGCCGCTCGCACAGCGGGACACGCTCGTCCTCCGCCTCCTCCAGCACGCGCTCGTTGAAGCGCAGCCAGGACAATTCTCGATTTTCAAGGCAATTCATATATCAAACCTTCTTTCGGTTGATGTCAGTTCAGCGCCACCTGACGCAGCTTTTCGCCATAAAAGCGCAGCGCGACCGTTTCCACCGCCGCCCGTTCGGCCGACAGGGATGCGTCCGCGCGGAGCTGCTTCATGCAGTTGGCAGCTTCTTCAAGCAGCTTCACGTCGCCGTCCAGCAGGAAGCCCTGCAGCATTTCGCCGGACTGGCGCGTGCCCATCAGGTCGCCGGGGCCGCGCAATTCGAGGTCCTTCTGCGCCACCAGGAAGCCGTCGTTGGTCTGCGTCAGGATGCGCAGGCGCTCGTTTTCCTCCGCCAGCAGGAAGCACCAGGATTCCACACTTCCGCGTCCAACGCGGCCGCGCAGCTGATGCAGCTGGCTCAGGCCGTAGCGCTCGGCATTTTCGATAATCATGACGGAGGCGTTGGGCACGTTCACGCCCACCTCGATGACCGTGGTGGACACCAGCACGTCCAGCGCGCCGGCAGCGAAATCCGCCAGCACCTGCGCCTTGTCGTCCGCCTTTTGGGTGCCCCAGGTGAGCCCCACGCGAAGCCCGTGCAGCACGCCGTGGACAAGGTCATCGTAGGTTTCCTTCGCGCTGCGGACGTCCTCAAGCATTTCGCTTTCGTCCACCAGCGGGCAGACCACATAGCCCTGCCGGCCCTTGGCAACCGCCTCGCGCAGGAAGCCATACATGGCCTCGCGCCTGTTTTCCGGCACGATGCGTGTCTTGACCGGCGTGCGGCCCGGAGGCAGCTCGTCCACCACGGAAACGTCCAGGTCGCCGTAGAGGATCAGCGCCAGCGTGCGCGGGATGGGCGTGGCGGACATGACCAGCACATGGGGCGCCTTGTCGTTCGCAGCGCCTTTCTCCTGCAAGGTTGAACGCTGCCGCACGCCGAAGCGGTGCTGTTCGTCAGTGACCACGAGGCCGAGGTTCTTGTATGCCACGCCTTCGCTGATCAGCGCATGGGTGCCAAAGGCAACATCCCACTCGCCGGATGCACAGGCCGCATGGGCAGCGCGCTTTTCCTTGGCCTTCATGCTGCCGATCAGCAACCCGCAGCGGATGCCCAGCGGTTCCAGCATGGCCTTGGCAGACTCATAGTGCTGCCTTGCGAGGATCTCCGTCGGGGCCATCATCGCAGCCTGGAAACCCGCCTTGCACACCATCGCGAACGCACCAAATGCCAGCGCGGTCTTGCCGCAGCCCACGTCGCCCTGGATAAGGCGGCTCATGGCGCGGGTTTTGCGCAGATCAGCGGCCACTTCCTCCAATACGCGCTTCTGCGCACCCGTCGGCGGGAAAGGCATCGTCGCCCAGAAATCCGCCGTGGCAGTATCTCTCAGCGGGATAGGCATGCCATCTTCCTTATGCTGCCGCATCAGCCCCAGCGCTGCCTGGTACATCAGCATCTGCTCAAATGCCAGACGACGGCGAGCCATCTTGAGGTTCTCGAAATTCGCCGGGAAGTGCGCCTCCCGCAACGCGAAGTTCAGCTCACACAGACCGTGACGCAGCCGCAGCGCGTTGGGCAGCGTCTCCGGGCAGGTGTCGTCCACCTGATCGAGGGCCTGCTCCATCATCGTGCGGAAGGACTTCGCCGGGATGCCCTTGATCGCCCGGTACACCGGCTGGATGGACTTTTCCGCCACGATGGACGCATTTTGCAGCACGCGGCGGCCATTCTTCTCCGCCACCCGGCCAAAGAGCATCACCGGCTCCCCCACCGGAAGCTGCTGCATCATCCACGGCTGATTGTACCACGCCAACGACAGCCGTCCGGAGTCATCATGCAGCGAGGCCGTCACCCGCACCAGCCCGTTGAAGCGGCTGTACTTGGGGCTGTCCGGCACCACGCCCATGACGAGCACTTCGCCGCGCGCCTCCTTGCAGGGCACGATCTGCGTGCGGTCCTCGTAGCGCACGGGCAGGGTGTAAAGCAAATCGCGCAATGAGACAATGCCCACTGCGCGAAGGGATTCCATTCGTGCAGGGCCAACGCCCCGCATTTCAGAAAGTTCCATTTTTACTCCACAGAGATCAGGTAGTAGTACAGCGGCTGACCGCCCATGAGGCAGTCGCAGTCGCAATCGGGATACTTCTCGGCAATCTCGGCGGTGATGGCTTCCGCGTCTTCCTTGGTCACGTCAGCGCCGTAGTAGACGGTGATCAGCTCCGCCTCGTCGTCAATGATGGCGGTCATCATTTCCATGACCACATCATGCACGGAGTTGCCGGAGTACTCGATCTGGCCGTTGTGCATGCCGATGATGTCGTCCTTGTGGATCTGCACGCCGTTGTACTCGCTGTCGCGCACGGCATAGGTGACAGTGCCGGTCTTGACATGGTTGGCAGCCTCGGCCATGCGCTCGGCATTCTCCTCGGCGGAGGCGTCAGGCTGGAAGGCGACCGCGGCAGCAATGCCCATCGCCACGTTCTTGGTGGGGATGACGTGGACTTCCTTTTCCGCCAGCTCCGCCGCCTGATTGGCCGCGAAGATCACGTTGCCGTTGTTCGGGAAGACGAACACGCACTTGGCGTTGACGGCGTTGATGGCACTGAGGATGTCATCCACGGAGGGATTCATGGTCTGGCCGCCCTCGACGATATGGTCGACGGTCAGGTCACGGAAGATGTTGGAGAAACCTTCGCCCAGGGACACAGCCACCATGCCGTATTCCTTCTCGGGCTCAGCGGGAGCAGCGGGTGCAGCGGGGATCGCCGCGGGAGCCTTTTCGCCCTCCAGCTTGCGCTTCATGTCCAGCATGTTGTCGATCTTGATGTTCACCAGCTCGCCCAGCTCAATGCCGTACTCGATGGCATTGCCGGGGTTATTGGTGTGCACATGCACCTTGGTTTCCGTCATGTCTCCGGTGACCTGCACGCGGTCGCCAATGCGGTTGAGGCGGCGGCGGAAAGAGTCCACGTCGCCCTCGGTGCAGTCCTCGCGGAAGTTCACGATGGTGAACTCGGTGCAGTAAGCGTTCTTGATCTCGCCGGAGAGGTCATGGATGTCTTCCTCCACGACGGAGCAGTCTCCCGCCAGCAGAGCCGCAGGATCAGCGATCTCCTCGCCGCGCATGCAGGCCACATAGCCGGTGTAGATCAGCAACAGGCCGCGTCCGCCGGAGTCAACCACGCCAGCAGCCTTCAGCGGGGGCAGCATTTCGGGCGTCTTGCGCAGAATGGCTTCGCCGCTGGTCAGGATGACGTTCATCAGGCCATCGTAATCATCGGGATTCAGCTCGGTGAACTTGATGGCATCCTCCGCGATGACGCGGGCAACGGTCAGGATGGTACCCTCCTTGGGCTTCATGACCGCCTTGTACGCCTTGTCAGAGCCAGCCTTTAGGGCCTGGGCAAACTGAACAGGCGTGATCTTCTCCACACCCTTGAGGGCCGTGGCGAAGCCGCGCAGCAGCTGGGAGGTAATAACGCCGGAGTTGCCGCGGGCGCCCTTGAGCGCACCCTTGGAAATCGCGGCGGCAGCTTCGTCGGCACGCAGATATTCCTTGGCGTTGATCTCACGCACAGCGCTCTGCATGGTCAGGCTCATATTGGTGCCCGTATCACCGTCGGGCACGGGGAAGACGTTCAGGGCGTCCACTGCTTCGCGGTTCTGCTCCAGCAGATTCGCGCCGGCGATGAGCATATCGCGCAGCAGCAGGCCATCAATTACTTTATGCTGTATCAAAGGTCGTTCCTCCATTCGGCCTGTGTCCGGGTATCCGTGCACAGGGTTCGCTTTTTCGGTATCAGACGCGGATGCCCTCCACCGAGATGTTCACCTTGCGCACCTTCACGCCGGTCATGCTTTCCAGCTTGTAGCGCACCTGATCGACAATGGTCTTGCACACCTCCGCGATGGAGATGCCGTATTCCACGACGATGAACAGGTCCACATCCAGCATATCGCCGACGTTGCGGATCTGCACGCCCTTGGAAAGATTCTCCCTGCCGAGCCACTCGACGATCCCGTCCTTGGCCCGCTTGGAGGACATCGCGACAATGCCGTAGCATTCAAGCGCCGCATAACCCACGACCTTCATCATCACGTCCTCGGTGATGTAGATCGTGCCGACGTCATTTTTGATCTTGCATTCCATGCTTGCGTCTACCTCCTTGCTCCTTGCTCCTTGTGCCAGGGGCAGTCCCCACAGATAACAGACGTTTTTCCACGTCAAAGATACCCATAGTTGGGGTCATTATGTAGTATACAGGATTTTGCGCTTTTTAGCAAGGCTTTTTTCATTTCTTTGGGGGATATTTATTTGCATTTCAAACATAATGTAACAAAAAACGCCCTTCCCCTCGGGGAAAGGCGAAAGAAATCAATCCTGATTCAGCGTGAGATTCTGCTCCTGTACCCAGCCATACCAGCCCTCCGCTTCCACGGTGTACCAGCTGCCATTCCTGGCGTGAACAAGCACCTGCGTACCGGTGGGCCAGACGACGGTTTTGGCCTTGGAGGTGGATGCCTCCGCATAGACGGTGACCTTTCCGCTGCCGTCGGTCTTGCCCTTGACATGCAGCGTACCGAAGCCGATAGCCGCGTCCTTGCCGTCGTGGAAGAGCAGGCAGTCGGTACGGATATAGCCCTCCACATCATCCTCATAGCGGATTTTGGTGAAGTTGCCGCCGTTGTACTCCAGAATGGCCACGACCTTGCCGGACTTGCCCTTCTCGATCACCTTGGCGCTGCCGCCCTCGGTTTCGCGGATGGAGGCTTCGCCCGTACGGGGAGCGTACACGATGCCCAGCAGATGATCTGCATCCACATTGTCGGCGAACTTCAAATGGTGGGTAGGCACGGTGACCTCATCCCCCTGGGAGGTGATGACCGTGGTTTCCGTCAGGCCCAGCTTCACCAGCCGCACCAGCAGCGCGCGGCTGCCCTCGCCATAATGCGCCTTGGTCCATTCCTCGGAGAGCGTTGCATCGAAGTCCAGCGCATCGGAATTGCCGTCGCTGGTGTACATGCGGCCCGGGAAATACTTCGCGCAGTAATCCGCCAGGGCCTGGGGATCATTCGCGATCTCCGCCGGCAGCAGCACCATCGAGCCATCCTGGAAATAGACGATCACATTCTGCTGCGCTTCCTCGGCAAAGGCAAAGCCCGTCAGCATCATGCAGGCCAGGACGATCATCAGCCACTTCTTCATAACATGCCCTCCATGTATGGGTATACCTGGTTATCATACCACAAAAATTCAGCCTTGACAAGGGCGGCAAAAGGGCATATAATACCATCCAACAGGGCAATGAGGAGACGAGTAGCCTGCCTGTCATGCATCTTCAGAGAGCTTCCGGTCGCTGCGAGGAAGCGGTGCGTGCGAAGAGGTGAAGTACAGCTCCGAGCCATGGACTGAACGCTTTGGTCAGTAGGTTCCATCCGGTGCGCCGGTTACAGCGCGGGAGGAATGATCGTTCCTCGCTGAGGGCTGACGTATATGCCAGCCGAACGGAAGTGGTACCGTGATGTATGCATCACCTTCCCCGGTATGTGCCGGAGAAGGTGTTTTTCATTTTTAGGGAGAGTGATTTACGATGAAACTGGATGAACTGAAGTACGCCAGCCGGTTTGACAACGTGTCCGGCAGCGCCATCCGCGAGATCTTCAAGCTCATTGCCAAGCCCGGCATGATCTCCTTCGCGGGCGGCAACCCGGCCAAGTCCGCCCTGCCGGATGACGTCTGCGCTCAGATCGCAAAGGAGGTGCTGCAGCAGGATGGTAAGGCCATCCTCCAGTATGGCGCCACCGAGGGCTATGCGCCCCTGCTGGAGAGCCTGCGCGCCTATGCCGAGGAAGCCCTGGGCTGCAAGGTGGACGGCATCCTGCCCACCACCGGCTCCACCCAGGCGATGGATCTGCTGTGCAAGGCCCTGATCAATCCCGGCGACGTGATCCTGGTGGAGAACCCCACCTTCCTGGGCAACATGCAGTGCATGCGCCTGTACGAGGCCAACCTCGTGCCCGTGGAGAGCGACGACGGCGGCATCATCATCGAGAAGCTGGAAGAGACCATTATCAAGCACAAGCCGAAGATCCTCTATACCATCCCGACCTTCCAGAATCCCACCGGCAAGACCCTCGCGGCGGATCGCCGTCAGCCCATTACCGAGCTGGCTGCGAAGTACGGCGTGGTCGTCGCCGAGGATGATCCCTACCGCGACCTGCGGTATTCCGGCACGGCGCTGCCTTCCATCAAGTCCTACGACAAAGAGGGCTGGGTGATGTTCCTGGGCTCGTTTTCGAAGATCATCTCCCCCGGCCTGCGTGTGGGCTACATGGCGGGCGATCCCCGTATCCTGCGCAAGTGCACCGTGGGCAAGCAGTCTGCTGACGTGCATACCTCCAACCTGACCCAGGCGATCGTCGATCAGTTCCTGCGCCGCAATCTTCTGCCGGAGCATATCAGGACGATCTGCGCTTCCTACAAGGAGCAGATGGACGCCATGATGGAGGAGCTCGCCACCTTCCCTGCCGGCACCACCTACACCAAGCCCGAGGGCGGCCTGTTCATCTGGGTGGAGCTGCCCGAGCACCTCAACGCGCTGGAGCTGATGAGCAAGTGCGTTGAGCGCGGCGTGGCTTACGTCCCCGGCACCCACTTCTTTGCTGAGGGCGGGCATGACAACACCCTGCGCCTGAACTTCTCCAACTCCACCGTGGAGCAGATCCACACCGGTATGGCCGTCATCCGCGAGGTCATCGCGGAGGCGTCAAAATAAGCAATATACGACACGCATAAAGGAGGATTCCCCATGCACATTCTTGACATCCTGAAGGAGCGCGGCTTTATCGCCCAGGTCACCTTCGAAGACGAGCTGTACAAGCAGCTGGAAGAGCCCACCACCTTCTACGTGGGCTTCGACCCCACCGCCGATTCCCTGCACATCGGCCACTACATCCCGATCATGGCCATGGCCCACATGCAGCGCGCCGGCCACAAGCCCATCGCCCTGATGGGCGGCGGCACCGCGATGATCGGCGACCCCTCCGGCAAGACCGATATGCGCAAGATGATGACCACGGAGACCATCGACCACAACGTCGAGTGCATCAAGAAGCAGATGAGCCGCTTCCTGGACTTCTCCGAGGGCAAGGCCATCATCGTCAACAACGGCGACTGGCTGCGTCACCTGAACTTCATTGAGTTCATGCGCGATATCGGCTCCATGTTCTCCGTCAACAACATGCTGCGCGCTGACTGCTACCGCGCCCGCATGGAGTCCGAGAACGGCCTCTCCTTCCTGGAATTCACCTACATGCTCATGCAGTCCTACGATTTCCTGGAGCTGTTCCACCGCTACGGCTGCCGTCTGGAAATGGGCGGCAACGACCAGTGGTCCAACATGCTGGGCGGCGCTGACCTGGTCCGCCGCAAGGACAACGAGAAGGCCTTCGCCTGCACCTTCCAGCTGCTGCTCACCCATGACGGCAAGAAGATGGGCAAGACCGAGAAGGGCGCCCTGTGGCTCGATCCCAACAAGTGCTCCCCCTTCGATTTCTACCAGTACTGGCGTAATGTGGACGACAAGGACGTGGAGAAGTGCCTGGGCCTGCTGACCTTCCTGCCCATGGACGAGGTTCGCCGTCTGGGCGCGCTGGAGGGCAGCGCCATCAACGAGGCCAAGAAGGTGCTGGCCTTCGAGGTCACCAAGCTGGTGCACGGCGAAGAAGAAGCCACGAAGGCTGCGGACGCTGCGGCTTCCCTGTTCGGCGGCGGCATGAACAGCGCCAACGTCCCCTCCTTTGAGCTGACCGCGGCTGACCTGGCGGAGGACGCCCGCGTGACCACCATGCTGGTGAAGTCCGGCCTGTGCAAGAGCCAGTCCGAGGCCCGTCAGCAGATCAAGGCCGGCGCTGTGTCCGTGGCCGAAGTGAAGGTCACCGACATGAACGCCACCATTGACGCTGCCCAGTTCGGCGAGGACGGCCTGATGCTCCAGAAGGGCAAGAAGGGCTTCCGCCGCCTGATCCTCAAATGAGTACCGCGACCTACAAGACGCTGCGGCAGGAAGCAGCCGATGAGGTGATCATCAACAAGAGCCGCTTCATCGGCTACGCCTGCCCCTGCGAAACGGAAGAGGAGGCCCTCGCCTTCCTGCAGAAGATCCGCACGAAGCACAAGGACGCGACCCACAACTGCTATGCCTACGTCATCGGCAGGAATGCGGGCATCATGCGCTACTCCGACGACGGCGAACCCGGCGGCACCGCTGGCCTCCCCATGATGGAGGTGCTCAAGGCCCAGGGCGTGGTCAACTGCTGCGTGGTGGTGACGCGCTACTTCGGCGGCGTGCTGCTGGGCGCAGGCGGACTCGTCCGCGCGTACACCCAGGGCACGGTCATTGCGCTCAAGGCCGCGCAGGTCGTCGTGATGGAGCCCAGCCAGCGGTATCTGTGCGAGGTGGCCTACCCCCTGTGGGATCGCGTCACCCACGCGCTGAAAACCATGCCCGTGCAGCTGGTATCCAGCGAATTCACCACGGCTGTCGGCTTCACGCTGCTGGTGCGCGAAAAGGACGCGGAGGCAATGCTCGCCGATCTCGTCCGGCTGACGGACGCCAAGTTCGAGTACCTGCTGGAGGATGAATCCTACGAGGCGTGGGACGCAAGCGAATAACATTTGCCGCCGCAAGTTTTTTTCCTGCGGCGGTTTTTGTATAGGAGGACCGAAATGAACATTGAACTCGTCCGCGCATCCATGGAGGATGCGGAAGTCATCTGGCGCATGCAGCGCGCCGCTTTCACGGAGTTGCTTGACAAATATCAGGACTTCGACACCAATCCCGGCAATGAAACGCTGGAAAAGGTGCAGTGGCGATTTTCCTTTCCCGCGACGCATTTCTACTTGATCCGTGCAGACGGCGAGAACGCAGGCGCCATCCGCGTCATCGATCACCACGATAGCTCCCCAAAGAAGATCTCGCCCCTGTTCGTCCTGCCGCAATTCCAGGGTAAGGGCATCGCGCAGGCAGCAATCCGTGAGGCCGAGCGCATCCACGGCAGCGACAACTGGTGCCTTGACACCATCCTGCAGGAGAAAGGCAACTGCCACCTGTACGAGAAGATGGGCTACCGTCAAACCGGCGAAACCAGGGTCATCAACGACCGCCTGACGCTGGTGTCCTACGAGAAATGACAGGCAGGCCCCTTCATTTCCAGTTCACAGCGCCGCCCTATACTTGCCTTGTACGATGCACGGTTCTGTGCTATAATGGAGCTACAAAGGAGCTGGTATAGATGTTTACAATCATGGTCGTGGAGGATGATCTGGCGCTGCAGCGGATGATGTGCGCCTTTTTGGGGCTGAACGGCTATCAGACCATCCCCGCCGCCAATGGCGAGGAGGCTCTGGACGCTATTGAGCGGGTCATGCCCGATCTGGTCATCGCGGACGTGATGATGCCCGTGATGGACGGCTGGGAACTGACCGAGGAACTGCGCAGCGCCTATCCCCTGCTGCCCATCATGCTGGTCACCGCCCGCGATTCCATCCAGGACAAGCGCACCGGCTTCACCGCAGGCGCGGACGATTACCTCACCAAGCCCGTCGACCTTGATGAGCTGCTGCTGCATGTACAGGCGCTGCTTCGCCGCAGCCGGGCCATGACCAGCCACCGCCTCACCCTTGGCGAAACGGTGCTGGACTACGACAGCCTGACCGTCCGCCGGGGCGACACCCTGCTGACGCTGCCCAAGAAGGAATTCTTCCTCCTGTTCAAGCTCTGCTCCAGCCCCATGCAGATCTTCACCCGCAGGCAACTGATGGACGAGATCTGGGGCATGGATTCCGACAGCGACGAGCGCACGGTGGACGTGCACATCAAGCGGCTGCGCGAAAAGTGCGAGGTGTTCCCGGATTTCTCCCTCGTGACGGTGCGCGGCCTGGGCTACAAGGCGGTCAAGAACGATGCTTAAGCGATATCTTCAGCCCTATACCTTCCGCAGCAGGATGATGATCGTGCTCTACGTCAGCGCGGCGTTTTCTGCCGTGGTATCGCTGCTGTTTGCCTACGTCATCGCCCATGTGAACGTGCAGAGCGAGCTGCAGCTGCAGCAGCAGGCGTTGGGCGTATATCTGCTGGAAATGGACAGCCGCACCGACCTTTCCATGGCCACGATGCTGGGCATGGTGGACGATGTGGAGGACACCCACGTGGAGCCGGTGGACATGACCGCTCCCGACTTGCCGGAGGATCTCGTGGCTACGCTGGCCGTGCGCCAGGTGGTCTCCGTGCTGGACGACATGACCCAATCCCCGGTGACCTATGTGCAGCTGTCCGAGGGTGTGGTGCGCATCACATCACTGTACGGAAGCTCGCTGTTTGTGGTGGCGTTCTTCCGCATCATCGCGACCTCGCTGAGCTTCCTGGCGGTGTTCGTGCTGATGACGACCTTTGCGTCCTTCCGGCTGTCAAAGCCCGTGCAGTTGCTCACCAGCGCCCATGAACGCGTCCAGGAGGGTGATTTTTCCGTCCGCCTGCCGGATAACCAGCCCGGCGAAATGGGCGAGCTCATGCGCTCCTTCAACGATATGACCGAGGCGCTTGGCTCCACCGCCTACCTGCAGAAGGACTTCATCAGCAGCATCTCCCACGAATTCAAGACGCCCATTGCGTCCATCCGCGGCTTTGCCAAGCTCCTGCAGATGCCCGGCCTGACGGACGAACAGAAGGCGGAATACATCCGCATGATCGCCCAGGAAAGTGACCGCCTCTCCCGGCTGTCGGAGACGCTGCTGCGCCTCTCCGCGCTGGAGCAGCAGACGGCGCTGGCGTCCCTCGCGGCCTTCCCGCTGGACGAGCAGCTGCGGCAGGTCATCCTCCGCCTGGAGCCCGCCTGGAGCCAGAAGGACATTGCCTGGCAGCTGGATCTGGACGAGATCACCATCACCTCCGACCAGGAGCTGCTCAATCAGGTGTGGGTGAATATCCTGCAAAATGCGATCAAGTTCTCCCCCGAGGGCAGCGAGATCGCAGTGCGGGTTTTCCGCCAGGGCAACGCCGTTGTGGAGGTGCAGGACCACGGCTGCGGCATGACGGAGGAAGCGCAATCCCGCATCTTCGACAAGTTCTACCAGGCGGACAAGAGCCGCAAACAGGAGGGCGTTGGCCTGGGCCTGAGCCTGGTCAAGCGCATCGTGGACATGATGGGCGGCACGATCACCGTGACGAGCGAGGTCGGTGTGGGTTCCACCTTCCGCGTGGAGCTGCCCGTCTCTCCGCCGCGCCATCACCATGCAGGGAATCTTCCCCCTGCCGACAGCAAGGAGGAACAGCATGCCTGAAGAAACACGAATGCAGCAGATGAGCGAGGATTTCCAGCGGATGATGGACGAATTTTTCTCCATCCAGTGCCGCTATTCCGCCGCGATGAAGGAAGTGCAGACCAAGCTGGAGATCCTCGACGCTGAGTTCCAGATGAAGCACCGGCGCAATCCCATCCACCACATCGAGAGCCGGCTCAAGTCCATCCAGAGCATCATGGAAAAGCTCCGCCGGAAGCAGTTTTCCGTCAGCATGCACAGCGCTACGGAGAACCTCACCGACATTGCCGGCATCCGCGTGATCTGCTCCTATGTGCAGGACGTGTACACCATCGCCCACCTGCTGACCTCCCAGGATGACGTGCATCTGCGGGAAATGCGGGACTACATCCGCCACCCCAAAGCCAATGGCTACCGCAGCCTTCACCTCATCGTGGAGATCCCCGTTTTCCTGCAGGAGGGACGGATGGTCATCCCCGTGGAGGTGCAGATCCGCACCATCGCCATGGACTTCTGGGCGTCCCTGGAGCACAATCTGCGCTACAAGGCCGCTGGACGCGTACCGGAGGACATCTGCCAGGAACTGCAGGAGGTCGGCCAGGACATCGCTGCGCTGGACGACAAGATGCAGTCCATCCATGACCGCATCGACGCGCTGATCGCCGAAGAAAGCAAATCCCCCAACTGAATAAACGCCCGGCGTCGTGCACATCCTTACTGCAAAGGAGTGATGGACGATGCTGGGCTTTGTTTGTGCACTGCTGGCCGGTGCTGCAATGAGCATCCAGGGTGTGATGAACACCCGCCTGGGCGACAAGGTGGGCGTGCTGGAAACCAACGCGCTGGTGCAGGGCGTGGGCTTCCTGCTAGCGATGGCGATCGTATTTTTCTTTGGCAAGGGCAATATTCGCCTGATCGGGCAGGCGCCGTGGTATTCCTGGCTGGGCGGCGTGATTGCGCCCGTCATCACGGTGACGGTGATGCTCTCCATCAAGGGGCTGTCCCCCACCGTAGCGATCTCGACCATCCTGCTGGCGCAGCTGACGGTGGCGGCGCTGATCGACGCCTTTGGCTGGCTGGGCGCAGAGAAGATGCCCTTCACCTGGCAGAAGTACGTCGGCGTGGGGCTGATGGCCGCGGGCGTACTGATGATGAAGTGGAAGACGACATGATCCGCAGCGCTTTGTCGAACGCTTCCCTTCTTCCGCCAAAGAGAGTGTTTTTTCAACGCAGGGATTCACCTGTCCGAAAAGGAATCTACCTCCTGTGAATACTGTCACAGGAGGTTTTTATTATGCTACAATCCATCCGCGATGGGGACAGCGTGATCGTCCGGCTGGCAGGCGAATTGGATCACTATTGTGCCCAAAGCGTCCGCCGGGAGCTGGACGGGCTGATCGCAGACCGCAGCGTCCGCTGGCTGGTGCTGGACTTCTCCCGATTGCAATTCATGGATTCCTCGGGCATCGGGGTGATCCTGGGGCGCTACCGCCAGCTGCGCGACCGGGGCGGCCAGGTCGGCGTGGTGAACATGAACGAGCACATCACCCGCATCTTCCGCATGTCCGGCATGGACAGGGTGATCCGCCAGCTTGACCGAAGGGAGGCCGCGCAATGAACAGGCACAACGAAATGGAAGTCAGCTTCCTCAGCGTACCGGAGAATGAGGCCTTCGCGCGGGTGGTGATCGCCGCTTTTGCCGTGCAGCTCTCCCCCACCATGCCCGAGATCGCCGATGTGAAAACCGCTGTGTCGGAGGCGGTGACCAACGCCATCGTCCACGGCTACGAAGGTACCCGTGGCATGGTGACCATGCGTGCCCGCATCGACGGCGCGACCCTCGCCATTGAGATCACAGATCGCGGCAAGGGCATCCCCAACGTCCGCCAGGCCATGGAACCCTTCTACACCACCCACCCCGAGCAGGAGCGCAGCGGCATGGGCTTTGCGGTCATGCAGACCTTTATGGACGAGGTGGACGTACGCTCCACGCCCGGCAGCGGCACCTCTGTCTGCATGCGCAAGCGCATCCGCCCGGAGGCCGTTCATTGAGCTTTGCCGATGACCTCCTTCATGCCCGCATGGACAGCCCGGAAGCCCTGCAGCGCCTGGCCGAAGAGCATCTGCCGCTGGTGGGGATGCTGACGCGGCGCTTTCCGTCCCCGCTGCCAAAGGAGGAGCTGTATCAGCAGGGCGTCGTCGGGCTGATGAAGGCGCTGCGACGGTTCGATCCCGCGCGTGGCGTGGCCTTCTCCACCTATGCCGCCGCGATGATCCTGGGGGAAATGCGGATGCTCTCCCGGCAGAATGCGCCCTTGCACATCCCCCGCCCGGAGGCCGAGCTGCGCCGCCGCATCCGGCACGCACAGGACGCACTGACTGCTGCCCTTCACCGGGAGCCCACCGTCATTGAGCTGGCCGAGGCACTGCACATGGACGCCGCCGAGCTTCCCCTGCACATGGAGGAAATCACCGTCGCCTCCACCGATGGCGAGGAAGGCGCGCCCATCCTGCCCGACCCGGAGGACTGGCAGATGCGCATCGAGCTGCGAGACATCCTCGCCCGCCTGCCGGAGACGGACAGGCAGCTGATCCTGCTGCGGCACCGTGCCGGGCTGACGCAGGCTCAGGCGGGGCAGCGTCTGGGCCTGACGCAGATGCAGGTCTCCCGGCGGGAGGCGATCATCCGAACGCTGCTGCGCCGGGCGTTGGCGGAATAGAAAGGCAGGCGGTACAGCACCGTCTGCCTTGTTGTCATTTCAGCCTTGGCAGGATCTCATCCCGCACCAGATCGGGAGCGTCCGCCGCCTGCACATGGTAGAACCGTTCCCCGGCAATGCGTACGCAGGGGCCGCTGTGGCACTCGCCCAGGCAATGCGCCCGGAAGATCTCCACCTTGTCCGCCACGCCTGCTGCCTCCAGAGCCTGTTGGAGAGCGTCCTCCAGCGGACGTCCGCCGCCGTTCGAGGCGCAGTTCATCCCGCCGCACACGCGGATGCGGAGCTTGTCATCATCATAGAAAAGCTGAGTCATACAGCCTCCAGTTTACGCAATTTCCAGGGCAATCTCCATCATCTGGGTGAAGGAGTTCTGCCGTTCCTCAGCGCTCAGGCCCTCGCCGGTGAAGGGGTTGTCGGAAATGGTGCAGATGGACAAAGCATTCTTGCCCGCCCTGGCCGCGTTGAGGTAAAGCGCCGCAGCCTCCATCTCCACCGCAAGCACGCCCAGGCCCTGCAGGATCTTCCCCTGCGGGCGCTCATCGTAGAACACGTCGGAGGAGTACAGCGCACCGGGCACGATGTGAGCGCCGAGGCGTTCGCCAGCCTCCATCGCCGCCTTGAGCAGCTCCCAGGAGCAGCAGGGCGCCAGGTGTCCCTGGAATCCATACTGTTCCCCAAAGGAGGAGTTGGTATACGCGCTCATACCCGCCACGATGTCACGCACCTGCAGCTTTTCGCTGAGCATACCGGCGCTGCCCACGCGGATGATATTCTCCACGCCGTAGAAGTTGAACAGCTCGTAGGAGTAGATACCGATGGAGGGCATACCCATGCCGCTGGCCATCACGGACACCCGCTTGCCCTTGTAGTAGCCGGTATACCCCTGCACGCCGCGGGTGTTGTTGACCAGCACGGCGTCAGTCAGGTAGTTTTCAGCAATGTACTTGGCCCGCAGCGGATCGCCGGGCATCAGGACAGTGCGGGCGAAATCGCCCTCCTTGGCGGTGATATGGGGGGTAGGAATCATATAGAACGCTCCTTTCGCGTGGATTGTCATGATTGTATTGTACCACGATATGACCGCTTTGTACAGCAGGATTTTCCCTGCAGGACTTGTATTGACTTTCCCGCCCGCATCCTCTACAATGTTCATAGTCCTCTTGTGAAAGAAGGTTCCTTATGAACAAGCAATTTCTCCCGGTGACGCTGGAAGAATGCCGCCAGCGCGGCTGGGATGCGCCGGATTTCGTATACGTCTGTGGTGAAGCCTATGTGGATCACCCCTCCTTCGGGCATGCCATCATCGGCCGCGTTCTGGAGAAGGCGGGCTACCGCGTGGCGATGCTCTGCCTGCCGGACTGGAAGGACGAGAGCGCCTTCAAGCGTTTTGGCAAGCCGCGGCTGGGCTTTCTGGTGTCCTCCGGCGTGATCGACAGCATGGTCAACCACTATACCGTAGCCAAGAAGCGCCGCCACGATGACGCCTACGCCCCCGGCGGCAAGGCTGGTATGCGCCCTGACCGGGCTGTGGTGGTGTACTGCAACCGCATCCGCCAGGCGTACCGCGATGTGCCAATCCTCATCGGCGGCGTGGAGGCGAGCCTGCGCCGCTTCAGCCACTATGACTACTGGGACGACAAAGTGCGCCACAGCGTGCTGGTGGACTCCGGCGCGACGCTGCTGATGTACGGCATGGGTGAAAAGAGCATCATCGAATGCGCCAACTGGGTAGCCGACGGCATGAATCCGGCGGAGCTGCCGAGGCTTCGCGGCGTATGCTACATGTCCAAGACGGCAGATCCAACCTGCCTGCAGCTGCCTTCGCATCAGGAGGTCATCGCTGACCGCAAGAAGTACTGCGAGGCCTTCACCCTGCAGTATGACGAGCAGGACCCCATCCGCGGCAAGCGTATGTGCCAGCAGCAGGACAAGGATCGCTACCTCATCCAGAACCAGCCCAGCCTGCCCCTCACCCGCGAGGAGCACGACGCGGTATACGAGCTGCCCTTCACTCGCACCTGGCACCCGATGTATGCAAAGGATGGCGGCGTCCCAGCCCTGCAGGAGGTGGAGTTCTCCCTGGCCTCCACCCGCGGCTGCTTCGGGTCGTGCAGCTTCTGCGCCATCACCTTCCACCAGGGCCGCATCATCCAGAGCCGCAGCCCGGAATCCATCGTCAAAGAGGCACGGCTGCTGACCACGCTGCCTAACTTCAAGGGCTACATCCACGACGTGGGCGGCCCCACGGCCAACTTCCGCATGCCCGCCTGCGAGCATCAGGCGAAGGTTGGCGCCTGCAAGCAGCGTCAGTGCCTCTTCCCCAAGCCCTGCAAGAACCTGCAGGTCGACCACACGGAGTTCATGGGCCTTTTGCGCCAGCTGCGCGAGATTCCCAAGGTGAAGAAGGTATTTGTGCGCAGCGGTCTGCGCTATGACTACATCATGGCTGATCCTCATGCTGCGTCCTTCCTCAAGGAATTCTGCGAGCATCACGTTTCCGGCCAGCTGAAGGTGGCCCCGGAGCACGTCAGCCCCCAGGTGCTGGACAAGATGGGCAAGCCCCGCCGTCAGCTCTATGATTCCTTCTGCGACCTGTATGTGCGCGTCAACGAGCGCCTGGGAAAGAAGCAATACCTGATCCCCTATTTGATGTCCAGTCACCCCGGCAGCGACCTGACCGCCGCGGTGGAGCTGGCCTGCTACCTGCGGGATATTGGCTTCCAGCCCGACCAGGTGCAGGACTTCTACCCCACGCCGGGCACGCTGTCCACCTGCATGTTCTACACCGGGCTTGATCCCCGCACAATGAAGCCGGTCTTTGTCGCCCGTTCCCCGGAGGACAAGGCCATGCAGCGGGCGCTGATGCAGTTCGGCAATCCTCGCAATCATGATCTGGTGCGCAAGGCGCTGCGTCTGGCGGGCCGGGAGGATCTCATCGGCCGTGACCGGGAGTGCCTGGTACCGCCGGAGCGCGATCCCGTGCGGGACGCCCGCCGCGCCTCCGCCAAGCGTGATAACCCCGCCCACGAGCGCAAGGCCATCCGCCACGCGGACAAGCAGCCGCAAAAGCCCCGCCGTCATGGCCGTGACGAGGGGCCGCAAGGCCGCACCGGCAAGCGCCGCGACAGAAGATAAACAAAAGCGGACAGCACTTCGCTGTCCGCTTTTGATGTTGCTTGCCTCGTATTCGCGAAAGCACGCACCGTTCAAATCAATCTCTGCTGTAATTACATGCCTGAAAAATCATGGCTGTCAATACGCCAATCCTCCGCGAATATCAAAACCGCTGCAATGTCCGTTAGCCGATGCACCGACAAACTTCCTCCAGCTCCTCCACCCGGATGATCTCCACCGTCCCGTAAGGCGCGTCCAGCAGCACCTCCACCGCGCGGCGATACTTCTCCAGCAAGGCCAGGAACACCATCGTATCCGGCCGACGGCCCTCTCGAAGGGCGTTGTACAGCGACGCCGCCACGCCCATCCAGCAATGATTGACGGTATTCAGGACAATGCTCTCCACGTCCTTCACCGGCGGGAAAACCGTACCCATGGCCGCAGAGATCTCCGCGCGCAGCAGGGGCAGGAAGTGGCTCTCCAGCGCATCCTGATAGGTCATGGCAATGGCGCGGCCCTCTGCTCTGGCGATCACAGGAAGCAGCATATTCAGGAATGCCGTTTCCTCCAGACGCATGGGGATAAACCCGCGCAGCACCGCATTGATGCGCTCCATGGGGGTGTGAGCAGCATTCAGCGCGTCCGCCGTGAAGGCGGCAGCACGCTCCGCCCGGCGCTGGCACAGAGCCGTCAGCACCTCATCCTTGCTGTCAAAATGGTGATAGAATCCACCCTTGGAAATCCCCGCTGCGGCAAGGATATCCTGCACGCTGGTCTTGTTATAGCCCCGCTGGCAGAAGAGCTTTTCTGCCTCACCCAGCAGCTGCTGCCGCTTTGCATCACCTTTGCGCATCTTTTCGGTCTCCTTGCTGCAAAATCATCAGGTACAGTATAGGCCAAAAGAGGGCGTTTCGTCAAGGGGAACGACGCTACTCTTGCGCAAATGCCGTATTGACTTCCGCCGCCGCGCGGGCGTATAATAAGATGGAAGAAGTATGATCAAGGGGGCCTTGAGCATGTACACGATTGGCAACGAGCGCGTCGCGCTGGTCACTGATACCGCCTGCGACCTGCCGCAGGAGCTGCTGGAGAAGCACGATATCCGCCTGGTGTCCCTGCGGGTAGTGACCAGCCAGGGCGAATATCGCGACAGGACGGAGATCAATTCCGACCAGGTCTATGAGATCATGAAAGCCGAGCTGCCCAAGACTTCCCTGCCCCTGCCGGAGGACGTGAGCGCCCTCTACCGCCAGCTCAGGGATGAGGGCGCGGATCGCATCCTGCACATCTGCATGAGCGGCAGCCTGTCGGGCACCTTCAACATGGTGTCCATCCTGGCGGATGAGACCGACGATCTGCATGTTGACGTGGTAGACGCCCAGACCCTCTCCTGCGGCACAGGATTGTTGGTGCTGGAAGCCGCCGAATGTCTGGAAAAAGGCATGCCCGTGGAGGACGTGATCGAGCGCCTTAAGACGCTGCGCAAGCATCAGCTGGGCGCATTCGTCATCCGCACGCTGGAATTCCTGCGTAAGGGCGGCCGCATCGGCCTGGTGGAAGGCGTGGTCGGCAGCCTCCTGCAGATCAAGCCTGTCATCTACGTCAATGACGACGGCGTTTATGCCACACTGGTCAAGGCTCGCGGCTTTGCCAAGGCCCTCTCCGCCATGCAGGAGGAATTCTTCAAGCGTTACCAGGGCCGCAAGGTGCGGGTCGCCATTGTCCATGGCGCCGCTTATGAGGACGCCAAGGCGCTGCTGGAAACCTTCCGGCAGAAGCTGGACGTGGTCTCCGACCTGATCGCCCCCGTCAGCCCCGCCCTGGCCATCCATACCGGCCCCGGCTTGCTGGGCGCGATCGTGCAGTACGCGGATTAATGAATATGAAAACGGCGCAGCTCCCGTGATTGGGAACTGCGCCGCATTTTTTATTTCTTTGACAGCCGGATCTTGATCTTCGGGTTATTCTGCCGGAGCAGAGCAAGAAGCGACTTCCGGTCGGTTTCTTCAAGCTGCGCGGCATTGTAGAACACCAGCAGCCCTGCCTTTGTGCGCAGCACCCACACGCCGTCCACCTCGAAGATCTTATACAGATCCGCATAGTGCAGCACGCTGTGCTTGTCATCCTGGCCGAACACAAAGCCTTCCTCGTTGAAGCCACCGAACATATGCAGCACAGCCACATGGTTCTGTTCTTTCCATCGGCGCAGGGAGGTCTGCACTGACATGTACAGCGTGAAGTACAAAAAGCCCGCCGCAGCCAGGAAAATCAGCGCCCACTTGATCAGGTCTCCATAGTTGCCAGTGCGGCTGCCCAGCCATGCAAACAGGCCCAGCTGCACCACATACACCACGCCGATCACGATGTAGAAGGCTTTACGCCAGGAGTTCGTCACGCTGCCCCAGAGCGCCTTTTTCAGCAGCGCCTCATCCACGTCAGTCTCCGTACGGTACTGAAGGATCAGCTCCTCGTTCATGCTCATGCCTCCTCGTCGAAAACAGACTTTCGGTCGGTTTCCTCCTCATCGGCGTCGGATTCCTCAGGCAGCTTGGTGACCAGCGCCTTCTCTACGCGGTGATCCTCCATCTTTTCCACCACGATGTGCAGTCCATGGCAGTCCAGCTCGGGTTGGGCGCCATCCTCGGGAATGATCGTGAACTGGCTGAAGATCAGGCCGCCTAGGGTATCGTAGTCCTCCTCCAGGGGAAGCTCGATATCCAGCGCTTCCGCCACGTCCTCCAGGGCCGCCTGGCCGGAAATGCGCCAGGTATCCTCGTTCACGCGGGTGATCTCCGCCTCGGCCTGGGGATCAAATTCATCGTAAATGTTGCCGACGATCTCCTCCAGCAGGTCCTCCATGGTGACGATGCCGCTTACGCCGCCATATTCGTCCACCACGATGGCCATGTGGATCTTCTTGATCTGCATGTTGCGGAAGAGCGTATCCGCCTGCACGGTGCTGGGCACAAAATAGGCCTCACGAAGCATCTCCCGCAGGGTGCGGGGCTTCTCCGTCTGCATATTGAGCAGGAACACGCGGGTATTCAGCGTGCCGATGATGTCGTCCATGTCCTCATTATAGACAGGGAAACGGCTCAGGCCGGTCTCGCGGATGGTCTGCAGGATCACGTCCCACTCCTCGTCCACCCAGATGGCGGTCACGTCGGTGCGGTGGGTCATGACGTTTTCGGCAGTGAGGTTGTTGAATTCGAAGATGTTCTCGATCATCTCCTTCTCCGCCTCTTCGATCGCGCCGGATTCCTCGCCCATGTCCACCAGGGCGCGGATGTCCTCCTCGGTGACTTCCTCCTCGTCCGCATTGGGGTCAATCCCCAGCAGGCGAAGCAGTCCATTGGTGCTGGCGGAAAGCAGCCACACCAGCGGCTTGAACAGCGCCGAACAGAAGGAAATGACCCTCAGGCCCATGCGCGCCATCTTGTCAGGATAGTGCATGGCGATGCGCTTGGGCGTCAATTCGCCAAGAACCAGCGTGAAATAGGACAGGATCAGAGTGATCAGCACCACGCAAAGGGTATCCAGCAGCTCGGGATCGATCTTCGCGCCAGCGTCAAGAATCGCCTGCGCAAGTGGATCGGAGAAGGCCTCGGCCGCAAATGCGGAGCCCAGGAAGCCCGCAAGGGTGATGCATACCTGAATGGTCGAAAGGAACTTGTTGGGGGCCTCGCAGAGCTTAAGAAGCTTGGTGGCCGTTTTGTCGCCCTCCTCCGCATCGGCGCGGAGCTTGATCTCATTGAGCGACAGAATTGCGACCTCCGTCGCGGCGAACCAGCCATTGATCAGGATCAGTACAAGCTGGAGCAGTATCGGGCCCCATGGGTCGGCAGACACAGAGATTACCTCCTTCAATATCGCGCGCGGCATATGAGCCGCACATCATGTCCGCAAATGCGATATGCCCTGCCGGGAATGGCGGACTCATCCCCCGCTGGATGCAGCATACCAACATATATTATAGCATGCTCTGCCAGGATTTGCAACTGCTTCCCCCACGAAAAAGGGAGAGCGCCCGAAGCGCCCTCCCCAGAGGGATACAGGAAAAATCAGTACATGCCGGAGGTCATCAGCGTCAGCACGCTCGCAGGCAGAGCCATCAGGGTTGTGCCGACCCAGCCGGTAATGGCGCTGTACGCAGTCACGAACCAGTTGGCGAAGGCTGCGTCGTCCAGCTCCGCAGGACGGACAACATTGCCGGCCATGATGGAATCCACCGGATCAGCGGTGGCAATGTCAATGTCCACAACGACATTCACGTCATTGAAGGCGACATTGACGATCTCCTTGCCGGAGAAGTCCACGCCGTTGCGATCATAATCGCAGGTATAAGCGATGGACAGGGACACAGGCTCCTCGTTGGGATGACCGGCGAGGTATTCCTCATCCAGCCACAGGGCGAAGGCGATCTCCGTCTTGAACTGGGTCTCGTCCGCCACATGGTAGTAGGAGAAGGTACCCACGGGACCGTTCTCGTACATATCGAAATCGCCCTTGATGACGCCGTTTTCCTCCACCGCGTTGATGGTCAGGCCGACCTCCTGGGTCTCATTGTCGCTCAGGTTGATGACCCAGGCCTTTTCCTTGGCCAGCACGTCAACGGTGATGCCCTCGCCGTCCATATCGATGTTGCAGACATGGCTCACGCCCTGGGCCACCGTCTGGCGGGTGTAGACCACGTTCAGGATCTCCGTGGTGCCGTTGACGGTTTCAGCGTTCTCCTCGGTTACAATGACGCTTTCCGTCTCGGTGAACATGGGCAGAGTGCTGGTCAGGTAGACGATCTCCTCCGCGTCGTTGAAGTACACGGTGGTCACGAAGTCGCCGTCCAGCATCTTCATGGTCTTGGTTTCCTCGATCAGCTGATCCAGCAGCTCGGCCGTGGTGGGATTCTCCGCACAGAAGGCCTCGTAATTTTCGTAGATGCCGTACTGCTGATACAGCGCGCCTCTGGTCTCCCACTCCATCGCGCGGGTTTCCTCCGTCATGCCAATACCCTCGGAGGTCATGGCCGCCATGAACTTGGGATTGTCCTTGATAAACTGGAACAGTGCGCGGATAGCGCCGGTGAACTCCGCATTATCGATGGTCAGGCAGACGCCGTGGGTCGCCTGATCGCACATGCGGGGTACGACGATCTCGGTGACGGGCTCCAGGCTGGCCTCGACGTCCTTCAGGACGGGATCAAAGGCGGAGAAGTCCATTGCCAGCAGGTCTTCCATGGTCATCTGGCCGGCCATGCCCTGCTCGAAGGCAGCCTTGTAAGTCTCGATCATCGCAGGCAGCTGCGCCTTGATCTCAGCGGCTTCCTCTTCGGTCATGGCCTCCATCAGCACCATCATATCCAGCAGACGGGAAATGATGGGCTCCACCTCCGCAAGGGACAGCACGATGGTGCCGCCGATCAGGTTGGACTTGATGTAGGCGTCCTCACCGTTCACAGCCCAGCCCAGAGTCAGCACGTCCTTGCCGGTCAGGGACAGGCCCATGTCATACTCATCGCCCTGGGCTTCCACACGCAGGCCCAGCGCCTTGACAAAATCGACGATCGCCGTGTCCACAGCGGGATCACCCGTGTTCACGCCGGTGATCTCCGGAACGGTCACATTCATCGTCACCCGGCGGCCCGCGGCGATAGCGTCATTCAGGATAGCATCAGCCGTGATCATGTCCTCGCTCACAAACAGGGCAGTGGGGCCGTCAGCGCCGCCGATCACGCCTTCTGCCAAGCAGGGCACGGCGAACATCATCATCGCCAGGATCAGGGAAAGCAGCTTTTTCATTCAGGTTCCTCCTTTTGTTCAGTCAAATGCTTCGGTTTCATTATACGCCCGCGCACTGGGATATTCAAGGTCAGGCATGGTATTTCTTCCGTCCTTTTTCAGGATGATGATACCCTATCCATCCCCGCCTTGCAAGACCTTGTTGCTGAAAGGTACATTTCCGTGTTCCAAATATACATCCGGAGCATCCCAAAGCGCACGTGGGCTTCCTTCACTATTAAGACGAATGAAACCCGCAGATTATTTCACCGATTCCGGGAAAATTTCAGAATATTTTCTTTTCCATTGGTAACAAGCGTCATTTTCCCTCTTGTGATGAAAGTGAAACTGTGTTACAATAGGAATGATGCTGAAAAGCTCATCCGATTTGAAAGGAGACCACACATTATGGAACTGATCTACAAGCTGCTGGGCGTGGCCACCGCCGCCGCCGAGACCGTTGATCCCGCTGCTGCCGGCCAGGCCGCTGAGGACCTGAGCGCCGGCCAGAGCCTGCTGCTGTCCCTGGGTTCCTTCTTCCCGCTGATCATCATGTTCGCGCTGATGTACTTCCTGATGATCCGCCCCGAGCAGAAGCGCAAGAAGAAGGAAAAGGCCATGCTGGAAGCCCTCAAGCGCGGCGACCGCATCTGCACCATCGGCGGCATCTACGGCACCATCATGGACATCAAGGACGACACCATCACCCTGGCTGTCGGCCGTGACAACCTGAGCATGGTCGTTGCCCGCTGGTCCATCCGCTCCGTGGAAGACGTGACCATCGAGAACGAGTCCGAAGCCCTGAACTAAGCTTCTCCATCGATCCGGCCTGTCGCCGGATCTTTTTTTGTGCGCACATTCCCCGCTCCCAATGCATAGGCTGTGAGTGGAAAACCACCCGAACGACCCTGTAACGGAGGCGGATGATATGAGCAACTGCAATTCTCTCTCCTGTAATCATCGCGGCGGATGGTGGGGCTGCGGCAGCAACTCCTGCGGCTGCGGCAGCACCTGCGGGACCAATACCTGCGGCTGCGTAGCCGGTGACAGCACGCCAGCCTGTAATCCCTGGGCGCCCTGGGGCCGCAGCGGCTGCTCCTGCGGACGCTGCAGCACCTGCAATCAGTGGGGCTGCGGCAGCTGGAACGGCTGCGGTACCTGCGGCAGCGTCGCCGGGGATACCACCTGCGGCTCCTGCAGCACTTGCGGCACCTGCTCCACCTGCGGCAATTCTCCCTGCACCTGCGGCGGCTGGAACACCTGCGCGAACGGCGCCTCCAGCGGCTACCTGGTACCCCGGTACCAGTCCATCGGCCGTACATTCCAGCGGCGCATCACCCAAACCCTGTGCGTGGATGACATCCCCGACTGTGCCGAATCTCCCCTCACCCTGGTGAGCGTGAGCGTCTCCGGCCAGGCTGCCTGGGAGCAGATCAGCGAGTGCCGCCAGCAGCTTCTGCGGGTGACGGTGCCGGTCACGCTTCAAATCCGCGACTGCGCGGGCCGCTGCCGTACCGGACATTCCACCGTCACGCTGACCATCCCTCTGTGCGGCTGCTCCTGCAACGACCTGTGGCGCGGCCAGCTCTACGTTGCGCCCTGCATCCGTCTGGCGGCCCCTGTCACCGAGAACGAAGACGGCTGCTTCGACGCGACCCTCGAAGTACAGGCAGAGGTCTACCTGGTGCAGATGGTGGCCATCAACAACTGACGCATGCAAAAAGGGCAGCGACGCATCCCTCGGAGGGTGGATCGCTGCCCTTTCCTTATTCAGCCGCCCGGCGGAAGATCACGGTCAGCACGCCGTCCTGCGCCATCACCTGCATTTCCAGCGGGAAGGCTTCATTGTTGTAGAAGGAAAAATCGCGGGTGCTGGCCACCGCCGCATCCAGGTTGCGGGGAACGTACTTCACCCCGTTGTAGGAGTGGAGCTGCCATTCATCCAGCGTCACGTCCACCTCCTGGATCGCGCCGAAGATGGTGGTGCTCACCTGACACACGCCGCCGCCATAGCCGTAGCCGTCCTTGGAGATATTCTTGGCGTACATATAGCCGTTGCTCTTGTTATAAGGGCCGCAGTACTGATTGAAGCTGAACTTCTCGCCCGGCTGAAGGACGATCCCCTGCAGGCGGCGGACGGCTTCCTCCAGGTTGAAGTCGCGGTTCCCCGGGTATTTCCCGCCCAGAGACTCATTGTAGAAGGTGGTGAAGCCGTAGATCGCGTCGCCAGCCTGCGCATCCTCCGCCTTGACGAAGGGTACAAAGGTGTAGGACCCCATCGGGAGCTGCGCCCGGGCGCGCATCATCGGCAGGATGCCGATCTCCCGCGTGCAGAGGATATCCCCTGCATGCAGCGTATTGCCGCTGTATCCGTCCACCGCCAGGAACACGTCGCGGGTCATGGTCGCGACGCCCTCCAGCTGGGTCGTTCCAGGCAGGGGCGCTTCGGTCAGCCGGTAGAACTGGTACAGCCGGTCATGGGGCACATAGCCAACGTCCTCGCCGTACTTGATGATGCACCAGTCGCCGTCAACGGCATACACGTCCACCAGCGCGTTCTCCGGGATGAGCCCCAGCCAGTCGCGGCTGTTCAGGTCCTTCACCTTGCGGATGCGGGTGTCCAGGCGCATGTACGCCTGCCATTGAGGTTCCCCGGGCAGGGCTTCACCCGCAGGGCCGGTCAATTCCGCCAAGGCGAACAGGGGCAGCAGCAGCGCAAGCAGCATACACAGGAGCTTCTTCATCGTGTTTCTCCTCCGGTTGGTTTGGCATTCATATAATAGACGAATGAGGCTGCCAAAACGTTCCCGAAAATGCAGAATTTTGTGAAAAAGAGGACGCTCGCGCGTCCTCCTTGTGTTATTTGGGGGATTACTCGAAGGTCACGGTGGTCTTGATGGGCGCCTGACCCATCAGCTCCACGGACAGCGCGTCGGGCTGGCTCAGGCCGCAGTACAGGTCAAAGACCTTGCCGTCGGCGATGCGCTCGCCCTCGTCGTTGACGACGGTGAAGGCATTCTTGTCCAGCTTGACAGCGATCTGCTTCTCCTCGCCGGCCTTGAGGGCCACGCGGCCGAAGCCCGCCAGATGGGTGTTGACGACCTCGTACTTGGACTCGGTGTCGCGGACGTACACCTGCACGACGGTCTCGCCGTCCACCTTGCCGGTGTTGGCGACGGTCGCGGTCACCCAGCCGTTCTCTGCATCCACCGCGCAGTCCTTCACCTCGAAGGTGGTGTAGCTCAGGCCGAAGCCGAAGGGATACAGGGGCTTGCCGGTGAAGTAGCGGTAGGTGCGCTCCTTCATGCTGTAATCGGTGAAATCAGGCAGCTCTTCCACGCCATGGTAGAAGGTCAGGGGCAGCTTGCCGGAGGGGCTGACCTCGCCGAAGAGGATCTCCGCCAGCGCGGTACCGCCCGCCTGACCGGGATACCAGGCCAGGATCTGCGCGTCGCCCTGGGGGATGTTCAGCGCGGAGCCCACCGCTACGACAGTGACCACGGGCTTGCCGGTGGAAACCAGCGCGTCCAGCATCTTCTGCTGGCTTTCGGGCAGGTTCAGGTTCAGCTTGTCGCCGGACGCGAAGGCGTTGCCGGTATCGCCCTCTTCGCCCTCCAGGGTGGCGTCAAGGCCCACACAGGCGATGACCACATCGGCGTTCTCGGCGATCAGCTTGCACTCGGCAGCGCGGTCGTCCTCCACGCCCAGGTTCTGCATGCGATCCTTGAACAGGTGCGCGCCCTCGGAGTACAGCACGCGGATGCCATGCTCCTTGGCGTAGGCGCGGATGCCCTCCAGGAAGGTCACATAGCGGCTGGAAGTGCCGTTGTAGTTGCCCTCCAGCGCAGGGATGGAGTTGGCGTTGGGGCCGACGACGGCGACGGTCTTGACCTTTGCGGGATCAAGGGGCAGCACGCCGTTGTTCTTCAGCAGCACCATCGACTTCTCGGCGGCGGCCAGAGCCAGCGCGTCGTGCTCGTCGGTGTCGTTCTCGGTGAAGGGGATCGCGTCGTACTCGCAGTCGTCGGAGAGCATGCCCAGCAGGATGCGGCTGGTGTACATGCGCTCGCAGCTGAGGGTAATATCCTCCTCAGTGACCAGGCCTTCCTGATAAGCCTGCATCATGTGCAGATAGGTGTTGCCGCAGTTGAGGTCGCAGCCCATCTTGAGGGCCAGGGCGGCGGACTCGGGCGCGGTGTTGGTCACCATATGACGGGTATGGAAGTCGCGGATGGCCCAGCAGTCGGAGGTCACATGGCCTTCGAAGCCCCACTTCTCGCGCAGGATATCCACCAGCAGGGTCTTGGAGCCGCAGGCAGCCTCACCGTTGACGCGGTTGTACGCGCCCATGAAGGACTCAACATTGGCTTCCTTCACCGCAGCCTCGAAGGCGGGCAGGTAGGTCTCCCACATGTCCTTCTGGTTGGAGATGGCGTCGAACTCATGACGGATGGCCTCGGGGCCGGAGTGCACCGCGAAGTGCTTGGCGCAGGCAGCGACCTTCAGGTACTTGCCGTCGCCCTGCAGGCCCTTGATGTAGCGCACGCCCAGACGGGTGGTCAGGTAGGGATCCTCACCATAGGTCTCGTGGCCGCGGCCCCAGCGGGGATCACGGAAGATGTTGATGTTGGGGCTCCACATGCTGAGGCCCTTATAAATATCGCGGTCCTCATGAGCGGCCTGGCCGTTGTACTTGGCGCGGGCTTCGGTGCTGACCACCTTGGCGATCTCCTCATGGAAATCCTCATCGAAAATAGCCGCCAGACCGATGGCCTGGGGGAACACGGTGGCCGTACCGGCGCGGGCAACGCCGTGGAGTGCCTCATTCCACCAGTTGTAAGCGGGAATACCCAGACGCGGAATCGCGGGAGAATCAAAGCGCAGCTGCGTAGCCTTTTCCTCCAGCGTCATTTTGGAAACAAGCTCCTTCGCCATCCGGCGGGCTTCGTCACGATTCATCATATGAAACCTCTCTCCTTCCAATTCGGACAGATTATGCATCAATATTTCAATTTCCTGCCTTTGAAATCCTGCCTCGGCGCGCACAATTATTTGCTGACTTTTTCTCATTATTTGTCCTGTATTGCAAGTCGCAGCTTTTTCTGTTATAATAAGCATTGAATTTGGTTTTGATCGGAGAGAGACACATGCCCATTCGCGCCATCGCTTTTGATCTGGACGACACGCTGTTGCGCAGCGACCTGACCGTGTCGGATTACACGGTCGATATTCTGCACCGCGCAGCACAGCAGGGCATCGTGATCCTCCCCGCCTCGGGGCGCACGCGCGACAGCATGTTCCCGACGGTGCGGCGCATTGGATGCGCCTCCGCGTTCATCTCCTGCAACGGCGCAGATGTTTGGGGACTTCGTCCCGCTTCTGCCAGCCCAGCCCCGCAGACCGGCGCTGACTGTCCCCTGCTGATGCAGGAGCTTCTCCCCGTAGCGCTGGCCCACGAGGTCGCCCGCTTCGCTGCGGATCGCGGCGTATACTGCCAGACCTACTCCCCCGACCGCTTCTTCTACAGCATCGAAAACGAATACGCGGTTTCCTACGCCAGGTCATCCTCCCTGGAGGGCGATTACGTAGGCGACCTGACCGCTTTCATCCATCGGCCCGTCACGAAGCTCCTGATGATGGACACCCCGGAGCGTATCGCTGCGCTCTATGAGGAAGCCCGCGCACTTTTCGCCGGACGCGCCTCCCTCACCTGCTCCAAGCCCTACTTCCTGGAGTGCAATCCCCTCAAGGCCACCAAGGGCAACGCGCTGCGCTGGTGCGGTGAGCATTTCGGCTTCACGATGGACGAGCTCATCGCCTTTGGCGACAGTCTCAACGACGTATCCATGCTGGAAGCAGCCGGCACCGGCGTCGCCATGGGCAATGCCCGCGAGGACGTGAAAGCGCTGGGCTTCCCCCTCTGCGCCACCTGCGACGAGGACGGCGTGGCCCGCTATATTGACCAGCACATTTTGCGATAAGCATTTGGAGGACACCTATGATTCAGGCAGCAGATTTCCAACGCGCGCTGCAGCTGACGCTGCTTTCCCCCTCCACCCGCAAGGAATGGGACATCCGCACGGCGGATTTAAACCGCCCCGGCATGCAGTTCTGCGGCTTTTATGAGTACTTCGCCTTCGAGCGTCCGCAGGTCATCGGCAAGGTCGAAATGACCTACCTGGAGGAGCAGCATCCGGAGAAGCGCCGCGAAATGCTGGAGGCGTATTTCTCCTACGACATTCCCTGCGTGATCGTCTGCCGCGGCATGCGCGCTCCCGCTGAGCTGCTCGAGGCTGCCGCCGCCCATGATATCGCCGTCTACCAGACGGACATGCTGACCACGAAGTTCACCTTCAACGCCATCAACTACCTCAACCGCTGCCTTGCGCCCCGCGTGACCCGTCACGGCGTGCTGGTATCGGTGGACGGTATCGGCGTGCTGCTCACCGGCGAAAGCGGCGTGGGCAAGTCCGAGGCTGCGCTGGAGCTCGTCCGCCGCGGTCACCAGCTGGTGGCTGACGATGTGGTGGACATCTGCAAGGTGTCGGACAACCGCCTGGTGGGCGAATGCCCGGAGATGGTGCGCCACTTCATGGAAATCCGCGGCATCGGCATCATCGACATCCGCACGATGTACGGCGTTTCCGCCGTGGCCCAAAGCCGCTCCATCGACCTGGTGATGAACATGGAGCACTGGGTGCAGGGCAAGGCCTACGACCGTCTGGGCCTCCACGAGGAATACCAGACCATCCTCGGCGTGAAGGTCCCCTGCCAGACCCTGCCTGTACGCCCCGGCCGAAACCTCGCCATCATCATCGAGGTAGCCGCCCGCAACCTGAGCCTGAAGCGCATGGGCTACTCCGCCGCCAAGGAGCTGGACAAGCGCATGCAGGATATGATCCGCAAGCGCTCCGGCCAGGGGGACGAAGAATAATTGCATAGCAAAACCGCCGCGCTCCTGATGTATGGGAGTGCGGCGGTTTTTGTTTACAGGAGCCCGAAATACATGAATACATGACCGACAAGGGAGATGAATGATACAAAAGCAGGGATGGCACTCATCACGCGTAGCATATCCGATATGGTCTGGCACTTGGGATAACCGCCAAAGGCCTTTTCGCCCCGCCGACGCAGCCAGATTCCGAGAAGAAATAATATCGCGCCGCCTCCATACATCCAGATTGACATGTTGATATTCGTCACATGGCTACGCCATTTCGATGAAGGTAATACACTAACCACAAAAGGAACTGTAAGCATCAAAAACGGCAGTCCATCCATCACCAGCTGAAAAGCAATCCGCGTCTTCACATGGCGGCCAAAGAACTGCGAGTTTTTCCCCATCGTTTACCTCCCTTTACCTTGCAAGAAGCGAAACAACTTGAGCGATTGCCGTCAGCGCGATCCGCGCGCCCGCAACAATCAGTTCTACATTCAGCCCCCATTCCAACGCGCTGCAGCAGGCGCTGTATCCCCTTCCGTGCGGGTAAGCCTTTCGCAGTCCAGAGAGCATATATTTGCCAAGCACGGAGAAAAGCGGTGCGATAAAAGTTGATATCCCCCACATTTCATTCGCGATCTCAATGCTCAGCGCAGAATCGTCAAAAGCGGCGAAGTTATAATACATCGCTCGCAGCCAAAAGATGACAGGAAGCGCTGCAACCGCAGATATCATCAGCAGCCTGATGACAAACACAGCCACTGCCTGTGTATCATCCCAGTTGGAAAATCTTAAGCGGAAGCCATGCAAATCTCCGCACCTCCTTCCTCCGCCATCCTACCACACTCCCCCATTCGCGTCAACAAAACCGACCCAAGTTTTACAGCTGTAACAATTTCGCCTTGTTTGCAGGAAAAACCACCGTCCAGCACGAATAGATAAATGGTTTGAAATATCTTCCTATCCATAAGGAGGTACATGATATGGTTTACATCGGTTTTGACGTGGGCGGCACCGGCGTGCAGGTCGGCGTGGTGAATGAAAAGGGCGAGATCCTGTGCAAGGGCAACATGGTCACCCGCACGGACATCCCCGTGGCGGATCAGATCAAGGCCATGGCGGACTGCGCCCTGGAGACCCTGGGCCGTTCCGGTTACGGCCTGAATGACGTGAAATCCCTGGGCGCTGGCCTGCCCGGCGTGGTGGATCCCCGCACGGGCCATGTGGCCTTCTGCCCCAACCTGGGCTGGAAGGATGTTGACTTCGCCGGTGAAATGCGCAAGCACATCGACAAGCCCGTCTATATGGACAACGACGCCACTGTCGCAGGACTGGCAGAGAACGTCGCGGGCGTCAGCGCGGGCGCGCACTCCAGCGTGTTCCTGACCCTGGGCACCGGCGTTGGCGGCGGCATCGTCATCGGCGGCAAGGTGTGGAGCGGCTTCCACGGCGTGGGCAGCGAGATCGGCCACATGATCATCGAAATGGACGGCAATCCCTGCAACTGCGGCAACCGCGGCTGTCTGGAGCGCTACTGCTCCGCCACCGCCATCATTCTGGCGGCCCGCGCGGCGGTCAATCAGTATCAGGACAGCGCCATCATGGCCAAGTGCGAAGGCGATCCCATGAAGATCAACGCCAAGATGGTCTTCGACGCCGCCAAGGAAGGCGACGAGCTAGGCCTGAAGCTCTTCAATGAGTACGTGAAGGCCCTGTCCACCACCATCGTGAACATCATCCACTTCCTCGACCCCGAGGTGATCGCCCTGGGCGGCGGCGTGTCCAAAGCCGGCGATTTCCTGCTGGATGCTCTGCGCAAGGAAGTAGCCCATCTGGTCATGTACAAGACCATGCCCTACGCCCGCATCGAGCTGGCCAAGCTTGGCCCGGACGCCGGCATCATCGGCGCGGCAATGCTGGGGCTTTGATTTCGCATTTACCGGATGTATCCCATTTCCCCGGAGGATCTCGCATTCTCTGGGGATTTTTTCTTTGCAAAATGCAGGAAAAACAAGGATTTCCGTCCTTTGGCGTTGTATATGTATAAGCGTGTATTCACAAGATAAGGAAGATGATACGATGACCATCCGTGAGCAGTTTGAGCAGGAAGAATTGACCCGGCTGTCCCCGCGTGCCGCGAAGGCGATCATGTCCAAAGGGCGTGAACATGCATCGGAGCCCTGCCCCATGCGCACCGCTTTCCAGCGGGATCGGGACCGCATCATCCATTGCAAATCCTTCCGGCGGCTCAAGTACAAGACGCAGGTCTTTCTCTCTCCGGAGGGCGATCATTATCGCACCCGCCTGACCCACACGCTGGAGGTCAGTCAAATCGCCCGCACCATCGCCCGGTGCCTGCATCTGAATGAGGATCTGACCGAGGCCATCGCTCTGGGTCACGACCTGGGCCATACGCCCTTTGGACACATCGGTGAGCGCTCGCTGGACGAAACCATGCCCGAGGGCTTCCGCCACAATGAGCAAAGCCGCCGCGTAGTCGAGGTGCTGGAGAATGACGGTGCCGGCCTCAACCTGACCTGGGAAGTCCGCGACGGCATCGCCTGCCATTCCGGCGCGCAGTTCCCTGCAACGCTGGAGGGCGAGTGCGTCCGCCGGGCTGACCGCATTGCATACCTCAATCACGATCTTGACGACGCCATCCGCGGCGGCGTGCTGCGGGACTTCGAGCTCCCGGTGGACTGCCTGAAGGTGCTGGGCAGCTCCCATGGCGAGCGCATCAACCGCATGATCGCCGACATCGTGGCCAACAGCCAGGATACAGAGCACCTGGAAATGTCCCCCATCATGCAGAGCGCCATGGACGGTCTTCGGGAGTTCATGTTCGAGCGCGTGTATCGCGACGAATGGCGTGCCGCAGAGGAGATCCGCTGCGACCATGTGATGAAGGCGCTGTTCAAGTATTACAGCGAGCATCCGGGCGAGATGCCGGAAGAGTTCGTGCTCATCGGCTACCGCGAGGGCACGGCCCGCGCCGTCTGCGATTTCCTTTCCTGCATGACGGACAGATATGCAACCCGCCAGTTCCAGAAGCTGTTCATCCCCTCCGGATTCGCTCAGTTCTGACGGAGAAAGTGCAAATTTCACAACATTCTCCAAAATCCACTTGCAAAAACAAGCAGGAAAATCCGCGAACGTGGCGAATATCGTTTCAAGACGGAATGAACAGAGCGGTTTCCACCGCCCGATGACGACGATGAAAGGGCGGTGTTTCGCATGGCAAGATTCCCGGCAGCCTGGCTGGACGAGCTTCGTTCCCGCGCGGACATCGTTCAAATCGTGGGACAGTATGTGTCGCTCAAGCGCAACGGTCATCGCCATTGGGGTTTGTGCCCCTTCCACGGCGAAAAGACCGCGTCGTTTTCCGTCGATCAGGAACGGCAGATGTATTACTGCTTCGGCTGCAAGGCCGGCGGCAGCGTCATCCAGTTCATCATGGACATCGAGCGGCTGGAGTTCCAGGAAGCCGTGAAGCACCTGGCGGATCAGCTGCACATGCCCCTCCCTCAGCTGGAGGAGGACCCGGATTATCAGCGCCGCCGCACCCAGCGGGATCGCCTGCTGGAAGCCAACAAGGAGGCTGCGCGGTTCTTCCACCAGACGCTGTTCACCCCTGCCGGACAGACTGCGCTGGACTACCTGAAAAAGCGCGGATTGACCGACAGCATCATCCGCAAATTCGGCCTGGGCGCTGCGCCCGCCGGATGGGATGTGCTGACCAAGCACCTGCAAAGCAAGGGCTACACCGTTGAGGAGCTCAAGCTGGCAGGCCTGACGGTCATCAAAGAGGCAGAGCCTGCCTCGAAGGATCCTGTCACAGGCGAGGACAAGCCCGAGCGGCCCCGCCGCGCATTCGACATGTTCCGCAACCGGGCCATCTTCCCCATCATCGACCAGTACGGCAACGTCCTCGCCTTTGGCGGACGAGCCCTGGGCGATGTGCAGCCCAAATACCTCAACACCTCCGATACGCCGGTGTTCAATAAGCGCCTGGGCGTGTATGCCGCCAATCTCCTCAAGAAGGAGCGCAATTTGAAGCGCGTCATCCTTGTGGAGGGCTATATGGACGTGGTGTCGCTGACCCAGTTCGGCGTGAGCGGCGTTTGCGCGACCCTCGGTACGGCGCTGACCCCGGAGCAGGCAAAGCTGCTCAAGCGGTTTGCCCCCATGGTGTACCTGAGTTACGACGGCGACAACGCCGGTCAGAACGCCATCATGAAAGGCCTGGGCGTTTTGGAGGAAGCGGGCGTGCCTGCCCGCGTGCTGCAATTCCCGGACAAGCTGGACCCGGATGAGTTCATCCGCCGGGACGGCATCGAGGGCTTTGATCGCCTCCCTGCCCTGACTCCGGAGAGCTACCGCATGGGCCGTTTGCGCACGCAGTACGACCTGAGCACCCAGGAAGGCCGCACCGATTACGCCAAGGCCTGCGCCGCCATTTTGCAGAAGCTGGAGCCCGTTGAGCGGGAAAACCACCTGCAGGAGCTGGTCGTACAGACGGGCTTCAGTCGGGATGTGTTGCTGGCCCAGATGGGCGTGAGCGCGCCGGCGGTGGGCAAGGCTAACGCACCCCAGTCCCCGATGAACCGGCAGCAGCGCTTCTCCCCCAACCGTAACTCCCCCGCCGCCGTGCAGGAGGAGCCGGACGAGGAGCTGCTGATCTCCATCTTTGGCACCGGGCGCGTCCCCACGGATATCGCCACCGAGGATGATTTCCGCGACCCGCTGCTGCGCAATCTGTACCTGAGCCTTTCGGAGGGCGCATCCGCTGCCAGCCTGTGCGAGGAACAGGTGGAAGAAGCCACCCGCGCCAGGGTCAGCAAATTGCTGCTCACGCCCCCTGCGGACGATACGGATCAGCTGATCCGCATGGCGCAGGATTGCCTGGACCGCAATCGCCTGAAGCGCAGCCGCGAGGAGCTTTCCGCCCTGGAGGCCAGCCTCCCCACCCTGAACGGCCCGGACAAGATCGCCGCGCTGCAAAGGGCGCAGCAGCTGATGACGCAGATCAGCAAATACAACGCTCACAGATCCTGATATCAGGATTTGATTATATATTTCCTGCGGCCTATGCCGCCTATGTGGACCGATGAGTAAGGAGAGATTCTTTTGACGCTTTCACCTGATGCCCGCCAGGCCAAGCTGAACGAGCTGTACGAGTATGGCAAGAGCAAGGGTTCCCTGACCTACAAGGATATCATGGATCGCCTGATGGAAATGGATATGGACCCCGACCAGCTGGACAAGGTGCTTGAAACCCTGGAAGCACTGGGCGTTGAGGTCATCAACGAGAATGAGCCCGCCCCCGCCGCCCCTGCAGCCCCCGCGCAGGAGGATCTGAGCGACATGTCCGCCCCTGAGGGCGTGAGCATTGACGATCCGGTACGCATGTACCTCAAGGAGATCGGCAAGGTTCCCCTGCTGACCGCGGACGAGGAGATCGAGATCGCCAAGCAGCTGGAATCCGGCACGGACGAGGAAAAGGAAGAAGCCAAGCGCAAGCTGGCTGAAGCCAACCTGCGTCTGGTGGTGTCCATCGCCAAGCGCTATGTGGGCCGCGGCATGCTGTTCCTGGACCTGATCCAGGAGGGCAACCTGGGCCTGATCAAGGCGGTGGAGAAGTTCGACTACACCAAGGGCTTCAAGTTCTCCACCTACGCCACCTGGTGGATCCGTCAGGCCATCACCCGCGCCATCGCCGACCAGGCCCGCACCATCCGCATCCCCGTGCATATGGTGGAGACCATCAACAAGCTGATCCGCGTCAGCCGTCAGCTGCTGCAGGAGTACGGCCGTGAGCCCACCCCTGAGGAGATCGCCAAGGAGATGGGCATCAGCGAGGCCAAGGTGCGCGAGATCATCAAGATCGCGCAGGAGCCGGTCTCCCTGGAGACCCCCATCGGCGAGGAAGAGGACAGCCACCTGGGCGACTTCATCCCCGACGACGACGCGCCCGCCCCCGCCGAGGCCGCTTCCTTCGCCCTGATGAAGGAGCAGCTGATGGAGGTGCTGGACACCCTCACTCCCCGCGAGGAGAAGGTGCTGCGCCTGCGCTTCGGCCTGGACGACGGTCACCAGCGCACGCTGGAGGAAGTCGGCAAGGTGTTCAACGTCACTCGCGAGCGCATCCGTCAGATTGAGGCCAAGGCTCTGCGGAAGCTCCGCCACCCCAGCCGCTCCAAGAAGCTGAAGGATTATATTGACTAAGGAGGCTTCGCCTCTTTCCTCGCGATTGAGTAGGATTTTCCTTTTGAGTCCTACCGCGTGGAGCAACATAGGAAACATAAGCCCTGTCTGCAAAGGCAGGGCTTCTCTTGTAGGAGGTGATCCCATGCTTGACGAACGCCTTTCCCTGGCCGCCGCACTGTACGTGCCCTGCGACTGGGGCGCGGACATCGGCACCGACCACGCCTTTCTCCCCTGCCACCTGTTGCGGACGGGCACCTGTCAGCATATGATCGCTGCCGACGTGAGCGAAAACGCCCTTTCCCGCGCCCGGGAGAACCTGACCCGGCAGCGGCTCATTGACCGAGCCGAGGTAGTTTTGGCGGATGGTCTGGATGCGGTGACCCGCAAATGCGGCTGCATTTCCATCATGGGCATGGGCGGCGAGCTGATGGGCAGGATCCTCCGCAGAGGGCAGGACAAGCTGCAGGGCGCTGTGCTGGTTTTGGGCGCGCACACGGAGCTGCATCTGGTGCGCGAAGCCATCCGCGATGTGGGGTATCATATCGTGCAGGAGCGGCTGTGCAAGGCCGCTGGCCGGTTCTATGTGTTCTGGCGGGCAGAGGAAAGCCCGGCGGACATGCCGACGGAGGAGGTCCGCTACGGCAGGCTGCTCTGGCAGGAGGAGCCGACCTTGCTGCGGGAATACGCCGCCTGGCGCAGGCGCGTCCTGCAGGACCGCGAGCGCGGCTTGCTCGCCGCTACCATCCGGGATGACGAAGCCATCCACGAGGTCCAGGCCGACATCGCCTGGTATACGACGAAATTGGAGGAACTCACATGCTGACTGTACAGCAGGTATACGATTTCATCAACGAGCGCGCCCCCTTTGAGACGCAGCTTGCCTTCGACAATTCCGGGTTGCTGGTGGGCCATCCGGACAACGAAGTCACCGGCATTCACTTCGCGCTGGACGTGACCAACCATATCATTGACGAGGCCATCGCAAACGGCGCAAACCTGATCATCACCCATCACCCGATGATGTTCAGTCCCATCAAACGCCTGGTCGAGACCGATCATCAGGCGCGGCTGCTGTGCCGGATGATCCGCGCGGGCATCAGCCTGATCTCCGCCCACACAAATCTGGATCAGGCTCAGGGCGGCTGCAATGATGTGCTGGCTGAGACAATCGGCCTGACCGATATTCAGGGCGTGGGCTTCGTCCGCGTGGGCACTCTGCCGTTCCCCATGACGGCAGATGAGCTGGCGGCGCACATCGGCAACGCCCTGGGCGACATCGTCCGCGTAATGGGCGATTCCTCCGCCGTGATCACCAGGGTCGGCATGTGTTCCGGCGCCGGCGCGGATGAATGGCCCGCAGCGGCTGCCATGGGCGCTGAGGCCTTCCTCACCGGCGAGGTGAAGCATCACATTGCCCTGGAGGCTGCTGACGCAGGCGTGGTTATGCTGGAGGCGGGCCACCATGCCACCGAGGAACCCGGCATTTTCGCCCTTGCGAAGGCTTTACAAATGAGCGAGCTTGGTGTACAATATAATGTACGCGTCTCTTTGAGCAGCGCAAAGGCATATCAATGAATCCAGCATGCGCACGCGCATGTGTGAATATCAGGAGGTAGCTATGGATCAGCTTACGATGTTGTGGGAGTACCAGGTGGAGGACATGAAGGCCGACAAGATGGCGAATGACATTCGCCGCAGCCCGCTCCGCCAGAAGATGGAGAATGACCGCAACCTCTTTATGGAGCGCCAGAAGCAGTACAAGCAGATCGAGGAGCAGGTGGCTGTCCTCATCGACCGCAAGGACGCCATCCGCGACGCCCTGACCCGCGCCGAGGAGCAGCTGAATGGTCTGCAGGCACGTTTTGAGCAGAATCCCCCCGAGGGGCTTGAGGCCGTCCGCGCGTTTATGGCGGAGGTCAGCAAGTGCCGCGAGACCATCGTGGGCTACGAGCAGGAGATGAAGCGCCTGACCCAGGAGGCCAACACCAACGATCAGCGCGGCAACTCCATCCGCACCGAGGCGGCCCGTCTGCGCTCTGAGTTTGAGAAGCTCAAGGCTCAGTACGATCAGGAGATGCCCGCAAAGAAGGCCGAGCAGGAGGCACAGCGCGCCGCTGCCGACAAGAAGGCCGAGGGCATCGACGCCACACTGATGGAGCATTACAAGCGCATCAAGAAGCAGATCACTCCGCCGCTTAGCCGCCTGGTGAACGGCCAGTGCTCCGGCTGCAACACTTCCCTGCCCAGCGCTGTGCTGCACCGCGTCCGCAACGCCTCCGACGAGATCGTCGAGTGCGAGAGCTGCGGCCGCATGATCATCCGCATGTAAGCAAAGCAGAAGCCGTCCCGCATGGGGCGGCTTTTTTGCTGCATACGAAACGCCCTCCGCCATTGCTGACGGAGGGCCTTGCTATGTTCTGTTTACTGGGCAGGAGCTTCGGGCACAGCCACGATGCGGCCCTGTCCGTAGGGATCAGCGTATTCCTCGCCCACAACGCCGCCCAGCGTGCCGGTGATGTAATCGATCAGCACCTGGTTGTCCAGCTTCACGTCCTCCTGGAGCATGACGCAGCCGTCGAACATGGTGTAGCCGTCGCCGTTGTTCTTGAGCTTGTAGTTATGGGAAGCCAGGGTGTAGGTCTTGTTCAGGTCGAGGGGTTCGCCGCCGACCATGACGTTCTTGACGCGGTACTCGCCTTCCACAGCCACGAACATCTTCGCTTCGTCCATCTTCACGGAGGAAGGAATGTAGGTGTGGATCTCGTAGGTCATGCCGGAAACCTGCAGGAAGCCGCCGAACTCGCTGGGCACGTCCTTGGCGCCGAACTCCAACGCATCCAGGATCTGCTGACCGGTGACTTCGATCACGCACATGGCGTTGCCGAAGGGGTGCACCTTCAGGATGTCGTTGAGGGTGATGTTGCCCGCAGCGATATTCACACGGACGCCGCCGCCGTTCACGATGGCCACATCAGCGCCGGACTGATCGCGGTAAGCGTCAGCGCACAGGTCGCCCAGATTGGTTTCGGCACTGCGGACGATACGTACGTCGGTGGCAGGATCCTTGATCACCAGATCGACCTGGGTGGTGGCAACCACCTGCGCCAGCTTCTCATTCAGCGCGGCAGTGGCATTTTCCACTTCGGCAGTGATGTCGTTCTCGATCAGCTCGGGAGCCGCGAAGTCGTAAGCCCACTCGTAGATGCCGCACTCCATGGAGCCATTCTCAGCGGAGATGCGCAGGTAGCCGATGCCCTCCAGCTTGGTGCCGCAGCCGGAACGCAGAACGTCTTCGCCGTTCTTGTTCTTCATGACGACCTGATCCTTATCGTGGCTGTGGCCGTCCAGCAGCGCATCGATGCCGGTGGTGTTGGCAATCACGTCCGCATAGGTCCAGGGAGCACATTCAGCTTCGTTGCCCAGATGGCCCATGGCGATGACGTACTGAGCGCCCTCGGCGATAGCAGCGTCAACCGCAGTCTGAACCGCCGCGTAGAGCTTCTCGCCGGTCTCATCCTGGAAGAAGCCGTAGATGAAGTTGCCGGCGTCATCCATGAAGTAAGCGGGGGTAGAGGAAGTCAGGGTCTTGGGGGTGGTGATGCCCACGAAGGCCACCTTCACGCCGTCATATTCCTTGATGACGTAGGGCTTGAAGACCAGCTCGCCTTCCTTGTTGAAGTTGGAGCTGATGTAGGGGTAATTGGCCTTCTGGGTCAGCTCGAGGAAGCGATCCATGCCGTAGTCGAACTCATGGTTGCCGGGGATGGCAACTTCGTAGCCCACAGCGTTCATCAGGTTGACCAACGCTTCGCCGGTGGTCATGGTGCCCACAGGCTCGCCCTGGATGGAGTCGCCATTGTCGACCAGGATCACATGGTTGCCCTGAGCAGCCAGCGCGTCACGGAGCGCAGCCAGACCGGCGTAGCCCCAGCCCTGTTCAATGCCGCAATGGACGTCGCTGGTAAACAGCACGACCAGATCCTTGGTCAGCGCAGGAGCAGCTTCCTCCGCCATGGCGGCGCAGCCCAGCAGCATCATGGCCGCCAGGAGCAGTGCAAGGAACTTCTTCATGGGGAATTCCTCCTTTATTCATATGGGAACGTTCTCTGGGCCCGATTGCCCGTGGCTTCATTATACCATTATTTTCACGCTGTTTCAAGGCATTGGAGGGCTGCAGCACAGATTTTGTTTGCCCGGTATCATACACAGGCCCTGCGGGTGCATACATTGCTTCCAGATGGAGGGAGGCGGAGGGATGAAGCGGTTTGCCTGGCTCCTGCTGATGCTGCTGTTCCTCCCCTCCCAGGCGGAGGAGCCCTTCCTGATCCATGTGGACGTGGAGCAAAAGCGGCTGACGCTCTTCCGCGGCGATGAGCTCCTCCGCACCTACACCGTGGCCACCGGCGCCTGGGACACGCCGACCCCCGTGGGGGTATTTACCATCACCCACCGTTTTTCAGGGCAGATGTGCGGCTTCGGGACATGCTTCCTGGGGCTGAATGTGCCCTGGGGGAATTACGGCATCCACGGCACCAACAAGCCGGAAAGCATCGGCTACAACGCCTCCCACGGGTGCATCCGCATGAATGTGGCGGACGCGGAAGAGCTGTACCGGCTGGTTCCCAACGGCACGAAGGTGGTCATCGAGTGCGGCCCCTGGGGGGAGCTGGGCGGAAGCCTTCGCACGCTGAAAAACGGCGATCGTTCCGCCGCGGTATGCGCCGTTCAGCGTAAGCTGCGGGCACTGGGTTACTACCACGGCTGGCCGGACGGCGTGTTCGGAAACGCCACACAGCAGGCGGTTGACGCCGCCAGACAAGCCTTTCAGCTTCCGCCGAACGGCCTGGTGGACTGGGCGCTGTATCAGAAACTGGGGCTGATCCCCTTTGAATGAGGTGCATATGGACTGGAATGAAACGCGGCAATTCCTGGCCCCCTGTTTTCCGGAGGACGTTCGATCCGAGCTGGACATGCTGCTGCCAGGCGAACTGCGGGAGATCCGCATCCGCGCAAACCGACCCACGGTCTTTTTTACCGCCACGCGAACCGCAGCCCTGCCCTGGTCGCCGGATAAGCAGCACCTGGGAACACTGATCGAGGCGCTCACAGAGCACCGTCTATATGCCCGCTCGGAGGAAACCGGGCAGGGTTACATTACGCTGCGAGGCGGGCATCGTATGGGTCTTTGCGGGCGCGTCAGCAAAACCGACGGACAGTCTGTTTTGACAGATTGCAGCTCTGTGTGCATTCGCATTGCCGCGGAATGGCCGGGGGCGGCGGACGAGCTTATAGCCCACATGGCCCACGCACAGAGCGTGCTGATCATCGGCACACCGGGTTCCGGCAAGACCACCATGCTGCGCGACCTGGCGCGTCAGCTCTCCAGCGGCAGCAAAGCCCGGCAAATCGCCATCGTGGATGAACGCAGCGAGTTGGCCGCCTGCACAGAGGGCGTGCCGCAGCTGGATGTCGGCGACTGCGCCGATGTACTTGACGGACTGCCCAAGTCGGAGGCCATCCCCTGGCTGGTGCGCGCGATGTCGCCGCAAATCATCATCACAGACGAGCTGGGCAGGGATCCGGACGCCGCTGCCGTGCTGGACGCCCATCATTGTGGCGTGGGCGTGTGCGCCTCCGTACACGGCGCTTCCCTGCAAGATGCGGCCTCTCGCCCTGCCTTGGCAACGCTGATGGCCCGTCGAGTCTTTGACCTGTATGCCGTCCTGTCCCCCGAAGGCGGCGGACAGATCATCGCAATGCACGACAGGATGGGGAATCCGCTGTGAGCCGGGCCATCATCGCCGTCATGGCTGGGCTGCTCTGCGCGCTGGCCGGCGTGAAGCACGCCGCCTCCCTGAAGGGCGACGCTGCACGCCTGACCCGCTGGGTACAGATCCTCCGGCACCTGGCACTGCTCTTGAAGGAGGGCACACTGTCCATCCCGGAGGCATTATGCGCCGCCGCGGACGAGTCGCAGCCGCCGGACAAACTCCTGCACGAACTCGCCAGCCGACTGGCCGCTGCGCCGATGGAGCCCCTTGCCGGCATCTTCGAAACGCTGTGCGATACGCAGCTTGAAAAACCGACCTTAGGTCGGTTCTTTACCAAACTCAGTCGTGGCAGCAAGGAGAGCCGCATGCTGGCGGCAGAGCAATGCGGGGACGAACTGCAGTTGCTCGCGCAGGCTGCCTCACAAAAGGCAGAAAAGGACGCAAAGCTATGGCAGACACTCGGTTTCACCGGCGGCGTCTGCTTGACCATTCTGATACTTTGACGCGGAGGACGGACGCATGCAGCTGGATATGCTCTTTCAAATCGCGGGCGTGGGTGTGCTGACGACGGTGGTATCAGCGGTGCTGGCCAGCTCTGGCCGCTCGGAGCTGGCAAACCTGGCCGCTGTGGCCGGGCTGGCCATCGTGCTGCTGATGGTGGCGGGCCTCCTGGAGGAGCTGTTCACCAGCGTGCGGACGATCTTCCGGCTGTACTGATGCATGTCCGCGGTGCAAATTGCGGGCTTCGCGGTCTGCGCCGCCGCGTTGCTGCTCGTCATGCGCAGGCTTCGGCCGGAGGCAGCCTCGGCGCTTGCCATTGCAGCAGGCGCACTGGCTGCCCTGCTGATCCTGCCCCAGCTGGCGCAGATCGTGGACGGCGTGGCTGCCCTGGCCGCCCTTGGCGGCGTGCAGGATGGCTACATGACCCAGCTGCTGAAGATCGGCGGGATCAGCCTGCTGATGGACTTTTCCGCCCAGGCCTGCCGCGACGCGGGCGAGGACGGCCTGGCCCTGAAGGTCGAGCTGGCCGGACGGGTGATGCTCATCGCGCTGGCGCTGCCAGTCATGCGCGCGCTGCTCACGCAAATCCTGTCGCTGTCGCCCTGATCCTGGCGATGCTGCTGATCCCCTACCCAGTTTCGGCGGAGGATCTCTCCGCCGGCGTTGCGGAGATCGTCGCGGGGCTGGATACCGGTGCGCTGGAGTCCGCGCTTTCGGCGGAGGATCCCTTCACGTCCACCGGCGGCTTCACGCAGACGCTGCTGTCCGTCGCTCGGGGCGAACTCACCCTGGACTTTCAGCAGACGCTCGACCTGCTGACGGCCCAGCTCCTCTCCCACCTGCGCTCCAGCCTGTGGCGGCTGACGCGGCTGATCGCGCCGGCCATGGTGTGGTCGATCCTCCGCCGACTGACCGGCAAGGGCGGCGAAGCAGGGCGGGTGGTGTGCCAGCTGTGGGTGTGCATCTTCCTCACCCAGGACCTGACGGAGCATATCGCGCTGTGCACGGGGGCTGTCCGCCGCATGTCGGAGGGCATGCAGGGGCTCTTTCCCCTGCTGCTGACGATGATGGCGGCAGTGGGCGGTTCCGGCGGATCGGCGCTGATGCAACCCGCCATTGTGGCCTCCGCCAGCGCCATGACCAGCCTCATCCAGCAGGTGACCATTCCCCTGGCCACGGCTGCCGCCATCCTCACCATGCTATGCCATTTGGGCGAGGGCATCCGGCTGCAGCGGCTGGCAGCCTTCACCCAGCAGTGCGCCACCTGGACGCTGGGCGTATGCTTCACGGTGTTCATCGGCGTGCTGACGACCCGTGCAGTCACTGCCGCCGCCCTGGACGGCGTAACGCTGCGCACCGCCAAATACGCCGTAAGCAACCTCATCCCCGTCGTTGGCGGACTTTTCGCCGATACGGTGGATACGCTGGTGGGCTCCGGAATGCTGGTGCAGAGCGCGCTGGGGGTGACGGGGCTGATCCTCATCGCATCCTTCGCGATGGCGCCCCTGTGCCAGACACTGGCCTCCGCCATGCTCTACCGCCTGGCCGCCGCGCTGATGCAGCCCGTGTCCGACGGACCGCTGGCCAGCTGCATCCATGACTTTGGGCGGATCCTCATGCTGCTGTTCATCATTCAGCTGTGCGCAGCTGCCATGTTCCTGATGCTCATCGCCCAGCTGATCGGCGTGAGCAGCATGACCTTCATGATGAGGTGAGAAGTGATGATGCAGACCCTTGCAACCTTTGCAGCGCTTTCCATGGCGGGGACGGCGCTCCTCTCCCTGCTGCCGGAGGGCGGCATGAAGCGCACCGCCGGGATGGCTGTGGGCCTTTTGACGCTGCTGTGCTGGGCAGAAGGCATCGCGTCACTCCTGGGGATTGAGCTGGCGACAGACGCACCCTCCACCGCATTGACGCCCACGGCCTACTCCATGGAAGCCGCCGCAGCTGAGGCGCTGTCCACCCTTGGGGAGGCAACGCCATGAACCGTATTTCCGCGTACTTGAAGAAGGACGGGTGGATCCTCGCAGCGATCCTCATATGCGTAGCGGTTTGCCTGCTGATGGGCGCCCAGAACGGCGCCTCCACCGGAGAAAGTCGCATCAGCCGTGTGCTGAGCGCCATCGAAGGCGCAGGCACAGTGGAGGTCTCGGTGTATTACGAGGAAGCCGTCCCCTGCGGCGCACTGGTGGTCGCGGACGGCGCTGGGGACGTGGCGGTGCAGCTGCGGCTGCTGTCCGCCGTGACGAAGCTGCTGGGCATCGATCAGGGCCGCGTGGCCATCTATGAACGGGAGGGACGATGATGAAAAAGCTGGGAACGATGCTCACCAAGCACCGCAATGCATTCCTGATCGCGCTGCTGGCGGTGACGCTGGCTGTCAGCGGGTATGCCAATCAGCAGGAAGCCAGCAGTGCCTCCGCCATGGTCACCCTCCCTGTCACGGAGACCGCCGCGCAGGCGCTTTCCCCGCTGGAGAGCTACCGGCAGGCCCGGGATCAGCAGACGCAGGCAGACCTCGCCGCGCTGGAGGCCCTCATCGCACAGACAACGGTGGATGAATCAACCCGTGACGCCGCCGCAGACCGCCTGCAGGAGATCATCGATGCGCGCCAGGCTCAGTCCGCCATGGAGGGCGCGCTGGTCTCCAGCAGCCTGTATCCCTGTGCAGCGGTGATATCCGGCGGCAGCGTCACCATCGTGACGGAGAAATCCGCCGTGACGGACAAGGATTCCGCCCTGGTGATGACCCTGGCTGCCGCTCACGCAGGGGTGCCGCCGGAAAATGTGCGCATCATCACCGCAAATTAACAAATATTCGGTTTCATCCTGCACAAAAGCGGGTATCATATTGCCAAGGGGACTTTCCTTCGCCCCGGAAGTGTGGTATAATGAACACAGCACACGATAAAGGAGCGAATCAGGATGGAAAGACTCGGCGAAGTCACCAAGGTGGACGGCAAGTGGCTGGAGATCACCTTCTGCCGTCCGTCGGACTGTGATAAGTGCCACGCCTGCATGGGCGGCAGCAAAACCATGACGTTGCGCTTGCAGGGCACGGCCAATGTGGGCGACAAGGCCCTGGTGGAAATGCCCGCCAGCACCGTGACCCAGGCGTCCCTGATCGCCTATGGCATTCCCCTGGCGGGGATGCTCGCCGGCATGTTCCTGGGCGACGAGTTTCTTCCGCTGGAGGGCTCCCTTGGCGCGCTCATCGGCGCGGCTGTCGGCCTGGTCATCCCGCTGATCGCGCTTTTCTTCACCGAAAAGCAACGCCGGAAGAATCCCAAATGGTACCCGCAGCTCAAGCGCATCATCAGGATGGATGAGGCGCAATAACGTTCATACAAGGAGGAAACAATCATGGCAAAGGAAATCATGACCGCTGAATTCGACAGCTTTATCAATCAGGACAAGCCTGTGCTGGTGGACTTCTGGGCGCCCTGGTGCGGCCCCTGCCGCATGGTGGCCCCGGTGGTGAATGAGATCTCCGCCGAGTACGCCAACGAGATCGCCGTTGGCAAGGTCGACGTGGACAAGTGCCCCGAACTGGCCAAGCAGTTCCGCGTGATGTCCATCCCCACGCTGATCCTGTTCAAGGGCGGCCAGATCGTTGATCAGAAGCTGGGCTTCCAGACCAAGGCACAGCTGGAGGACATGATCAAAAAGGCGCTGTAAGATGCATTCCGGTGGACAGTTCATCGCGGCTGTCCGCTTTTTTCCTGCAATTTGCCCTTCCCTTTGCATGGAAAAGGTGATATAATGTATGCGTTGCTTCGTGTAACGCATTTTTTGCTGTGCAGATTTTCCTTTCCGGGATGAAATTCCCCGGCTGAATCGTTTATTCCATGACAGCCATATCACCGATAAGGAGTGACCGATGATGAAGCGTATCTTCGCCCTGATGTTGACCCTGATGCTGACTTTGACCTGCCTGCCCGCGCTGGCAGCCCAGGAGACTCAGCCCACGCCCATTGAGACCATCCCTTATGACCAGATTCCCCAGAACCGCGAAGGCATCCATCACTACCTGCTTTTGTGCATGGATCACTGGAACGGCGGCACCAACGGCAACAGCGACGGCATTGTGCTGCTGACCCTGGATACCAAGGTCAACCGCATCATGCTGACCTCCTTTACCCGCGATTCTCTGGTCGTGCGCCCCGATGGCAAGATCGGCCGCATCAACTACATCGTCAAGGACTGGGGCCCCGAAGCGTTGTGCAAGGTCATCAGCACCCACCTGGGCATCCGCGTGGAAAAGTATGTCGTTTTCAACTTCCAGCAGGTGGCCAATATCGTTGATTACATGGGCGGCGTGGAGATCGAGGTCAGTCCCGCTGAGGCCAGATATCTCCGCGATTACCCCCTCTCCCCTTCCCAGACGACGCCCTCCATGAACCGCGCCGGCACCTACCTGTTCACCGGACGCGCTGCGGTCATCTACATGCGCATCCGCAAGGCGGACAACGGCGGCGACTTCATGCGTACCCAGCGCGTGCGCACCGTGCTGTCCATCCTGGCCGACAAGTGCCGCGTGATGACCAAGGATCAGGCCAAGGCCCTGCTGGATAGCGTGATCGAGAACTCCACCACCACCAATATGTCCACCAGCGATCTGGTAGCTGCGCTGGAGCAGGCGTTCTCCCTGCGCACCTGCACGATCGAGGAGCTGCGCCTGCCCGTGGACGGCGCCTACAAGCAGATCCGCTACGCCGGCATGTCCGTGCAGGATATCGACTGGGACGTGAGCCGCGCGGCCATGAAGAAGTACCTGACCAAATTCGATGACACGATCGTCATCGAGGAGGACCCGGAGCACTACGACTGATCCCCATTCAGAGCCGATAAGGAGCTTATTCTTCAATGAGATGCCCAAATTGCAACCAGTGGAACCGCGCTTCCCTGCCCCGCTGTATTCACTGCGGTACGGCCCTTGGCAATGACGCCCCCGTTGCGCCCTCCTGGCGCAGCCAGCTCAAGGACGGCAAGGCCAAGGAGTATATCCGCGTGGACGACGACGGCGATATCAGCGTCTCCCCGGATGACCGCGAGGTGCTGGCCGCCGAGATGGCGGAGCTCAAGGCCCGCAAGGAGGCCGGCGAGCAGTTCCAGCAGCGCCTGCGCGACGAGGCTTCCGTCCGACCTGCCGCACCGGTGCAGGTGAATCAGCCGGACGCCCCTGCTTCCGCGCCCGCGGAGGAGCCGCTCTTCGGCCTGATGGAGGAAGGCGTTACCCGCACGGAGGAGCCCGCCCCCGAGGCCCCCGCAGAGGAACCCACGGCCACTCAGCTTCCCTACCGGCGCGGCCGCAATCCCCGCGGCACCCGTGTCGTGCTCGCCCCCACCCAATGGGAGGACAGCCGCTCCTACGATCCCGTGGTGGATGACATGCAGCGCATCAACGGCGTGTTCCAGCAGCCCCCGAATCTCAAGGAGCTGGGGCCGCTGCCCTCCCGCCGCGTTTCCCAGCGCAAGGTCATCCGGATGATCACCCTGGCGCTGGTGCTGGGCGTGATCGCCCTGGTGGGCTACTTCGGCTTCACCGTGTACCAGGCCCAGCGCGCCGCGGAAATGGAAAAGAACCGCGCGCTGGTCACCGCCTCCATCGTGGATGATCAGGCGGCCCATACCATCCTCATCCCCGGAGAGGACGGCCAGCAGATCTTCATCAGCAACGAGGAGATCCGCGCCAGCTATACCGTGGTGAACGGCTTTGCCACCATTGAGATCCCCGACCATGTATGGTACGAGAATATCGAAAACATCACCGAGGAATCCATGAGCGTGACTCTGCTGCCCTATGTGAAGACCGCGTCCCGGCAAAAGCCCATGGACCCCATCACCTATGATATCGTGATCCCCCTGAGCCCGATCAAGCTGGTCACCCCTGAGCAGCTGTACACCGAGGTCACCACGGCCATGTACTCCATGCTGTTCAACGTGCGCCCGGAATCCCGGGTGACCATCAACGGCGTGGACGTATCCGACACAGTGAACGAAAACGGCGAATTGACCTACAACGCCACCGTGCAGCCCATCGGCGACAACGTGTATCATGTGTCCGTCCGCAGCCCCTACTGCCGCGATAATTCGATGACCGTCACCCTCTTCCGCGAGGTGCAGGAGATCCCGCTGGACCTTTCCGCCACCACCTACACCTCCACCAGCAAGAAGGTCATCCCCATCAGCTGCACCACCATCCCCGGTGCAGAGATCGACATCCTCTCCCCCTACACGGACTTGAAGATCACCGATCTGGACACCACGGGCGAGTTCTCCTTCAACGCCGTGTTTGACCATGTGGGCTACAACACCATTTCCATCACCGCCTCCTACCCCGGCAAGAAGATGTCCAAGGTGGATTACACGATCTACTACGTCCCCAGCCCCGACGACTACACCACCGTCGCCTGGCCCCTCAACGATGACCGGGATTACAACGAGCTGCTGAACAACATCGAAGTCCGCTCTGCCAGAACCCAGGTCTACCTGGGCGTGGGCACCATTGCCTATTTTGTCTCGGAGGAAAAGCCCCAGCTGGCGGTCATGTATTGCTCCGACGACGGAACGACCCGCCCGGTGCTGCTGGAGAACCAGACCAAGACCACCTGGAAGGTCGGCGAATACTACAACATCTACTGCGATGCTTACGGCGTGTACAACGGCATGCCCTGGCTGATCGCCCGCTATACCTACTAAACGAGGTGCATCCATGTTCCGACTGATGATCCTGCTGCTCGCGCTGACGTTGCTGCCCCTGGGCAGCCTGGCAGAAGCGCCCTTCGTCCCTGCGGATGACCTGACCGGCCTGTACACCTGGCCGGAAGGCGCCTCCGAAAGCGACGCCAGCTATGTCTACCGCTTCACCTACCCCCAGCTTGCGGGCGATGATCCCGTCTCCCAGACCATCAACAACATCTACCAGTACGAAGCCAGCTATGCGCTGGATTTCGACTGCCCGATGATCGGCTCCGGCCATGACCCGGCGGAGGGTCAGATGCAGGTGAACATCACCTACGAGGTGCCCCACCTGAGCGGCGATTACCTCTCCATCAAGATCAACGAGATGACGACCGTGGGCGAAAGCGTCATCCGCGTAGTGACCGCCCACACCTTCCCCCTGACCGGCGAGCGTTCCGGCACGGTCATTTCCCTGCCCTTCCTGCTGGGCATCCTTGACCGCCAGGAAAACGACGAATGGCTCATCCAGCGACAGACCGCCAAGGTGGACGCCTGTGTCCGCGAAATGGTGTGGGCACAGATCGAAGAGGCCATGCGTCAGGAGGGCAGCGCCATCTACCCTGACATGACCTTCGAGGAGTTCGAGGAGTGCTTCTATCCCGAGGAGGATTTCTACCTGAACGACGCGGGCGATCTGGTCTTCTTCATCCAGGAGGGCACCATCGCCCCCCGGGAAGCCGGCCATTTCATCTTTACCATCACCATGGAAGAACTGCTGGACGAGATCTGACAAAGCAACGGAGGATGCAGGCGCGTCCTCCGGTTTTTACATTTGTGACTGTATTTTCCCGGCCAGGAAAGCCCCTGCGGCCCTTGACAGACGCAAATCGTGCCGTATAATAGTGTATGTGTCGAAGCATGTCTGTCGGTGTAACTCGCCGTCGGCAGGCTGCACCATCCATCGGGCGAAAGGAGGCCTTCCATGCTGCGTGAAACCAATGTCCAGCGGCTGCACTGGGCAGACAAAACCATGTCCGTCATCCGTCAGGAGCAGCTGGAGGCCTGCGAAAAGCGCCTTTCTGCCCTGCCCACAAAGACCGTGTTTGACATATGCGATGATCTGCACACAGAGGAGATCTGGCAGTGCTCCTATGACGCACAGGAGCACCCCCACATGGATGCACTGCACACCTACAAGGCGCTGCGGGCGCAGGTGTTGGGCCGTCTGGCTGCGGAAGCGGCGCTGCTGAGCATCGAGGAGCATCTGCTGGTGGAGCGGCTCGTGACCCTGGGCGGCACGGCGGAGCTGATCGACTGGGAGGAAACCACCGCAGCGGAATCCCTGGTGCGCAGGCTCTGGTGCACCATCACCCGCGAGGGCTCCCGCACCATCGTCCATATGCCCGAGGCGCTGCTCACCCCGCTGACGCTCACCCTTTCCAGCCGGCAGCATCAGGAGATCCGCCACCGGCTGATGCAGCATGATTCGGTCATGCGGGGCATGCTCCACATCGGCGGGCTGCTGCACTTTGAAACGCCCCTGTATCACCTGATGGCGGATGTGCTGCAGGATTCCTACGCTTCCGACCTTGATCTGGCGCTGCGCTACCTGCGCGCTGCCTATGATTATACCTACGACCGCGGCGGCGATATGCTGCTGCTGCACCCCGGCCTGGCCGACCCGGAGCATCTGATGCGCCAGTACGTCCCCACGCCGGAATGTACGATGGAGCTGAGCGAGGAGACCATGCGCGGCGCCATCGACGGCCTGCTGCCTGAGGAGGCTCCCCTGTTCGATCTGCTCTATGGGCTGTTTGTGGGAGCAACCCGCCCTGAGCTTACCCCCGAGGGCGCAGCGGAGGACATGCTGATGCTGGCCAAACAGGGCGTATCGCTCAGGGAGATGCAGGAGGTTTTGGGGACGCTGCTGAGCATCCAGCCCACGGAGGACATGCGCCGTGCCGTGAACCTCGTCCACGCGCAGACGCCCCGCTGGGGCATGATGCACACCGCCCTTGCCCAGTAACGGAGAATACGATGAAGTACGAATTTATCACCGACCCTGCGGCGGAAGGCCAGCGCATCGACGCGTGCATCCGCCGTTTTTTGCCGGAAGTGCCCCAGCGCACGGTGCAGCAGAGCTTCGCCCGCCGGGACGTGAAGCTGGACGGCAAGCGCGTCAAGCCGGATATCCGCGTGAACGCCGGGCAGAAGGTGGAGCTGTTCTGCATGGAACAGACCACGCCCCTGGTGAACGTGGTCTATGAGGACGAGGATGTGCTGCTGATCAACAAGCGCGCCGGCGTGAGCGTGGAGCCGGACGAGAAAGGCGGCGTAACGCTGACGGAGCTGGCCCTGAAGCACGTCCGGCAGAAAGACCCCGGTGCCTGGCCGCCCAAGGCCTGCCACCGCCTGGACAACCAGACCTGCGGATTGACGCTCTTCGCCAAGAATGCGCGGGCGGAGGCGATCCTCACCCGCGCCTTCAAGGAGCGCACGATGGACAAGCGCTACATCTGCCTTGTCCGCGGCATGATGAAGCCGCCCGCCGCCACCTGCCGTGCCTACCTGCTCAAGGACGCCAAAGCAGCCCGTGTCACCATCCATGACGATGCGGTCAAGGGCGCGCGCCCCATCATTACCGAGTACGAGACCCTCGAAGCCGGTCCCATCAGTCGGCTGCTGGTGCATCTGGTGACGGGACGTACCCATCAAATCCGCGCCCACATGGCCGCTCTGGGCCATCCCCTGCTGGGCGATGACGTTTACGGCGATCGTGCCTTCAACCGCCAGCAGAAGGTGCAGGGCCGGCTGTGCCTTTGCGCCGCGCGGCTCACCCTGGACACCGCGGGTGAGCTGCCCCAGCTGGACGGCAAGACCTTCGAGGTCAAGTGCCCATTCTAAATGTGTCTGCGGCAAAAGCACAGGAGGTGTAATCAATGGGAAAGAAACTGTCCGAAATGAGTTTGGAAGAGTTGTGGCAGCTATTTCCTATCTTCCTGACAGAACACAATCCCTGCTGGAAGGAATGGTATCATGAGGAATGTGCTTATTTGCAGCACAGCCTTACAACTGCTCACAGGATCAGCCATATCGGAAGTACAGCTGTTCCTTCAATTTGGGCCAAACCCATCGTTGATATCCTTGTAGAAGTGCCGAGGGAACACAGCCTGCTTGACTACAAAGCCCCCATCATCAGCTGCGGCTATATTTGTATGTCGCAGTGCGAGAACAGCATATCCTTCAATAAAGGGTATACGGAAAAGGGATTTGCTGAAAAAGTGTTTCACCTGCACCTGAAGTATACCGGAGATAACAATGAGCTGTATTTCCGGGATTACCTCATTGAGCACCTCGATGTCGCAAGCGACTATGAAAAGATGAAGCTTAGCCTGTGGCATGAATACGAGCATAACCGGGACGGTTACACAAATGCCAAAGCCGATTTTGTGCGAAAATACACCGCACAAGCGAAAGCGCGGTATGGCAGTAGATACTAACAATCTTAATCCGCCGGACTCTTCCGAGTCTGGCTTTTATTGTGCCGCCAGTTCCGTCCGCCACGTGCATATCTCATCAAACATCCCCATCGCCTGGGCCTTCAGCGCCGCCGAGAGGGACGTTGCATCCCCCGCTGCTTTGAGAGCAGCGCAGCGGTCGTCCCAGCCGGCCGTGATAGCCAGCATATCCTCCACCAGCGCAGGAATGCTCACAGCAAAGCGCCGCTTCACAGTGTCCTCCCACAGGGTGATTTGCCCATCCAGCGCCTCCACCGCAGCGATGGCCTCCTGGGTGGTCAGCTGGGCAGCATCCAGCTCCATGGCAGCGTCACGAAGGGCAGCGGCAGTGGACGTCAGCAGGGTAAAGCCCGCTTCCGCCGCATCCAGCTGGCCAGCCATGCCCGTCAAACGTAAACGCAGCTCGGGACATTCCCAGGTGTAGAGATAGGTGTCCACCCTTTGGGCCGTTTCGAGGCGCGTGCGAACCGCCGAGGCCTCCCCTTCCGTGCCGTAGCAGGCGATGAACACCCGCCACTTCTCCCCCTGACGCACCACCGTGCCCGGCGCGCCCCGCTGGGTGTAGGCGTCCGCCTTCTGGTCGGCGGCTTCCTTCGTGGAGAACACCCCTGTCTGGATGGCATACCAGGTCTCTGCGGCCAGGGTGACCTCCCGTGACTCCACCGTCCTGTCAAAATCCGCCGCGAGGGGCGTGGGGGCCGGTGTTCCGATGCGCTCCGTGATAAAGGAAGCCTGTCCCCCCCGCCACAGCAGAAAAGCCGCGCCCGCTCCCAGCAGCAGGAGCAGCAGCCATCTCATCCGCGCCGCCCGCTTCTGCCTGCGCCTGTACATCCGCGTTTCCACCCGTCCCATCGCCATCCCCTCCTTTGCTTGACTGTATGTGAAAAATTTTTCTCGTATGCCATCCAATTTGTGTTTCACTCTCCCGGCATCGTGGTATAATGAAAACATCCCAAGAAAGTGAGGTATTTCTTATGAAGCATGTATGTGATGTTTGCGGCTGGGTTTATGACGAGGAAGCCGGTTATCCCGAGGGCGGCATTGCTCCCGGCACGAAGTTTGAAGATCTGCCTGAGGATTTCGAGTGCCCCCTGTGCGGCGTGGGCAAAGATCAATTCAGCGAGGAGTAATTTCGATGCGCATTACTGATGATATCCGCTACCTGGGCGTCAATGACCATGCCATCGACCTGTTTGAGGGGCTGTACACCGTCCCGGAAGGCGTAAGCTACAACTCCTATGCGATCCTGGATGAGAAGGTCGCCGTGCTTGACGCGGTAGATGCTCATTTCGGCGGCACCTGGCTCGGCAACGTCCGCGAGGCGCTCAACGGCAGGAAGCCTGACTTCCTGATCGTGCACCACATGGAGCCGGATCATTCTGCCTCCATCGCGCTGTTTATGGACGCGTTCCCCGAGGCTGTGATCGTCTCCTCCGCCAAGGCTTTCCCGATGATGAAGGCATTCTTCGGCACCGACTATGCGGATCGCCGCCTGGTGGTCAAGGAGGGCGACGTCCTTTCTCTGGGCCGCCACAGCCTGACCTTCTATGCAGCGCCGATGGTGCATTGGCCCGAGGTCATCATGACCTATGACCGGACCGAAGAGGTGCTGTTCACCGCCGACGCCTTCGGCAAATTTGGCGCGCTGGACGTCGACGCCGAGTGGGCCTGCGAAGCCCGCCGGTACTACTTCGGCATTGTGGGCAAGTACGGCGCGCAGGTGCAGGCTGTGCTGAAGAAGCTCGCTGCACTGAGCGTGAAGACCGTCTGCCCCCTGCATGGCCCCGTCCTGCAGGGCCAGGAGCTGGCGGAAGCGCTGCGCCTCTATGACATCTGGTCCTCCTATCGTCCGGAGGACGAAGGCGTCGTGATCGCCCATGCCTCCGTGTACGGCAACACCCGCGCCGCAGCGGAAAAGCTGGCGGAGACCCTGCGTGCGCAGGGCGTTACGGTAGCTCTGCACGACCTGACCCGCTGCGATCAGGCCGAAACCATCGAGGACGCCTTCCGCTATGATCGTCTGGTGCTGGCTGCCGCCACCTACAACGCGGATGTGTTCCCGCCCATGCGCAGCTTCATCCACGGCCTGACGGAGCGCGGCTATCGCGGCCGCAAGGTGGGCCTGATCGAGAACGGCTCCTGGGCCCCCATGGCGGCAAAGGTCATGCGCGGCATGCTGGAAACCTGCAAGGATCTGACCATCCTTGATCCGGTGGTAAAGATTCAGTCTGCGCTGAATGAGGAATCTGCCGCACAGCTGGATGCACTGGCGGAAGCGCTGAAATAACTGCACAAAAAAAGGATCGCTCCCATATGGGAGCGATCCTCTTTTTGCTTTGATTACTGAGCAGCAGCCACAGCGGTGATGTGGGTGTTGATGCCGTTGTACCAGTACACGAAACCGGTCACGTCCACCACGTCGCCAGCCTGCAGGGCGCCAACAGCCGCGTAAACCTCGGTCTCGGGGCCAGTCAGGTAGCGCTCCACGCAGAAGCTGTATTCAGCGTCTCCATAGGTCAGGGTCACATAGATGTCATCGCCAGGCTCGCCGTTCTTGTACTCGATGGCCTTCACGGTCATGCCCTTGAAGATAGCCAGCTGGTTCTGGTAGGAGATCAGCTCCTCGGTGCCCAGCACAGCGGTCAGGTCGATGGGCTTGGCAATGTAGTTGATGCCGCCCTCAACAAACTCGAAGGTAGCGCCGGAATCGACTTCCACTTCGCCGCCCCACTCAGCCTTGTAGCCGGTCACCTTGATCTTCGCGCCGGGAACCAGCTTGGCAGCGTCCTCCTGGGAGCAAGCCAGCTCGTACAGGAAGTAAGCGCCCTCCTGATCAGCGGCATACACGGTGATCTTGTTATCCCACCAGGACTGGGTCGCCTGCACGTAGCACTCGATAACGACCTCGGCGTCGATGGCAGCGGCAGCGTACTCAGCGTAGGTCATCACGCCCTCGGACTTGGCTTCCACAGCGGGAGCTTCCTCGGCGACGGCGACGCAGCCCAGCATCATCAGGGCCAGCAGCATAGCAACGATCTTCTTCATTGTGTTTCCCTCCAAAATTCGTTCTGATTCGGGGTACTCGCCTATTATACAGGCATTCCGGCAAAAAAGCAATGGTTATGGCAAGTTTGTGAAATTTTCTACAATCTCGCACTGCGGCAATCATCCGCGCTGAGCGCGCCTGCGCTGACGGAACCAATCGCCCGCAACATAAGCGATGATCCCCAGCCAAACGATGACCAGTCCCGCCAGCAGCGCCACCGCGGTATCCGGCAGCGGGCCCAGATCCTCGCGCTGGGTCTCGCCGCCCTCCTCTGCGCCCTGGACGTTGATCTGATCCAGGCGGTAGAGGTTCACCATCTTCTTGAAGAGGTCGTCAATAAACGCATCATCCACCGTCTTTTTCCGGCGGACGCCCTTGGCGGTTTCCTCGATCAGCTGACCTGCCGCGTCACGCAGGGATGCGGAACCATTGAAGACCGGAGTGGTGAAGGTGTCGCCGACGTGCTCCATGAGGAGGCGGGTGGCATCCAGCTTGACAGCATAGTGCAGGTCGTTGTCCTCACCGCGGCGGGCCAGGTAATCCTGATACTCCGCCGACTGCTGAGCCTTTTTCGTCACCGGGACGTAGCCCTCGGTGTTGGAATAGGCGATCTGCACATCGTTGGAAAGCATGTACTGCACAAAGATCCAGGAAGCCAGCACCTCCTGCGGGTCATCCTTGTTGAACACGCACATGGACGGGCCCTGGGAGATCATCTGCGGATGCTCCGGGTCGACCTGGGGAATGATGCGCACTGCTGTCTCGAAATCCACCATCTTGTCCGCGTCAATGTCGATCAGCGGCGCGTCGGAGCCCATCCAGGTGGAACCGGCGGTGGAGTCAATGGCGAAGATGCACTGACCCGCGTTGAGCCAGTTGGCGGGGTAGCTGGAGATCTTGAAGGTAGAGAACGCACCGGACTTGACATGCCCGGCAACGGTCTTGAGCACCTCGCGGGCGTCATCGTTGAACAGCAGTACCTCGCCGTCCGCGGTGGAGTAGCCCGCGTTCATCTGCCGCATGAGCTGGATCATCATGTTGTCCGTGGACTTGTAGATGAAGGGGATTATCGTCGGCTGGCCGTTGACAAGGTAATTGCCGTCCTCACCTTTTTTGAGCGCCGCCTCAGAGACCTCCCAGATGAAGTCCCAGGTCAGCACGTCCGGCAACGTGTAACCCAGCTTCTCCACGAAAGTTTGGTTGATGTAACACAGCTCAGTAGAGCGCATATAGGGCACGGCGTAGGTATGCCCCGCCAGCTCGCACTCGGCGAGGTATTCGGGGATCATTTCGCTGAAGGTTGGCGCGTCAAAGCGGATCTCACGTCCGCCCAGGCCGTAGTTTGCGTCGGTGAACAGCGTATCCAGCGGCACCACGCAGTTGTTGCCGGTCAGGTAGGTCGCGATGTGATCAGGGTACGTGATGCACACATTGGGCGTGGAATTGGTCGCAATGTTGGTGATCACGTCCTGATAGATGCGGCCGTAATCGGTGTAGAGCTTCAGCGTCACATGGATATTGGGGTAGATCTGCTGGAATTTCTCGATCGCGTCCTTGTAGATATTCGCCTGGGTGACGTTGCTCTCCGTCTTTGCCCAGAAGGTGATCTCGTAGGTGCGGCTCTCATCAAAGCTCGCGGGCAGGAGGAAGGCGTCCTTGTCCTGCGCGCCATGGCAGCCCGTCAGCAGCAGGCAGGCACACAGTAGGATGGCCAGCAGCATGCGCTTGGTGATTCTCATCCCTTCATGCCTCCCCTCGCCACGCCGGCCATGATCTTCTTGTGGAAGATGAGGAACAGCAGGATCAGCGGCACGGAGACCGCCACCACCGCCGCCATCATGGCAGGGATGTTGTCACGGCCATAGCCACTCTCACGGATGTTCTGGATGCCGCCGGAAACCAGGAACATCTTCGGGTCGTCGGTGATCAGGCGCGGCCAGACGTAGCTGTTCCAGCACTCGATGACCTTCAAAATGAGGATCGTCACGATGGTCGGCCGGCAGATGGGCACCATGACCTTGCCAAGGTACTTCAGGTCGCTGGTGGCGTCCACCTTGGCGGCATAGTAGAGCTCATCGGGGATCTGCGCGAAGTTCTCCTTCAGCAGGTAAATGTAGAACACGCTGGATACCGACGGCAGAATCAGGCCCAGGAAGGTGTTGTCCAGCTTCGCGGTCTTCATGGTGACGAAGTTGGTGATGATGACCAGCTCATTGGGGATCATCATCAGCGCCAGGAAGAGCACAAAAGCCGCGTTCTTGCCCGGGAAGTCCAGCCGCGCAAAGGCGAAGGCCGCCAGCACCGTCACCACCAGCATCGCCGCCGTGGTCAACACAGTAAACACGATGGTGTTGAAGAAATACCGGCCCAGGTCCGCCTCGGTGAACACGGCCATGTAGTTCTCCATCGTGGGGGACAGGGTGAACAGCTTCGGCACGATCTCGGAGGCATAGGAACCCTGGGTTTTCACCGAAGTCAGCAGCATCCAGTAGAACGGGAACAGCACCACCAGCGCCCATATGGCAAGGAGGCCGTAAACGACGATGTTGCGGATCAGGGTATTGCGCTTTGCCCGCTTTTCGATGCGGTCAAAGTCCATGATGTTGCTCATGTCACGTCCTCCTTTCTCAATAATGAACCTTTTTCTTGGATACAAGCAGGTTGATGCAGGTGATCGTCAGCACGATGACAAAGAGGATGATTGCCGCAGCGGACGCAAAGGACGGGTATCCGCCGCTGTCGCCGTAGAGCATGTCGTACACATAGCCGACGATGGTGTTCATCTCCGCCACGTTGAGGTTCTCGCCAAAGAGCGCCACCGCATCGCTGTACGCCTTGAACGCGCCGATAAAGCCGGTGATGATCAAATAGAACATGGTCGGCGAGATCATTGGCAGCGTCACCTTGCGGAAGATACGCCACTGGCTGGTGCCGTCCACGCGGGCGGCCTTATAGTAGGTCTCGTCCACCGAGGCCAGGGAGCTGGTCAGCACCAGAATCTTGAAGGGCAGCACGATCCACACCGTGTACAGGCACAGCACCAGCATCTTCGCCCAGTAGGGGCCGTCGATGAAGTCGATGGGCGTCATACCGAAGATACCGAGGATCACGTTGATCAGGCCCGGCGTGACATCCGTGGCGTCAAAGAGGTACATGAACACCAGACCCACCGCCAGGGTGTTGGTCACATAGGGCAGGAAGAATACGGTCTGGAACAGCTCCTTGAGCTTGGGAATGGACGAAATGCCCAGCGAGATGGCCAGCGCCAGAATGGTCGAAAGGGGCACGGTGATCGCCACGAGGATGAAGGTGTTCTGCACCGCCTGCAGGAAGTAGGGATCGTGCAGCACGAACTCGTAGTTGTACGTGCCCACGCCGTAGAAAGTCTGCGAGGCGGAGTTGTAGCCCTCCTCGAAGGAGTAGATGAACACGTCGATCAGCGGGTACACCATGAACACGCCGAGGAAGAGGATCGCGGGCAGTAGATAGAGCCAGCCCTTCCAGCTTTTATTTTCCATGGTGCCTCCTTACGTGAGCTCGCACGCAATGCGCTTCTCGTCCGCCTTGGAGAACAGCAGCACCTTCTCCGGGTCAACGCGGAAGCGGACGGTTTCCGCCTCGTCGTCCAGCTTGCGGGCAGCGGCGGTCATGGCGCGCATCTGCACGCCGTCAAGCGCAGGATGCCCTGCCACCACAGACACATCACGGCCCATGATCTCCACGCCGTGAAGGTCGCACTGCATGGGGCCGTTTTCATCCAGGATGAAGCCCTCGGGGCGGATGGCGCACCACACGTCCTGATCGTCCACGCCCATCACGTTCAGCAGCTCGTCCGTGCCGACCAGCAGCTTGCCAGCCTTCACCCGGCCATGGAAAACGTTGATCGGCGGCGTACCGAGGAATTTCGCGACAAACAGGTTGCAGGGATCATCGTAGACATGCTGGGGCTTGCCGATCTGCTGCAGCACGCCGTCCTTCATCACCACGATGAGGTCGGAGATGGACATGGCCTCCTCCTGGTCATGGGTGACGAAGATGGTGGTGATCTTCGTTTCCCGCTGGATGCGGCGGATCTCCTCGCGGGTCTGCAGGCGCAGGCGGGCGTCCAGGTTGGACAGGGGCTCGTCCATCAGCAGCACGCTGGGCTTCTTCACCAGCGCACGGGCGATGGCCACGCGCTGCTGCTGGCCGCCGGAGAGCTCCGCAGGCTTGCGGTCCATCAGCTGATCGATCTGCACCAGCTTGGCCGCCTCCAGGGCTCGGGCCTTCATTTCGTCCTTGGACAGCTTATCCTTGCCCTTGAAGTTTTCCAGCGGGAACATGATGTTCTTCTCCACCGTGAGATGGGGATACAGCGCATAATTCTGGAACACGATGCCCACCCCGCGGTATTCAGCGGGAATGTTGGTCACGTCGTCCTCATCGAAGTAGATCTTGCCCTCCGTGGCCTTCAGAAGGCCGCAGATCAGGTTCAGCACCGTCGATTTACCGCAGCCGGAAGGGCCCAGCAGACCCACCAGCTTGCCATCAGGCATTTCAAAGGTAAAGTCGTTGACGGCGATAACGTCAGGCTTGTTCTTCGATCGGTTGGGGAACTTCTTCGTCAGGTGATCCAGGGTGATTTTCATATTGCAAACGCCTCCTGTGGTGCAGACGGCTTCCGTCTTTTGGATTTCCCTTCTATTCTACCGCCATCCGCCGTGCAAGTCAATGAAAAAACGGCGAATGTGCAGCCCTTCGGCATGCAAAAGGGACGCATGCAATGCACATGCGTCCCCGGAATCATACCGTCTGTTCTTCACTTTGCGCCAGCAGCTGAAGGGCGATCTGCGCCAGCTGCACCGCCCCGGTGAAGCGCAGATGGGTATTGTCCTGCACGCCATCGGGATAGTTGGGATGTCCCGGCTCCAGCCAGTTGAACAGCGCCTTGGACGGCTCGTCCCCCAGCCCGGATAGCAGCGCCTCCGTGGCCTTCTCCATGTCCAGCAGCCGCAGCCCTTCACGCTGTGCCAGCGCCCGCATCGCCGCCGGATATTCGCCGTGGGTGTGCTTCAGCACGCCGTTTTCGTCAAAATGCCGGCGGGCAATGGAAGTGATCAGCACCGGCTCCGCGCCATGACGACGGGCCGCAGCGATGTACTCGCCCAGGTACTCCTGATAGGTGCCCCAGGGCGTGGTGGCGCGGGGCTCATCCGGCTTTTCGTCATTGTGACCGAACTGGATGAACACCTTGTCCCCTGCCCGCAGGCACATGTCCGCATGCTTCAGGCGATCCTCCGCGATAAAAGACTTGCTCGACCTGCCTGAGGAAGCGCAGTTTTCCACATACACACCCTCCACCAGCTCCTTCAATGCCTGCCCCCAGCCCGTGCGCGGCGCGGCCTCCGGGCCATAATCGCACATGGTGGAATCGCCGCAGAGGAACCAGGTGGGCGTGCGCTTTGCCGGGTTCCATCCATCAAAGCCGCCGATGACATTGGGGATGGTCAGCGCCGCAGCCTCCTCGTCGGTCAGGCGGGCCTGCGCAGGATGGCGGCGGCTTTGCTCAGCCCCCGCGCCGGTGGAGCGATATTCGCCCATGCGGCTGGTGACCGGCTTCTCGCCCCAGGCCTGGAAACCCTCCGGCGCGACGCATGCGTCCATCTCACATTCCAGGAAGCAGGTATGAGCATGGGCGCGCCAGGGCCGTCCCAGGTATGCCTGCCCAGGGGCACATTCCCCCGTCAGGCGGCAGCGATGGAAGATCAGACCAAAGGCATTCTCCCCAGGCGTATTGGCGGCGGTGTAATAGCCGCCGCGGGTATTCATGAACAGCGTGCAGCGCTCAAACCAGCAGGTGTACGGCCCAAAGATGAAGTCCACATCCCCCTGGATGAAGCAGTCCTCAAAGTACTGCCTTCCCCGCACCGGCGGGCAGTCCCCGACGGAATCAACGCCCTGCGGGATCAGTCTGGGCAGCGCGTCCTTGGCGACCTTGGGCATCGTCGGGCCGCAGAAGAGGGTATCCTGATGGGCGATCATACGCACATTGCGCCACACGCCCCGGTCACCCGCCGCGTAGACCGCCACCGCCTGCCCCACAAGGGCGCCATCCCCCGCGTCGTTGCGGATGGTGAGGTTCTCCACCTCCACGTTGCAGCCGGTCACCAGGAAGGTATAACTGAGGAAGGTGCCCTTGGGCTGCCCCTCCGCGTTCAGATCCTTCGCACAGGCCGCATGGGTGATGATCGTTTTCTCGCTGTCCTCGCCGACAATGCGGAGATTGTCCTTGTTGACGATGACCCGCTCCTCATACACGCCATTCTTCACCAGCAAGATAACAGGATGACGGCTGGTCGCAGGCGCTGCGTCGATCGCAGCCTGGATGGTGGTGAAATCCCCCGTGCCGTCCCTGGAAATGATATACATGCGTTATCCTCCTTGCAGGGCGCATCCAGCGCCGCCTGGCAACATGATAATGCAATCGGCCGCCGAAATCAACCCCGCTGCGCGAAAAAGCTGGATTTCCGCGCCTCAATGCCATCGCTGCACTGGACAGAACGCGCCAGCCGCGGTATAATGGTAGCATCACCATGCAGATCATTGAAGGAAGTGGATGTTCTATGCGTTACCATATCGACACGATCCCCGTATGGGATTCCATGAAGCTGGACGGCGAATGTTTCCTCTGCGCGCTGCGGCGGAAGATCGAGATCGGCGAGGTGGATCATTATCTGGGCGCCTCCGTCATGGAGCCCGACACCCGCATCCAGGTCAACAAGAAGGGCTTCTGCTGCAACCATCAGGTGATGCTCTATGCCATGAACAACCGCCTGGGCCACGCGCTGATGCTGGAAAGCCATGTTTCCGAGACCCGCGAGCGGCTGGAAAAGGCGGTCAAGCAGGTCAAATCCGCGGCGAAGAGCGCATCCGGCGCGTCGCTGATGGACAAGCTGACCGGCAAGGTCCCCAGCGCAGCAAAGATCATGGAGGACGCCGCCTCCGCCCTGGAGGAGCTGACCGGCACCTGCGTCATCTGCGACTCCATTGACGAGAATATGGGCCGCTATCTGCATACCTTCTTCCACCTGTACCAGAACGACACCGAGTTCCGCAAGAAGTTCGATGGCTGCAAAGGCATGTGCATCCCCCATGCGGCAGAGCTGCTGCGGATGGCAGCCGGAGAGCTGCCGGGCAAGGCGCTGCCGGAGTTCGCTTCCACGGTCTGCCGCCTGGAAACCGAGGCCTTCGACCGCATGCAGGAGGACGTTTCCTGGTTCTGCCGCAAGTTTGACTACCGCTACTACGACGAGCCCTGGTACAACAGCCGTGACGCCGTGGAGCGCACCGTCAACAAGCTGCGCGGCTGGTGCGTGGGCACCGAGCCGAATCCCACCGACTGACCCTGGCACAAAAGAAGTCCGCATCCGGGATGGATGCGGGCTTTTCATATGTCATTCTTCCTCCGCGCGGCGGAAATGGTCGGCAATGGCGTCTGCAATATTGCCCGCCTCGCGGGTGATGGTGCACACATGGGGTGCATCCTCCAGCCACAAAACGCCCTTACGTTCGCTGGATACGCCGCTGAGGATGACCTCCGCGCTGTCCGGGGTGATGGTTTCGTCCGCGTGGCTCTGCACCACCAGGACGGGGCAATTCACCGCATGCAGGTCGCGGCGGGCCAGCTTGATCAAGCGGTCCAGATGCCGCGCACAGCCGCTGCGGAAGCCCTGATAACCGCAATCATACTCGTTCACCATGGGGATGAGATCGCCGTCGCGGTTTTTCCACCAGATGGTGGGGAAAATCGGGCGGGTGAGCGTCGCCAGCCACAGGGGCAGCTGCGTCCCCATGGGCGCGGAAATGGGCGCGATGGCCGTAGGCTGCATGGTTTCCGCCAGGATGAGCGACAGGCAGCCGCCCATGCTCAAGCCCGCCACGCTGACATAGTCGCAGCGCTGCTTTAGGGTGAGGAAGGCTTCCCGGGCTGCGTCCAGCCAATCCTGCCAGGTGCATCGGGCCATGTCGTCCATGGTGGTGGCATGGCCGGGCAGATTGACGCCCATCACCGTGAAGCCGTGTTCATGCAGCTTCTCTCCAACCAGCCGCATATGGGCCGCCGTTCCGGTGAAGCCGTGCATCAGCAGCACGCCGTGGGTTTTGCCATTGCGCTTCTCCCCCTCCAGCAGGAAGGGTTGGCACACTGCCGCGCTGAGATCCCTTTCGGGCCGCTTGTCCATAGGCGACCTCCTTTCCATGCCGTCATTATAGCGCAATTTCCTCCGCCTGTAAAGCAGCGCGGCGGCTTCTGCGCAGATACACGACCACCGCAGACTGGTCGTCCCGCCGCTGCCCGTCATCGGCGTGATACGCCGCCTCCAGCAGACTTTCCGCCGCCTGCTGGGGGGATGGACAGGTCAGTGCGGTGCGGATCGCCTCCTCCAGCGAGCTGACGCTCGGGAAGGCGTCCTCCACGCCGTCGGTCAAAAGGAGGATGGCATCCCCTGCCTCCAGGCGAAGCGACCGGTCGCTGGGGTCAATTTCCTCAATGATCCCCAGGGGCAGCGCATCACCGGTCAGGCGGAGCAGCTCGCCCCCCTGCCACACCCAGGTCGCCGCAGCCCCCAGCTTGTCCAGGTTCCCGCGGCCGCTCCACAGGTCGATCAGCAGCACATCCGCCGTGGCGAAGCGCTCCCCCCCCCCCCCCCGGGGCATCATGCCGTTGACGGCGGTCAACGCCTGCTGCCGAGTGTAGCCTGCATCCAGGCAGAGCCGCAGCAGCTCCACCGTCTGCCGGGAGGACAGGGCCGCCCGCTCCCCGTGGCCCATGCCATCGCAAAGCGCCGCCAGGAAGCGTCCGTCCGCCAGCGCACCGCACCAGGCGGTATCGCCGCAGTCCCGTCCGCCGGTGATGGCCTCCGCTGCCACGCCGAAGTCCGCCTGCAGCAGGGGCACCTCCGTCAGCAGTATCCGGTCACCGTCCAGGGACGCCAGCTGCATGGGCGCGTCCAGCACGGCGGAAGCCAGGATGCACAGCTCCTCCGCCTGTTTGCGGGCCCCGGTGATGAACTGCAATTCGAAAGCCGCCTGCGCGTGCCCCTGCACCCGCCGCACCCAGGAGAGCGCCGCCGGCGTGGCCCTTTGGGACAGCTCCCGCCGGATGCGCCGTGCAGCCATCATGTCCCACCAGCTTTCCCCGGAGGAGAGCGCCGCAAAGCGCCTGGCTGCGCCGGACATCGCCAGCAAATGCGTCACCAGCATGTCCCGCTGCATCTGCGCCTGCCGGATGACCCGGCTGCTGGCCTCATCCTCCTGGCGCAGGGCGTTCATTGAAGCCAGCAGATGATACAGCCGCTGACAGCCCATCCCCCGCAGATGCTCCAGCGCCCCCTGCCAGACCTGATCCTCCGCGTGCCGGTATTCCCAGACTGCCTCCGCTTTTTCCTGTCCCAGCGGTGTCAGCAGACAGCCGCAGCCTTCACATTCCGCGCAGCCCTGGCAGAGCCGCTCCTGCCACCATGCGCCATCGCGGACGGCGGAATCCGCCCCCGGCGAAGGCACGCTCCGTGCCATGGCAGCCACGGTGCGCTCCCAGGCGGAGAGCGCCGCTGCGGCGTAAGCATCCCCCGGCGCAGCCTCCCCCGGACAAAAACGCCGCAGGAATTGCCGGGCCTGCTCGTAATACCCCCTTGGAAGACAGCCCGCAGCAATGGACGCAGCCAGCACCGCCACGCCACAGCCGAAGCCGTTCGTTCCGCTCAGCAGCAGCGGCAGATACGCACCCATCGCGAAGCATCCGCAGCTGAGCCGCCGCCGATTGAGGCTGGCCGCTACCCCCGCCAGGAAGCCGCCCATCGCCAGGGCCACCGGGATGGTCAGCGGCAAGCCCTGCAGCGTCAGCGCCACGCCGCTCAGGAGCCCAGTCATCGTGCCCGCCCCCACTCCCAGGGACAGCGCCATCAGCAGCGTCAGCCCGGCGGAGAGCGTCACGCCAAGATTCACCCCCAGCAGCATCCGCGCACCGCCGCACAGGCACATCGCTGCCAGGTAGCCCACCGCCACCTGCTCCTCCAGGGCGGAGATGCGCTTCTCCCCTTTGAGCGCCGTGATCGCCCGGGCCATCAGCGGGGCAGACAGCGTCCCCAGGCCCACGCTCGCCCAGCCGCGAAGCATCTCCGCCGCCGTGGGCACGAAGCATGCCGCGATGCCCAGCGGCAGCAGGGCCAGGACTGTCCAAAGTGTCAGCCGCCAGGTGGATCTGCGGTTCACCGCAAGGGGCGCCGCCGCGACGACGCACAGCGTCAGCAGCATTTCCCACCGGGGCGCAAGGCCGGACACCAACCGCACAAGCATCGCCAGCACGCCGCCCGCCAGCACGGGCCGCACATCCCCGCCTGTGGCCGCCACCGCCATGCCAAAGGCAGCGTGCAGCCCGGAGGGGATCCCCATCAGCTCTGCAAATGCCAGCAGATACGCCGGCGCGCACCGCACCCCAAAGGCCGCGACCCGCCGCAGCTGTGCAGCCGTCACATGCCGTTTTTCCCTTGGAATCCACCTGTCCACGCGGCGCTTGTGCTGCCGGATGATCGCCTCTGCCATGCCCATTTCCTCCGCCCATTTCCTGTGGACAGGATACGGCATGTCCGCCCGGCGCACCGTCGATTTCCCCTGCGAAGAATGACAAAACCCCGGAGGTCGCATCCTCCGGGGCCGAATTCATTCAATGGACAGAACGGTATAGTCTTCCTCCTCCACCGCCGCGCGGAGAATGGCTTGATCCACCTCAGCGGACAGGGTGACGATGGCCGTCCCGGCGGTGTGGCTGGGCACGGCGCTCTCCACGCCGTCGATGGCCTCCAGTGCGCGCTTGACCATGGCCTCGCAGTGGCCGCACATCATGCCCTCAATGTGCATGGTGAGGACGGTCTGCGCCCTGGGCACCTCGATTTCCGGCAGCTCGACCGGCTTGCGGGCATGGTCGCCCTTCGCGTCATGCATGCGGAAGAGATTCAGCCGCAGCGCGTTGGACACCACGCAGAAGCTGCTGAGGCTCATCGCCGCCGCGCCAAACATGGGATTCAGCCGCCAGCCCAGCAGCCCGATGAACACGCCCGCCGCCAGCGGGATACCCAGCGTGTTGTAGCAGAAGGCCCAGAACAGGTTTTGGTGGATGTTGCGCAGCGTAGCCCGGCTGAGACGGATGGCGGCACTCACGTCGGTGAGCCTGCTGTTCATGAGCACCACGTCTGCCGCGTCGATGGCCACGTCGGTGCCTGCGCCTATGGCAACGCCCACATCCGCGCGAGTCAGGGCGGGCGCGTCGTTAATGCCGTCGCCGACCATGGCGACCTTGCCGGCTTCCATCAGCTTGCGGATGACGTTCTCCTTGCCGTCAGGCTTGACCCCCGCGATCACCTTGTCCACGCCGGCTTTTTCGCCCATGGCGCGGGCAGTGCGCTCGTTGTCGCCGGTGAGCATCACCACGCGGATGCCCATGTTTTGAAGCTCGCGTACGGCTTGCGGGCTGTCCTCCTTGATGGCGTCTGCCACGGCGATCACGCCCAGCAGCTGCCCGCCTTTGGCAAACAGCAGCGGCGTTTTTCCCTGCTCCGCCAGCGCATCGACCTGTGCGCGGATGCTTTGCGGCACGCTGACTTTCCCGCTGATGAACTCCATGCTGCCGCCGTGAACGGGTACGCCCGTCAGCTCAGCGGACAGTCCATTGCCCGGCACCGCGCGGAAATCCGCCATGTCCGCCAGCGTCACGTCGCTGAATTCCGCCATGATGGCACGAGCCAGCGGATGCTCGGACTTCGCCTCCAGGGAGGCCGCTGCCTGCGCCAGCTCCTGCTGCGGCACGCCGTCGGCAGGGAGAATATCCGTCACGACCGGCTGACCGGTGGTGATGGTGCCTGTCTTGTCCAGCGCCACGATCTGCACGCGGCCCGCGTTTTCCAGCGCAGCAGCCGTCTTGAAGAGGATGCCGTGCTTTGCGCCCATGCCGCTGCCCACCATGATGGCTACCGGCGTTGCAAGGCCCAGGGCGCAGGGGCAGGAGATCACCAGCACGGAGATCGCCCGGGCCAGCGCATTGCCCACCGTCTCGCCCAGCAGCAGCCAGACGATCAGCGTCACCACCGCGATCGAGATCACCACGGGCACGAATACGCCGGACACCTTGTCCGCGACCTTCGCGATGGGTGCTTTTGTAGCCGCCGCGTCGGAAACCATTTTGATGATCTGGCTCAGCGTGGTGTCCTCGCCCACGCGGGTGGCCTCGCAGCGCAGGAAGCCGGAGGTATTCACCGTCGCGGCGGACACATGGTCGCCCGCAGCCTTGTCCACAGGGATGGATTCGCCGGTCAGCGCCGCCTCGTTCACCGCGGAGTGTCCTTCGATGACCCTGCCATCCACCGGGATGCTTTCGCCGGGACGGACGACGAAGACGTCGCCCTGCTGCACCTGGGCGATGGGCACGATCTTCTCCGTGCCGTCCGCCACGATGGTCGCCGTCTGGGGCGCAAGGGACATCAGGGACTTGAGCGCATCCGTCGTGCGGCCCTTAGAGCGTGCCTCCAGCATCTTGCCCACGGTGATGAGGGTCAGGATCATCGCGGCGGACTCAAAGTAGAACTCATGCAGATAGTGATGCACCGTATCCGGGGCATGGATGGCCGCGTGGGTCATGCCGAAAAGCAGCGCCAGGCTGTACCCGAAGGACGCCGCCGAACCCAGCGCCACCAGCGTATCCATGTTGGGCGCGCCCTTCATCAGGGACTTGAAGCCGCTGATAAAGAATTTCTGGTTGATGACCATGACAATGGCCGTCAGCACCAGTTCGATCAGCGCGATGGCAAGGGCGTTCTCTGCCAGGATCGCAGGCAAGGGCCAGCCCCACATCACATGCCCCATGCTGACGTACATCAGCACCAGCAGGAAGCCCAGCGACCATACCAGCCGCTGCTTCAGCTTCGGTGTTTCATGATCCGCCAGCGCGTCCTCCGCCTGAGCGGCCTTCCCCTGCCCCTTGGGCGCTGCGCCGTAGCCTGCGTCGGTCACGGCCTTGATGATGGCGCTGTCCGATGCCGTGCCCTCCACGCCCATGGCGTTGGTCAGCAGCGACACGGATACCTCCGTCACGCCGGGCACAGCCTTCACGGCCTTCTCCACCCGCGCAGAACACGCCGCGCAGGTCATGCCGGTCACGTCAAATTGCTTCATATCTTTCACCTTACTTCATCCATTTCTGCAGCGTATCCAGCAGCTCGTCAAGGGTCTTGTCGCTACCGCGGCGGACGTCCTCGGCCACGCAGGTACGGATATGCTCCGACAGCAGCGCCCTGGCAAAGCCATTCAGCGCCGCCGAAGCCGCCGAAGCCTGGGTCAGGATGTCCGGGCAATAGGCGTCCTTCTCCACCATTGCGCGGATGCCGCGGATCTGCCCCTCAATGCGGCTGAGCCGGTTGATCAGCAGCTTCTTCTCCGCCTCGCTGCGCTCCTTTTTGCGGCAGCAGGTGTTTTCATTCATCAGATTTTCCTCCCCTGTGCTGATTCATACCCCATCATGGCATCCCCATTATATACCCTCCCCCGGTATTTGTCAAGGCATGAAACAGGCTGACCCTCCGTTTGGAAAGTCAGCCTTGTGGATCTGTTGCTTACCAGGTCGCCTTCATGGCCTCGGCAATTGCCTCCTGATGGTCCTGCTTGACTTCGTCAGTGCCATGGGTCTTGCTGCCGTAGAAGTGCAGGCAGAACTGGCCCTCGAAGTTATTATTCAGGATGGTCTGCTCACCGTGGGGCACAGAGTAGATGGACGCCGCATACACATGGCCATTGTGCTTGACCAGCATGGGACGGCGGTACCACTTGAACTCCACGCCGCCGTTGATCTTCAGCAGAGTGGCGGTGTCAGCCTTGGTGAGGGGCTCCACGTCCAGGTGGTGGGAGCCATAAAGCACCTTGCCCTTGAACACCAGACCGGTCCTGACGTCCTTGATCTCGATGACCGGACGACCGGAGAAGACGCTCTCGCCGTTCTTGAACCAGTCCAGCTTTTCCGTCTTGTACTTGCCGGTGGTCGTGGTGTTGGTGCCGGCTGCAACAGCGCTGGAGGAAACCAGCTTGCGCAGCGTAGCGGGATTGGCAATACCGTTGACCGTCAGCTTGTTGGCACGCTGGAAGGCGCTCACGGCCTCCACCGTGCGGTAGCCGTAGTCGCCGTCCACAGAGGGCGTGTAGTAGCCCAGGGCCTTCAGGCGGGTCTGCAGCGCACGGACCTGCGCGCCGCTGTCGCCGGACTTCAGGGTCTGGTTGGTGTTCAGCGTGGTGCTGGTATTGGTATTGTTGGTGGTGCTGTTGTTTGCCTTGATGGCGGAGGTGGAATTGATCTTCTTCAGCGTGGCAGTGCCTGCAACGCCGTCGGCAGTCAGGCCGTTCTTCTGCTGGAAGGCCTTCACCGCAGCGACGGTCTTGGCACCGTACTCGCTGTCGATCACGGAGGTGTAGTAGCCCAGCTCCTTGAGGCGCTCCTGCAGCTTCTTGACTTCCGCGCCCTTGTCGCCGGACTTGAGGCCGGTGGTCGTGGTAGTAGTCGTGGTCGCGTTGGCCTTCACCGCAGTGGAGGAGTTCACCTTCTTCAGCGTGGTGGTGCCTGCAACGCCGTCAGCAGTCAGGCCGTTCTTCTTCTGGAAGGCCTTCACCGCGGCGATGGTCTTGTAGCCATAATCGCCGTCGATGGCGGAGTTGTAGTAGCCCAGCGCCTTCAAACGGGTCTGCAGCGCCTTGACGGCCTCGCCCTTGGAGCCGCTCTTGAGGGTGCTGTCGGTGGCGACGGTATCATTGGTGGAGCCGTTGGCCTTCACCGCAGAGGTGGAGTTCAGCTTCTGCAGGGTGACCGTGTCGGCAATGCCGGTCTGGGTCAGGCCGTTCTTCTTCTGGAAGGCCTTCACCGCGTTGACGGTCTTGGTGCCGTACTCGCTGTCGATGTAAGCGGTGTAGTAGCCCAGCTCCTTCAGGCGGGTCTGCAGGCGCTTGACCTCAGTGCCCTTGTCGCCCCTCTTGAGGCCGGTGGTCGTCTCGTTCTTGTCCTCGGTCACCGCATCGGCGCGCACCGCAGAGGTGGAGTTCAGCTTCTTGATGGTCGCCGCGCCGGCAACGCCGTCAGCCGTCAGGCCGTTCTTCTTCTGGAAGGCCTTCACCGCGTTGACGGTCTTGGTGCCGTACTGGCTGTCAATGTAAGCGGTGTAGTAGCCCAGCTCCTTCAGGCGCTGCTGCAGCTGCTTGACCGCGGCACCCTTGTCGCCCTTCTTGAGGCTTTCGGCCTGGGTGGTGGTGACAGTTTCATTGGCCTTCACGGCGGAGGAGGAATTCAACTTCTTCAGCGTGGCGGAATCCACAACGCCAGTCTGGCTCAGGCCGTTCTTCTTCTGGAAAGCCTTCACCGCGTTGACGGTCTGGGTACCAAAGTCACTGTCAATGGCAGACTTGTAGTAGCCCAGCTCCTTGAGGCGCTGCTGCAGCTGCTTGACCGCCGTGCCCTTGTCGCCCTTCCGGAGGGTCTCATCCTGGGTGGTGGTCGTGGCGGCATTGGCCTTCACGGCGGAGGAGGAATACAGCTTCTTCTGGGTGGCAGCGTCCGCAACACCGGTCTGGCTCAGGCCATTCTTCTTCTGGAAGGCCTTCACCGCATTCACGGTCTGGTTGCCGTAGCTGCTGTCGATGGTGGAAGTGTAGTAGCCCAGCTCCTTCAGGCGCTGCTGCAGCTGCTTGACCAGCTGGCCGCGGTGACCCTTTTGGAGGGTGCCGGTGGTTTCGGCGGAAGCCGTGCCGTTGGCCTTGATGGCGGAGGTGGAGTTCAGCTTCTTAAGCGTCGCCTCATCTGCCATGCCGGACTGGCTCAGGCCATTCTTCTTCTGGAAGGCCTTCACCGCATTGACGGTCACAGTGCCGAAGTTGCCGTCGCAGCTGGAAGAATAGTAGCCCAGTTCCTTCAGGCGCTGCTGCAGCTGCTTGACCTCGGCGCCCTTGTCGCCCTTCTGCAGCACGTCATCATCGCCATCCTCGGTGATGACGACATAGTCCTTATACACATAACCGGAGTACTTGCCGAAGGACACCTGATACCAGTTGCCCTTCTTGCCCAGCACCTCCAGCTTGTTGCCGTTGCGCAGAACCTTCACCACCGCAGTGGCAGAGTCCGGACCTTCACGCATATACAGGCTATCCGCGGTAACAGTGGCGGTATCCGCCAGAGCGGTGCAGGCGCTCAAAAGAAGCGCCGCCAGCAGCGCAGCCAGGATGCATTTTTTGCTCATGTGGATCATAGGTACAACCCCTTTCGCACATAAATATATTACAGGCATACGTCAATGTCAATCCGACAGCGGAATGATTTACATTTCGTTACAAATCCCGCAGCCAGACGTATTCACAAAACACCACTTTCATTATAATACACGCGCGCGGGTTTGTAAAGCAAATTTCCTCCAAATATTTTCACAAAAGCGCTTGACACGCCCTGCCGAATGTGATAAAATGTTCGAGGTTTTGAAGAAACCTGTGCCGTAGACAGCCGGTGTCCGCAAGGACGTAAAGGGGTTTGCCCCGCCTGCCGAGGTGTGATGGATATAGCATGACTTTGCTCATCCCTTGCACCTGTTGCAAGGGTTTTCTTTTACTCCAAACCTTAAAGGAGGTGCAAGAAGAATGAGCAAGAATCGTGAGTTGAAGGTTCAGGTCGTGGCTGACATTGTTGAGAAGCTCAAGAATTGCCAGTCCATGGTGGTCTGCTCCTACAGCGGTCTGACCGTTGAGCAGGTGACCAATCTGCGTAAGCTCTGCCGTGAGCAGAATGTCCAGTACTGCGTTCTGAAGAACCGTCTGGTGCTGCGCGCTCTGCAGGAGCTGAACATCGCTGGCCTGGAGAATCTGCTGGAGGGCCCCAACGCCTTCGTGTTCTCCATGAACGATGTGACCAACGCGCCCAAGGTCGTGAACGACTTCATCGAGAAGAACAAGCTGCAGTCCCTGCAGATCAAGGGTGGCCTGATGGGCACCGAGGTCCTGGACGCTGCTGGTGTCAAGGCTCTGGCCGCTCTGCCCAGCCGCGAAGAGCTGCTGGCCACTGTTGTTGGCTGCCTGATCTCCCCTGTCTCCAATCTGGTCGCCGTTCTGGAGCAGATTGCCGAGCAGAAGGAAGCTGCCTGATCAAGGCCGCATGACTCCCCTGGCCGCATGACGGCCAACCACTAAACACAACATCTACACAATTTGGAGGAAAATACAATGACTCATCAGGAGATTCTGGAAGCCATCAAGGGTATGACCCTGCTCGAGATCAAGGAACTGGTTGACGCTATGAAGGAAGAGTTCGGCGTTACCGGTGCTGTCGCCGTTGCTGGTGGCGCTGCCCCCGCTGCTGCTGCTGCCGCTGTTGAAGAGAAGACTGAGTTCGACGTCATCCTGAAGGGCTTTGACGCCGCTGCCAAGCTGAAGGTTCTGAAGGTCATCCGCGAAGTGTGCGGCCTGGGCCTGAAGGAAGCTAAGGACTTCGTTGAGGCTGCTGCTGCTGGCCCCAAGACCGTCAAGGAAGGCCTGTCCAAGGAAGACGCCGAGAAGCTGGCTGCCCAGATCAAGGAAGTCGGCGGCGAAGTCGAGGTCAAGTAATCTCACTTCCCCATCGGAAGCTTTCACAGAGGATGCTCGCAAGAGCGTCCTCTTTTTTGCTGCACTGAAAATCCCCTGACCAGCACATGTCCGATCAGGGGCAAATTATTTCCTTCAGCTCATCCACCTCAAGGCTGCCGCTGACCGTGTCCACGTCGATCTCGCAGCGTTCATCGCCGCAGACATACTCGTCGTTCGACTTGCGCTCCATGGGGAACGCGCTGTTCATGCTACCGGAGACACTGTCAAATTCCACCTTGAAACCAGCATCCTCGGGCAGGACGACCTTCACATTGCCGCTGACGCTTTCCGCTTCGATCTTCTCCGGCATGCGTTCGAAGCGCAGCACAACGCCACCGCTGACCGCATCAACCTTCACTTCATTGATCCGCTCGCAATCAACCGCGACTTCCCCGGAGACCGTAACGATCTTGAGCTTGTCAGCATCAGGGATTTCCGCGTCCACACCGGCAGAAACGACCGTGATGTTCACATCATCCAGCGACAGAGATTTGGGCAGCTTCACCGTCAGATCTTTACTGATGTTGTTAACCCGGAACAGGCCCGACTGGGCGTACTGCACCCGCAGCGTTTTGCCATCCAGCTGCCAGCGCATCTTGTTCTTCTCAGAAATCGTGCGGTTCGATTCCTCGGACAAAACAATGTCATCGCCGTCATAAGTGACGATGTTCACCTTGCCGGCCACCCAGTTGATTTCAATGTCCTTCACCGCATCGGAAATATGGGTGCCGCCGGCCACATATTCGTCGCTGTCCGCATATTTGTAAGTTTTCAGATTGCCGATGGTGAGCGCCAGAGCAACCACCACGATGATAAAAATGACCGCCCAACCCTTTTTCATGATCCCTTCTCCTCTTTCGTTCAACATATTGGCTGGAAGGCGTCCTTGCCTGTCCACGCCGATATAATAGCACCATGTGCCCGTCGCTTCAAGTTGATTCCCATTACAGAAACATGAGAATTTGCTGAGTGTCCATGCAAAACGGCTCTCCCCTTTCGGAGAGAGCCGATGATCTTACTTCTTGTCCTTCTTCTTGAACAGGTACTCGTCCACCTTCTTGACGATCTCGTCGCTGACCTTGCGCTCGATCGGGAAAACCTTCGCGGAATCGACCCGCTTGGCGAACATCAGCGCCTGCTGCAGGGTGATATCGAGGGCCTCGGCGCTCAGGTAGCCGCTCTTGAGGTTGTCGCGGCGGTCATGGATGTAGCCCGCGCCGGGGACGCCGAAGCGGATCAGGTTCACCGCGGGTACGCCCTTGTCCGCGAAGGGGATGCAGTCGGAGGAGTAGATGTCCATGCGCACGTCGCAGGCGATGCCGGCCTCGCGCATGAGGGCGTCCACATAGCCCACGGCCTTCTCGGTGGCCAGGACGGGCGCGCCGTTCTTGCCCAGGATGGGAGCCGCCACGTCGATGTTGATCATCAGCACATGCTTGGAAAGCTCGTCCTCATGGGCCTTCACCCAGGCCTTGGAGCCCAGCAGGCCCTGCTCCTCGGAGCCGTACCAGTTGAACTTCATCGTGCGGGCGGGCTTATGCTCAGCGAAGTAACGCAGCAGCTCCATGATGATGACGCTGCCGGACATGTTGTCGTACACGCCGGTGGAGAAGTACACGCTGTCATAATGCGCGCCGAAGGAGATGATCTCGTCGGGGTACTCCGTGCCCTCGATCACCGCGCAGACGTTCTGGCTGATGCCCTCGTAGTCCTGCGCATCCAGCTCAATGTGCATCTTCTTCGCGCCGCGGCGGACGATCTCCACCGCATCCAGCGTGCGCATGTGGAGCGCAGTGCAGGCGCCGCAATCCTCGGTCAGCACCTCGCGGAGCTTGCGGATGTCGCAGTCGGTTTCGCTGCGGCGGTCAAGGGTGGTGCCGTCAAAGGTCAGGATGGCGGACACGCCGGCCTTCATCAGCTTCTCATAGACTTTCTTGCCCAGGCGGCCGTTCACCATGACGGCCTTGCCCTTCACATTGGCTAGATGAGCGTCCTCCGCACCCTCGGCATAGTAGAATTCCAGATCCGCGCCGCCTTCGGGGGTGGACAGGCCGCGCTCATAGCCGGTGACCTCATACTCCTTGACGTAGGGCTCGGTGACGACCAGCTTGGCATGGTTGACCTTGCCGCAGGCCACAGGGAATTCCTCGATATGGGCCTGGGCTCCGGTGGACTGGGCGACCTCCAGAAGCTTCTGGGCCGCCTGCTTCTCCGCCTCGGAGCAGCTGACGCGCTCATAGGCCAGCTCCTTGAGCAGACCAAATGCACGATATGCAGATACCTTCATCAAAAAACGCCTCCTGTTGGTTGTATTGTTTTCATTATACAACCAAACAGAAGGCGAGGCAAGTATTTCGTTTGTATTACCGCATGGCAGCGTCCATCATGGCGAGCATCGCGCCCTCAGCATCCTTGGTATACTGCCAGACCGCCATGCCCATCAGGCCGTTGTCAACCACCCACTTGCCCTTGTAGGCAATGGATTCGCTGTCGTCGCCGGTGACAAAGTTCGTACCGTCGAACCACCACGGCACCTTGGCCTTCTCATCAAAGTAGCGGGTGTAGCCCTGCTCCTCCAGGCGGAGCAGCTCGTCAAAGGAGATGGACTTGTTGCCCGGCGTTGCAGCCCGCTGACCCAGGCCGTTCCCGCCGCCGGAGACCTGCCGCCAGACCTTGCCGTAGGCTGGCATGCCCAGCAGCAGCTTTTCCGCCGGGAAGCCGCCGTCGATCATCGTCCGCACTGCCTTCGCGCCGGAGGAAGGACGGTTCTCATCCGGGTACAGGCCGGAATGATGCCCAGTGATGCGGTCAAAGCCGGCCAGATCGTAGGTCATCAGCACGCACTGATCCAGCAGCCCTGCCAGGCGCGCCGGATCCAGCACTTCCAGCTGCTGATCCCCTGCCCCCAGGGCCACGGACAGATGATACTCGCGCCCATGGAGGGCTTCGCGCTCATCCAGACCCGCCCGCAGCAGCTCCAGGAAGGCGTACCAGTTCTCCACGTCCACCTCCGGGCGGGAAACGATGCCCGTTCCAGGCACGCCGGGGTATTCCCAGTCCACGTCGATGCCCACAAAGCCGCAGTCGTCGATCATCTGCAGCAGGCTGTCCGCGAGGATTTTGCGGCCTTCTTCCGTCAGGCAGGCGTCGGAGAAGCCGTCCGCGCCCCATCCGCCGATGGACACCACGCCATCCACATGGGGATGCTTCTTCAGGAAGGACTGCACCTGCTTCAGGCCCACCCAGTGGGAGCCGTCCGCCTTGCCGTCCTTGATGAGGGCGAAGGAGTAGTTCAGCTGATCCAGGGCATGGGCGTCCGCATCGCGGAGCTTCATGTCCCAGGAATCCATGATGTACATGACCGTACGGCCTTTGCGGATGTTCATAGGGGCCTCCTCTTCCGCCGTGGCGGCTTGTGTAGTGTATGCGCCGGAGCTGACGAATAGTCCCGTCACCATCAGGAGCATCAGCATGAGCATCATTTTCTTGGCAAGTCTGCGCAGCTTGCGCTCTTTGGTGCGCGGCGTGGTTGTCGACACCGCGTTCACCTCCGCGTCAGGACATACGTCCCGTATTTACGGAGTAATCATATCATAACATGACCTGCCTGTCACAGTCAATTTGCGGAAACGCCGCGGATCCTGCCGAAATCTGCCGCTGAAATACGGTTTTCCCTTGACACATCGGCGCGGGTATTGTACCATTTACCATAATGAAACCCATACAAACTTGCACGCGGAGGACATACGAATGATCTTCATCGGCATTTGCGGCGCCAGCGGCAGCGGAAAATCGACACTGGCGGATTCCCTGGCGGCGGCGCTGGGCGATCGCTGCTTTGTGCTCCAGCAGGACTGCTACTACAAGGACCACAGCCACCTCCCCTTTGAGGAGCGCTGCCTGCTCAATTATGACGAGCCGTCCATTTTTGACCACGACGCCCTTTTGCAGGACGTGACCGACCTGATGAACGGCAAAGCCATCACCCGCAAGGGCTACGACTATGCCAATCACCGCCGCGCGGACACGGAAGAGATCATCACGCCCCCGGACGTGCTGATCCTGGAGGGCATCCACTGCTTCCACGACGAACGGCTTTTGGCGCTGATGTACCTGAAGCTCTACATGAACGTGGACGCGGATATCTGCCTGCTGCGCCGCATCGAGCGGGACATCAACGAGCGCGGGCGCTCCATCGACTCCATCTCCAACCAGTACCGCAGCACCGTGCGGCCCATGTTCGAGCAGTACATCCGCAACTATGTGAACCTGGCGGACGTAATCGTCGCCCGCGGCGGCAAGAATGCCCGCATTGTGGAGATCCTCGCCGGATATGTCTCCGATGAACTGCATAAGCGCCAGGGGATCAGCGAATAACGCCCGAAACCCGCATTGCGTCCGTCCTTTTTTCCTGTCACAAATGTAACTTTTGGCCTTCCGCCTTGACCTCGCTTGCGGAAGGCTTTATAATGTATACGGACATTTATGCGCCCCGTGCGCTTTCATTATCTGCAACAAGGAGCATGACATGAAGAAAAGCCTGTTTCTCCTGCTGATCCTGGCGGTTTTCACCCTCACGGCAGCGGCGGAGGTTTCCTTCCCGCCCGCGCTGACGAGGATCGACACCAGCGCCTTCGAGGGTGATGATTCCCTCCGCGGCAATGTCACCCTGCCGGGCAGCATCCGCACGGTGGGCAGCCGCGCCTTCGCCGGCACGCGTATCCATGGCCTGATCGTTCCTGCGGGCTGCACAAGCGTCGCAGGCTCCGTCCTGGCAGGCACCGACGCGGCTTATCTGTCCCTCAAGGGCCCCGCGACCACCATCGACGGCTCGCTGTCGGACGTGGCCTATGTGTTCGGCCCTGCCTTCGGGAACACCTCCGCTTACAGCAATTTCTACGCCGCAGAGACCCTCAAAACCAGCAGCGGCTTCTACTACAGCGTGACAGATGGCACCGCCATCCCCCTTTGCGCGGTGGACGGCACGGCCATCACCGGCGAGGTCACCGTGCCCAAGCTGGTGGATGGCCAGCCGGTGCGCAGCCTGGACACGCTGATCGTTAACGGCTGCGATAACCTCTCCGGCATCCGCGTGCCTGCCTACCTGGGCATACCGGATCACCTGGACGTTTCCACCTACCAGACCATGACGGCGGAAGCGCCCACAACCACCGCCACCACGGCGGATGTGGGCGATACCCTCACCTGGACCACCTCCGTCACCGGCGCCTACGGCAGCGTCACCTACACTTGGACCTTCGATACCGACGGCAGTACGAAAAGCGTTGTCACCGCCGAGCCGGAGATCACCTATACGCTGCAGACCGCCGGCACCTGCGTGGTGAGCGTCACCGCGGAGGACGAGGTGGGCGACAGTGCTTCCGCCACGGCGGACGCCCTCCCCGTCAGCACCACAGCCACCATCTATCGCGCGCTGCTGATCGGCAACACCTACGCCGGCACCTCCGATGAGATGCCCGGCTCCGCCAACGACGTGGCCGGTATGCGCCAGATGCTCAGCCGCATGAGCGCCACCCCCTACCGCATCACCACCCGCAGCGAACTGAGCGCCGACGGCATGGTCAGCGCCATCCAGAACACCTTTGCAGCCGCCACGCCCAATGATGTGAGCCTGTTCTACTTCTCCGGCATGGGCTTCAATGGCCTCAACACCAGCTACCACGGCGCGCTTGTGGGCACCGGCAGCACCTATCTGACCGTTGCGCACCTCAAGGCTGTGCTGGATCAGATCCCCGGCAAGAAGATCGTCATCCTGGACAGCGCCCATTCCGGCCAGATGATCGCCCGCAGCGGCGGAGAATCCACCGTTTCCGAGGGTGAATTGAACGCCTTCAACCGCAATGTGGTCATGGCCTTCTCCGCCGAGACCCGCGGCGAAACCGACCTGGCCAACAGCGGCTACTACGTCATTACCGCCGCCCATTCCACCGAAGACCGTGCCACCATGGGCTACGACGCCGAGGGCGACGGCATCCTGGAGAAACGTTACAGCATCTTCGCCTACAGCCTGTGCTACGGCAGCGGCTGGAACCTGGCCACCGGCTCCGGCCGCGGCATGGCTGCCGACTCCGACGGCGACGGCGTGATCACCCTGAACGAGGCGTACTCCTACGCCCGCTACAAGGCCAAGCAGTCCAATCCCGGCCAAACCGCGCAGGTGTATCCCGCCAACAGCACCATGGTCGTGTGGGCAAAATAAAATCGCATCACAAAAGGCTCCGGATTCGTTCCGGAGCCTTGCTTTATGCTTATCAAATCCCGAAGGAGCTCACGCCGAAGGCATTGACCATCGCGTCCAAACGGCGCTGCTTCTTGCACATCGGGCACTCGTGGGAGGGCATGGACTGGTAATCGGGCAGATCGTTCTTCTTGGTGAAGACCGCGTTGACCTCGAAGCCCTCGCACACGTCCTCGCAGGAGAAGATGGCGCACACGCCGGCGGGCTTGCCGCTGTAGTAGCGGATGGCGTCCACAGCCGCCTTCACAGTGAAGCCGGTGGTGACGGAAGCTGCCAGGATCAGCACATTCTTGCCCACGACCATGGGCGCGGAGTTCTCGCGGAAGATCAGCTGAGAACCGGTGGTATGCTCGGGGGTCACAACATAAATGGTGTTGTGGGCGTTGTAGTTGGCATAGCCGCGGCGGGTCAGCTCGGAAGCCATGCAGGCCGCGATGACCTCGGTGCCGTCCAGGCACAGGATGGTGTCGATGACCGTCACCGGGCTGATGCGATCGCACAGCTGAGCGGCGACCTCCTTGGCCTCGGACAGACGGTGCTTGGTCATCGTCAGGTCAATATAGTAGTTGATATGGCTGTGGCTGGTGGCAAAGTGACCCATCGCCACACGCAGCGGCACATTGGAGTTGTTGGTACGGGTTTCAAACAGACGGATCGCCATAACGAATCTCTCCTTGCGAATATCATTCCAGGAATCGTGGATATATGATAGCAGATTCCGGCGGATATGTCAATCATTTCACATATTCGCGTACTGCCCTGACCGCCGCCTTCACCGCCGTGGGGATGGCCAGATCGCCCATTTCCTCCACAGGGACGAATCGGTACCCGGCAGGCGCCTGCGCATCCTCCGGGACGGACATGGTGTAAAGCTGCATCTGCCAGATCTGATGGGTGAAGACATGCTTCGCCTCCCCTGCCGACGCAACGCCGGTGACGGCAAACTTTGTCAGCTTCCGTACGGCGGAAGGCAGCTGGCGCAGCGTCGGCGTTCCCTCGATCATCGGGAACACCCACAGGCCGCGGAGCATCGCCTCCGTGCGCTGACGCATCAGGACGCGATCACCGGAGAAGATCAGGCATATGGTATAATCCAGTACCTTCGGCGGATTCTTGCGCGGAAGGACAGGCAGGTCCTCCGCATCGCCTGCGGCATAAGCGTCACATTCCGCCTGTAGGGGGCATTTCTCACATGCAGGCGTGCCGGGCGTGCAGATGGTCGCACCAAGATCCATGACGGCCTGGTTGAAATAGCCGGGGCGATCAGCAGGAACGAAGGCGGCAGCCTCCCCTTCCAGCGCACGGCGGACGGAGGGAACCCCGACGTTCTCCCGGATACCGCGAAGCCTGCTCACCACGCGGATAACGTTGCCATCCACCGCAGGCACGGGCTGATCAAAGGCAATGCTGGCGATGGCACCGGCGGTATAGGGACCGATGCCGCTGATCTTTCGCAGCTCCTCCACGGATGCCGGGATCACGCCGCCGTACTTCGTCACGACCTGCTTTGCGCCCTTATGCAGATTCCGGGCGCGGCTGTAATAGCCCAGGCCCTCCCACATTTTGAGGACGTCGTCCTCCGGGGCGGCGGCAAGGTCAACGATGGTCGGGAAGCGCTGCAAAAAGCGGTCATAATAACCGATAACGGTCTCTACGCGGGTCTGCTGGAGCATGGTTTCCGATACCCAGGTGCGGTAGGGATCGTGAATCCCCCGCCACGGCAGCGCGCGGGCGTGCTGGTCGTACCAGGCAAGGAGCAAAGGGGCAATGCGGTCAGGCATGGTCGTCCTCCGAAAAATTCTTTCGTCTTATTATAACACGATTTGCGCGTTCTGGACAGATGCTGACACAAATTCCGTATCTTTTCCTTTTGTGTGCAGAAAAAGAACATCTGTCCCCCTTGCAATATCATGGAAAATGCGTATAATAATTGTTTAGCACTCGTAGAATCGGAGTGCTAAAACCACGAACTTTCAGGAGGAATCATCCATGACCGTGAAGCCTTTGGGTGACCGCGTTGTCATCAAGAATGTAGAAGCAGAAGAGACCACCAAGTCCGGCCTGATCCTGACCAGCGCCGCCAAGGAAAAGCCCCAGATGGCAGAAGTGCTGGCTGTGGGCCCCGGCGGCAACGTGGACGGCAAGGAGATCGTGATGCAGGTGGAAGTTGGCCAGAAGGTCATTTATTCCAAGTACGCCGGCACCGAAGTGAAGATCGACGGCGAAGAGCTGATCATCGTCCGCCAGTCCGATATCCTGGCCATCGTTGAGTGAGTTGTCACTCTCCCCTATCATCTGAGTTAAGGAGTGTATTATCATGGCAAAGCAGATTCAGTATGGCGAGCAGGCCCGCCGCAGCCTTGAAAAGGGCGTCAACGCGCTGGCCGATACCGTCAAGATCACCCTGGGCCCCAAGGGCCGCAATGTCGTGCTGGACAAGAAGTACGGCGCTCCCCTGATCACCAACGACGGCGTGACCATCGCCAAGGAGATTGAGCTGGAAGATCCCTTTGAGAACATGGGCGCTCAGCTGGTGAAGGAAGTCTCCACCAAGACCAACGACGTGGCTGGCGACGGCACCACCACCGCTACCCTGCTGGCTCAGGCCATCATCCGCGAGGGCCTGAAGAATCTGGCTGCCGGCGCGAACCCCATGGTGCTCAAGAAGGGCATCGCTGCCGCCACCGAAGCTGCTGTCGAGGGCTTGAAGGAGCTGTCCCAGCCCATCAGCGGCAAGCAGGCTGTTGCCAATGTCGCCGCGAACTCCGCTGCGGACGAGACCATCGGCAAGCTGATCGCCGACGCGATGGAGACCGTGGGCGCTGACGGCGTCATCACCGTCGAGGAGTCCAAGACCATGACCACCGGCATGACCACCGTCGAGGGCATGCAGTTCGACCGCGGCTACGCTTCCGCCTACATGGTCACCGACACCGAGAAGATGGAAGCCGTGCTGGACGATCCCCTGCTGCTGATCACCGACAAGAAGATTTCCAACATCCAGGAGATTCTGCCCCTGCTGGAGCAGGTCGTGCAGACCGGCAAGAAGCTGCTGATCATCGCCGAGGATGTCGAGGGTGAGGCCCTTAGCACCCTGGTGGTCAACAAGCTGCGCGGCACCTTCACCTGCGTTGCCGTCAAGGCCCCCGGCTTCGGCGATCGCCGGAAGGAGATGCTGCAGGATATCGCCATCCTGACCGGCGGCACCGTTGTGTCCTCCGAGACCGGCATGGAGCTGAAGGAAGCCGACCTGAGCATGCTGGGCCGTGCCCGTCAGATCAAGGTCAACAAGGAGAACACCACCATCGTCGGCGGCGCTGGCGACAAGGCCGAAATCGCTGCCCGCGTGGCCGTGATCAAGAACCAGATCGTCGAGACCACCTCCGACTACGACCGCGAGAAGCTGCAGGAGCGCCTGGCCAAGCTGGCTGGCGGCGTGGCTGTCATCCAGGTCGGCGCTGCGACTGAGATCGAGATGAAGGAGCGCAAGCTGCGCATCGAGGACGCCCTGGCTGCGACCCGCGCGGCCACCGAGGAGGGCATCGTCCCCGGCGGCGGCATCGCGCTGCTGACCGTGGCTGCCAAGGTCAAGGCCCTGCTGCCCGAGTACACCGGCGACGCCAAGACCGGCGTGCAGATCATCCTGCGCGCGCTGGAGGAGCCCATCCGTCAGATCGCGGCCAACGCCGGCGTGGAAGGCTCCGTGATCGTGGAGAACGTGAAGGCCAATGCTGGCAAGTCCGCCGGTTACGGCTACGACGCGCTGAACGATGAGTACTGCGACATGATCGAGCGCGGCATCATCGACCCCACCAAGGTCACCCGCAGTGCCCTGCAGAACGCTGCCTCCGTGGCCGCGATGGTGCTGACCACCGAGTCCCTGGTGGCGGATATTCCCCAGCCGGAACCCGCGGCTGCCGCTGGCGGCGCTGGCATGGGCGGCATGTACTAAGCGCTGATGCGCTTCAAAAAGATGGCTTCTTTGAAGCCATCTTTTTGAGTTGAATGGACATCTTCCTGAGGGCAGTTCAAGTTTCACTGTTCACTTCGTTCACGACCAGGAAATTGCAAGGTATGTTTTCCGCAAGCGGAAAACGCCCCGCCCCGGCGGCAACGCCCCCGGATACGGATCCAGTCAGTGGGCCTGCGGGTCATCCGACACCTCCCATGGTTTTCCTGCTCTCCCTCTTGGGGAGAGCCTTTTTGTTTTGGGCATTTTCTTCCGCATCCGGTCAAATTTCATCGGTGGTTCATCATCCGGACATATTTGCGTGCTATCATCAGGTAGAAGATGGATATGCAGTCATAAATGTTAAGGCATTGTAAATCTTCACAGGGGATGAAAGATTTTCCCGTTCTCGTGCGTTTTATTGGTGAAGGGGCCATCATATACTTGACCATCCATGAGCCGCGAAGGAGCCTGTCGAAAGGCCGCTGCCTTTGGCGGATGCGGGAACATGCGGCATAACGCGTGATTCCGCGCATACATTATGAGAGGATGGTGGCAGATGATGACAAGCCCCACGACCCTCACACGCCGGGAAAAGCCGGTCTTTGACTGGCCGAAGAAGTCCAGGAAGTTTCCCCTGCGTCCGGCGGCGCTGCTGTGCGCCCTGGCGGTGCTCTGCGCGCTGTACCTGGGGCCGCTGCAGCAGGACGCAACTGCCGTCGTTGCCGCGAAGAAGGTGCTGCCCATCTACTCCGTGGAACGGGCCGACAAGGTGATCTCCGTCACCTTCGACGCCTCCTGGGGCGGCGACAAGACCCGCGCGATCCTTGACCTGCTGGATGAGTACAACGCCAAAGCAACCTTCTTCCTGGTGGGCATCTGGGTGGACAAATACCCGGAGCTGGTGAAGGAGATCGCCGCGCGGGGGCATGAGATCGGCAATCACTCCGACAGCCATGCCCACTTCACCCAGATCTCGGACAGCAAGATCCGTGCTGAACTGGACAGCTGCTCGGACAAGATCGAGGCCCTCACTGGTACGCGGCCCACGCTGTTCCGCCCGCCCTACGGGGACTACAACAGCAAGGTCATCACCGTTGTGCGGGACGAAGGCTACGAGGCCGTGCAATGGTCCATCGACTCGCTGGACTGGAAGAACCGCGGCGTCGCAGACCTGGTCAAACGGGCCACTACGAATGTGCAGCCGGGGGATATCATCCTCTTCCACAATGACTCGGAGTTCATCGTGGAGGCGCTGCCCGCCATCCTTAAACACTATCAGGCGCAGGGATTCAATATGATCCCCGCCAGGGACATCCTGCTTTCAGGAACTACAACCATCGACGTGCAGGGCAAGCAGCATCCCGCCGCTGCCCAGTAGCAACGTCAAATGCAAAGAGAGGGAATCGCTATGGAAGAAACCGGGAACTACCTGCATTTGTCTGGCATTCTGACTGACACGCCCGAGTATGGCCACGAGGTCTTCGGGGAGAAATTCTACTATGCAACGCTGTCGGTGCCGCGTCTGTCCGGCGCGGAGGATCTGCTGCCCATCACCATCTCCGAGCGGCTGATGGAGGGCGTCAACCTGGAGGTCGGCGCACCACTGTGCTTCGAAGGTCAGCTGCGCAGCTACAACAAGGTGATCGAGGGCGCAGGCCGCCTGCTGATCACCGGCTTTGCCCAGCGTCTGCTGGACCCCGACACCGAAGAGAACCCCAATCAGGTGCACCTGACCGGCGCGCTGTGCAAGCCGCCGAGCTACCGCACCACGCCCTTTGGCCGGGAGATCGCCGACCTGATGCTGGCCGTCAACCGTGCCTACGGCAAGAGCGACTACATCCCCTGCATTACCTGGGGACGCACGGCGCGCTTCGCCAGCCACCTGAAGGTCGGCGACAAGGTGACGCTGCTGGGCCGCTTCCAGTCCCGCGCATACCAGAAGCAGCTGGGCGACGGCACGGTGCTGAACAAGACGGCCTACGAGGTCTCCGTTGGCCGCCTGACCATGGCGGACAACATTGTTCAGCCCAGCGCCCCCTTCGTCATCCGCCAGGGCATTCGCGAGGACGCTCCCCTGCACTATGAGACCGTCGCAACGGACTCCGGCTTTCTGAGCAATCCGCAGTAAATGAAAATCAGGCTGATGCAGCAATGCACCAGCCTTTTTCTTATGGCCGCGTTGATATACTGAGAAAATGTGTGGAGAACCCCATCAGACTCTCCTCCCGCTCCAGCAGGCGGACAATGCGCAGAATGGCCTCCCGCTTGCCGGGATCATGCCAGCTCTCATCCAGACCGCGGATGATCCACGCCGGACCAATCACGCCCCGCAGATCTACATCGTTAAAGCCTGCAGCAGCCACCTCGGCTCGCAGCTCCTCCGGGCGATGGAAGTACACCCGCCCGATCTCATTGCCGGTGTAATGGCCCGTCCGCACTGTGGATTCGATCGCCCGGTATGCGTCTTCGTCATCCAGTACAGGCCGCCAGTCGTAGCATTCGGTGTATTTCAGCGCCGTGGAAAAGCAGGTGATGTTTGCCGTGAACAGCTTGCCGCCGGGCTTTAACAGACGGCGACATTCCGCCAGGCATTTGGCCCGCTCTTCCCGTTCGACGATGTGGTACAAGGGGCCAAAGAGGAGGATCGCATCCGCAGATGCGTCTTCTCTCGGGATACTGCGGGCATCGGCAACCACGGCATCCGCCAGAATGGCAGCGTTCTCGTTGACTTTCGCCAGGCGGATATGTTCCTCCGCCAGGTCAAAGAGGTGCACCTCATAGCCATGCGCTGCAAGAAAGAAAGCATATTCTCCATACGCACCGCCAACGTCGTAGATCACAGCCGGGGGCGACGGAAGCTCCTCCAGCAAAATTTCCTTCGTGCGGGCAAACTCAATCAGGCCCAGTCCGCGATGCAGTCGCCCGACTTCTATCCCGGCATTGTAGTTCGCCAGGCCATTGGGATCAATCAGGTTCATATCACTCATTCCTTTCATGATTTGTTGGCACCGCCCCTTCTGCTGGGGGACTTCTTGCTGTTCCGGCACTTCCCTCACCTCCCCAAAATACAAAAAAGCCAGAAGCCGCGAGGCTCCTGGCCGGTGAACTTTCGTTATGGCATCACCAACAGGCCCGCGGTTTCAAGCAAACGGCGGACTGCTGCTGGTTGGTGATGACAAACTTGAACATAGCGAAAATCTCCTGATGATCCGGATTACAGCTTCTGCCCGCAGTTGGAGCAGAACTTGGCGCCGGGGGCGGTGGGCTGGCCACAGCCGGGGCAGGCAGCGGTCGCCGCCTGCTTCGCGCCGCAGTTGGAGCAGAACTTCGCGCCCGCCGCGACAGGATTGCCGCACTCAGGGCAGAAGGAGCCCTTCACCGCAGGAGCGGCCTGCTGGGGCTGCTGATTCTGCTGGTTGAAGGAGTTGGCGAACATCTGGCCCATCGCCATGCCCGCGCCCATGCCCATGCCCGCGCCGGCGGAGCTGTTGGGGGTAGAAGCGGCCTCGCGCATGGCCTCGGCAGCCTGGTACTGGGTGTACTTGTTCATATCGCCCAGCACGCCCATGGAGGTGCGCTTGTCCATGGACTTCTCGACTTCCTCAGGCAGGGAGATGTTCTCGATGACGAAGGAGGTCAGCGTCACGCCCAGGGGTGCGATCTTGGGATTCATCGCCTGCAGGGCGTAATTGGACAGCTCGTCATAATTCGCCGCCAGATCCAGCGCGGGGATCTTGCTCTCGGCGATGGCGTCGGACAGGCCGGACACCAGCGTACGCTTGATCTGGCCCTCGATATCCTCCGCGGTGGTGACCTTCTTGGTGCCGAAGACCTCGCGCAGGAACACAACGGGGTCACTGACCTTGAAGGCGTACACGCCAAAGGCGCGGATGCGGATCATGCCGAACTCGGCGTCACGCATCATCACGGGATTGGCGGTGCCCCACTTGCGGTCCAGGAACTGCTTGGTATTGATGAAGTACACGTCCGCCTTGAAGGGGCTGTTAAAGCCGAACTTCCAGGACTGGAGCTTGGTCATGATGGGCATATTGGAGGTGGACAGCTCGTAGCGGCCAGGGCCGTAGACGTCCGCCAGCTCGCCCTCGTTGACGAAGATGGCCACCTGGCTCTCCCGCACGGTGAGCTGCGCGCCCATCATGATCTCCTTGCCGCCCATGTCGTACTTGTACACCATGGTGTTGGAAGAGTTGTCCGTCCACTCGATCACGTCGATGAACTGGCCCTTCACAAAGCTGCCGATCGCATCAAAGATACCCATACGCAAATCCTCCTTAACGCATATTTCAGTTGGGGTTAAATCGTCTTGTCACTGGCCATCGCGGTCAAGGCGGGCAGCACCCGCATGGACGCAATGGTCAGGTCGATACCAAGATATTCGTCAACGTGGTCGATGCAGTCCTGCACATGGCGGGACACCACGCCGGTCATGGATTCCTCCGCCGTCTCCATCTCATGGTGGAGCATCGGGCAGCCCAGCAGCAGGATGCGCTCGCCGGGCAGCACGCAGCTGAGGATGCGCAGCCCCGCTACCTCCACGCCGAAGATATTGCGCAGAGCCATCTCCAGGCGCTCCGGGCCGTAATGCCATCGTCCGCGCAGGAAATCGCTGCCCTCGGGCATCTTCAGCTCCGCCACCACGCAGGGGCGGTGGGGATCCATCTTACTGCGCACCAGACGGAGCATCCGTTCCACATCCTTGCCGGAGGGAATGCGGCGATCCATCATCGCGCGGAAGTACTCATGGCGGCATACCATCATCTGGTCGGAAAGGGTATAATTGTCATTGGAAATATCCGCATTGAGGCGGACCAGAAGCTTGCGGGTCTCCAGCGTGCGGAGCTCAACCTCGCCGCGCTTGTCGGGCGCTTCCATCACCGGCAGATCAGGATGCTGCTCCATCAGCGCCTGGTAGAGCGCCGCGTCTTCCTCCGCCGGGAGGGCAACGGCAACCGCGTCAGCGTGGTAGGCCTTAAGGCTTGCCAGCGCTTCCTCTACGCTTTGGGCCGTGCGGGGGGCCTTGAAGCCCAGATCCTCCCAGGCGACGGCAGCAAAGGCGTCGCGCACCGCCTGATGATTCGTTACAAGAAGGAGTTTGTACATTCGTGCAGCCTCCAAATCTAAAATCGACAAATATCATTATACCGCGTTTTTCACCAAATAGCAAGGGAAAGCGATGATTTGCCGCTTATTCCCCGCGCAGGAGGTTTTCCACCACCTGCTGGGAATGATCCGCTGCCAGCCGGGTGAAGGTGGGGTAATCCATATCGCTGTGGCCGTCCGCCTGGTCGGAAATGGAGCGCAGCACGCAGCACTTTACGCCATGGGCATAGCAGGCATGGGCCACCGCGCCGCCTTCCATCTCGACAGCCTTGGCATGAAACAGCCCGTTGATGCGGCTGCGCACATCGCCGGAGTTGATGAACTGGTCGCCGGTGGCAATGATGCCCTCGTGGACATTCACGCCCTCCACCTGAGAGGCAGCCTTGACCAGCTTCATGCGCAACGCTTCGTCACAGGGGATCTCCACCAGGTTGATCTTGCTCACCAGGCCCACGGGATCACCGATGGGCGAGGTATCCATATCGTGCTGGACAGCAGCGGTGGCGATGACCATATCGCCGATGGAAACCGTCGTGTCCCCTGCCCCAGCCACGCCGAGATTCAGGATCCACTCCGGCTGATAATGCAGGATCATGCTCTGGGCGCACAGGGCGGCGTTCACCTTGCCCGGGCCGCAGACGGCCAGAACGGTCTCCTTGCCAAAGAGCTTGCCGCTGACAAACACATCCATGCCGATCTTCTTTTCCTGGCGGTCTTCCACCTGCGCCATCAGCGCCTCAACCTCCACCGACATGGCTCCGATCAATCCGTACATCGTTGATCCTCCTGTTAATAGACATACACATTTATTATACCTTTTTCCTGCCCTTTCGTCAATCACGGATTGCAGGATACTTTTCACTTCCGCCGCGCACAATATCTGCCAAAGGAGGTGCTGGTATGGCGTTCTTTCTCGCAGCGCTGCTGTTACTTGAAGCACTGCTGCTGCCGATCACCATCCACGCGGATGTGCGCCGTCACGGCAGCACCTGGTTTCGCGTCACCGCGCGATATGCGTTCTTCACCCGGACATGGCAAAGCGGCGATCCTGCCCCCACCCGGACCCGGCGTCAGCAGGGGCATCATCTGCTGAATTCCCTCCGCCATGCGGATACGGCACGTCGTTGTCTCCTGCGCCATGTGCAGCTGGACAAGCTGGATGCATGCCTTCTCCTGCGCACGGCGGACGCCGCCCGCACCTCCCTGCTGTCCGGTGTTTTGATGGGGCTGGCGCGCATCCCGACTATCCGGCAGCAGCAGGTGCGCATCCGCGTATGGCCGGATTTCTTCCGCCCCCATTCCACGCTGCAGGCCAGATGCATAATCCGCGTAAAGATGGGCACAATCCTCCTGACAATGTTGATGCTGCTGGCCTTCCGCCTGCGGCAGAAAGCGAGGACAGCATATGGAACATCCCATTGGTGAACTGATGCAGACCGCCATGGCCTCCATCAAGGACATGGTGGACGTAAACACCGTCATCGGCGAGCCCGTGCAGGCCTCCGGCGGCGCGACGATCATCCCCATCAGCAAGGTCAGCTTCGGCTATGTGACCGCCGGCGGCGATCTTTCCACCCAGGAAAAGGCCAAACATGCCGCAGAACCGGTGGATTTCCCCTTTGCGGGCGGCAGCGGCGCGGGTGTGTCGGTGCAGCCGGTGGGCTTCCTGGTGGTGCAGGACGGCAGCGTCCGCATGCTGCCCGCCACCTGCGCAACAGTGGCCGACCGGGTGGTGGAGCTCATCCCCACCGTCATGGAGGACGTGAAGAACCTCTTTGACCGCTCCGGCTCTGCGGGGATGATGTGATGCGCCGGCTGGCCGTCCTTCTGCTGGCGATCGCTGGCCTTTGCGCAGTCCTTCCCGCCTCCGCAGAGGAGGTCGGCACCAGCGCGAAAGCCTGCGTCATCATCGACGAAGCCAGCGGACGGGTGCTGCTGTCCCACAACGCGGAAGCAGCGCTGCCCATGGCCTCCACCACCAAGGTGATGACCGCGCTTCTCGCCCTGGAGCTGGGCGACCTGGATGCGCCCGTCACCTGCAGCCGCAATGCCTTCGGGGTGCCGGGGACGAGCATCTATCTCGCCGAGGGCGAGACCCTCACCCTGCGTGAGATGCTCTACGGACTGATGCTGGCCTCCGGCAACGACGCGGCCACCGCCATCGCCGAGCACATCGGCGGCTCCGTGGAGGACTTCTGCCGCATGATGACCGCCCGCGCAGCGGAGCTGGGCTGTAAAAGCACCGTGTTCCTCACGCCCCACGGACTGCCCTGCGAGGGCCACTACACCACGGCACATGACCTGGCGCTGATCGCCCGGGAAGCCATGACCCACCCGGAATTCCGCGAGATCGTCGGTACCACCCGCGCCACCATCCCCTGGGAGGGCCGCGAATATGACCGCGTGCTCAACAACAAGAACAAGCTGCTGACCACCTACGAGGGCGCCACGGGCATCAAGACCGGTTATACCAAGAAGGCCGGGCGCTGCCTGGTGTTCGGCGCAGAGCGGGATGGCATGCGGATCATCGGCGTGGTGCTGAACTGCTGGGACTGGTTTAATGAGTCCGCCCGGCTGATGGACATCGCCTTTGACCGGTACGAGGCTGTGACCATGATGACCACGGGCGACGTCGCTGCAACACTTGATGTAGCTCACTCTGACGGCTGCAGGGTGGACGCAGTGCTATCCGCCGATTTGACCGGCGTGGTCGCCAAAGGCAGCATCCCGCAGGTGGAAATCGACCTGCCTGGTACGCTGGACGCGCCTGTACAGGCAGGTCAGGTGCTGGGCACAGCACGGCTCGTCAGCGGCGGCATGACTGTCGCTGAGGCGGATATCATCGCATCGGATAGCGTCGCACGGGACGACTTCCCGGCCCGGTGGCATATGTACTGGCAGAATTGGCTGGGAACGCCGCAGGTATGAAAAAGGTCCGGAAGCAGCAACGCTTCCGGACCTTTTATTCTTCGTCAAGCATCATCAGGTGCCGCTCACGGATGAAACCGCGCACACCGTTTGCTTCCACCTCGCACCAGCCATTCTCCGCCGCAAGAACAGTCACTCGCGTTCCTGTCGGCCAGCTGACCAGCTTAGGCGCATAGCTGCTGGGAATGTGATGCAGCGTGACCGTCTGTTTGCCGTCCGTTCTGCCATCCCGGACGATCACGGCATGGCCGACGATCTCCGCCACAGGCGCGTGAAATTGCAGGCAATCCGTCCGCACATATCCCGCCTGCCCATTCGCCCAAACCCGTGTCCAGTCATCCCCGGGGGCCAGCACCACCACAATGGTTCCGGCCATCACGGTTTGCAGCGGCCAGCTGTCTTCAAGGGCAAATTCCCGCATCGTGCACTTTCCATTGCTTGGCGCAAGGATCGTCGCCAGGCGCTGCTCCGTCGGCACATCGCTGCCGGCCACCAGATCGATCGTGGGGATTGCGATCACCTGGCCCTGATATTCCACCACGGTCGTCCATGTGCCCAGCTGCACAAGTGTGATCGGCTCGCTTTCTGCCGTTTCAGCCAGGCTCTGCACCGGCAAACTCAGCAGCAAGCACAGGATCAGGCATAACGTTCTCATCGGGCACCTCCCAAGATTTTGCATTTATCATATCATGCTTTCATGGCTGTTTCAACACTTTGGTCCTTGTCACAAATGTAAAATTACCCGGAGGCATCGATGCTTCCGGGCTTTGTGGTATTACGCTTTCAGTTCCTCCGCCTGCATGGCGCGGATATGCCTGTTGCGCATGAAAATGACGCACACAAGCACGCCCATCACAGCCTGCAGCGCGAAGCACATCGCCGCGCCGCTGCCCTTCCCCGTGCCGAAGATCTGCACAAGGAGGCTGTCAGCGCTTTGGGCAGCCATCAGCGGCTCAAACAGCGCGTCCACCAGAAGTCCGCCGAGGAAATATCCCAGCGGGATGGTGAAGAACTGCAGGGAGTTCCGGCAGGCAAACACCCGGCCCTGGATCTCCTGCGGGATCGACGTGCGCATGATGGCGTCCAGGTTGGTGCTCATCAGCGGGATGGCGATCCACCCCAGGAACGCGCCGATGCACCACACGGACGTCGTGCGTCCAAAGGCGATGAGGAAATTCTCCGTGGACATCGACAGCAGCAGCGTCAGGCAAACCACCCGCACCCGACTTTTGGGCTCGGGCAGCAGCGACGCAATGACGCTGCCGATCAGCGTCGTCACGCCGGTGAGGCTGTTGATCAGCCCCAGAACGGCCTCGCCCTTGCGGGGGATGACCATGGCAGGCAGCGTGGCGCTGAACATGGAGGCCACCAGGTTGATCGCCGCGAGGAAGAACACCAGCATCAGGATGCCCTGCTTCTGCCGCAGGAACGCCAAGCCCTCCTTCACTGACGCCAGCAGGGACTCCTGCTTGTCCGCAGGCTTTTCCCCTGCGGGGATGCGGATGAACACCAGCAGCACCACGAAGGCCACCGCAAAGGTGAACAGGTCGAAAAGGATGACCGCATCCATGCCCAGCAGGGTCATCATGGCCGTGGCGATGATGGGATTCAGTATGCCCGTCAGGCTGGAGGACAGGTAGCGCAGTCCGCCGACCCGCTGGTAGTGCTGCTTGGGCAGCAGCGCCGTGGTGGCGACCTCGCTGGCCGGCTGCTGGACGGTGTTCATCAGGCCGTTCAGCGCATTGAGGATGTACAGGTGCCAGACCTGCAGCGTTTCCGTTTTCAGCAGGATCAGCGTCGCAACGGTGGTCAGGGCCGCCAGCGCATCGCAGACCAGCATGGTTCTGCGCTTGTCCCAGCGGTCCGAGAGCGCTCCGGCAAAGATGGAACACAGCACATAAGGCGCATAGGAGGACACCATCAGCAGCGCAGTCACCAGGGCGCTGCCCTCCTGGGTGTAGCTCCACACCACCAGCGCATAGCTGGTCACGGCGCTTCCCAGGCCGGAGAAGGCCTGCGTCACCCACAGGATCAGGAATGTGCGCATCTCGCGCAGGGTAGTCATGGCGGATTGAAATTTGGTTTTCATGTTGTTTGATCTCCTTTTCACAGGCGTTTTGCATCAATGAAAAGGAGCTCAGGCAATGGCCAGCACCATGGATGCTATCCCTCCCTTATAGTATATACTCCATCTGCACATCGCAGGGTTCCTTCTCCATCCGCACAGGGTCTGCTTCCTGTGCCGGCACACAGCCCAGCGCACGATATGCCGCCTGGGATTCCTTCGATGAATGGGCGGAGATGTACAGCTTGTCCGCACCGGCGGCACGGGCTGCATCGCAGATGGCCCTGAACAGCCGACGGCCGATCCCCTGCCCGCGGTACGACTCCGACACCTGGAAGCCGACCAGCTCGATGTACTGCCCACGGCTGCCAAGGCGTTCGCTAAGCTGGGCATACCCAACGACCTGCGCGCCATCGTAAGCGCCGATGACAGTGTTGCCTTCATCCATGGTGCGCAGGAGGTCGGCAGCTTCCTCGCGCAGGCGCGGTTGATCCCAGTCTTCGGTAAAGGCGATAGGCAGCAGTTGCCATTTGCCGTCGATACAGCGCCAGCACTCGGTGACCTCCTGGTGGCGGATGAAGCCATCCAGCGAGTCAGCACGGAAGTTATCGCGGGTCAGCGCCTTGATCTCAGCAGGCATTTCTCACACCTCCCGCACATAGATCCGGCTATCCTCCCCATAGATGCTCACGCGGTTCTCCAGGTAGGTAAAGCCGTACTTCTCGTACAGGCCGACATGGTCTGTGCAAAGGTAGACCCGCGCTGCACCGTGCTCTTTTGCTACGGCGCAGGCATGATCAATGAGCCTGCCGACATGACGATGTCCGCGATATTCCGGGGCAGTATGGACAAAGCCGATCCACGGGCCGTAGGGCGCTTCCACGCAATCGCGCTCTGCGAGGGTCAGGAAGGATACCAGCTTGTCCCCTTCCGTCAGCAGGTAAACCGTGCCCTTGCCCACGGCGCTGTGAAACTCATTTTTCTCCAGCAGCTCAGCAAGGAACTTCGCCGCGCGCCATTCGTTTTCAGCGATGGCGGCAAGCCAGTGGGGCTGGTCGTCCGTGTGGAAATAGTCAATGATCTGCATCCATTACGCCTTTCCGTCAAGAATGTCGAGGCCCTGTTCCTCCTGGAACTGGTTGGTGTAGAGCTGGTAGTAGTAGCCCTGCCTGGCGATCAGCTGACGGTGAGTACCGTCCTCGGTGATTTTGCCGTTCTGGATGACCAGGATGCGGTCCGCCGAGCGGATGGTGGACAGGCGGTGCGCGATGATGAAGCTGGTACGCCCGCTGAGCACGGTCTGGATGGCGTTCTGGATGAGCTGCTCCGTTTCGGTATCGACGGAGGAGGTGGCTTCGTCCAGCACGAAGATGGATGGGTTGGTCAGGATCGCACGGGCGAAGGAGATCAGCTGCTTCTGGCCGGTGGACAGGCGGTTGCCGCCCTCACCCACATTGGCGTCGAAGCCGTCCTTCATGGCAAGGATGAAGTCCTCCGCGCCGACCATTCGGGCAGCGGCCTGCACCTCTTCCATGGTCGCGTCCGGGCGGCCGTAGCGGATGTTGTCCGCCACCGTGCCGGAGAACAGGTGGGGCGACTGCAACACATAGCCCAGGTTGGACTGAAGCCACAGCTGGCTTCGGGTGCGATAGTCCGCGCCGTCGATCAAAATCCGACCGGAAGTCGGTTCATAAAAACGGCAGATCAGGTTGACGATGGTAGACTTGCCGGAGCCGGTCTCGCCCACCAGCGCGATGGTCTGACCGTGGTCAACGTGGAGGTTGAAGTTCTCCAGCACCTGCTCGCCATCCTTGTAGCGGAAGGTCACGTCCTCAAAGTCGATGTCGCCGATGAGGGCGGGCCAGTTCTCGCACTTGGGGTGGAAGTTGTCGCCAAAGACGGCCTCCACCTCAGGGGAATCAACGATGTCCGGCTCGGTCTCCAGCAGGGACACGACGCGTTCCGCCGCCGCCTGGGAGGACTGCAGCTCCGCGAAAATACGGGCGATATCACGCACGGGCTGGAAGAAAGAAACGGTGTAGTTCACGAACACCTGCAGGGTGCCGATGGTCATCACCGTGCCCATGATCTCCACACCGTTGATGATGGAGGATCCGCCCTGCCACAGTGCCCAAGCCGTACCGATGGAGCCGATGGACACCACGATGGGCAGGAACAGCGCGCTCAGGGTCGCTGCGCGGACAGAAGCCTTCTTCATGTCGGCGGAAACGGTGTTGAACTCCTCGATGTTCAGCTCCTCGCGCACAAGGGTCTTGGTGGTTTTGGCGCCGTTGATGCCCTCGTTGAAGCCGGCGGTGATCTGAGAATTGCGCTTGCGCACCTGGCGGTAGGATTCAAGGATGCCCTTCTGGAACTTCCACGAGATCACAGCCAGCGGCGGCAGCACCAGAAGGAGGATCAGCGTCAGCTGCCAGTTGAGCAGCAGCATCTGCACCGTGCAGGAAACCAGGAATACCGCGCCCCAGCACAGGTCCAGGATGGACCAGCCGATGGTATCGCCCAGGCGCTGAGTGTCGTTGGTGAGTCGGGACATCAGGTAACCCACGGGCATGCGGTCATAGTAGGAAAAGGGCAGCTCCTGGAGCTTCTGGAAGCCCATCTTGCGGATGGTGTAGCAGGTGCCGGTCTCCACCTTGCCGCTGTGAATCTGGAATTTGTAGATCGCAAACACCTGCACCACCGTGATGCCAAGGCAGGCCACAGCGAACCACACAAGGCCATGCGTGTTGCCGTCCTTGATAAAGGTATCCATGGCGATGCCGGTCATCCGGGGCCAGACCACGTCCATCACGGCGCAGATGGCCATGTACATCATCGTCAGCAGCAGGTTTTTGTGGTAGGGCTTGGCCAGGCGGATAATTTTCTTCCACAGGGACAGGTCAAATCGTTTGGTATAATCTTCTTCCTGAAAGGACTGCATATGTTTTCACCTTCTTTGCAGGTCGGAATTACTGAGCCGTCTCCGCCGCAATGGCATGGTTCAGCTCTTCTTCGAGGGTATTCTGAATGGCGTTGATGCGGGCGTACAGGCCTTCCTGCTGACAGAGTTCCTCATGGGTGCCCTGCTGGCTGATGCGGCCGTCCTCCAGCACGAGGATCATGTCCGCCTGGGAAAGGGTCGTCACGCGGTGAGAGATGATCAGCGTGGTCACGCCGGACTTTTCGCCCTTGAGGGCAGCGCGGATCTGCGCGTCGGTCTCGGTGTCCACGGCGGAGAGAGAGTCGTCGAAGATCAGGACGTGGTTGTCCTTGAGCAGCGTGCGAGCGATGGCGATGCGCTGCTTCTGACCGCCGGAAAGGGTAACGCCGCGCTCGCCGACCAGGGTCTCCCAGCCCTTGTCTGCCTTGGCGATAAAGCCCGAGGCGCGGGCCACGTCCGCGGCATGATGGATGCCCTTGTCGTCGCGGCTGCCGATAATGCCCACGTTCTCATAGATGGTCTTGGAATACAGGAAGGGCTCCTGCAGGATCAGGCCCACATGGCTGCGCAGATGGCTGCGGTCGATGGTCTTGATGTCCACGCCGCCGATGGTGATCCGACCGGAAGTCGGTTCGTACAAACGCTGCAGCAGGTACATCATGGTGGACTTGCCGCTGCCCGTGCCGCCCAGGACTGCCGCCGTGGAGCCCGCCGGAATGGTGAAGCTCACGTCCTTGAGGACGGGCACGCCGTCATCAGGATAGGCGAAGGACACATGGTCAAAGACGATATCGCCGTGCAGGTCGGGCTTGACGGCGTCGGGCTCGTCGGGTTCGGGCTCGGCATGGAGGATCTCCTGGATGCGGCCCATGGAGACCATCGACTTGCCCGCATCGCTCAGCGTGCGGCCCAGGGAGCGCACCGGCCACAGCAGCATGCCGATGTAGCTGGTGAAGATGATCAGCTCGCCCGCGGTGATGTCGCCGCGCACCGCAAAGACGATGCACACCAGCAGTGTGATCAGACTTTGAAGCATGGACATGGCGTCGCCGCCGGACCAGTAAATGGCGCTGAGCACATTCAGCTTCAGCCAGCGTTTGCGGAGGGTGGCGTTCTTCTCGTCGAACTTCTCCACCTCTCGTTGCTGCTGACCGAAGGCCCGCACCACGCGCACGCCGGAGAGATTCTCCTGCAGCGCGGCAGACATCTTGCCCTCGCACTCGTCCGCTTCCTTGAAGGACTTGTGCACCATCTTGAAGAACCAGGTGGCGAAGATGAACAGCGGCGGCACGAGGACCATGGAGATCAGCGTGATCTGCGCGTTTTTCTGGAGCAGGATGACCAGCGCAATCACGATCATCAGCACCGAATTGACCACCTCCATCACCTGCACGGAGAGGAAGCGGCGGATGGTATCCACGTCGGAGGTGCAGCGCTGGATGAGGTCGCCGGTCTCCGCCTTGACGTGGTAGGCAAAGGGCAGGCGCTGCAGATGCGCGTAGAGGCGCTCGCGGAGAGTCTGGGAGATGTTCTCGCTGGCCACGGCGGACAGGCGGCCCTTCACATAGGTGAATACGCCGTTGACCACGTTGAGGATGATCAGCGCCAGGCCCATCACCCACAGATTGGCGCGCAGGAAATCGCGTCCGCCCAGCTTTTCAATGGGCGCAAGGACAAAATCCGGGAGGGTCGAGGGCTTCGTGTCCAGCACGAAGTCGATGGTTTCCGCCAGCACCAGGGGCGTGATAAAGCCGATGATGACGATCAGCACCGTGGCGATCATCGCGCCCACATAGCTGGGCCAGTTCTCGCCGATCAGCGCCAGCATAGCGGAGAAAGGTTTCTGCTTGGTTTTCTTCTGCTGCATGAGAATCTCCTTTTCCCCTTCTCACAGGGATAACAAGAGGGTCGGTCGGGCTGGCTTCTTCTGCCTTTCATGTGCAGGACGTCCGCGGCGCGTGATGGTAACAAAAAAGCACCGCGCCATCCTCGCAGACGGCCGGTGCACATAGAGCGTCATGATGCGGTTGGTCAGGTTGATCCCTTTACCGCAGGCGCACAAAGGCAGAAGGAGCCGTCATCAGGGTCATGGTAGCTGCATAGTTGATCATGAACATCGATTGGGCCTCCTTTCTGCAAAATTTTGTTTGTGATGGTCACACCGCTGTCAAGTATATACCCTTGAAACCCATCCGTCAAGGGGGATTTTGACAATTCGGGAAATTTTCTTCCAAAGCAGCTTATACAGCGCCCCTGTTCCATACCACCAGGCCCTGTCCGGCCTTGGGATCGCCGGAAAGGTCGGGGTTGAGCGACCGCAGCTCCCCCTCAGGGATGCGGTAGCGACGGGCAATGTCCCAAGCCGTTTCGCCGGGCTGGGCGAAGTATAGCACGATATCCCCCGTCACGGCAGACGCAGGCAAAGCAGCGGCGTCCGTGGTGATGCTCACAGGCGTGGCGCGCAGCCCCTCCACCTGGGCATGGAGGATGTAGCGCAGCTCCACCCTGTCCGAGGTAACGGGTACGGCCTCCACGCTGGACGCGGTCAGCAGCACGATGTCCTCCGGGGCTGCCTCTGCCGCAAAGGCCGTGCGGAAGGGCGCTTCCACTCTCGCCGATACCGGCGCGCCGCCGTCGCCCGTCAGGTAGAGCAGCGTCGTTTCCAGCACGCCCTCGGTGATCAGGCGGCTCCCCTGCTGGGTAAAGGCGGTCAGCACCGGCGCGGCGAAGGCCGCCAGCATCGTGCGGATGGGCTGCGCGCCGTCGGGCAGCAGCAGCGCCGCCTTGCAGGACTCCGCCGCGGACAGCCGGTTATCCCCGGTGCGGATGGTCATGGGCACGCGGGTCAGGCGCAGATCCTCGCCGGCGGTGGTGTAGGCGTCGGTCAACACGGTGACGCGTTCCTCCTTGTCCGCCCAGGCGGAAAGGCCCAGCAGCACCTCCGCGCGCAGGGTGCGTTCTCCGTCGCCGATGTCCTGGCTGGCCACGGCTACGTCCTTCACCACAATACGCCCATCCAGCATGTCGCCGCCCTCGCCTGTGATCTCCACGCTCTGGCTGACCGGCACCGTATGACGCGTGACCACCAGCGGCTTTCCGGGCATGGACGAGGCATGGACAGCCTCGATGGTCACCTCGCCCGCCAGGCCGATGCGTCCCTGGCCGCCCGCAGTATCATGGAAGGACGTGATCGCCCGCGCCCCCAGGGTCTCGGTGATGGCCAGGTCGGCAGGCAGGGCGAATTCCTCCCGCAGCAGCACATCCTGGCTGCCCCGCCCCACCGTGCGGCGCAGGGCAAGCTGCTCCGTCCGCAGCTGAGCGCCGGAGGCATCCACGGAGGATACGGCCTCCACCGGCTCGCAGGAGACCGCACGGGCCTGCAGCTTCACCACCGCCCGCATGGTCATCCGGCCATTCTGTACGCGGGCTTCCGCATGCTCGACCTGCGCGCAGGCAAAGACCTCCGCCCGGGGCAGCGCGCCCGGCATGTCGCACAGGTGAGTGAAATCCGCCGTGGCTTCGATGGATTCCACCTGTGCCTTGTCCCCCTGGGTGTACAGCACGCAGAACACCACCCGCCCCGCAATGGAGGCCCGGTCCTGCATCGCTTCGGCATTCTCCACCACCGCCATGGCAGACACATGCAGCACATGGGTCGTCTCCCGCAGGCTGCCGGAGATCGCCACGTCCCCTTCCACATTGATCTGACTCCGGCAAACGCCGCAGGGCGCTTCCGGCATGAATTCCGTATTCTGCAAACGCATGTCCATAAGATCCCTCCCATGATGATTCTTCTGCCGGAGGATATGCAGAAAAAATACAGTCCATGCCCGAATTGGAGGGGAACTTTCATCAAATTCTCACCTTTTTGCACTTTTCTGCCCGGTGGAAATGTGCTATAATAGGATGAATGAATATGAAATCCACATGTAAGGAGCCCTGTTTATGGCCAAGAACGCAACCCGGAAGAAGGACAACAGCAAGCTGGCAGGCATCATCGCCTTTGGCGCGACGCTGCTGATTTACTCAGCCATCTTCCCCTTCCACAAGCTGGGGCATTTCGTGATCGGCGGCGGACTGGCCGCACTGGCGGGCTGGGTCGTGAAGACCATGTCCACCCCCATGAAGGGCCTGGACAAGAACGCCAAGGCCAAGGAAGCCCTCAACGTTACCATCATCGAGGACGAATACGCCCGCGGCGTGGTGGAGAAGGGCGTGCAGATGCTCGACGCGCTCAAGCGCGAGAAGGACGCCATCAACGAGTACGTCTTTTCCCGCCGGATCGATGAGATCCGCGAAAGCCTGGACCGGGTGCTGCGCTGCATCATCGACGATCCGGACAAGGCTCATCGCATCCGCAAGATGAACAGCTACTACCTGCCCACCGCGGTAAAGTTGCTGGAAAGCTACCGCAGCGCCCGCCGTCAGGGGGCGACCACCATCGCAGCCTCCTCCACAAGGCAGGATGTGCTTTCCACCCTGGATCAGCTCAAGGACGCGCTGAACGCCGTCCGGGACGGCATGCTCCGGGATGACCTGGAGGATATCGACATCGAGATCGACGTGTTCGAGCGGATGCTCAAGTCCGACGGTCTGGCGGAAGATGAAGTGACCGATTCCCTGCGGCAGAGCGCCCACGCCGCCGCCAAGGAAATCCCCATGTCGAAGGCTCCTGCCGTCAAGCCCACCGCGGCCCCTGCGGCAAAGAAGCCCGTCCAGCAGGAAAAGCCTGCGCCCCAGCCCGTGGCGAAGCCTGCTGCACAGCCCGCTCCCCAGCCCGTAGAAAAGCCCGCTGAGCAGCCCGCGCCGGCTCCCGTGGAAAAGCCCGCCGAGCCGGAGTACAAGCCCGAAGGCGTGCAGCTGGACTATCAGGTGCAGACCGAGGAAGCTGAGCGCACCCCCGTCCCCTACCTGAACGTGCCCGCCGCCACCGCTTCTGCCCGTCAGCTGCAGCAGGGCGCGCCGGTGCTCCAGGTGCCCCAGGCCCCCTCTGCGCCGGATTTTGCGCAGGAATCCAACCAGGAATCCAAGGCATAAGCCTTTCACACCGACCATCCACACATTTTGAAGGAGGAACACACCATGACTGAGCAGAATACCCCCATGCTGTCCCTGAACCTGGAGATCCCGGATCCCGTGGCTCCCGAAACTGCCGAACCCGTCAAGAGCGTTCAGGAGCCCATTGAAGCCGCTCCCGTGGTGGAAGAGGAAAAGGAGCCCGTCCGCCTGGACAAGAGCCAGCTGACCGAGGCCGAAGCCGCTGCCATCGAGGAGTTCATCGCCAAGGTGGACGTGACCAATCCCGATCATGTGCTGATGTTCGGCGCCGACGCCCAGAAGCAGCTGGGTGAGTTTGCTGACAGCGCCCTGGAGGCCGTCCGCGGCCAGGATACCGGCGAAGTGGGCAAGATGCTGGAGGATCTGGTCGTCGAGCTGCAGGACTTTGAGAAGGACGCCGAGGAGCCCAAGGGCTTCATGAAGCTCTTCTCCAGCGCCAAGAAGCGCATCGCCCGCATGCAGGCCAGCTACAACAAGGTTTCCGTCAACGTGGACGCGATCCAGACCAGCCTGGAGGGCCATCAGGTTCAGCTGCTCAAGGACGTGGCCATGTTCGACCGTATGTACGACAAGAACGCCGCTTACTTCCGTCAGCTGACGCTGTACATCATCGCCGGCCAGGAGAAGCTGGATCGCGTCCGCAAGGGCGAGCTGGCTGAGCTGCACGCCAAGGCTGCCGAGAGCGGCGACGCCATGGACGCCCAGGCCGCCAACGATCTGGCTGCCCAGTGCGACCGCTTCGAGAAGAAGCTCAACGACCTGATGCTGACCCGTCATGTCGCCCTGCAGACCGCACCCCAGATCCGTCTGCTGCAGAACAACGACAGCCTGCTGGTGGAGCGCATCCAGAGCACCCTCAGCAATACCCTGCCCCTGTGGAAGAGCCAGATTGTTATCGCACTGGGCATGCACCGCAGCCAGGAAGCCTTGAAGGCCCAGAGCGCCGTGACCGACATGACCAACGAGCTGCTCAAGAAGAATGCCGAAGCTCTCAAGGTGGGTACCATCCAGACCGCCAAGGAAGCAGAGCGTGGCATCATCGACCTGGAAACCCTCAAGAAGACCAACCAGGATCTGATGGATACCATTTCCGAAGTGATGCGTGTACAGCAGGAAGGCCGTTCCAAAGTCGGATCGTAGCCATGTCGTTCTGTGAG
>JAZNSI010000040.1:0-2843 GCA_045591175.1 Clostridia bacterium
CGGTCCAAACCGTTATCCTTCGTACAGCCTGCCAGCAGCAGAAAACATAGCAGCAAACCTGTCAATCGTTTCATTTTTCATCACGCCTTATTTCATAAGTCGCGGAAGGTGTGTGAGCAGATCCGTGGGCAACATGCCGTACTGCCCCATCTCTTCGGCACACAGATCGCCGGCTGCCCCGTGAAGCCATGCACTCATAGCAGTAGCTTCCAGGGGTACGATTCCCTGTCCGATCAACGCTGTGATGATACCGGCCAGCACATCACCGCTGCCGCCCTTGGCCAGGGCGGGGGAGGTGTGCAGGTTGCAGTAGGTATCCATGCCGTCGGTGATGAGGCTGCGCGCACTCTTGAGGAGCACCGTGCAGCCGCACAGCTCATGCAGCCGGTCGAGCGCAGCCAGCGCGTCGCCGGTGATCTCCTCTGCGTCGCAGTCCAGCAGACGCGCGGCCTCGCCGGGATGGGGCGTGATGACGTCCGCTTCCTTCAGGGGGAGGAGATCATCGTGCTTCGCCAGCAGGTTGAGGGCGTCTGCGTCCCAAACGACGGGGCAGTCCGCCTGGGCGAACAGCCGCAGGATGGGCATCACGTCGGAGGTCTGCCCCAGGCCGCAGCCGATGCAGGCCGCGTCTGCGCGGTCAAGGGCTTTGCGAGCGATCTCGGCAGCCTCCGGCAGCAGCATGCCGTCCCTTTCGGGGAGGACGGCGCACATCGCACCGGGGGCCAGCGTCTGCAGAATAGGCAGCAGGCTTTCCCGGCAGAGGATGGTGGTCAACCCCGCACCGGAACGCATCGCAGCGTTGGCGCACAGGGCCGCAGCGCCTGCCATGCCGCGGCTCCCGCAGAACAGCACCACCCGCCCGAAATCTCCCTTGTGGCAGGCCTGGGAGCGCGAGAAATAGCCCTGCAGATCCCCGGGCTCAAGGATGTACAGCCCCGGATCGTCGCTCGGCGGGATCAGGATGGGCTGCACGGTGATCTTGCCCACATAATCGGGAGCGTTTGCCAGGAGCAAGCCTTGCTTGATGCAATGGAAGGTGACGGTCTCCGTCGCACGGACGACCCAATGACCCAGCGCCTTGCCCGTCGTTCCGTCGATGCCGGAAGGGATATCCACGGCGATGACCGGCTTCCTGTGCAGCTGCGCGTCCAGCGCGAAGTGAACCAAATCGGCGGCTGCACCGGCGATAGGACGCGCCAGCCCGGTGCCGAAGAGCGCGTCCACGACGACATCACATTCGGGATTGCCGTAATATGCATCCTCTGCTGATGAAAAGAGGATGTTGGGATTCATCATTGCCAGATTGCGGTTCAGCAGCGCATCGCCGCGCACGTCCGCCGTGACCTCCACGATATGGGCCTTTCCGCCCTGTGCCGCCCACAGCCGCGCTGCCGCATATCCGTCGCCGCCGTTGTTGCCCGGGCCGCACAGGAACACTACCGTGCCCTTGTCCGTATACCTGGCGATGGCGTCCACCACGCCAAGGGCGGCGTGCTCCATCAGCAGCGCGCCGGGGACGTGGTTTTCTTCCATAAAGCGGTTTTCCAGCACCTTCATATCTGCAGGCGTGATGGTCATTTTCATGAGGCGAGCCTCCTAACGTGCAAATGTGTTTCTTCTATTATACTCCATCCGCGACGGATTGCAACCCCCGATACCTGCGGCGCGTAGCCTCGCCGCCCCGCAGATGGCGGACGGCCTTGTTGTATTCCAGCAGTGCGGCAACTTCCCGGGCCAGGCGCGCGTCGATCTGCGGCAGACGCATGCACATGTCCTTGTGCACGGCCGACTTCGACAGCCCGAATCTCGATGCCGTCTGGCGCACGGTGGCGCGGTTTTCCAGCATGTACTGCGCTGCCTTCACACAGCGGCGGAGGATGACTTCATCCATGCTCTCAACCCCATTCGGTTTTTGTTAAGCCTATGTGCACAGTGGGGGAGGCATGCGCAAAGCTGGTTAAATCAGGCGCTCCGGGATGCAGCAAAAAAATCTGAAAAAAGTTAAAAAAAGGGGTTGACATTTTGCGCGTGCTGTTGTAATATATAACACGTCGCCTGACGCACCACACGAGGGCGGCACGGGAAACCGGGGTGTAGCGCAGTCTGGTAGCGCACGTGCTTTGGGAGCATGGGGCCGGGGGTTCGAATCCCTTCACCCCGACCAGAAATGCTACTGCCGATAGCGTGGCTCCTTGGTCAAGCGGTTAAGACACCGCCCTTTCACGGCGGCTACAGGGGTTCGAATCCCCTAGGAGTCACCATTTTTTCTCCTTTTACCACGGATGGGCCTTTAGCTCAGTTGGTTAGAGCGGCCGGCTCATAACCGGTTGGTCCCGGGTTCAAGTCCCTGAAGGCCCACCAGCTTACGGCCCGGTAGCTCAGTTGGTTAGAGCGCTAGCCTGTCACGCTAGAGGTCGAGGGTTCGAGCCCCTTCCGGGTCGCCATTACTCAGCCTGAGCTGCGCCGGTGTAGCTCAATTGGCAGAGCAGCTGATTTGTAATCAGCAGGTTGCGGGTTCAAGTCCCTTCGCCGGCTCCACTTTCCTTTTTGGAAAGCTCATGGGTAGGTTCCCGAGTGGCCAAAGGGAGCAGACTGTAAATCTGCCGTCACAGACTTCGGTGGTTCGAATCCACCCCTGCCCACCATCTTATGCGGGAATGGCGGAATTGGCAGACGCGCACGGTTCAGGTCCGTGTGAAAGCAATTTCATGCAGGTTCAAGTCCTGTTTCCCGCACCATGCAAGCTCCGATTTTTCGGAGCTTCCTTTTTGTATCCATATTACATAAAATTAAATATACAAATAGAGGGAGAATGAAAAGTTTATAGATTTAGAAAACTATTC
>JAZNSI010000041.1:0-4008 GCA_045591175.1 Clostridia bacterium
GATATGGAACGCTTCCACATCACCTTTAAGAAGATTCCGCGCGATATTGCGCTGCTGTAAGGAGGGTAAGCATGGAACTGAAGAATTATCAGAAACGTGTTCTGCGTGATCTGGATAGCTACATGGCCCTGCTGAACAGCACTCAGAATCTGTATGCTGCCTACAATCAGCATTGGGAAGCGAAAGGTGTCTATGTGGGCATGACAGGTCTGCAGCCCTACAATGATGTGCTGCCCAACGTTCCTCATGTCTGCTTTAAGGTTCCCACTGGTGGTGGTAAGACCCTCCTTGCCTGTGCATCCATGAAGCACATCTTTGATGCCATGGGTATGATGAAAACCAAGGCGGTTGTATGGCTGGTTCCGTCCACTACCATCCTGGAACAGACGCTGCGTGATCTCCGCAATCCGGATCACCCGTACCGGCAGCAGATCAATTATGACTTTGGCTCCCGCGTGGAAATCTATGATGGCACCCAGGCTCTTAACGGCCAATCGCTTTCTCCGTCTTCTGTTCGGGAGAACCTTTCAATCTTTGTTCTGAGCTATGACGCCCTTCGCATCCGCAAGAAGGAAGGCCGCAAGGTGTATCAGGAGAACGGCAACCTTGCTCAGTTTGTTCCGCACTACACCGACCGTGATGCCCTCATCCCCGAAGTGGATGAGACGGCACTGATTCAGGTGATCAATCAACTTTCTCCCGTTGTGATCGTGGACGAAAGCCACAACGCACAGAGCGAACTGAGCGTTGAGATGCTGCGCAACCTGAATCCTTCCTTCGTTCTTGACCTGACCGCAACGCCCAAGAAGAACAGCAACCTGATCTCCATTGTTGATGCCCGTGAGCTGAAAAAGGAGAACATGGTCAAGCTGCCGGTGATCATCTACAACCGTCAGACCAAGGATGATGTGTTGATTGATGCCATCCAGCTGCGCGCTCAGCTTGAGAATGAAGCCAAGGTGGAGCAGTCACAAAACGGAACCTACATCCGTCCTATTGTTCTTTTCCAGGCTCAGCCCAAGGGCAAAGAGAATGCTGAAACTTTTGAGAAGCTCAAGGCAGAGCTGATTGAGATCGGCATTCCCCGTGAACAGATTGCCATCAAGACTTCGGAAATCAACGAGCTTCGTGGCGTCAATCTGAAAGCACCCGATTGTCCCATTCGGTACATCATTACCGTGAATGCCCTGAAGGAGGGCTGGGATTGTTCCTTCGCCTACATCCTGGCAACGCTGGCAAACCGCACATCCCGTGTGGATGTTGAACAGATTGTTGGTCGTGTTCTGCGCCTACCTGATGCTCGGAAGCATTCAAGACCTCTGCTGAACATGGCGTATGTTCTCACTTCCTCCATTGATTTCCGCACTACTGTTGAGAATGTGGTGCAGGGTCTGAATCGTGCCGGTTTCTCCGATAAGGATTACCGCATCGGCTCTGAGCTGCCGACTCCGATTCCTACTCCCGCTCCCCAGCAGCAGACAATGGATGATATTCCCCAGCAGCCTGCTGAACCCGAAAGCAATGAGGAGGAGTTCACCGGATTCAACACCAGTCAGGTGAAAGAACGACTGGAAGCAGGGCAGCAAGGCACGTCCTCTGTCATGCCCGATACCGTAGCTGAGATGGCGCAGCAGGCACAACAGCAAGGTGAAGCGTTTGAAGCGGAAACACAGCAAGCAGAGAATATGGGCTTGCCGTTGGAAGGAGGAAGTGAGTTGCGAAAGTATTATGAGATGCAATCTGAATACGAAGATGCTCTTGGACTTCGCCTTCCCATGTTCTTTGAAGATATCGGCGCTTCTCTTCTGTTTGAACATGATCATGCTCCTGTAAGCCGTGAATCGCTGACTGATGGCTTCACTCTGGCAGACAAGGATACACAGATTTCCTTCGGCATGTCCCATGGTGATATTGCTGTGCTGGATGTTACAAACAATGCACGTCCCCGTCAGGTTGCGTTGTCTGAGCGCGATGCACAGGACTTCAAGACGCTGATTAAGAGCAGTCCCGCTGAGAAGCGCAAGGAATCCTGTATTGAGAAGATCTACATGCAGATCAACCGTTTGGATTTCCTCGCTGCTGGTGAACTGAAAGCGTATATCACTCGCATCGTGGATCAGATGAGCAATGATCAGATCGCCCAGATGGAAAGTGCATTGCCCGCTTATGCTGCTCAGATTAAGCAGAAGATCCTGTCGCTGATTGAGGAATATCGGTTCAAGCGGTTCTTTGAGCGCATTGAATGTGGCGAGATCATTGTTGAGCCGAGCTATTCTTTCCCCAAGGTGATCACACCCGCTGTGACCAGACTGCCGATCAGCAAGTCCCTGTATACGGACGAGGCTGATATGAATGATTTTGAGTATAAGGTAATCAATGCGATTGCCGGTTTACCCAACATTCGCTGGTGGCACAGGGTAATCGAACGCAATCCCCACAGCTTTGTGCTGAACGGATTCATCAATCATTACCCTGACTTCATCCTCGCTACGGAGAAGGGCCATATCATCCTGTTGGAAACCAAGGGTGATGATCGTGATAACAGCGATAGCAAGGCAAAACTCCGTCTGGGGCGTAAATGGGCAGAACTGGCGGGCAATCAGTATCATTACTTTATGGTATTCGATGAAAATGATACGGGCTTTGATGGTGCCTATCGGATCTCTGACTTTATGTCCTTGTTGAAGAAGTTGTAATCACCATCGACAAGAAACCCTCCCCGTAAAGGGAGGGTTTCTTTATTGGCACACAAAAAGCACAAATCAGAAGCAGCGTTTACGCAACTTCTGATTTATGGCTCATGCCGAAACGCTCGCATCATGGAGCGTGTAGCTTCTTTCTGTTCAGGTGTAAGGACGATCCAGCTCTCAAACACATCTTCCAGCTCTGGGGTTACTTCGATCATCTTGCCATCAGCAAAAAACTGCGCAAGCGTAATCCCGAAAGCCGTGCATATTGCTTCGAGGGTTGGGATGGAAGGCATCGTGTTACGCGAGTAGATGTTATAAACAGTCTTCTCATTCAGCCCTGCTTCATGGGCAACACGATATACCGTCCAACCGCGCTCATCCATCAGACGGCGAAGTCTTTCAAGTACATCCATAGCGTAATCTCCTCCATTCATATTTTACCGCCAAACTGTCGCGTAAAATACTGGCGACTTGTGCCAGCTGTACCGCCATGTTATACTGTATTTGATGTATAGAAAGGCGGTAACGAGAATGAACGAGATCGAGAAGAGGAAGAAGCGGTGCTGCTTCACCGGACATCGACCAGAAAAGCTGACAGTTGATGAGGCTGAATTGCGTAAAGGATTGGAATCCGCGATTGACGATGCAATAGCAGCTGGCTTCCGTACTTTCATTTCCGGAATGAGTAGAGGAACCGACCTATGGGCAGCGGCTATTGTTTTAAGCCGTAAGAAGGTTCACCCTGATGTTCACCTGATCTGTGCCGTTCCACATCCAGGTTTTGAGGAACGTTGGAACAGCGACTGGCAGCGCCTCTACCATGATGTCCTCGCCGAGGCTGATCTGATCCGTACTATATCACCGTCCTACACCAGAGGTTGTTATCAGATCCGGAACTGCTGGATGGTTGATCACAGTGCCCTTGTGATCGCTGCGTATAATGGCAGCAATGGGGGAACGCAGAACACCATACTCTATGCAGAGAAGCAAGGTGTCTCTGTCCGTATCATCCCGGCCTGAATGAATTATGGAGGGACTTATGAAGAAGTTGATCATCATCCTGGTGGTGCTTGTTGCCATCTGCTCGCTCATGTACATATCGGTATGCAATGATAGGTCAGGGTGCATCTGTTCTATCTTAACAACAGAAGATACTAAGCGCCCCATTACTTCTATCCTTGAATCCGTATGGGATCCTGATTCTGCATCTGAGGGGACATTCACCCGATTACTCACAACATGCAAGCACGGAAAGAGAGTCAGCTTGACAGTCTTCACTGATGAGGGGTACTTTGTCGGGCGCATCATGAAATAGTTC
>JAZNSI010000042.1:0-26897 GCA_045591175.1 Clostridia bacterium
GCTTCTTGTTGGACAGCTGCTCCTGCGCCAGACGCTTGCACTCAGCCCAGGCTTCCTGAGAAGCGGGCTTGTTGTCGTTCTTGAACTCATCGGAGGTCCACCACACGGTGTCCTTGGAGTTCTCGTCCATGACGATGAACTTATCCTTGGGGGAACGGCCGGTGTAGATGCCGGTCATGACGTTCACAGCGCCCAGCTCGGTCAGCTGGCCCTTCTCGTAGCCCTCCAGGGCGGGGTTCATTTCTTCTTCAAACAGCTTCTCGAAGGAAGGATTGTGCACAATCTCGGTGGTGCCGGTGATGCCGTACTTGGTCAGGTCAAGCAGTGCCATGATGCAAACAACCTCGTTTCTCAAAATATTTATGGGTGAAATGATCGTCCGGGAAATGGACAACCACTTATTCCCTCAGTATACATAGTACACCATTGTTAAAGAAAAATCAAGGGGAAAATCAGGGAAAAATTCGCTGATATTTGCACAAGTAAAAGCCTCCGGGAATGCCGGAGGCAGTTGTCATTTTTTCTCATAGATGAGGGGCCTGCGGGCGCTTGCAGCCTCGCTGCCGTGGGGGAAGAACTGGATGTTCCTGTCATCCACCATGATGACGCCCGTTGATCCGCGCACGACCTGGTTGGCCAAAACCAGCTGCACCAGCTTGGCGGACAGCTCCGGGCCGCCGCCGCGGGTGAGGCAATCCTTCCAAAGGGTGAATTTGCAGCCCTCAGCCGCGCGGGAACACATGAAAGATCGTTGGGTCTCCAGCACACTGCCTTCCTTGCAGACAGGGCATCTGCAGCCTTCCACCAACGTGCCCTTGGCGACAAACTTCTGTGCGGATTTCTTCCGCCTTCCGTCGTCAGGGAACTCCACCGCAGCGCGGTTGTTGCGGGCGTAATTCACCAGGAAGGTCGAGAATTTGCGGATGGACTCCATGAATTTGTCCGCGTCCTGCTTGCCGTCGGTGATCTGATCCAGCGCCAGTTCCCAGCGGCCTGTCATTTCGGGGGAAGCGATCTCCTGGGGCATGATGGCGATGAGCTGCACGCCCTTGTCCGTTGCGATGATGGTCTTACCCTTGCGCACGGCGTAGCCCACCTTGAACAGCCGCTCGATGATGGCGGCGCGGGTCGCGGGCGTGCCGATGCCGCTGCCCTTCATCTGCTTGACCAGCTCTTCGTCCTCCAGCTCCTTGCCGGCGGTTTCCATCGCAGCGAGGAGGGAGGCGTCGTTCATGTGGGCGGGCGGCTTGGTCTTGTCTTCCTTCACGGCGGTGGATTTCACCGTCCGCGTGTCGCCGGGCTGCAGCGGCGGCAGAGCGACGTCCTCTTCCTCGGTGGATTTCTTTTTTGTGGACTTCGCCTTGGGCGGATTCGCCAGCGGCGGCACGTCATGCCAGCCGTTCACAATCACGACACGGCCGTTGGTGCGGAAGCGATGCGGCTGCTTTTCGCCGTCAACTTCGGTGATGACCTTGGTTGCGTCGTACTCGCACCAGGGGTAGAACGCCGCCAGCATCCTGCGGGCTACCATGTCGTAAAGCTGCTTCTCATCCTCGGTAAAGCTGTCTGGATTCACCCGCTGCGCCGTGGGGATGATGGCATGGTGGTCGGTGACCTTGGTTTCGTCCACCGTGCGCTTGCTGACGGGCAGCTTGCCATTCGGCAGCGCCCCGGGAACAAGGCCCTGATACTGAGGCGGCAGCAGCTTCATGGTCTGCACGACGCGGGGGATCATATCCGGCGGCAGATAGCGGCTGTCGGTTCGGGGATAGGTGAGGGCCTTGCGGGTTTCATAGAGGCTCTGCGCGACCTTCAGCGTCTTGTCGGCGGTGAAGCCGAGCAGGCGGTTTGCGTCCCTTTGCAGACTGGTCAGGTCGTACAGCTGGGGCGGGGGATCCTTCTTGCGAACGGTTTCTGCGGACAGGACGCGGGCGGGCTTGCCCTTCACCTCGGCTGCGATGGCTTTGGCCGCGTCGATCTTCGGAATATGGGTGTCCGGATCCAGCTTCTCGTGGAACCACACGCCCTTGTAATCGCCAAAATCGGCGGTGACGGTGGCGTATTCCTCCGGCTTGAAGTCCTCGATTTCCTTGCGGCGCTTGACGAGAATGGCCAGTGTCGGGGTCTGCACGCGGCCCACGGAGAGCAGCGTGTCGTACTTCAGCGTGAAGGCGCGGCTGGCGTTCATGCCGACCAGCCAGTCTGCCTGGGAGCGGCACTGGGCGCTGCGGTAGAGGCCGTCGTATTTCGCACCGGGCTGGATCTGCCGGAAGCCTTCCTGAATGGCCTCGTCCGTCATGGAGGAGATCCACAGGCGGTCGAAGGGCTTCTTGCACTTGGCCTTCGAGTAAATGTAGCGGAAAATCAGCTCGCCCTCGCGCCCTGCGTCTGTTGCGCAGACGAGACGATCGGTGTCAGCCGCGTTGATGAGCTCCTTGACGACCTTGTACTGGTCGCGGGACTGGGTGATTACCTTCAGCGGGATGTCCTCCGGCAGGATGGGCAGGGTATCGAACTGCCACTTCTTGTACTTTTCGTCCAGCTCATCCGGCTCGACCAGCGTCACCAGATGGCCCACGGCCCAGGTGACGACCCACTGGTCGTTCATCAGGCAGCCCTGACCGCGTTGGTTACATTTGAGCACCCGGGCGATATCGCGCCCCACGCTGGGCTTCTCGGCTACGACGACTGTGCGGCCCATATGGCTGCCTCCTTTCAAAGTGAAATCAATGTATTGTATCACGTTTGACGCATTCCTGCAAGCGTGGTATAATGATCGCAATGAGGTGATTTTATGACCCGCATCGGGATGATGACCTTCCTGCACAATGACAATTACGGCTCCATCCTGCAGGCGTGGGCTCTGCAGCGCACGCTTACGGACATGGGCTTTGACGCGACTCATATCGACTACGCCCCCAGCAAGCAGGAGAAGATCCGCAACCTGCTGCTGAGCGGCAATTCGCCCAAACTGATCCTTGAGGGCATGCGCAAAAAGAGCGCTACCGGCAAGATGCACGGCGGCTTTGACGAGTTCCGGAAGGAGCATATCCGTACCACTGCGCCCTGCCGGGATCATGCGGCGCTGAAGCAGGCTGCGGAGACCTTCGACGTGCTGGTCTGCGGATCGGATCAGATCTGGTCGCCGGTGTGGCTGAATCCGGCGTATTTCCTGGACTTTACCGACAAGCCGAAGGTGAGCTATGCGCCGTCTCTGGGTGTGAAGGATATGCCCAAGCGGGCCAAACAGCGGAAAATCACCAAACTGGTAAAGCTTTTCTCTGCCGTATCTGTCCGTGAGGAAGAGGGCGCGAAGCTGCTGCAGCAGATGGCAGGAGTTGAACCTGACGTTATGCCCGACCCGGTGATGCTCGTCCCGAAGGACAAGTGGCAGTCCATAATGGACGCCAATGTGCCGCAGGAGAAGTACATCCTGTGCTACTTCATCGGCGATAACCCATCCTACTGGGAGACAGTCCGTGCGGTCGCGGCGCGCGAGCAGTGTGCCGTTCGCGTCATTCCGCGAACCGAGGGCGCACGCAATGCCGGATATCCGCTGGAGGAGGACGTTCCGCCTCAGCGATGGCTCGCGCTCATCAACGGTGCGGCTCATGTGGTGACCGACAGCTTCCACGGCGCGACCTTCTCGGCGATCCTTAACAAGGAATGTACCATCGTCCGCCGCTATCGCGAGGATGATCCGGAAAGCAAAAACAGCCGCATCGATCAGCTGCTTCGCAATCTCGGCGTGAACAGTCTGAACAATGCGGACTGGGATTTGGTCAATGCAAACCTTGCAGCCAAGGCGGAGGTCGCCACGGCTTGGCTGGCAAACGCTATCAATCAAGCAGCGCCCTGAGCTTCTCCGGCAGGGGAGACACGATGTGCAGCCCCTCCATGGTCAGCGGATGGGTGAGCGTCAGCTCGTGGGAGTGCAGCGCGAACCGTCCCGGGAGCTCCGGCAATTCGGTGCCGTAGAGGAAATCCCCGCAGACGGGACAACCCAGGTGGGCCATGTGCACCCGGATTTGGTGTGTGCGCCCGGTTTCCAGCCGCAGCTTCACCAGGGAGCGGCCGCCGCGCTCCTCCAGCACCTCGTAATGGGTGACGGAGGGCTTGCCGTCGTCGCGAACCAGGCGGCGTATGCTGGCGGCATCCTCCTTGCCGATGGGCGCGTCGATCACGCCGGATTTGGCGGGCAGTGTGCCTTCCACCACGGCAAGGTACTGACGGGCAAAATCGTCCGAATGCAGCATCTTCTGCAGGCGGTGCTGGGCGTGGGCATCCTTGGCGACGATCATCAATCCGCTGGTGCCTTTGTCCAGACGGTTGACCGGGCGGTAAATGAAGTCCGCTGGGCAGCCTAAATGGGCGTAGAGGGCATTTTCCAGAGCGTCATCCGGGTGATTCGCGCTGGACTGGCTGGCCAGTGGCGCGGGCTTGTCGATGACGTAAAGATGCTCATCCTCGTAGGGGATGGTAAGCGGGATATGATAGGGCTTGACCTCGTAAACCGGGGCAGCCTCCTTGAAGAGGATGCGCACGTTTTGACCCTCCCGGACGAAGGCGTCCACCGGAGTGGCAATTCCGTCCACCGTGATGCGTCCGTCCCATTTGGCGCTCTTCATCGCCGAATAGCTTACGCCCATCACCTGGCGGAGGATGTCCCGTAGGCGACGCCCGGATTCAGCGGCGGTAATCAAGTGTTCCATCGTATCAACTCCCGGAAGTATTATAACTGAAAAAGCAATTTTCAGCAAGCCGCTGATAAGCGTCCGCGGCTTGATCATGATTGAGGTAAACGTATGAAATGCCCTAATTGCGGCGCAGCCCGCTATGCAAGCGAAGCCACATGCCGGTACTGCGGCACGGACTATGACGACATTTCCACGGCCAGGGGAACAGAGCCGCAGCCGGTGATGCATGTGCACTATCACCAGGAAGCACCGCAAAAGGAAGTGCGGGTGGAGAGGGTCTACGTTCCCCAGCCTTATCGCAGCGACTGCAACCGCGCGGTGGCACTGATCCTCTGCTTGTTGTTTGGCATGCTGGGAATCCACAAATTCTACCTGGGCAAGAACGGTATGGGGATTCTGTACATCTTTAGCGGCGGATTGTGTGGACTGGGTATCTTCATTGACTTGATCGTGCTGCTGATCGGTACGCCCAGGGATGGCCGCGGGCTTCCTGTAACATGGAAATAAGAAGGACGGCTTTCCTGTATGGGAGAGCCTCCTTTTCTATTGGCGTGGAATCGTCAGCGGTGATGAACGCGGCTTCAGCAGGGGGAGTACGACTTCGACCTCTGGGATGGAGCAGAAGATTCGCCTCAGGGGTGCATCTGCTAGAATGTGCGACAGCGACGCCAGCAGCAGGCTTTGTTCCCAAGGGGCGTCAGGGAGAATGTCGGGTGTATCAATGCTTGCGAGAGCCGCGGCCAGCTCGGGCTTATAGGGGAGGCAAAGAACTGTCGCCCAATTCGGCTGCCGATTCTGCTCGGTGGCGGCAAGCGTGTGCGCGAATGCTGCGATATCAGCATCGGGCAAAGGAAGAAAAAGAACCGGTATCAGGAGTTCGGAAGCCGTGCCGTGTGCAGACAGGGGAAGAGCATGCTTCCCATAGCGAATGTGGGTACGGCGGAGCTTATCAAAGTGCGAGGGCGGGACGATTCCTTTGGCACAGGCTGCTACGGACAACAGAAGCGCCTCATCGGCGAAGTACTGAATGTGCCCCCTTGGATGATCTTCATCATTTGCTGCGGCATAAAACAGCTCGACTGCAGGATCGTACAAGTGTGACACGTCTATGGCAGAGATCAAGGTTTCGAACCCCATAGCCAGGTCGTGGTACTCGCGGGCAAGCTCCGGAAGCCAAATGCGCAGCGCCTGAGCAGCGGTCATCAGTGCGGAAAGAAGGAGGGCGGTATCTTGCGCGTCTGGATTGGCCTGTGCTGTGTCAGTTTCGGGCAAGAGGAAAGCATGCAGCTTTTCGGCCAGCGCGGACATCCGCATCGCGGCAGCATTTGCCGAGAGAGAACCCAGCTCTTTTGCGCAAATGCATGCGAGCAGCGCGCCGGTCAATTCACGCGGCGTAGCAGTCGTGTCGCTGGAAAGAAGCCCTTTCATCGCATCGCTGTCAAAGGCGTGCCAAAGGGTTGATGCTGTGTTCAGCAGCGGTGCGCGAGTGTCAGCAGCCATGCCCTTGCTGGAAATGACCGGCGCCTCGAGCAAACGGTGCGCCAGTGGGAAACAGGCGAAGAGCATGCCCAAAGCCAGCATCGGCAGAGATAGTCCGGGCAGAGCGATACCAAGGCCTGTCAGCAGTGCGGCAGAGATGCCCTGCGCCCACATGGATAACGTCGCGATTGGTGGCGGGGTGTTTCGGTGGCGCAGCGCATCATACAGCGCACGCAGCGGAAGCACCATTGCTGTAGGTAAAAGCGACAGGTGGCACAGCACGCGCAGCAGATCTTCCTTCCGGCGTAACGCATGCGAGATGACCAGCGGCAGAAGGGCAAGGACGATAAGCAAAGGAGATTCGGTCAGCAGCGAATACAGTAGCAGTACGCCCTGTCCAAGGGGGATGAGCGTTTGCCGCAGTGTTTCGCGCAACCGGAAGCGGCTGGCATACCGAAGGGGATTGCTGACCAGCCCAGTCGGTGTTTGCACCAACGGCAGCTGCCAGGGGAGAAGCTGCCAGCCACGCAGTGCGTTTGTGTGTTGCGCAGTGTGTGCATCTCCCGTGGACATACAGTATGCGCGTGCACCGGAAACCGCCGTCCATCCGGCCAGTTCGCCGGCCAGGGCGGAGATGCCTTCGTGCGTGGGGAGCAGGCCGTCGGTCGCCTCCAGGAAGGCGTCCGGGCGGATCAGGCCCGCGCCATGAAAGCAAGGATGGCCTTCCGCGGTGAGAATGGTATACCCCCGCCAGCCCTTTGCGATGGGAACTCGGCTGCTATGGGGATGGATCATCGTGCCGAGCAGCTGTTCATACATGCCCGGTAGCGGCTGAACATCAGGGGGCAGGGCCAGTACGTAATCATAGCGGCGCTCCAGACTGCCGGTATCCACGGTAGAAAGAACAAGCGTGTCTTCACATTCGCCCTCGGCGATCAGGCGGCAAACGGCACTCAACGCGCCGATGTGCCCCAACCGCGCGGCATAGCTGTGCCGCGCGCTGTCCCAAGTGCGGCCGCGGTGGAGGTACATCAGCCGATTGTTCTGCAATGCATCGAGGGCGGAGGCGGTTGCTTCGCAGATGCTGATGTCTCCGGCGGTGACGGGCGTGATGGCTGGTGCGAAATCACCGAGGAGCAGGAAATCAACTCCCGTTGGGAAGGCGTGTGCGGCGGTTTTCAGGTGTTGCACCATGAGGACGGCCTCATGTGGATCATGCAGAACGGCAGGCATGACCACCAGCGTACGCAGCTTCGAGGGAAATTCTGCAATTCGCGGGAGCTCGCGGCGGGGAAAGAAGCGGAGCAGCCAACGGCCAATAGCGCCCGTCACCAGCGCAAAAAAGGGCAGCATCAGCACCGGCCCGCGGCATTGCAGGAAGAGGAAGCCGCTGGCAATTCCAAAGACGCACAGGAAGCCGTAACGAAACCACTCATCCCGCAGGATACCCCGGGTATACAGCCGTCCCTTCTTTGTCGGGAGAGCCCGGTGAAGCCTACTGAGCCCCTCCGCCTCCTGAAACCAATAACAGACGCTGGCGTCCGGAGTGTTGACGTCGGCATGATCCGCCAACTGCAGCGCATGCTGAGCGATCACACTTTCTGCCAGACCGGTATGACGGGCGAGCGCTTCTACCTGCCGACGCAGGGCGAGCTGCGACGGTGCATCCATGCGGGGATAGATACCCGACGGATCCTGTTCCAGCAGCGTATGAAGGGAATCACCTATGTGGCAGACGTCAAGCCAGTTGAGCGTGTACAGGCTTTCGAAACACGAAGCAGCTGTACGTACCTCATTTGCGATTTGCTGCCGACGTGCCGCGGCGTGCTTCTGCAGCAAATCGCCGGTCAATTCCTGCGTGACGAGCCATTCGTCCCAAATGTGCTGCAGGGACTCGAAGCCATTGGTGCGGATCAGTTGATCCAGCTCTGCCAGCCCGATGGCGGTAAGCGTGGTTCTCTCAAGAAGGACAGCTGCCTTTCGACTGCGGCGCAGCTGCCGGTAGAGCCTTTGTGCTTTTGCAGGCTGTGCAGCGTCGGCAAGTATTGCCCGCAGCACACGATCCAGTCGCTGACTTTGCGCAACACCCATGGCCAGGGGGAGACACCATACTTCGCAGGACGTAGGGGGACATGGACAGCTGTCCAGTGCCTGCAGCATCCCATCTACAGTGCACATGCCCTCGTCGACGAGTTCATGGGCGGGCTCAAGGATGCGCGGTACACCGTCTTCATCAACGGGCAGGGAAGGCGCGTGATGCAGCTTCCGCTGAAGAAGCAGCAAATGCTCCGTCAGGCGGATGCTGGACGCACGCAGTGCCTGTATATCCGGCCCGTTATCGGGGCAGCGAAGGGCTTTACGCAGTGATCGGAGCAACCGGCGAGGGCAGCGAAGCCGCTTGTATTTTCTGTTGAGAAAGCGCGTCAGACCCCAGGCGAATCCGAGCATCAGCGCGCCCGGAACAGCCCAAATCCACAGCATGATCATCCCTCCTGACAGAGAACTCCTGCTTCCAGTATGACGGGCTGGAACTTTTTTATCCGCCTTTGCCAGCGGTTGACAGAAGGCGGCCTTATGATGTATAATATCATGTGGCTTACCCTATTCAAACGATGGAGTGATTCAGATGCTGCGACGAAAGCTCTTCCGCTGTGCAGCGATGATCCTGATGGGGATCATGCTCTGCTCCTTCGCGCTGCCTGGGAGGATGTCTGCCAGTGCAGATACCTATGCGTCCTTCCTGCCGACCCGCGAGTACGACGGCGTGATCTATGAAGGCCGCACTTCCCGGAGCCTCACCACCGTGCTGCTCATCGGCTATGACCACATGGATGACGGTGAGCTGGATGACGGTCAGCAGGGCTTTACCCAGGGCGGCCAGTCGGACTTCCTGCTGCTCCTGGCCATTGACCACGAGGCAAAGAAGATCCGCATGCTACAGTTTGACCGCGATACCATGACGGACGTGAAGTTCTACAGCAAGTTTGGCGCCTACTACGGCACCCGCAGGCAGCAGATCTGCCTGTCCCATGCCTATGGCGACACGCAGGAGCTGAACAACCGCAATGCCATTTGGGCGGTGGAGAACTTCCTGGGCATCGCAGGGGAGAATGACGGCGCGAAGATCGACTGGTATATCTCCATGGATATCACCGGCATCGGGCGGCTGAATGATCTGCTGGGCGGCGTGACCGTCCCGATCAATGATGATTTCTCTTACTATGATCCCACCATGGTACAGGGCACGACCATGACCCTGACGGGTGAGCAGGCCCACATCTACTGCCGCCAGCGCTATTACATTGGCGACCAGACCAACAAAAACCGCATGGCACGTCAGCGGGTGTACATGGACGCTGCGACGGAATTGCTGCGGACGAAGGTCAAGGAAAACAAGAATTTCGCCAAACAGCTGCTCAATGGCATGGGTATCATCTATGATACCTCCAAGAAGCTGGATGACAGCTTCGGCTTCACCACCACGGACTATGATGGTACCCCCATCACCAACACCCCCACCCACTACCTCATGACGGACAACTCCCTGGAGGCGATCGCATCGCTGCTGGCGAGGGTGCTGGACTATGAGCTCTGTGAGGTGGAGAATATCCCCGGTGTACACCAGATCGGCACACAGGGCTACTGGGAATTCATCCCGGAAGAGGAAGCTGGCGTCAAGTGGGCGCTGGATGCGCTCTACCGCCGGCTGAACTGATTACTTGATAGGAGTGAAGAAGTACAATGGCTTCTGAAAAGATGCACCGCCAGACTGCGGATTACCTCAACGAGGAAGATAACGCGGAGCTGGAGATCGACCTGGTTGAGCTGCTCTATCGCATGCTGGAGAAGATCAAGTGGATCATCGCTGCGGCGTTGATCGGCATGGTCGCTGCCGGCGTGTTTACCAAGTTCTTTGTCACGCCCACCTATGAGGCGACCTCCAAGCTTTACGTTCAGGAGGCGCAGGACAAGGTGGTTGACCTGAGCGCCATCAACCTGTCCGATAAGCTGACGGCAGACTATGTACAGGTGTTCAAGAACTGGCATGTGCACGAGAGCGTCATCAAGAGCCTGAATCTGCCCTATTCCTATCGGGAAATCGAGCGGATGCTGAGCATCAACACACCTCAAAATACCCGAATCATTGAGATCACCGTCACCAGCACGGATCCTCATGAGGCATATGCCATCGCGATGGCATACGCGCAGAACGCGCCAGCCTTCATCGAGGCGAAGATGGAGACGATGCGTCCCAATATCTTCGAGGAGCCCCGCGTGCCCTCTCGTCCGTCTTCTCCCAACATGTCGCTGAATGTGTTCATCGGCACTTTCCTGGGCGCTGCGGCGGCTGTGGCTATCATTTTCATCCAGTTTGTCTCCGATGACCGTGTGCGCAATGCTGAAATGCTGCAGAAGCGCCTTGGTCTGGCCACGCTGGGCATGATGCCCATGCAGGACAGCGGCAGCGGCGCTGCCAAGGCTGTTAAGACCAGCAATGATCACAAGCATCACAAGAAGGGGGCGAAGAAGGCATGAAAACGGCAGTCATCCGTCAAATGAAGGCCCTCGACTACGCTGGCGAAGAGGCCATGAATACCATTTGTACCAACCTGGCCTTCTCCGGCCGCAACCTGAAGAAGATCGTCTTCACATCCAACCTGCAGTCCGAGGGCAAGAGCTGGATGGCCATGCATGTGCTGGCCAATCTGGCCCAGCGCGGCCGCAAGGTCGTTCTGGTAGACGCGGATATGCGCCGCTCCTTCCTGCTGCAGCGCTATAAGATGGACGTCACTGGTGAGGTCTATGGCCTGGCCCATTACCTGACCGGCCAGTGCGAGCTGGCTGACGCCATCTATGAGACCAACCTGAATGGCGCCTGCATCATCCCCGCCGGTCGAGACGTGACCAACCCGGTTTCCCTGGTGGACACGCCCTACTTCAAGCAGCTGCTGGATGAGCTGAGCGCGAATTTCGACATGGTCATCGTTGATACCCCGCCGATCGGCATGGTTATCGATGCTGCCGAGATCGCTGCCTGCTGCGACGGTACCGTGTTGGTCATTGACTACAACAAGACCCGCATCCGCGAGATCCGTGAGTGCAAGCGCCAGATGGAGCAGTCCGGTACGCCCGTGCTCGGCTGCGTTATCAACAAGGTCAGCTTCAGCACCCTCAGCGCGAAGAAGTACTATAACAAGTCCTATTACAGCCACTACCGCAGCGGCTATTACCGCAAGGATCCTTCCGAGAAGGCGGCTGAAAAGTAATTAAATTGCCGCGCAGCTGCCATGGCTGTGCGGCCTTTCAAGTGAGTGCATATGAGCAATTTTGTAGATATTCATCAGCATTTGGCCTATGGCGTTGATGACGGCGCCCAGTCCCTGGAGGACATGCAGAAGATGATCCTCCGAGCGGCTGAGGAGGGTGTGACCGACATTGTCTGTACCACCCATGCAACGCCCGGCGTGGAGCCTTTCCCAATGGAGAAGTATCAGGCGCACCTGGAGGATGGCAGGGCTTTTATCCAGGCTGAAGGCCTCGGCATACGCCTTCACAGCGGCTGCGAAGTGCTTTATACGGACGCCTCTGCACGTCTTGTGCGAGAGGGACAGTTTCCGACGCTTGCCGGTAGCGACCTTGTTCTGGTGGAGTTCAGCCCGGATGCGTCCTTCCGCCGTTTGTGTGATGCGGCATCCAGCTTCGGCATGGCTGGTTATGGCGTGCTGTTTGCCCATGTGGAGCGCTATGATGCGCTTCGCAGCTTGAAGAATCTGCGCAAGCTGCGGGCTGAGTTTGGTGTGTTTACCCAGATGAACACCAACACCGTGATGACGAAAAAGGGGTTCTTTACGGAACGCTGGGTGCGTCATGCGCTGCAGGAGGGCCTCATTGACTGTGTGGCTACCGACGCCCACAACCTGAGCTCCCGTCCCTGCAAAATGAGCAAGTGCCACGAGATGCTGACAGAAAAGTATGGCGTGGATTTCGCAGACGAGCTCTGCGGCGGCTTTCAGCGCAGGATGCTGGAATTGTGATCATAAATACGCATCGGATCTGTATCCGATGCGTTTTTCAGGCGAAGAGCGCTATCAGGGGCAGGTAGGCCATCGGCAGGAAGATCGCCGGTAGCATGTTGCCTACGGGAATATGGTGCTTGTCATAGACCATGTTCAAGCCGATGCCCATGATCAGCAGACCGCCCACGGCGCTCATTTCGGTGATGATAGCAGTGGTGAGCAGGGGTTCGATCCACATGGCCAGCAGGGCGATGCTGCCCTGATACACCAGCACCGACAGCGCAGAAAGGCCTACGCCCCAGCCCAGACTGCTGGTGAAGATAATGGCGAACACGCCGTCCAGGATGGACTTGGCGATCAGGGTAGAGTGGTCTCCGCGAAGGCCGCTGTCCATGGAGCCAACGATAGCCATCGCGCCCACGCAGAACACCAGAGACGCCGTCACAAAGCCCTTGGCGATGCTGCCTTCAGCGCCGTTGGGGGATACCTTGCGCTCAATGGCTTTGCCCAGATTGTTCAGCCGGGTTTCGATATCGATCCAGGCGCCCAGCAGGCTGCCGATCACCATGCAGATGATGCAGCAGGTTACGTCTGCCGTCTTGATGGCGCTGGAAAGGCCAATCAGGATGACGCACAGGCCCTGTCCCTGACTGATGGTGTCCTGCAGGCGCTGGGGGATGCCCTTGCGCAGCAGCAGGCCAACGAAGGTGCCTAGAAGGATCGCACCAGCATTGATGAGTGTGCCGATCATGGAATCACTTCCTGTATCAGAGTGGGAGAGAAAGGAAAAAGCCTGCCCGAGCGATTGCATCGGACAGGCTTCTTTGTGTGCTTGTCAGCAGAGCTGATTACTCAGCGGCTTCGGTCTCCACGGGGTAGACAGAAACCTGCTTCTTGTCGCGGCCCAGACGCTCGAAGCGCACGATGCCGTTGACCAGAGCGAACAGGGTGTCGTCCTTGCCGATGCCCACGTTCTTGCCGGGGTGGATCTTGGTGCCGCGCTGGCGCACCAGGATGTTGCCAGCCAGGGAGTACTGGCCGTCAGCACGCTTCGGGCCAAGACGCTTGGATTCGCTGTCGCGGCCGTTGCGGGTAGAACCCACGCCCTTCTTGTGAGCGAACAGCTGAAGATTCATCTTCATCATGGTATTTATCCTCCGATTTCAGAATGGTGGTCGTTTTCTCACCGAACCCTGCGGGTGGTGAGCCGTACATAGTCGGGGTAAGCCTGTGCGATATTTTCAAGCCCGATGTGGAGCGCGGAAAGGAGCAACTGCGCGTCATGCATCTGTGCGTCGGTCATCTTCTCGGGGAGAAGGACCTCAATGAAACCGTCCTCGCCGCCGCGTTCGGTGGGGGAGAGCTTCACCAGCTGGCACAGGGCGTTTTCCGTGGTGATTGCCAGCGCGGAAATGCCTGCGCAGACGATGTCGCTGCCTTCCTCAGCATATCCGGAATGTCCCTTGATGGAAAACCCGGTGATGCGGGAAGCGCTGTCCACAAAGAGCGTACACCTGGTCATCAGGCGTTGATCGCGGTGATCTCCACCTTGGTGTAGGGCTGACGATGGCCCTGACGGCGGTGGTAGTTCTTCTTGGACTTGTACTTGTAGATCATGATCTTCTCGCCCTTGACCTGAGCGACGATCTTGCCCTCAACAGTCGCACCGGCGACAGTGGGGTTGCCGACCTTGATCTCACCATTGTTCTCGACCATCAGAACGTCGAAGGAAATGGTGGAACCGTCTTCCTGGTTCACCTTGTCGATGTAAATGGTCTCACCCTGAGACACGCGGTACTGCTTGTTGCCGGCGCTGATGATAGCGTACATGCAAAAGCACCTCCTATTATTACTCGCCAGGATTTGAGGTTGTGCAGATGCACATTGACAGACCTCTCCTGAGCGGCCAGCATTTATGATACCACACCCGCTTCCTGCTGTCAAGCGGAAAATGCAGGTTTTTCAAGACTTTGCGCGATTATTTTGCAAAGAAATTTCGCAGCTTTCCTTCTCGGTTGTAGCAGATGCCCTGCCAGCCGCAGTGCAACGCTCCCTCGATGTTGGCGGGGCTGTCGTCGATGAACAGCGTCCGGGCAGGATCAAGGTCAAAACGTTCCGTCAGCAGCTCGTAGATCTCATGTCCGGGCTTCACCAGGTGCTCACGTCCGCTGACGACGTAATCATCAAACAGGGAGAAGAAATCGTGCTTCCTGCAGGCGTAGGCGAATTCTTTGTCAGCATAATTGGTCAGGGCGTAGAGCTTCTTGCCGTGGGCCTTGCAGGCATTGAGCGCCTCCACGCCTTCGGGGATGACGGGGATATCGATCCACTCCGTCAGCAGCTTGCGGACAAAAGGCTCAAGCTCCGGCGCAGTCTTCGACATGGCTGCGATGACCTCTTCGCGGGTAGCGCTTTCGCGATCCCGCATGCACCAGTAGGGGGACTTGAACACGCGGGTCGTCAGTACGTCATAGAGATCGGACCGATCAGGGAGGATGCGGGTTAGCAGTTCGGTGAAGTTCCACAGCAGAAGCACATTACCGACGTCGAACACCACGGCATCGATCTCGTCCCAGGGCATTGTGGGGTATTTGTCGTCCAGCATCAAACGGATCACAAGAATCACCTCGACAAATATCATAACACAGAATGTTTTGCTTTTCAATCATGAGAAAATGGTGTATAATACAAGCACAAGGAGGAATTCCAACATGAAGCGAGTTTTTTTGACCGTCCTGGACGGCGCAGGCGTGGGCTACCTGCCGGACGCAGCGCAGTATGGCGACGTGGGCTCCTGCACCTGGGGCCATGTGGTGGAAAAGTGCAAGCCGCAGCTGCCGAATATGGCAAAGCTGGGCATGGGACATATCGAAGGAACCAACTATCCCGCAGATCCGCAGGCGATCGGCGCATATGGCCGCAGCATGGAGGCCAGTGCCGGCAAGGACACCACAACCGGCCACTGGGAGCTGGCGGGCTGCAAGCTGGATCGTCCGTTCCCGACCTTTACCGATACTGGCTTTCCGGCGGAGTTCATCGCTCGCTATGAGGAAGCCATCGGCCACAAAGTAATCGGCAATTACGCCTCCTCCGGTACCGTCATCCTGGACGAGCTGGGCGAGGAACACATGCGCACCCGCAGCCCCATTGTGTACACCTCGGCAGACAGCGTGTTCCAGATCGCCTGCCATGAGGAGATCTACTCCCGCGAGGAGCTGTACGAGCTTTGCCGCATTGCCCGCGAGATGCTTACCGGCGATTTGTGCGTGGGCCGCGTGATCGCCCGTCCCTTCATTGGCACGGGGAAGGGTGCGTTCACCCGCACCTCGGGCCGCCGCGACTTTGCCGTGCCGCCCTTCAGCCGTACGCTGCTGGATGCCTGCGAAGAAGCCGGAATGGCCAGCCTGGGCGTGGGCAAGATCGAGGACATCTTCGCGGAGAAGGGCCTGACCGGTTCCAACCATGCCAGCGGAAACCCTGCCTGCATCGATGCGTGGATGGACTACATGAAGCAGGACTTCAACGGCCTGTGCTTCACCAACCTGGTGGATACCGATTCCCTCTACGGCCACCGCAACGATCCCGAAGGTTTTGCCAAGGCACTGGAATACTTCGACCAGAAGCTGCCGGAGATCCAGGCGCTGATGACGGACGAAGATCTGCTGATCATCACCGCTGACCACGGCTGCGACCCGACTTTCCCCGGTACTGACCATACCCGCGAGCACATCCCGCTGATGGTCTGGCACAAGGGTATGACCAAGCTGGTCAACCTGGGCACCCGCACCACCTACGCTGACGTGGCTGCGACCTGCGCCGAATGGCTGGGTCTGCCGGATCGCTTTGGCGCGACTTCCTTTGCGGATAAGCTGTGATTTACGGAGGATAAACACATGCAGGACTACATCACCAAGCTCCACACCGCTGCCGATTACATCCGTGAGCACGTCGGTGAGGCGGACGTTGGCGTGATCCTCGGCTCCGGCCTGGGCGATTATGTCGAAGCCCTGGAGGATGCCAAGTATGTTGATTATAAGGATATCCCCGGTTTCCCGCACTCCACCGCTCCCGGCCATGCCGGACGCTGGTGGGTGGGCAAGCTCCACGGCAAGCGCGTGTGCATGATGCAGGGCCGCTTCCATTCCTATGAGGGCTGGAGCATGGAGGAAGTCACCATGCCCGTGCGCGTCATGTCTCTGCTGGGTGTGAAGACGCTGTTCGTCACCAATGCCGCGGGCGGCGTGAACCTCAATTTCTCCCAGGGTTGTCTGATGATCATCAGCGATTTCATCAACATGTCCGGCAAGAATCCGCTGACCGGCCCCAACCTGGCGGAGTTCGGCGTGCGCTTCCCGGATATGTCCCACGCCTATGACCTTGACCTGATCGCCCTGTGCGAGGAGCAGGCGGAGAAGCTGGGCGTCAGCGTCGAAAAGGGCGTGTACATGTGGATGAACGGCCCCTGCTACGAGACCCCGGCGGAGATCCGCATGGCCCGTATTCTGGGCGCGGATGCGGTGGGCATGTCCACCGTCCCGGAGACCATCGTGGCCCGTCACTGCGGTATGCGGGTGCTGGGTGTGAGCTGCATCACCAACATGGCTGCAGGCATCCTGGATCAGCTGCTGGACGAGCAGGAGGTCATTGACACTGCGGCCCGCGTGAAGGGTACCTTCCGCGCGCTGCTGGACGCGACCATCGAGGCCATGTGATATGCGGAAGATTGCAATGATCACCGGCGGCTCCCGCGGTATTGGAGCCGCCTGCGTCCGCGCTTTTGCGGAGGACGGCTATGCTGTGGCTTTCCTGTACAACAACAGCCGCGACAAGGCGGATGCGCTTATGCAGTCCCTTCGTGCGGAAGGCCGCGACGTTGCGGCTTACCAATGCGACGTGGCGGATGCGGCGCAGGTGCAGGCTGTCATTGCGGACATCCTGAGTACATATCGCCGCATCGATGCGCTGGTCAACTGCGCGGGCATCGCGCATATCGGCTTGTTCACCGACATGACGGAGGACGAATGGGATCGCCTTTTTGCGGTGAATGTCCGCAGCGCGTTCTCTGTGACGAAGGCCACTTTGCCGGGGATGATCTCCCGGCAAACCGGTGCTGTCGTGAACGTCAGCAGCATGTGGGGCGAGGTCGGCGCCAGCTGCGAGGTGGCTTATTCCACCACGAAGGCAGCGCTGATCGGCCTGACGAAGGCGCTTGCCAAGGAGGTCGGCCCCAGCGGCGTGCGCGTCAACTGCGTGACGCCTGGCGTGATTGACACCGACATGAACGCGCAGCTCACCGACGACGACCGCGCTGAGCTGGCAGATGAAACGCCCCTGGGCCGCATCGGTGCAGCGGAGGAAGTTGCCCAAACGATCCTCTTCCTGTGTGGCGAGGGCGCGAGCTTCATCACCGGGCAGGTGCTGGGCGTCAGCGGCGGACTGGTCATTTGATTACATAATTTCAAACAAAAAGGGCATGCTGTTTCCAAAGCAACAAGGAGGAATCAGCATGTCCTTTTTTCGACGTACATTTACGCTTGTGATGACGCTTTGCCTGGTGCTCCCGATGACGGCGGCGGCCCGCCCTTTGGAGGAGGGGCAGCCCATGTCGTTGACCTCGCCGGCGGCGATCCTGGCGGAAACATCAACGGGTACGATCATTTTTGAGAAGAACGCTGACGAGAAGCGGGAAGTAGCGTCCATCACCAAGCTGATGACTGCGCTGCTGGTGCTGGAAGTCCTCGAAAGAGGCGAAGTGCAGCTTTCCGACAGCGTGCAGGTTAGCCGGAATGCTGCTGCCATGAAGGGATCCCAGGCCCTGCTGGATGCGAACGCGACCTATTCCCTGGAGGATCTACTGCGCACGACCATCATGGCCAGCGCGAATGATTCCGCAGTGGCTCTTGCGGAGTACCTCTGCGGCAGCGAGGAAGCCTTCGTCACCCGCATGAATGCCCGCGCCAGGGAGCTGGGCATGAACAATACCAACTATGTCAACTGCACCGGCTATCCTCAGCAGGGGCAGTACACGACAGCACGCGATGTTTGCACTCTCTGCTGCGAGGTGGCGAAGCATCCGCGTTACACCCAGTATTCATCCGTGTGGATCGACAAGCTGACCCATCCCGGCGGACGTGTGACCGACCTGACCAACACAAACCGGCTCGTACGCTTTTATCAGGGCTGTGACGGCTTCAAAACCGGTTCCACCGATGCGGCGAAGTACTGCCTTGCAGCCACCGCCGAGAAGAACGGTATGCGCCTGGTGGCGATCGTCCTGGGCACGCCCGTCAGCCAGACACGCTTTGACGAAGCTCGCGCCATGCTGGACTACGGCTTTGCCAACTACCAGCGGGTTGCCATCGCTAATAAGGGGGATCTGCTGGGGGAGAACCTGCCCGTCCACGGCGGTGCGGCGGATGCAGTTGAGCTTGCCTTGGGCAGCGGTTTGTCCATGCTGCTGAAAAATGGCCAGCAGTCCGGCCTTAAGCTGGAGCTTTCGCTGCCTGATTATGCAGATGCGCCCATTGTACAGGGGGATGTGCTGGGCATGGTGAATGTCCTGCTGGATGGACAGGTCATCGCCAAGCTGAATTGCGTCGCAGCAGCGGATGTACCCCGGCCGGGGTTCATCGAGGGGCTGTACAGAATTCTGAATAACTGGCGGTAAACAGACAGGCTGACGCACATGGATGGTACGTCAGCCTGTTTGCTGTTTGTGACCGACAGCCGAGAAAAGGGGAGGCGTCCCCCTTGCTTTTTCCGCCGATTCCGTATATAATATATTGGATTATCATTACCACACACAAAGGAGATTTCATCCTATGAAGCTTGGCGTAGTGGGTCTGCCGAATGTCGGCAAGAGCACCCTTTTCAATGCGATCACCAAGGCGGGCGCGCAGGCCGCTAATTACCCCTTCTGCACCATCGAGCCCAACACCGGCATGGTCATGGTGCCCGACAGCCGTCTGGATGTGCTGGCGGACATGTATCATCCCAAGAAGGTCACCCCCACCACCATCGAATTCGTGGATATTGCTGGCCTGGTGAAGGGCGCGTCCCATGGCGAGGGCCTGGGCAACAAATTCCTCAGCCATATCCGCGAGGTGGATGCCATCGTCCATGTCGTGCGCTGCTTTGAGGACGAGAACATCATCCACGTGGACGGCTCCATCGATCCTGCCCGCGATATTGAGACCATCAACCTGGAGCTGATCTTCGCGGATATGGAGTCCGTGCAGCGCCGCAAGGATAAGGCGGTCAAGGCCTTCCGCGGCGGCGACAAGAAGGCGGGCGTGGAGGTCGACCTCTGCGAGCGCATCTACAATCACCTGGAGTCCGGCAAGCCTGCTCGTACCTGCAAGATGGATGACGAAGAGCGCGACACCGTGAACGGCTGGTTCCTGCTGACCACCAAGCCCGTGATCTATGCTGCCAATATCGCGGAAGACGCGCTCGGCGGCGATCTGGGCGACATCCCCGGCCTGGACAAGGTGGAGGCCATCGCGAAGGAAGAAGGCGCTGAGGTGCTGGTCATCTCTGCCGCCATCGAGGAAGAAATCGCACAGATGGATGCCGAGGAGAAGGCTGAATTCCTGGAGGGCCTGGGCATTGGCCAGAGCGGCCTGGATCGTCTGATCACCGCCTGCTACCGTCTGCTGGGCCTGATTTCCTTCCTGACCGCCGGCGAGGACGAATGCCGCGCCTGGACCATCGTCAACGGCACCAAGGCGCCCCAGGCTGCCGGTAAGATCCACACCGACTTCGAGCGCGGCTTCATCCGTGCCGAAATCGTACCCTTCGACACCCTGGTGGAGCTGGGCTCCATGGTTGCCTGCAAGGAAAAGGGCCTTGTCCGCTCCGAGGGCAAGGAGTACGTCATGAAGGACGGCGACATCACCCTCTTCCGCTTCAACGTTTAAGGGTCTTCGACCCGTTTTGGCGCTACCGCGCGGCGATGGCTTCTGAGCAGGAGTCACGGAGCGCGGAGGGCGCTCCGCAACGCAGTACCGCAACTCATTCACGAAAGGAAGGTTGCCTCATGAGCCGTCTTTCGTATTTCTTCAAGCGTTTGGTCAAGATGGACTGGAAGGCCATGTGGAAGACCACGGCCCTCCTCAAGGAGCGCAGCGGCAAGAGCCGCCTGTGGCTCCTGTGCGATATGCTGAAGTGCGCCGTCAAGTACAACGCGGGCTATGTGGATTACAAGATTGCCCAGATGTACAACCTCAACGACGCTCAGCGCCGCACGGTCATCACCCGCGGCATCTCCAACGGCATCGTCCGTCGGATGAACCCCAAGGAGTACTGGCACTTCTTTGATGACAAGACTCAGTTCAACGAGCTGTTCAAGGAGTGGATCCCGCGCAAGTGGCTGTTGATCAACGACAGCACCACCGCCGAGCAGGTTGCGGATATGATGACGCTGCCCAACCTGATCGGCAAGCCCCTGGAGGGCTCCAGCGGCGTGGGCATCTACAAGTACACACCCGAGGACTGGGCGGAGGGCGCAGAGGCTTTCCTGGCTCGTCTCAAGGCCGACGGCGTGGGCATCCTGGAGGAGATCGTCGTCCAGCATCCCGAAATGGCCCGCCTGTGCCCGACATCTGTCAACACCTGCCGCATTGCGACCCTGCTGGGAGACAAGGCCGAGGGCATCGTCTACGGCTTCGTGCGCATCGGCAACGGCAAGGTTATGGACAACGTGGACTGCGGCGGTATGGCGGCGCGTGTCGATCTGGAGAGCGGCAAGCTCCTCACCGTCGGCGCGGATAAGGCCGGCAACACCTTCACCAAGCACCCCATCACCGGCACGGATATCATCGGCTTCACCATCCCGTACTGGGAGGAAGCCAAGGCCATGTGCATGGAGGCGGCCCGCAAGGTACCTCAGATGCGCTTCATCGCCTGGGACGTGGCCATCACCGAGAACGGCCCCACCTTCATCGAGGGCAATTCTTTCCCGAGCCACGCGGTGCCGCAGTTTGCCGCCCACTATCCGGACGGCATCGGCATTCTGCCCGAGTTCCGCAAATTTATTGATTGCTAAGCCAAGGGGGGACTATGTCCCTCCTTTCGTTTATGGAGGAAAATATGGAACCCATCACTGCCTATCATGTTGTCACTGACCGCCCGATGAACGTTGGTCAGCACATTATCTTTGACGAAGACCGCCACAGCGGCGTGTACAGCCGGGTTATGGCACTGAAGGATGCCGTAGCGGATGTGTACGCCCATCCCGAGAAGTACGAGCTGCCGCTGGAGCACCACCTGGACGTGGCGCTGCGCGAGCTGGCGATGGAGGAAGTCCGCCGGGAGAAGTACCCGCAGTATCCTTCCCGCATGGCCTGCCTGTACGTCAGCCGCGAGCTGGAGGAATCCCGCCGCTGGGGCGAATTCTTCGCGCGCATTGGTCGCCCGACCTACGCCATCGTAGAATTGAGAATCACTGGCCGGGTCTTCGTGGGAAATGCCTGCAACTGCTTTGATGGTACACCGGAGAAGGCGGGCAACCTGGCTAAGGCCGATCATTACTGGCAGAATCTCCCCAACGAGGACAACGAGTATATCTGGGAAATGCTCGCGGACGGCGACATTGAGGTCGTTCGCGTGGTGGAGGAGATCAACGCAAATCTGGCATAAGAAAAACGCAGCATCCGTGATGGGTGCTGCGTTTTTTTACTTGCGGCATGCGTCCACAAAGGACTTGAACAGCTGCTTGTGGGCGGCGTTTTCCTCGCGTTCCACAAGGCGTTCCGGGTGCCACTGGACGCCGATAAAGTAGGGATGATCCAGCTTTTCAAAGCCCTCAATGACGCCATCCGCCGCACGGGCAGTGATGATCAGCCCGGGTGCGATGTCCTTCACCGCCTGATGGTGGAAGGAGTTGGTCGCGATCTTTGTGTAGCCGTAGATCGCGTGGAGTTTCGTGCCATCGTCAATGGTAACGCTGTGGCTGGTATAGGGCGCGACTTGATGCTGCTGGTGCGCGATACAGCCGGGAAGCTGGCTCTTTACATCCTGATAAAGCGTTCCGCCCAGGGCCACATTCAGCACCTGCTCGCCGCGGCATACGCCAAGGATGGGCTTCTCCGGATACTTCTCCAGCAGAATGCGGCACAGCTTGATCTCAAACTCATCTCGCAAAGGGCATACATCACCGCAGGCCCAAAGCTGATCCTCGCCGTATACGGTGGGATCAATATCATCTCCGCCGGAGAAGACGACGCCGTCCACCAGCGCGGCGTAGGCTTCGATGACTTCGTCCTCGCGGTTGATGGGCAAAAGCACCGGTGTGCCGCCGGCCTCGCGGATGACGTTGGAGTAGGACATGGGCATGTAAAGCTTCTTTTCATCCAGCTGGATGGAGTGGGTCAGGCCGATAACAGGTCGCATGGCAGGGGAGCCTCCTGGTCAGTTCTTGATGTCGTTGATGATGCGTTTGACGGCCTCCGTCAGCCGCTTGAGCTCCGCGTTGGCGAAGCCACGGGCGGACTTGGCGGCGGTTTCAAGCTGCTGGATCGCGCTGAGCAGGGCGTTGTATGCCTGCTGCTGGCTGCTTTGGCCGCTGGATTCGCTCTTGCGGCGGATCTTCACGCCCTCGGCAACGTGCGTCCACTGGCCGGCCAGCAGATCAAACTCACTGCCGGAGTAGGGGCAATCCACCGGAACGCCGTAGCGGGCCTTGCAGGTGTCTACAAAGGCCATGGACTGATCATGCTCGCCGTGGTTGACGAAAATATGGGGCTTGGAGGTGAAGCCGTCCAGCCAGCGCAGCAGGCCATTCTTATCCGCATGGCCGCTGACGCCCTGAAGCGTCGCGATTTCCGCGCGAACGGTGATCTCTTCACCCAGTACCTTGACTTCCTTCTTGCCGTCCTGGAGCTGACGGCCCAGGGTACCATTGGCCTGGTAACCCACGAAAAGCACCGTCGACTCAGGCCGCCACAGGTTATGCTTCAAATGATGCCGCACACGGCCTGCATCGCACATGCCGGAGGCGGAAATGATCACGCCGGGGATCTTTGAGGCATTCAGCGCCTTGGATTCATCAGCCGTGACGACAGTCTCCAGCTCAGGGAAGGAGATGGGGTTCACGCCTTCCAGCATGACGGCGCGGGTGTCCTCATCTACACATTCGGTATCGCACTGGAGGAACACAGCCGTGGCCTCGTTGGCTAGCGGGCTGTCCACATACACGGGGAAGCCGTCGTGCCCATGCACCAGTCCGCGCATCTTGATATCGCGGATGATGTAGAGCATCTCCTGCGTGCGTCCCACGGCGAAGGAGGGGATGATCACGTTGCCGCCCCGGTCCAGAGTGCGCTGGATGATATCCACCATCGCAGGCGTGGGATCGACGCGGTTTTCATGCAGGCGATCACCGTAGGTGGATTCGACTACGACATAATCCGCCTCGGCAATGAGCTGGGGATCATTGAGGATGGGCTGGTCAAGGTTGCCCACGTCGCCGGAAAAGACGATCTTCTTCGTGATGCCGTCATCGGTCAGCCAAAGCTGCACGGCTGCAGAGCCCATCAGGTGGCCGCAATCGCTGAAGGAAACCACCAGGCCGTCATCCACGCGGATGGGATCATGATAGCCGCAGGGGCGGAAATTGTCCAGCAGCTCTGTAACATCCGCCATGGTATAGGCGGGTTCCACAGCAGGCAGGCCCTTGCGGGCGTTCTTCTTGGTCTGGTACGCAGCGTCGGATTCCTGAATATGGGCGCTGTCTGCCAGCATGATCTCACACAGATTGCTGGTGGCGCGGGTGGCATATACCTTGCCGCGGAAACCATCCTTCCAGAGCTTGGGCAGCATGCCGGTATGATCGATGTGGGCGTGGGTAATGAACACGTACTCGATCTGCTTGGCACTGACGGGCATCTCAGCGTTTTCGTACTCATTCTGGCCCTGTTCCATGCCGCAGTCCACCAGCGCATAGCGTCCCTTGCGCCATTCGATCAGCGTACGGCTGCCTGTCACTTCGTGGTTTGCACCCAGAAAAGTCAGCTTCATATGGGTGGCTCCTTTCACAGAGATGTTCACGTTTTCTAAAGAATATTGTACCCCGAATCTGCTTTGATGTCAAACGGAATACAAATGTCACAATGAAAATTTGCAGATAACAGACCAAAGTCGGTTATGACAGACTGAACGTCGGTTTTTGACGGATGGAATACATCACAAATCCAATAGAAACCTGCAGGATTACGCTGCATTTCCGCGAATTTATTGAAGGATAATTTTTCATGCGGAGGATGATTCAGCGTGGAACGACTGTTCAACGATTGCTGGGAGTTTGTGAAGCTGCCCACCGGCTCGGTTTTTGCGGACACGGAGCCTGTGACCTGGAACAAGGTCGATCTGCCCCATGATTTTCTTATCCCTCAGGAGAACAACCTGTATGAAACCGCGGACGGCTGGTATCGCCGAGTGCTGGATGTTCCGGCTGACTGGCTGGACAAGGATGTGATCCTCCGGTTCGATGGCGTGTACATGGACTGCGACGTGCTGCTTAACGGGGACGTCATTTGCACTCACCATTACGGGTATACCTGTTTTGACGTGGCGCTGACCGGAAAGCTGCACGAGGGAAACAATATGCTGCATGTGCACATCCGCCATCAGAGTCCTAATAGCCGATGGTACTCCGGCGCGGGTATTTACCGGGACGTGACGCTGCATGTGCTGCCCCGGCGGCATATTGCGCTGGATGGTACCTACGTCACCATCAAACGTGCCGGCGATGATTGGCTGATGACCGTTGAAACTGAGCTGACTGGCGATGGCGCTGAGCAGCCCATTGTGCATCGGCTGCTGGAAACTCATGACCTTGTTTGCGAAACGGTTGGAACGGTCAAGGGTGACACGGCGACTGCTGAAATGAAGGTGCATCATCCCGACCTGTGGGAGGTTGGGGAAGGCGGGCTGTATACGCTGGAGACCACTTTCGGTGATCAGGTCATCCGGGAAAACGTCGGCTTCCGCGAGATTGAAATGACCACGGATCGCGGCCTTTTCGTGAACGGTGAGCCTGTGAAGCTTCACGGCGTGTGCCTGCATCATGATCTGGGGGCATTGGGCGCGGCCGTCAATAAGGCAGCCACCCGCCGCCAATTGGAAACCATGCAGCGCATGGGGGTGAATGCCCTGCGCACGTCTCATAATATGCCCTCTGTGGAAATGATGGATTTGTGCGATGAGATGGGCATTCTGGTGGACAGCGAAGCCTTTGACATGTGGGAGCGGCCCAAGACGCAGTATGATTACGCCCGGTTTTTCCCCGAATGGTATCAGAAGGATGTGGCGGCCTGGGTGCGCCGGGATCGCAACCGCCCCAGCGTGATCATGTGGAGCATCGGCAACGAAATTTACGATACCCATGCATCGGAAAGGGGACAGGAAGTGACCCGGATGCTGAAAGCAGCCGTGGAAGAAAACGACCCGCGCCATCATGCCCCCTGCACCATCGGCAGCAATTATATGCCCTGGGCGGGCGGGCAAAGCTGCGCCGATATTGTCAAAATGGCCGGCTATAATTATTCCGAGCGGCTGTATGATGCCCATCATGCCCAGCACCCGGATTGGTATATCTACGGCAGCGAAACCTTCTCCATCGTGCAAAGCCGGGGCATTTATCACTTCCCCCTGGATACGCCCATCCTGGCAGAAGATGACCTGCAATGCTCCGCCCTCGGCAACAGCTGCACCAGCTGGGGCGCCAAAACCTACGAAAAATGCATCACTGATGATAGGGACGCCCCCTTCTGCATGGGCCAGTTCATCTGGACGGGGATGGACTATATCGGTGAGCCCACGCCCTACCACACGAAAAATTCCTACTTCGGCACGGTGGATACCGCCGGGTTCCCCAAGGATGCCTTCTGGGTGTTCAAAAGCGCATGGGATCATGATGCGGCGCCCTTTGTGCACATCTACCCCTACTGGGATTTCAACGACGGCCAGTTGATTGACGTGCAGGTGGCTTCCAATGCCCCGGCGGTGCGGCTTTCCCTGAATGGAAAGGAAGTGGGCGTGCAGCACTTTGACCGGGAAAAGGGCCTGGAACTGGTGGGCAAGTGGCAGCTGCCCTATGAAAAAGGCACGCTGCTGGCAGAGGGCCTGGATGAACAGGGCCGGGTGATTGCAACGGAAAGCATTTCTTCCTTCACCGATGCGGCGAAAATCCACCTGGAAAGCGTCCGCAGCGTTTTGAAAGCAAACGGCGTGGATATGGCCTTCATCACCATCACCATGCGGGATGAACAGGGCCGCCCGGTGGAAAATGCCAATAACCGGGTGCGTGTGAAGGTGGATGGCCCCGGCCGCCTGGTTGGGCTGGATAACGGGGATTCTACGGATTATGATGCCTGGAAGGGCACCAGCCGCCGCCTGTTCAGCGGCAAATTGCTTGCCATGATTGCTGCCACGGAAGAAAAGGGCAAAGTAACCGTCACCGTGGAAAGCGAAGGCCTGCCTGCAGAAAAATTGCAGCTGGAGGCCGTGGAAGCGGAAAAAATTCCCGGGGTTTCCTGCACCTACCGTTGCCCCGAAAGCCCGGAAAACCGGGAAATTCCCATTCGCAAATTGCAGCTGCATGTGGAGGGCCGCACCACCCTCTCCAAGGGACGCCGGGTGATGAAATGGCGGGCGGATATCTTCCCCAAGAACGCCACGCATCAGGAGCTTATTTGGCGTGTGA
>JAZNSI010000043.1:0-73225 GCA_045591175.1 Clostridia bacterium
ACCGCTATATCGACTTCTACAACAACGAGCGCATCCAAACTAAATTCGGAGTGGCGCCGCTCTCGCTTCGCCTCTCCGTCTGATCCTTTTGTCCTTACATAGGGCCCTTTTTCTGCAGTCCGTACATTCTGGGGCGGTCTAGTTGGGAGGCAGGCGCTTTTTGTGTGTTTAAATGTCTTTGCACTGGTCGATGGTAGGCAGCTCCACGTTCAGCTGAAGCGCCACGCCCTGCAGGCTTTCCACCAATAGCTGGCGCATGGTGCACTCGCTCATGCAGGGGATGTACTTTGTCGCGATGGAAACAGCCAGGCCGTAGCAGTACAGCCAGTTGCGCTCATACAGCTTGCGGGCGGTCTCCATATCCACCTTAACGCTGTCCTCAATCAGCGGGATGCCCCAGTTCACGTTGTAGTCCGTGCAGGAGCCGTCGCTGACGCGGTCACGCATGAAGAGCAGCTTGAACAGCTCCGGTTCATCGCGGGCGAAGAGCAGGAAGCTCATGCCGATGGTCAGGTAGGGGAAGGCGCTGCCAAGCAGGCGCTCCCGCAGGCAATCCTTCCAGGTGGTCAGCGCCAGCTCGGTAACGGCCAGCTTGAGCTCCTCCATGCCGGAGAAAAGGCGGAAGATCGGCTGGGTAGAGCCCCCAAGCTCTTTGGCGACGGCACGGGCGTTGAGGGCGTTGGGTCCTTCGCGGCGGATGAGCTGATAAGCAGCGTTCAGCACGGCTTCGCGGCTGAAGCGTACGATGGGCGGCATAGAAATTGCCTCCTTTGTATTATCTGCGACGGATGTAGCGCGCGGATGTAGTGCCCGTCTGGGGGGCGGAAATGGCTGCGGACAGGCTGCGGTTCTTGGTGACGTTGAGCACCAGGGCGATGCCGCCCATGTTGGTGGTCATGTTCGAGCCACCGTAGCTGAGGAAGGGCAGGGGGATGCCTGTGATGGGCATCAGCCCCAGCGTCATGCCGATGTTCTCAAACACGTGGAACAGCAGCATGCCCAGCACGCCGATGATGATCAGCATGCCGAACTTATCGTAGGTGTAGCGGGCCAGGTAGAGCATGCGCAGGATGATACACAGATACAGCACCAGCACCAGCGCACAGCCCAGGAAGCCCCAGGCCTCGCCGATGGTGGAGTAAATGAAGTCCGTCCAGTCAGCGGGCACATAGTTGAGCTGGCTCATGGCGCCATCCACGAAGCGGCCGATGCCCGCTACGCCGCCGGAGCCGATGGCGATCTGGCTTTGGCGCATCTGGTATGCGTCATCAAGAGGGGAGAGCTCGGGATTCAGGAAGGCCAGGATTCGGTTGATACGGTAATCTTCCACGCCGGTGGCTACAACGAAGCCATACACCGCCAGGATCAGCAGCACCACAACGGCCGCCATGCTCAGCAGCAGCTTCATGTTGACATTTGAGAAGAACATCATCACCGCGGCGAGGAAGACGATCACGATCAGGGAGCCGGTTTCGCCCGAGGCCAGAATGATGATGCCGGGCACGGCGATCAGCGCCATGATGCGTCCAAATTCCTTCATGGTGCCCATGGGCTGCTCGGTCTTGGCCAGCTCCTGGGCCAGCATGAGGATCATGGCCAGCTTGATGAACTCCGAGGGCTGAATGGTCATGCCCCAGATAACGTCGGTCCAGGCCTTCACGCCCTCAGCGCCGTTGGTCACCAGGGTGAACAGAACCAGGCCGGAAGCGCCCAGGTACACCACTTTGGTGAAGCGGCGGATGATGTGGAAGGGGATGTTGATGATGACCACTACGATGATGGGCGCCAGCAGCAGGAAGAAACACTGCCTCATGGCATAAGAGGATTCCACGATATGCGCCAGCCAGGTCTCCGCCTCCGAGGCGGGGGAGAAGGTGGCAACGCACACGGCCAGCACGCCAAGCACCGACATCAGGCCGACCAGCAGAATCAGCGGGACGTCAATGTGCGCGCGGGCGCGTCTGTTATCAGCGATCAATGCGCTTGACCTCCTTGAGGGTAGGTTGGAACAGCCGGCGGAACCAGCTGAGTTTCTGTGTGCCGTAGCCGGGCAGGGGAGCAGCGCCGGGAACATCCATCATCCGGTAGGCGATGCGTTTCAGTGCGGATTGTGCGTCGCACTCAATGTCCATCAGGTGATGATGGGTGAGGGTGGCACGGTAGACGAAGGGGTCGTCGAGGATCTCGCCCAGCAGCTCCAGATCGAGGGTGGCTGCCACGGTGGCGGCAGAGTACATTTCTTCCCCGCGGATGAGAGCTTCGTCCAGCCGGTTCACAATGACGCGGGGACGGGGCATGCCCTTCTTCTCCAGCACGCCTGCGGTGCGCTCGGCGTTGCGGATGCATACATCATCCGGGGTGCAGATCAGCACGCACTCGTTGATCTCCTCGTTGAGCAGCCCCCGCAGGCTGCGCTCGATGCCGGCAGGGCAGTCGATGAGCACCACGTCATAGAGCTGCTTGAGGCGCACGAGGATGCGGCGAAATGCGCCGGGCTTGAGCTCCTTGGCGCGGGCGAACTGACTGGCGGGCAGCAGGGACAGGCGGGACTCCATTTCGGGGCTGACCAGGGCCTGCTCCAGGCGGCAGTGTCCTTCAGCTACGTCCAGCAGGTCAAAAACGATGTTGTTTTCCAGGCCCAGCAGCGCATCCTGGTCGCGCAGGCCCACATCACCATCGATGATGCAGACCCTGCGGCCCTCCCGTGCCATGGCAAGGCCCACACAGGCCGTGATGGTGCTCTTGCCGACGCCGCCCTTACCAGAGGCGATGATCCATGCGGTACTCATTCTTGTGATGCTCCTTCGTGTTTCTTACGGGGCGAGGGAATTGCCCGCAGGCAGGATGTAATCCGTCGTGCGCAGCTCGGTCTGGTCGAGATACCAGTCGATGAAGTCGCGGGCTGCGATAGACGCCATACCACCGGAATATCCGTGGGGGACGAATACGCAGATGGCGATCTCCGGATTCTCGCGGGGCGCGAAGCACACGAACCATGCATTGTTCTCCAGGTCGATGGAGGTAACCTGCGCGGTACCTGTCTTCGCGGCGATCACGTCCTGGACGTTTTTGTATCCGCGGAAGTACTTCGCGGCAGTACCGGTATCGTCGGTAACGCCCGCCATGCCCTTGCGGATGAGGGCCATATACTCATTCTTGGGATCATCGGGGCCGTCCACCAGCTCGGTGACGAGGGTGGGCTCGCGCTTGGAGAGGATCTCGCCCTCGGGGCTGATGATGGAGTCGATGATGGAAACGTTGTAGATGTAACCGCCGTTGGCGACGGCCGCGACGTAGCGGGCTGCCGCAATGGGGGTGATGGTGGTGACGGATTGGCCGATGGCCGTCAGGATGGTCTGCTGACCGCCCCACTTGATATCGTTCAGGTAGATGTAAGCGTCCTGAATGACGGCGTTGAGGTAGACCATTTCCTTGGTCATGCCCAGCTCTTCCATGAGGATGATACGCATCTGCACGACCCAGTCATTCTGAGGGTAGTTGATGGCCATGTCCATCAGGCGCTTGGCGCACACGGAGAGGCGTTCGTCCTCATACTCCAGGCCGCGGGATGCGCCGCACTTCTTCAGGTGGGTCTTGAGGGAGTTGTAAACGATGATGGGCATGGATGTATCCTGATACGCTTCGCCCAGGGCCTTGGAGGGATCGTAGAGGGTGTTCTGGCTGCCGACCACGCTGCGGACTTCGCCCGGTAGGTCGATGCCGGTCAGGCTCGTCAGGCCGAAGAGGGATGCGTAGCGGTAGAGACGATCCTCGCCCAGACGGTCACCCATTTCATAGAAGAAGAAATTGCAGGAGTTCTGGATGGCGTCGGTGATGGTCTGCGCGTTGTGCTTGCTGCGCTGGTTGGCGCTGATCCAGCACTTGGGCGCCGTGGATTCATCCTTGTTGTACTTGGTGTAGTAGCCCATGTCGGTGAAGCGCTCCTTGGTGCCCAGCTCGCCCTCCGCCAGCGCGCCGAAGCCGGTGACCATCTTGAAGATGGAGCCGGGGGTCGCGCGGGAACCGATGGCGTAGTTGAGCATCAGGTTGCGGTCATCCGCCAGGATGGCGCGGGCTTCAGCGCCAGCGCCCACCAGGGCATTGAGGTCGTAGGTGGGGAAGTTGGCCATCGCCAGCACGCGGTCTTCCATGTCCAGCACGACCAGCACGCCGTGCTCGGCCAGCTCCAGGGGATACTGCTCCCAGTTGCGCTTGGCGATGTCGGTGCGGTTGTCCTCCAGCCAGGAGGAGTCCACCATGAGGGCCTCCTGCTTGTCACGGATGAGCGCAACGTTGCTAGCAATGGCGCGCTCCGCCTGCTGCTGGTAGGCGCTGCGGATGGTCAGCTTGACGTTGTTGCCGTCCTCCGGCTCGGTGTAGGACAGCTCGCGCACGACGGTGGAAAGGTTGTTGCGCTCCACCACGCGGCTGCCCTGGGTACGGTTGGAGGAGGCGGTCAGCCAGGACTCCATCGAGTACTCAATGCCGTCGCGGCCAATGGTGTCGTTGTAGGAATAGCCCTCCGCCTGGAGCTCCAGCCACTTGGTGCGGCTGGGGATCTTGCCCACGTAGCCGATGATCTGGGCGGCCAGGTTGTGCTTGGGGTAAACGCGGCGGGTGGCCACCTCCACGCCCATGCCGGGCAGGGTCATGGCCTGCGTCTCGATCTGGATGACCGTCGTGTAGGACACGTCCTCCGCGATCGGGATGGGCAGGGAGTTGAACAGGTTCATCTGCATCTCGGAGTAGACGGCCATGACCTTGAGCATCATGTCCTCGTCCATGATGATGCAATCATAGTAATTCTCGCCCTCCAGCTCTTTGAAGGCAGCGATGTCCTCCTCGTTCTGGGCGATGCGGTACTTGCGCTTGAGGCGCTGCAGGCAGTCCTCCGCTGTGGGGTAGGAGCGGGCAGTGACGTAGTTGTTAGAACGCCACTGGCCTTCGCGGGTCTCCAGTACCGACCCGGACACGCCGGAGCCGAAATTGAACACCCATTCGCCCGTTTCCTCGTCCCGCTCGATGACATAATCGAAGGCCAGGGAGCCGCCGTTGCTCTCAATGATGCGGATGGTCTCCATGATGGACTGGGTATAACGATAATAGTCCTTCTTCTGGACGTTGGAGCCGTCCTTATAGAAGGTGATGTTGTATACCTTCTCGTCCTTGGCGAGGATGACGGAGTCCGCGTCGGTGATATTGCCGCGGCTGCCGTGAAGCACGATGGTCTTGGTGCGGGTATCCTCGGCCTTTTCCTTATACTCTTCGCTGTTGACCAGCTGCAGCCGGACAAGGCCGCTGGCCAGGTAGCCGAACATCAGCAGCAAAATGCCGATGAATACGAAATATCGCCAACTGATCCCCTTGTGGGGATCGCGCTGTGTGACATTGCTCATGCAAATACTCCTTTCTCTGGCACGCGGCCGTCAGGGCAGCGGCCAGAAGAGTGCCTGTACGGGCGCTCAGGTGCGCTCCGGGCGGTGATCAAACCGCAGCTCCGGGGCGTGTTCTTCTTCCTTGCGGCGGAAGCCGAGGATCTTTCGTACAGGGAACATGATCACCGCGGTGAGGGCGGTGGTGAGCAGCACGTCGGTCAGTCCGCGCTGGATCAGGGCAGCGGCAAGTTCAGCGCCGCTGAGGTACATGTAGATCAGGTTGACGATCTCATAGATGACTACATTGACCATGGCGCATAGCACCGTACGCAGCACCGGACTGATGTTGCGGCCCCGCTTGCCGATGGAGCGGGCGTACTGCAGCTGTGCCTCCGACCGATCTGCGAAGAACAGGCCGCAGATCAGGGCGGAGATGGGGTAGAACAGCAGGTTCAGCATCGGCACGGTAGGCAGGAGCGTCTCCATCACGATGCCGTAGAACATGCCTGTCCACAGCCCGCGCAGCATGCCGTAGCCGACCGTCACGATGGCGGTGGTCGCGATCAGCAGGCTGGGGGACACGCCGCCGATGTTCACATAGGGCATGATGGACACATGGGCCAGGTATCCCACGAGGATCACCAGGATGAGCTTCACCTGGCGCATCACGGCTTGGCGCATGTTATTCCTCCTCCCAGTTGAAGTCATCCGGGTTGACCACGATGACGGGCGTGGGGGACGGCGTGGGCGAAGGCGTGGGGGAAGGCGTGGGGCCCAGCAGATCGGAGGAATACTCGAAGGTGGGGCCGGTGGAGGCCGACGGCGTGGGAGAAGGCGTGGGAGAGGGCGTCGGCGTGGGGGAGGGCGTGGGGGACGGCGTGGCAGACGCAGTGGGCGCAGGTGTTGCCGTTTCGCCAAACTTCAGCGTGGAGCCGATGCGAAGCGTCGGGTAAGGGCGCGCCGTCACCGTAGGCACATACTCATTGTAGGTGGCGGTGCTGCTGCGGCCTTCCACCGCCAGGGCGGCAGGCTTGTAGCGATAGACGATGACGTATTCGATGTGCTCAAAGTCCGCCAGGGGCTCCACGACGATGTACTGCTTGTTGCTCTCCATGCTGCGGGTAGATTCGCGCACGGTGCCGATCGGGATACCCTTGGGGAAGGACATGCCCACGCCGGAGGTGACCACGATGTCGCCGGGACGGGGCAGATGATCATCGGGCAGGTAGTACATGCGGCACAGGGGCTCGCCGTTGATGCCCAGGGTACCGGAGATGATGCCCTGGTCACGGCTGGACTGGATCAGGCCGGAAATGGAGGCGTTGGAATCAATGATGGTACGCACAGTAGCGGTGGAATCATAGACCTCCTCGGTGAAGCCCACCAGAGAACCGAAAATGGTCACGGCCATGTAAGGCTCAATGCCATCGCGCTCGCCGCGGTTGATGGTGAAGGTGGAGAAGTAATTGCCCTGTTCGCGGCCGATCACCTGGCAGCGGATGGGGTTCGCGCCCAGGTTCTCGCTCATTTCCGCGTCAATGTCCTCATACATCGCCAGGCGGACGGCGTATTCATCCGCCATCGCGGCACGGGTGTAGAGCTCCTCGTTCTCATTGAGCAGCTCCACATAGGCCTGCTCCAGGTTGTCGCGGAGCTTGACGCGGCGGAAGTAGTCCGCAACGCTTTCCACAATGCCGGTAAAGAAGCTCTGCACCGGGCCCATGGTGGAGGACACGGCGGTTTCCGGGGCCTGCAGGAAAGCGGTGTCGGGCATCATGGTGCGGGACAGCATCATCATGCCGATGACGATCAGCAGCACGCCGGTGATCACGCAGCTGATGACGATGCGCAGCGTGTTGTTCTTGGGCTTGGCGTCTTTCTCCTGCTGGAGGGTGCGCTGCTGCTTCTTGGTCTTCGTGCGCATGACGGGCGCTTCCTCCGCGGGGCCCTCATCATAGGCAGGTTCCACCGGCGGAGTGCTGCGGCCGCGGCGGCGGGGCGCCGTCAGGTCATCGTCTTCCTCCGCGTCATAGGCGGGGGTGAAGTCGTCCTCTTCCTCGGGCTGATCCTCCTGCACGTCAGGCTTCAGGCCGATCATCCGCACACCCATGCGGTTGGTGCCCTCGGTGACAGGCTGGGGTTCGGGCTCGGGCTGCTCCTCCTGGGGGAGATATTCCTCCTCCGTGGGAAGGTTGCGGGTCACGCTGTCCAGCTCGTCGTCAAAATAATACTCGTCCGGGTCGGGCAGGAAGGGATTCTTTCGCTTGCTTTCACTGGGATTATGGCGTTTGGCCATTTTGGTCACCTCGATTCAATAAGTGGGTGATAACCGGCTTATGCCTGGGACGGCATATGGCCCTGCTCCTGCAGCATGGCCATGTTTTCCACGATGTAGCCCAGGCCCAGGGCTGTGCAGTCACCGGGCTCCTTGGCAATGAGCACCGGGATGCCCAGCTCCGTGGCGATATACTGATCCATGCCGTAGAGCTGCGCGACGCGGCCCGTCAGGTGGATGCCGGTACGCATGATGTCCTTGGCCAGTTCCGGGGGCGTGCGCTCCAGCACCCAGCGGATGGCGGCCACGATGGCGCGGCAGGGCTCATGCACGGCCATGCAGGCCTGGCGGGAGGTGTACTCGATGTCCATGGCCTGGGGGGAGAGCAGGTCTCTGCCGCGGATGCGCACGGAGCGATCCTCGCTCACCGGCATCGCAGAGGCCAGGTCGATCTTCACGTCCTCAGCGGTACGGTCGCCGATGAGCATGTTGAATTCGCGCTTGATGTGGTTGATGATGGCTTCATCCATCTTTGCGCCGCCCACGGGGATGGACTGGCTGACCACTAATCCGCCCAGGGATACGACTGCTGCATCCGTCGTGCCGCCGCCGATATCCACCACCATGGAGCCAACGGGGTCATACACCGGCAGATTGGAGCCCAGCGCAGCCGCAAAGGGCTTCTCCACCAGGTAGACCTTCTTTGCGCCGGCCATGCGGACGGCTTCAGTGATGGCCTTGCGGTTCACGTCATCCAGGCCGGCGGGCACGGAAATGACCACCTTGGGAGCCACCACGTTGCTTACGCCGATAGCCTTGCGGATGAAATACTTCAGCAGCAGAGCGGTCATGTCAAAGTCGGCGATGGTGCCGTTGCGGATGGGGCGGATGACGGTCTTGGAGTCATTCAGGCGCCCCAGGACACGCCGGGCCTCGTCACCCACGGACTGCAGCTGCTTCTTGTTGCTGCTGGAAACCACCACCAGCGTCGGCTCGCTGATGACGATGCCGCGCTTCTTCACATACACCAGCGTGTTGGAGGAACCCAGGTCAATGCCGATATCGGGGGCAAAAAAATGCATAAGCGTACTTCCTTTATCAAATCAGTCGGTTGGTCAGAGGCGTTTGCAGTCTTCCAGCAGGCGGCGGGTGAGGGCCATGGGCAGGCCGATCACATTGGTGTGGCTGCCGCGCAGCTCATCGATCCACAGCCCCGCAATACCTTGAACGGCGTAGGCACCCGCCTTGTCCATCGGTTCACCGGTGGCGATATAGCGGCGGATGGCCTCGTCGGTCATGGCTTCAAAGTGCACGTCGGTCACGTTCACCTCGCTGCGGAGCGTGCCCTGTGCGTCCACCACGCTCACGCCGGTGTACACCTGATGCCACCTGCCGGACAGGCTGTGCAGCATGCGGAAGGCATCTTCTGCATCGCGGGGCTTGCCAAGGGCGGTGTCGTCCACTGCAACGAGGGTATCTGCCGCGAGGATGACGCAGCCGGGGTGGAGGGCCGCTGCGGCCAGTGCCTTTCGCCGGGAAAGCTCCATCACCGCCTCGCGGGGAGGAAGGGAGCAGCTTTCGTCCACATCCGGGGCGTCCACAGTGAAGGGGAGGCCGGTCAGGGTCATCAGCTCCCGCCGACGGGGCGAGGCAGAGGCCAGGATCAGGGGCGTATCGTTCATCAGGGGAGTCCTCCTGAGACTTGCAATAATGGGCAGAATGTGCTTTGCCCGGGACATACGTCCACCAGCATAACATTCCATTTTGCATTATAACACATATACCCGAAATTGGGAATGTATAATTGTAAATTTTCTTCTCTTCGACACAATTTTTTCATGCAAAAAGAGCCTGCCGCAGAGGCAGACTCATGGTGTGGGAAACAAAGTGAAGCAGGCCGGATCATTCCTCGTCGTCCGGGGCCTGACCGTCGTGGGCAAGCCACTTGCACTCGGTCATTTCCATGCCGGTGAAGTCCGCCCGGAAGGAGGAATCCTCTGCGCTGCATGCATATACGCCGAAGCGGATATCCTCCCTGGCGTTGAACATATGGCAGATGCGCATCTGCTTGAAGGTAACGCCGTCCACGGAGTTCTCGATGCAGAAATCGTCCTCCCGGCGGCTGAGGCGGAACCACATCGACTTGATCGACGCATCTACGTCCACCGAGGACCAGTCGGAGTAGCCGTTGTTGGTCACCACGCTGCCCAGACGCTGGATCTGGTCGTTTTCGTATTCCATGGAGGCCTTGAGCCAGTTGTCGCTGTCCAGGTACATGACGACGCCGGCCTGGTCGTAGCGCCATTTGGTGTCAAAATCAGCCTTGACGACGAAGGAGAAGAACTTCTCCGCCGTGGTCAGCTGCAGCACCGGGGCGTTATCGTTGCGGAAATGATAATAGGTGCGCTGCCACAGATCGGTGTGGGGCTCGGTGATTATTTCCACCCGATCCTCGGTCACGGTGTACTGCCGGGGTGCGCGGAGCCACTGCATTTCTTTGGCATTGACTTTCATGATGAGATCTCCTTTGTAGATGATTATCCCAGCCGGGTGAGATCGACCTTGGCGCGCTTCAGGGCGCTGAGGATGACAAAACCCACCAGCACTGCACCGGTCTCGCCGAGACCGACCTGCAGCATGGTCAGTGGAATAGGCCAATTTGAGGTGAGCGACAGCACGAGGCCCACGATGACAGCGTTGGCCAGTATCGGACATGCGGCGGCCAGAATGGGCTTCTTTCGCAGAAGGAAGGTGCCGACAGCGGCAAGGAGCGTTGCCAGGGAGCCGAAGATGATGTCGGTGATCATGCCGGTGTACAGGTTGGCGATCAGGCAGCCTACGAAAAGTCCGGGGATCGCCTGGGGCAGGATCATCGGCAGCAGCGTCATTGCCTCGGAGAGTCGGCACTGCACGCCGCCGTAAGAGATCGGCGCCAGCAGCAGGGTCAAAGCGGCGTAAAGCGCAGCGATCACGGCACTTACGCACAGGGAACGGGTGGTCAGCAGCTTTTTGAACATAAAAGCGCCTCCTGTGAATGTTTTTGCTGTGGCTATCGGAAAGGAAGTCCAACGCCTGCAGCACATTCAGCATACCACATTTTGTGCCGAATCACAAGCCCAATCCTGGGCAGAATGAGTACTGCGCCGCAGGGCGACAACATCTTTGGAGGGCATCAGCATGAACGCGAAGAACAACCAGTCCATCCATTGCTCCGTGGAAAGCTGCCAGCACCATGCCAAGGACGGCATGTGCCAGCTGACCGACATTCAGGTCGCGCCCAAGCAGAACTGCTGCAACGGCAAGGCCGATGAGAGCCAGTGCAACTCCTACAAGTGCCGCTGGTAAGATGACGATGGGGGAGCGGGCGTCTTCGGGATTGCCTGCTCTCCCAACCCTACGGAGGTAGCCATGCCCATCACGTCCTCCATTGCCGATAACTGCCGCCGCATGGACGCGGCGCTTCATCGTGATATCAACCCGGACATGAAGGTCCGGCACTTTTGCGTGTTCGGAAGGGATGCGTCCCTTTATTACGCCGAGGGCCTGTGCTCGGCGGATTTTCTGCAGCACTATGTCCTCACTCCTCTGACTGCGCTGCGGGACGAGTCTGTCCCTGCTGACCTGTCGGAAGCACTGCGGCAGGCTGTGTACAACGCGGACGTTCAGTCCGCGGCGACCATTTCAGAAGCCGTCACCCAGGCGCTGACGGGCCGCGCGGTGGTTTTTGTGGAGGGCATGACGGCGGCGCTGGGCTTCGATGTGCGGATGTTCGTCCGCCGGGGTATCTCGCCGCCGCTGACGGAGCAGGTCGTCCTCGGTCCACACGAGGGATTCAACGAATCCCTGCGGGATTGCATCACCTTGATCCGCCGCATCTTGCCCACGCCCGACCTCATCGGCGAAATGCGTACCATCGGCGGCCGCTATCCCGTGGGAATGTGCATCATGTACCTTCATGGCGTGGCGGATGAAACGACGCTGTCCCGCGTGAAAGCCCGGCTGGACGGCATCCGCACCGACCATGTGCTGTCCATCGGCGCGCTGCAGCAGCTCATGGAGGACAGGCCCTACGCGCTGCTACCCCAGTGTATTCTGACCGAGCGGCCTGACCGCGCTGCCTCCATGCTGCTGGAAGGGCAGATTGTGCTCCTGCTGGACGGCTCCTCCCAGGCGCTGGTGCTGCCGGCGAGCATCTGGCACCTGCTGCACACCCCGGACGACACCTCCGCCCGGTTTCAGTACGGTACCTTCATGCGGTCGATCCGCCTGCTGGGGCTGCTGTGCGCGCTGCTGCTGCCGGGGCTGTTCGTGGCCTTCGTCACCTTCCACCCAGAGGCGCTGCCGGTCACGCTGCTGACCTCCATCCTGGAGAGCCAGGCTTCCGTGCCCTTTTCGATCCCGGTGGAAACGGCGGTCATGCTGGTCATGTTCAACCTGATCGGCGAGGCTGCCACCCGTGTGCCTTCCGTCGTAGGCTCAACGCTGGGGACGGTCAGCGGACTGATCCTTGGTTCGGCGGCGGTGGATGCGCATCTGGTGCATCCGCTGCTGCTGATCGTCGTGGCGGTGGCGAGCCTGGGCAGCTATGCTGTGCCGGATTACTCGCTGGGGATCGCGCTGCGTATTGGGCAGCTGCTCCTGGTGCTGGCAGGCAGCGCCTTTGGCGTGTATGGCATGGTGCTGATGATCGCCGTGGGGGCGGTGCGCCTGTGCAGCCTGACGAGCCTCGGCTCGCCCTTTGCAGCGCCGTACAGCCCGCAGAGGGCCCATAACACGGACGGCCTCATCCGCGGGCCGCTGTGGACGCAGCGCTGGCGCACCTGGCTGAGCGCCGCCGACGACCGATTGCGGGTGCGCGGCCCCATGCGCCGCTGGGACAGGAGGAACCGATGAGACAGCTTGCATCCCGCTTGGCCGGGGAAAACCGCGCCCGGCTGACGCTGCTGCGGCTGCTGTGCGGCGTGTCCATCTGGCGGACGGCCATGACGCGGGTGCTGCCCTTGTGCGGTGCGTCGGCGTGGTGGGTGATGCTGCTCTGCCTGCTGCCGGGCTTTGCCGTGGCGGCGCTGCTGCGTCTCGCAATGAGCTTCACACGCGCCAAAACGCTGACAGAAGCTGTCCGAATATGCCTCGGAACGGTTGGCGCATGGGTGCTCGCCGTAGTGCTGGCGGCGCTGCTGCTGTTGGAGGGGTTATCCAGCATGACCGCGCTGATCACCCTGTTCACCCAGGGGGTGGGCACGCGGGGAACGCCATTCACCCTGGCGCTGCTGACCGGCGGCGCGCTGCTGTTCTCCCTGCACCGGGAAGGCCTGCCGCGCGCAGCGCATTTTCTGCGATGGGGGATGGTTGTCGTGGCCGTGTTGACGGCAACTTGCTTGCTGCCCGACGTGCGCCTTGATCACCTCTTCCCCCTGCATGGGAACGAGGCCGACCTGCTGCCTGCTCTGAAAGCGGGGGCCGGGATGGCATGGCCGGTGGCGCTGCTGCTGACCGTTCCGCCCGTACGGCAAGGGCGCCTGCGGAGCGCGGTGCTGCCCGCATTTGCTGCTGTGGCTGTGCTCCTGCTGCTGGCGCTGACTGTTCCGCAGGAGCTGCTTTCCCGGCAGACCGGCGTAGCTTCGCTGCTGCTTTTGCCCATGAAATATGCCCCCAATGCACTGCGGATCTGCTACCTGTGCTTGCTGATGATGACGACATTTTTGTCCATTGGGGCGGCGGTTCAGGCAGCTACAGAAAGCATCTGCGCACCATTGCGCCAGGCGCCGACCTGGCTGCCTCATGTCGCATTGGCAGGACTGATCCTGACGCAGATGGGGGATGCTGCGTTGCTGTGGGATTGCCTGGCGATGGTGCAGCCCTGGCTGCTGCTTCCTCTGGCAGGGCTGGCGATCCTGTGTGCCCCCATTGCCGCGATCAGGAGGAAAAATGTGTGAAAACCTTGATATTTCTAATGCTTCCGCTGATCCTGTGTTCAGCCTGCACGGCTTTGCCTGATGAGGAGCGGGCATTTGCGGTTGCGCTGTGCGTGGAGAAAACGGAGGTCTGGCGTGTGCATGGACGCATCCCGACGTACCAGACTGGCGGCGGTTACATGACTGTTACAGGAGAAGGAGAGACCTTCGCTGCGGCATTGTCGGCAATGGACGCAGCTGCACCGATGAGGATCAATTTGTCCCAACTGCGATTGCTTGCAGCGGATGTTGATCTTGCGAGAAACGGTGAGCTTCCCGCGCTGCTTGCGACCCTGGCAGACCGTCATGACATGCGCCTGCAATGCGCTGTGGCCTTGACTGATACGCCTCTCAAGGACATTGCGGAGGCGCTCAAACCTGCCGCAGGAGCGCGCCTGTCCAAGGCGCTCGACCTGATGCTGACTGCTCGCGTGGAGCAAGGGGCCATCCTACCGGCCGCTCTTGCAGATGTGCTACGGTTGGGCGAGCGGCAATCGCCGGTATTGGCGGCGCTGTCGCTGGAGGGGCAGGAGCTCATCCTGGCGGGCGGGTACACAATGGACGGCGTCCCACTTATGCCGGATGAGATCCCCCTCCTTTCGCTGCTGCTGGGACATGCGAAATCCTTGCAGCTGGATTTCCCGGGCGGTTCAGCGGTGGTGCGGGATGCGTCCGTCTATATCCGCCTGTCGGAGGATTTCACTGCCGCCAGCGTGGCGGTGAACCTGTCCGCAACCGCCTCTTCCTTTACGGAGGATGGCCTCGAGCAGGTCCTTGCCGATGCGCTGCTGGCACTGCTGATGCGCCTGTCCTCTGGTGGCTGCGATGCGCTGGGGCTGGGACGGCAGGCCATCCTGCATACTCGCGATATGGCGACATGGCATGCGCTGAACTGGCCGGAAACGTATCGCGGGATTCGCTGGGAGGTAGCGGTCGGAGTGAATGGCCCGGCATGAGAAAAGGCCCTGCGTCATGCGCAGAGCCTTCTTTCACTTGGTAAAGATCATTTTCACGATGGGTCGCGTCTCGCCCTGGTACAGCCCTTCGCCCTCATATACGCGGGTGAAGCCGCATTTCTCAAGCACGCGGATGGAGGCTTTGTTCTCCGCGTCGCAAATGCCTGCGACCTGGGAGAGGGACAGCCTGGCCATCATCACCGGCAGGAAGGCGCGAACCGCTTCGGTCGCATAGCCACGGCCAGCCATGGATTTCACGGTGTGATAGCCGACTTCCCAGCCGTCATCCTGGGGGACGAGCTGCACATAGCCCGCATACACGCCCTCCGCCAGCATCGGGTGGACGAAGGGGCCCTCCGTGCCGGCGTAACAGTCCATCAGGTCAGCGATCACAGCGGACGCGATCTCTTCTGTCTCGAAGACCTCGTCCGGCAGGAAACGGCGCGTGTCATCATCCAGGGAACCCAGATGCACGGCGCGCGCCATGTCCGGGGTGAAGTCGGTGATCAGCAGTCGGTCAGTTTTGATCAGCATCGTCAAATACCACGCTTTCCATACAGGTTGAACACAGATACACGCGCTCCCAGCGGCTGCGCAGGATGCCAAAGGCGTTGTCAGCGCTGGCTTCGTCCGCGAAAGCGCCGAACACCGCCGAGCCGCTGCCGGTCATCTGCGAGGCAAATGCGCCATGCGCCTTCAAAGCCTCGATGGCTTCGTGGATGCCGGGGCGGCGCGCTTCGCTGACGGGCTGCATCACATTCGCCATCGCGGCGGACAGGGCAGCAGGATCGCCATTTGCCAGCGCGGCGGCGGCAGAATCGTTATCCGGACGGGCGGCCACCACGCCTTCGTGATAGGCGGTGAAGATCTCCTTGGTGGAGAGGCCCTCGCAGGGCTGGATGACCACCAGGGGCCAGCAGCGTCCGCAGGGGAGATCCTCCATCACTTCGCCGATGCCGGTGGTGCGGGTGAGGCCGCCGCGAAGACAGAACGGCACGTCAGCGCCCAGCGTAAGGCCGATGGCTTCCAGCTCCTCCTGGGGGAGATTCAGCCCCCACAGCTTGTTCAGCCCGATGAGCACGCCCGCGGCGTCCGCGCTGCCGCCGCCCATGCCAGCGCCCACGGGGATGTGCTTCTCCACATGGATGGCCGCGCCGCCGGTGTAGCCGGTGTGCTGCTTCAGGGCCATAGCGGCCCGGTAGCTCAGGTGCTTTTCGTCCGCGGGCAGCAGGGGAGAGCCGCCAGTGGTCAGGGTGATCGTATCGGCTGGAGACAGGGTTATCTCGTCCGCGAGGGTCACTGTCTGCATGAGCATGTCCATCAGGTGATAGCCGTCCGCCCGCTGGCCGACGATGTCCAGCGTCCAGTTGATTTTCGCCCGGGCCTGTAAGCGCATGGGTCATTCCTCCACAACATATGTTATATGTATGATACGCCAACATCACCGATTGTGCAAGAGGAAAATCTGTGCTATAATATCCTTGTCTACGAAGGAGGAAGCCTATGGAAACCAAAATGATCCCCGTGATCGTCACCCTGCAGAGCTATGCCCGGGGTGAGCACGGCGAAAAGGAGCAGCCCGTACGGCTGCTGTGCCACGGCAAGCTGCGCCCCACCACCGACGGCTGCATGCTTCGATATCAGGAGGTGCAGCAGGACGATACCGGCGAAACTGTCTCAACGGACGTCATCCTCAACATTCAGCCAAAGGACGGCCCTCGTGTCACCATGACCCGCATGGGCGACTACGGCACCACCATGGTCTTTGTCAAGGACCGCCGCTTTGAGGGCGCTTATCATACTCCCTTTGGCGATCTGGGCCTAGCGCTGTACGCCATGCAGGTGCAGTGCAAGCTGGCGGAGGACTGCGGCAGCATCCATCTGGAATATCAGCTGGATATGCAGGGCAGCTACTCTGCGGTGCAGTGCATCGACGTGAGCTTCTGCGCGGAAAGCAGCCAGCCATGCTGACGGGGCTCAGGGCCCAGGTGCAGGGCGTGCTTTATGCCGTGCCGGCCAAACGCAAACCCGCTCTGCGGCGCTCCGATGCGCCGGACGCCCTCTTTGCCACCGACCTGCCGATGATCGCAGAGCCGGAAGCCGTTCGCGTCTTTGTGGCTGACATGGAGGCGCTGGGCTGGAACGTCCGCGAGGAAAAGGGCTGGCTTACCCTGGATGCGGATGTTCCGGTGCCGGAGTATTCTCTCCCGACAGCTTTGATAGGGGAGTGCGGCTGCTGTATTTCGCTGCTGTTGCGCCACCAGGAGGATGGGGCTGCGGAGGACGCCATCCGCGCTGTCGTGAAGGCGGCGGAGGCCGGCAGGCTGTCCTTTGAGCGGCTGTGCGGACAGCTCCACGGGGAATTCGCCGCAAAGTTGAGGATTCATCAGCCTTTGCCCGGTGCGCTGCTGCCCTATCTGTGCTGCGCCTGCCACATGTTCTACACCTGAGGAGGAGAAAACGATGATCTTCACCTGCATCGGCCATGCCAAGTTCCTCATTGAGCTGGAAAACGGCCTGCGTATCGTCACCGATCCCTACGACGCCACTTGCGGTTATCCGGTCACGTCCGTCAAAGCGGATGTGGTGCTGGTCTCCCACGGCCATCACGACCACAGCGCGGTGGATACCATTCCCGGTGCGCCCCGCGTGATTGACGCGTCCGGCGAATATGATCTGGGCGATGGTGCGAGCGTCATCGCGGTGGAGGCCTTCCACGACGACGCGAAGGGTACGAAGCGCGGCAGGACGCTGCTGTTCTCCATCCGTGCAGAGGGCCTGAACGCCCTTCATCTGGGCGATCTGGGACACATCCCCACCGCCGCGCAGGCCGAAGCGCTGGGCGCTGCCGACGTATTGATGGTCCCGGTGGGAGGCTTCTTCACCATCGACGCAGCCCAGGCAAAGGCGACGGCCGAGCTTCTGCAGGCGCGCGTCATCCTGCCCATGCATTACAAAACCTGCGTCAACGAGGATTGGCCCATTGCCCCGGTAACGGAATTCACCAGGCTGTTTGATACCCCTGCCGAAGAGATCGGCCTGCTCCGCGTGGCAAAGGGTGACCTGATGTGTCAGCCGGAGATCGCGGTGCTGACGCCCCAAAGCCTGAAATAACTGCGTTCAAACGACAAAGGAGGAATCTCCATGGGGAAGAAAGTTGGTAAGCTCATCAAAGCTGCACGTACAGGTGCGGACATGACGCAGGAGCAGCTGGCACGGCGCATCAGCGGCCTGTCTGCCAGCGACATCAGCCTCGCCGAGCGCGGCGAAAAGGATCTCACCCAGGCACAGCTGAAGAAGATCGCCACCATCACCGGCGTGACCCAGGCCAGCCTGATCGACGCGGCCAAGGCGGAGAGCGGCTCAGCCAAAAAGAACACGACTGCCAAGAAGACCGCGACTGCAAAAACACCTGCCAGCGCCAACAGCACCATGAAGGTGACTGCCACCGAGCGCAAGCTGGTGGAGGCCTACCGCCAGGCGGATTCGGATGCGAAGAAGCGCGCCCTGAACATCCTCAAGGGCAAGGAGGAGGGCTTCCTGGGCGGACTGCTGGGCGGCGCGGACGTGTCCGACAAGGTGGAGGACGTGATCGGCGACGTGCTGGGAAATCTGCTGGGCAATAAGTGATATAAGTATAACTGCCGGCGGCACTACTACGGTCCGCCGGCAGTTTTTCAAAGAAATCTGAAAATTTTTCATTTCCCCCCTTGACACTTTGCCGTACCTGTGATAATATATACAACGTTGACGGCGCAACTGCCCGAAACAAACCGAATATGGGATTATAGCTCAGTTGGTTAGAGCGCCACGTTGACATCGTGGAGGTCATAGGTTCGAGCCCTACTAATCCCACTTGAAGCCGCAAGCCTTGCAAATGCTGAGCTTGCGGTTTTTTGTTGCGTATGATGCATTGCCTGAAAGGAAAACGTTGAAAAATGCAGGCACGGAGTTGCGTACACAGCGCAAAGCCAGCTGTGTCAAGGCGGTGCGACGTTTTGTTGGTGCAGAGCATTGGCGTTTCAATTAGTGCTCCCAACAAAGACCAAACACAGCAGCATCACGTATGGTATCGATCAATTCACAGCGCTGTTGAGTGTTATGGGCGAGGCTGCGACTTCCAGCGTGATGATTGTGTTATCTGAATAGGATAGTTCCAGCAAACTGGAAATGTTCTTATTTGCCTGGGCATCGATGTGCTCATGCAGTGCCATTTCACTCATGTTAAGCTGTGAAGTAAATGATCGATTTGGGAAGGCGGGGTGTTTCGCCGTACCGATCACTGTGGAGCAGGCGTGTGCAGGGTGAGTTCGATTTCCTCCGGGCTGGTCGATGTGCTCGCAGGATACTGAAGCAGCTCGTTGATGAGGGCATCCATATCGTCACCGAAGCGGGTCAGGAGCTGCTGTGCGGCAAGCTCCTCGGGGGAGACTGTTTTGATCCATAGCACGACCCAGACGTTCCGCCATCCGTCAAAGCAGGTGTACATCAGCAGATCGGACTGACCGATGACGCTGTTGCCCTGCCAGTCTGTGATGCCGCCACCGGTGTTGTGGCCCTTGAAGATCGCTGTGCACTCGTAGTAAGCGGTGCTGCCATCCGCCGCGACGACGCATGCCGTGGAGCCAGCCTTGACTTTGCCAGGTCGCGGAAGGCCTGCGTGCAGTGGTCAGCGATGATCATATGCCCGCGGGCGCCGTCGAGGTCAAAATAGGCTGCGGAATCCACCCGATCCACCGTTTCCTGGCTGAGGGTGCGGTACAGCGCCACGTCGACGCCAATGGATTCCACATACAGCCGTCCGGCAAAGGGCGCGTCTGTGCCGAAAAGATGAGCAGATACGGCTTCCGATGGCGGATCAGCCGCAAAAGCGGGGGATACAGGCAGCGTCAGCATGAGGACGATGAGCAGTGCCAGCAGCATGGGGACGACCTCCTGTTGATCAGGTGTGCTCCCTGGCGGGGAAGGCAGTACTCATCAATGCTGACGGCGAGAAAAGGTGCAGATGTAACAAATCTTAAATCTTGCGCAGTCGGTTGACATCGTTTGGGGATTCCGATATAATATTTAAGATGAATATGTCACGAAAGGTGCTGACTATATCTTGCGTTTTATGAAAGCTGTGCTGGTGTGGCTGACGCTGCTCGCGCTTTGTGTTCCGGCGGTGCTGGCAGAGGAGGTTCCGACGCTCCCGGTGGACTTTACCCCCGGCAAGCCGGTCAACCAGGCCAATTATATCAGTGAGACTGAATATCGGGACCCGACGCTGCATGTGGTGATCGAAAGCGGCCGCAAGGACAATTGCGATTATTGGCTGGCCAGGATCAAGATCGGCCATGCATCTCAGCTGCGTACGGCGGCAGCGGCGACCTTCGAGGTGGAATACGCCGTCAAGGGCCAGTACATCGCCAAGCGTCAGAACGCCGTGCTCGCCATTGATGGCGACTACTTCTCCTACTATCCCTACGGCATCGTGATGAGACAGGGCGTGCTCTACCGCGACAAGCTACGCAAGGAGCGCGACGTGCTGGCCATTGATGAAGATGGTGACTTCCACATCTTCCTGGTGCCGGACAAGGGTGAGGTACCCGCTGTCTACAAGGGCAAAAAGCTGATCGACGCCTTCCACTTTGGCCCCGCGCTGGTGGTGGACGGTGAGATCGGCAGCCTGGACGCCAGCTACTGGCTGGCTCCGGAATCCAAGCGGCAGCGTATGTGCATTGCCCAGACCGGTCCGCTGGAGTACATGGCCCTGTGCTGTGCCGGTCCGCTGCGTGGTTCGGAAGGCATGGATCTGCTGCAGTTTGCCCAGCTGGCCAAGGAGCTTGGCGCAGTGACCGCTTATAACCTGGACGGCGGCGACTCCACCATGCTCATCTTCAATAACGAAAAGGTCAACGATAAGGAAAACCAGAATACCCGCGACATCAGCGACATCATCTATTTTGCCTCTGCTTGGGACGGCAAGTAAGGAAGATTGCAAATGAAGACGACCTACATTCTGGCTCTTGCGATCGGCGCGGTTCTCTGCGCCGGTTTCTTTGCATGGAAGCTTCGCCGCTGCGGCGTGAAGCCCATGACTGCACTGATCGCCCTGCCTCTTTCAGCCGTGCTGGGGGTAGTTCTGGCGCGCATCAGCTATTTCCTGCTGGAGTACCGCGACATCACTGTACGCTACGACGGCCTGGGCGGATTGCTGTCCACCAAGCCGGAGGAATTCTGCTTCCTGGGTGGCTGTGCAGGCGTGGTGCTGGCCATCCTGCTGACGGCGAAGATCACCGGGCAGAAGGGGAGCACCCTGCTGGACGCCTTTGCGCCCTGTGGTGCGCTGATGGTTGCCATTGCCCGCGCCAGCGAGGGCCTGCTGGATCCTCTGGCCATGATCGGCATGGGCGGCGTGGTGGAGAATGAAGCGCTGCAGTTCTTCCCGCTGGCGGTGAAGGTGGAGGCCTACGGCATGGTTCTCAACGTTGCCTATGCGGTGTTCATGCTGGAGGCTGTGCTGGCGCTCCTGTGCGCTGCGGCGTCCTTTGTGATCAGCCATCGCGGCAGTTTTGCGCCCGGTCGGGTCTTTCTGCATACCGCCTTCTTCCTCGCGCTGCCTCAAATTTTCACCGAGCAGATCCTGGGCAAGTACATGGCCTGGGGCTTTGTCCGCATTGAGCAGCTACTGTGCGCGCTGATCGTCTTTGCGATCACGTTGTACCCCTGCATCCGCAGTCGGAAGCTCACAGGCTACCTGCCGGCGTTGGGCTGCCTGTTGTGTGCGGCGGTGCTGATCTGGATGGAGTTCACGCTGGACAACAAGCTCCTCTTCGGCATCGATATCCCTACGATGGGCTGCTACGCGATCATGATCGCGGCGCTGGGCTGCATGGCAGGGCTCTCGCTGCTGGCATACCGCAGGCTCAACAAAGCTGAATAAGAAAAACCGCAGGCCAGGCGCATTTGCCGGACCTGCGGTTTTTATGCCTTAGTTGAGGTTGATGCCGTCGGGGTACTTCTGCTTGATCTCCTGGCCGCGGGAGAAGGGGATGTACTCGCCGTACTTGAACATGTGGAAGATAACGTAGTAGCGGTCATGCTCGCGCCAGCCACCCAGGGTGGAGTAGGAAGTGGAATCCACATGGCAGTTGGGAAGGTTCTCCTTGAGAGCCTTGACGACCTCCTTGTCCACCGGGTACTGATCCGACCAGTTGTTGCTGTTGAAGAGCCACAGCCTTTCCAGCTTGTCCAGCCCGTGCAGGGGTGTCCAGTCCTTGATGCGGTTGAAGCAGATGTTCAGGTCGATCAGGTTGGTGCAGTTGGCCAGGCAGGAGATGTCGTTGATGTCATTCTTGAACAGCTCCAGGTATTCCAGCTGGGTCAGGCTGCCAACGGGGGTGATGTCCTTCAGCTCAATGTTGCAGGCGAGGATCAGCACCTTCAAATTGGGCAGGTCGTAGAGGAAGGAAAGATCCCGCACAGCGTTGTGGCCGATATCCAGCGCAACCAGGTTCTTGCAGTACTTGAGGTACTTGAACTGCTTCTCGGAGTGCATGGTGGAACGGTTGTTGTGCAGGGTGGAGAAGGCGGTGGCATCCGTGCGGACCCAGTGATCGCCGATGCGCATCGTCCAGCCGAACTCGATATCCGGGAAGGCTTCTGCCAGCCGGTCAATGTCCTTGGTGTAGATGTTGGTGTTGAACATGTCCACCTTTTTGACATTGGGGAGCTTGCGCAGGAAGGCCACGAAGGCGTCCATGTCTGTAACACGGACTTTATCCATGTTGATGTACTCCACGTCCGCGTCGCAGGTGAACTTGCCAAGATAGCTTACTTTCTGGGGCGCGTCCTCGCCGTAAACCAGGCCTGTCACAAGCAGGCTGAGCAGCAGGAGCATTGCGATGATCGACTTTTTCATCATTATTCCTCCTCATATTGGGGCTGAGCCGGGATGAAGTCCTGCATAGCGCCGACTCCTTCCACATAAGGGTTAAGTGTGAACCTGGTGTCATGCTGGATCTGTGCCATGACCGTTTCCGCATCCGCTCCGGTGGCAAGCACAGGCTGGTAGTTGTTGTTCTCCTTGTTGCCCGAGGGCAGGGCAGGGATGATATTCAGCTGATGCCCCAGATACTCGCCCTCTTCCGAGAAGGACAATGTGAACTGGAACATGGCTGTGTAGGGAGCCCGTACCGTGGCATTGCCGCCAAAGACGAAATTGCCGATGGAGTAGCAGATGCTTTTGCCGTCCCGAACCTCCACACCCTGCAGCACATGGGGATGATGCCCCACGATGATGTCCACGCCGTAATCCAGCACCGCATGGGCAAATTGCTCCTGGATGCGCAGATGGCGTGCCCGGTATTCTTCGCCGCCGTGCATCACACAGATGACCACATCGCAGCCTGCATCACGCAGGCTCTGCACCTGTCCTTTGAGCAGATTGCGATGCCGGTAATACCAGTAGCTGATCTCCATGCTGACGAAGCCGATCCTGATATCGCCCTTTTCCCAGATCCAGGTTTGTTCCCGGGCTTCAAAGGTGCCGAACCAGGGCAGGGAAGCGGTATCCAGGGCGTCCACCGTATGGGTGACGCCGTCGTAGCCGTAATCCATGATGTGGTTGTTGGCGACGCTGACAGCTTCCACGCTCGACCCGGTGAGCACCTGCACGTAATCCTTGTTGCCGCGGAAATTGTAGGTTTTCTCCACCGCAGCGCTTTCATAATTGATGAAGCAGCCTTCCAGGTTGGCGATGGTTAGGTCGTCCTGGCTGATAATGGGCTGAACCTTCTCCAGGAAGTAATCGTACCCATGCTGCCGGAGGTATCCGTCAAAGGAGTAGTCGAATTCCTTCAGCCTGTCCTCGCCGCCGATGGTGCAGTCGCCGAGGAAGGTGATGGTGATCGTCTCCTCTGCCAGGGCTGTCAGTGGCAGCAGCAGGAGCAATATCAACAGCAATCTACGCATGATGTCCGCCTTTCCGATAATAAATCATTATACGCCTGAGTGCTGCGATTTGTCAAGTATGGTAGGAATGAGCCGCATTTAACACTTATGACCTTAAAAGAATTAGACAAAACTCACATTTTGTGAAAAAACTGCCGAAAAGCCCTTGACAAACCCGGTTTGCGGTGCTATGATAACTCCGGCGTTAGATAAACCTAACTGCCCGAGATTCTGCGATGGAGGGATGAACATGACCCTGTGGGAAGCCGAAACCGGCAAGGAATACATCATCCGTTCGATCGTGACCGATGACGAGGAATTGAACCAGTTCCTCTTCTCCCTGGGCTGCTACTCAGGAGAGCCGATCACCGTGGTCAGCCGCAAGAGGCGCAGCTGCACCATTGCGGTGAAGGATGCACGATATTCCATTGACGATCAGCTGGCCGCGGCCATTGAGGTGTAATGCCTCGGGAAGGGGATCAGGCTGATCTTCTTTCGGGGGATGGGTTAGCCGCCCCTAACTACAACTGCGTTTCCATGAACCTGTATATAGATCAAGGAGGAATCCCCATGAGAATTGCACTGACGGGTAATCCCAACAGCGGCAAGACAACGATGTACAATGCCCTGACCGGCCGCAACGAAAAGGTCGGTAACTGGGCGGGCGTGACCGTGGAACGTAAGGAGCACGCGGTCAAGAAGGCCTACGCCAACGGCCGCGATGATCTGATCGCTGTTGACCTGCCCGGCGCGTACTCGATGTCTCCCTTCACGTCCGAGGAGAGCATCACCAGCGGCTACGTCCGCAACGAGCATCCCGACGTGATCGTCAACATCGTGGACGCCACCAATCTTTCCCGCAGCCTGTTCTTCACCACGCAGCTGCTGGAGCTGGGGATCCCCATGGTCGTCGCCCTGAACAAGGCGGACGTTAACGAGAAGAAGCAGACCCGGATCGATACCGTGGCGCTGGCCGCGGCGCTGGGCTGCCCTGTGGTGGATACGGTTTCCACCACCAACGAGGGCCTGGCCGAGGTCATCAAGACCGCTGTTGCTCAGGCCGGCAAGGATCAGAAGGCTCCCTACACCCAGGGCGATATCGACCTGACCAACAAGGCTGAGGTCGAAAAGGCTGACCGTGCCCGCTTCACCTTCGTCAACGGCATCGTCAAGCAGGTCGAGACCCGCAAGGTCAAGACCGCTGACACCAACTTCCAGGACAAGATCGACGCCGTGGTGACCCACCCCATCCTGGGCCTGCTCATCTTTGCGGCGGTGATGTACTTCGTGTTCTGGTTCTCCCAGGCTTCCTTCGGCCCCTGGCTGGCGGATACCCTCGTGGCCTGGCTGGAAGGCTTCCAGGGCTGGGTGGCTGAGCTGGTCTCCGGCGCGTCCGACATCCTGCAGACCCTGCTGGTGGACGGCGTGATCGGCGGCGTGATCGCGGTTATCGGCTTCCTGCCCCTGGTGATGGTGATGTACTTCCTCATCGCCCTGCTGGAGGACTGCGGCTACATGGCCCGCGCCACCGTCGTGCTGGATCCGATCTTCAAGAAGGTCGGCCTGTCCGGCAAGTCCGTGATCCCCTTCGTCATCACCACCGGCTGCGCTGTGCCCGGCGTGATGGCGGCCCGTACCATCCGCAACGAGCGTGAACGCCGCGCAGCGGTAATGCTGGCGCCCTTCATGCCCTGCGGCGCGAAGCTGCCCGTGATCGCGCTGTTTGCCGGTGCATTCTTCTCCGACGCCACCTGGGTCGGCCCGCTGATGTACTTTGCCGGCATTCTGCTGATCTTCCTGGGCGCGCTGCTGATCAACCTGATCACCGGCCACAAGGTGCGCAAGTCCTATTTCATCATTGAGCTGCCTGAGTACAAGGTGCCTTCCATCGTCCGCGCTGCCCAGTCCATGCTGAGCCGCGGCTGGGCCTACATTGTCAAGGCTGGTACCATCATCCTGCTGTGCAACACCGCCGTGCAGGTCATGCAGCTGTTCAACTGGTCCTTCCAGGCCGTTGAGGAAGGCATGGAGAACACCTCCATCCTGGCGACCATCGCCAATCCCTTCGCCTATGTGTTGATCCCGATCGTGGGCTATCATGCCTGGCAGCTGGCTGCGGCTGCGGTGACTGGCTTCATCGCCAAGGAGAACGTCGTGGGCACGCTGGCTGTGTGCTACGGCATCTCCAGCCTGATCGACACCGAGGAGCTGGCCCTGATGGAGGGCGCTGGCGCGGAGGTCGCGGCTGTCTTCGGCCTGACAAAGGTGGCTGCGTTGGCCTACCTGATGTTCAATCTGTTTACGCCCCCGTGCTTCGCGGCCATCGGTGCGATGAATGCGGAAATGAAGAGCGCCAAGTGGTTGTGGGGCGGTATCGGTCTGCAGATGGGTGTGGGCTTCACTGTGGGCTACCTCGTCTACCAGATCGGTACTTTGATCACCACTGGTTCCTTCGGCGCGGGCTTCATCCCTGGTTTGATCGTGGTGGCTGCCATCGCAGCTTTCATCACCGGCATTATCATCAATACCAACAAGCACCTGAAGGATGAGCACCAGCTCAAGGCGCGTGCCTGATCAAGCAAAGGAGGCGTTCCCATGACGGATATCATCATCATCTTGGTTCTTGCCGCCATCGTGGCGGGCGCCGGCTTCTATGTGTACAAGGCCAAGAAAAGCGGCAAGAAGTGCATCGGCTGCCCTGACAGCGGCGCTTGCGGATCCAGCGGCTCCACCTGCTCCGGATCCTGTGCCAGCTGCTCCTGCTGCTGCGGCACAAAGACTGAATAAGTGATCCATTCTATCCTCCGGGTCATGCTCGCTGCAATTGGTCATGACCCATTTTCATCATAAAAACAGGCCATGTTCCCGCAAATGGGAGCATGGCCTTTGGTTATTCAGCTGTGGATGTGCAGGCCTCGACGAACTGCATGTCAACCATCTTCGTGTAATCCCAGCCGCCATCGTACAGGCCGGAAACGCTCACGACCTCCATGCAGGTGTCCACCGCCTGCTGACTGATGATGCCGTCCGCACTCCAGAGATGATCTTCGTAAGCGCGATCCAGCGCGGCTTTGCGGCCCTCGTCGGTGAGGGTGGGGAATTCGATCACCAGCACCTTCTCGGCGATGGCGCGATCCGTCTGGACGGTCTTCAGTGCGCGGAGCATCGCCCGGACAAAGGCAGCGCAGGTCTCGGGATCATTCTCAATGCTGGACTGCTTCACGCCGATGACGGAGTAGGCGTAGTCGCCCAGGTCGGGGAACTTGACGAAAGGCTCCTCGAAGATGCCTGCCGTCACACCCTCGGAAATCTGCGGTTCACCGCCGTTGCCGATGTCGCCCTGACCGTACTGCAGCATCGCGGTCACGGTGGATGCGTCGGCGTTCTCCAGCAAGGTCACGTCCGTATCAGGATCAAGGCCGACGGACTTGACCAGATAGCGGGTCAGTACGTTCGGCGAGCCGCCGTAACGCCCGGCGATGATGGTCTTGCCCTTCAGGAAGGCCGCCATGTCCGCGTCGGAATCGGAAGCAGGCACAAGGCCGGTGCGCGCAAAGAGGTACACATTGGCCCGGTTGACGCAGTTGCAGATAGCCAGGATGGGGTCGGATGTACCGGCCGCATTGGCGAAGTTGTAGCTGTCCACCCCGCCGATGACGGCGAAGGCGTCGCCGCTGACGACGGCGGTCACGTGTGCGCCGCCGGTGGCCTGTACGACGGTCACGTCAAGGCCTTCCTCGGCGAAATAGCCTTCGTGGATGGCGACGTACAGCGGCAGATAACCGATCAGGTGGACGGGCTCAGCGACGGTGAGGGGCGTGAGGGACGCGGTCTCCTCAGCGAAGCAGCAGGGGATGGAAAACAACAGTGCAAGGGTCAGGCAAAGAAAGCGGTTCAAGGGATACACCTCCTGTTGGATTCACCGGGCAGTTGTCCAGCGGCGCAGCAGCAGCTTTTCCAGCAGCACCACACCTGCGTACATGGCGACGCTCACGATGGACAAAACCACCACACCCACCCACACCAGCGGCAGGTCGAAGATCGTCCCGGCGTACACAATCATACGCCCGAGGCCGCGATCCGATGCAATGAATTCACCCACGATGGAGCCTGCCATCGCCAAAGCGATGTTCACCCGCAGCCCCGTGATGATGGAGGGCATGGCAGAAGGCACGACCAGCCGGGTGAAGATCTGCCGCCGCTTTGCCCCCAGGGAGATCAGCAGCGTTTCCAGTGCGGAATCAACGGTCTGTACGCCGCCGTAGGCGGACATGGCGGCGACCACCACCGTCATCAGGAACGCCAGGATCACCTTGGACTCAAAGCCGATGCCGGTCAGGATGACCAGCACAGGGGCCAGCGCCAGCTTGGGCAGGGCGTTGAGGACGATCAGCCAGGGTTCGGCCACCAGTGCCACAGGCCGGGAGAACCAGAACATCAGCCCCACGACGGAGCCGATGACCGTGCCCAGCAGGAAGCCCAGCAGGGTGGAGGCGGCGGTGTACGCAATGTCCCGGGGGAGCTGTCCGGACTGCCACTTGACGATGGCTGTCCGGACGATCTCCGACGGGCTGGAGAAGAAGAACGGGTCGATGAAGCCCACGCGGCTGCCTGCTTCCCACAGGAGGATGAGTGCAACGAGCAGCCCCCAGCGCCAGCACTGTACGAAGATCTTACTTCTCATGATCGTGCTCCTCCTCGTCCAGCAGGGTCAGGATGTCGGCTTTCATGGCCGTCAGCGCAGGCAGGGCCAGCGTGCTCAGGGAGCGGGGTTTCTCCTGCGGCAGCTGATGACGGGCGATGATCCGCCCAGGCGTAGAGCCCATCACCAGGATCTCATCGGAAAGGAGCAGGGCTTCATCCACATCATGGGTGACAAAGAGGATGGTCAGCCCTTTGGTGAGGCAGAGCCGCATGAGCAGCTGCTGCAGATGCAGCCGTGTGATGGGATCCAGCGCGCCGAAGGGCTCATCCATCAGCAGAAGCTCCTTGCCGGCCTGGAAGGTGCGCACCAGCGCCGCCCGCTGACGCTGCCCGCCGGAGAGCTCGTCAGGGCGGCGGTTCAGCATGGAGGAGAGCCCGCAGGCCTGCACATCGGACGAAGCCTGCGCAAGGGCGCGGCGGCGGCGCACGCCATGCAGCGTCTTTGCCAGGGTGATGTTGTCGGCGATCGTCCGCCAGGGCAGGAGCAGGTCCTTTTGAAGCATGTAACCGGTCAGGCCGGGATTCATCACGAGGGATTCGCCGCTGAGGGTGACTGTGCCCTCATCAGGGGGGATCAGCCCGGCGATGATGTTGAACAGCGTGGTTTTTCCGCAGCCGCTGGGGCCGAGAATGGACAGGAATTTGCCCTTATCCAGGGTAAAACTGACTGTATCAAGCGCAGCGACGGCATTATCACCTTCGCCGAAACGTTTGGACACTCCTTTGACCACAAGGTAGGGCTGGTCAGGCATGGTGGATCATCCTTTCGGGCAGCAGGTGTGAATGAGCTGCCGTCAATGACAGACTATGCAAAAGGGCAGATTTGGACACAAAAAGGCTCCCCGCTAAAGGGGGAGCCTTTCATAGTGCAAAGAGGATGTTTGTGCAGCACGGCAAAGGAAGACTGCTCAAACATGCCAGATTTCTTCTGCGTACTGCTTGATGGTGCGGTCAGAGGAGAACTTGCCCGCGCTGGCGACGTTCATCAGGCACTTCTTCGCAAAGGCGATCTTGTCGCGGTAGTCGCGGTTGCACTGGAGCTTCTGCTCCATGTAAGAGTTGAAGTCGTGCAGGACGAAGTAGTGGTCGGGCTGATGCCAGGATGCGCCCACCAGGATCGCGCTGGCCAGCTCCTTGAGCATGCCGTCCTCATCGGGGAAGGTGCCGTCCACCAGGGAATCCAGCACACGGGCCACGTCGGGGTTGGTCTTGTAGATCGCGCGGGGATCGTAGGAAGGCTTGATGGCGTTGATCTCGTCCACCGTCGCGCCGAAGATGTAGTTGTTCTCCCGGCCTGCTTGCTCGACGATCTCGATGTTTGCGCCGTCGAAGGTGCCAAGCGTCACTGCGCCGTTGAGCATCAGTTTCATGTTGCCGGTGCCGGAAGCCTCGGTGCCGGCAGGGCTGATCTGCTCGGACACGTCGGCGGCAGGGATGATCTTTTCCGCCCAGGAGCAGTTGTAGTTTTGCACGAACACCACCTTCAGCAGGTGGGAAGTCTGGGGATCGTTGTTGACCATGTCGGCGATCATGTTGATCAGCTTGATGACGGCCTTGGCGCGGGCATAACCGGCGGCAGCCTTCGCGCCGAAGATGTAGGCGGTGGGGGTGAAGTCGGTCAAGCTGCCGTCCTTGAGCTTGTAGTAGATGTTGAGGATGCTCAGCGCGTTCATGAACTGGCGCTTGTACTCATGCAGACGCTTGACCTGGATGTCGAAGATCATGTCAGGATCGAGCTTCACGCCCTCCTTCTTGAGGATCTCGGCGGCCAGCTGCTCCTTCTTTTCGCGCTTGACGGCGATGAAGTCCTGCGCCAGGGTGTCGTCAATGTAAGGCTTGAGATTCTCCAGCTGGAACAGGTCGGTCATAAAGCCGTTGCCGATCTTGGAGGAGATCAGCTTCACCAGCTCAGGATTGCACAGGCCGAGCCAGCGGCGCTGGGTGATACCGTTGGTCTTGTTCTGGAAGCGCTCGGGGTACACGGCGTACCAGTCGGCGAACACGTCATCCTTGAGGATTTCGGAGTGAATGGCGGCCACGCCGTTGGTGGCGTAGGAGGCGTACACAGCCAGCTGAGCCATGTGGATCTGGTTGTCCCACAGGATGCAGCGGGTCTTCTTGACCTCGAAGCCCTTCTCGTACATCTCCGCCTTGAACTTGTCGTTGATCATGTGGACGATCGCTACGATCTCCGGGCAGACGGAAGCCATCAGGTCGGCGTCCCACTTCTCCAGGGCCTCCTGCATGACGGTGTGGTTGGTGTAGGCGAAGGTCTCGCGGGCGATCTGGAAGGCGGCCTCGAAGGTGAAGTCGTCCTCCATCAGCAGGCGGATCAGCTCAGGGATCGCCATGACCGGATGGGTATCGTTCAGCTGAACGGCATGCTCCTCCACGAACCAGGCGTAGTCGTCGCCATGCCGCTCCTTGTAGGAACGCAGCATGTCCTGCAGGGAGGCGCTCACCAGCACGTACTGCTGCTTGATGCGCATCTGCTTGCCCTCGCGGCGGGAGTCGTTGGGGTAGAGGAACTTGACGATGTCCTCGGCGCGGTTGCGGTCAGCGGCTGCCTGTTCATAGCGCTGCTCGTTGAACTGGAAGAAGTCAACGGCCTTGATGGGTTCGGTCTGCCACAGGCGCAGGGTGCCGATATTCTTCGCGCCGTAGCCGACGATGGGCATGTCGTAGGGAACCGCGCGCACGTCGCCGGTGGCCATCTTGACGATAACGGACTTATCCAGACGGCGGATGGACCACGGATCGCCGAACTTGGCCCAGTCATCGGGGGATTCGACCTGACGGCCGTCCTCGAAGCTCTGCTTGAACAGGCCGTACTTGTAGCGCAGACCGTAGCCGGTCAGGGGCACGTCGATGGTGACGGCAGAGTCCAGGAAGCAGGCCGCCAGACGGCCAAGACCGCCGTTGCCAAAGGCGTCGTCCTCGATGTCCTCCATCACGGCGATGTCCACGCCGCGCTCAGCCAGCAGGGCCTTGACCTCATCCAGATAGCCCAGGCAGTACAGGTTGTTGTACACCATGCGGCCCATCAGGTACTCCGAGGACATGTAGTAGGCCTGACGCTTGCCGTTACGGGCATCCTCGCAGGCAGCCCAGGTGGGGGACAGGGCGATCATCGCAGCGGTGGAGATGGCGTTGTGCAGCTGGGTCGCGCTGGCCTTCTCCAGCGTCGTATGGTCATTCATCATCAGCAGAGCTTCCGCCTGCTGGAGCAGTTCCTTGGCAGTCATCATAGGGGATCAACCTCCAGGGGTCTACGACCCGTTTATTTGTGTCGGTATATCAAATGCGCTTGGCTTTCGCGTTCATCTCGTACAGATGCGCCGCGACTTCATCGGACGCCGCGCCGGGCTTCATGCGCCAGGCCCAGTTGCCGCCGGCACAGCCGGGCAGGTTCATGCGGGCGGAACCATCCAGGTGCAGCACGTCCTGCATGGGGAGCATCGCGGTATCGCAGGGACCGGAGATGACGCAGTCCATGAAGAGTTCCACGCCTTCCTCCGCGGTCTCGAAGTCGCCAAGGTATGCTTTGGCGGACTTGATGGTGGCCTCATCCATCGTATTCAGCCAGCCGATGGTGGTGTCATTGTCGTGGGTGCCGGTGTAGGCGACGTAGTTCTCCGTCCAGTTGCCGGGGAAGTGCTGATTGGCGTCGTCATCCCCGCCGCCGCCAAAGCCGAAGGTCGCCACCTTCATGCCGGGATAGCCCACGAACTTCAGCAGCCGGGCGACGCGCTCATTCTGCACGCCCAGGTCCTCGGCGATGATCTTGAGGCCGGGAAGCTCCTTCCAGAAGGTTTCGAACAGACGCTTGCCGGGGCCGGGCACCCATTCGCCGGTCTTGGCGGTGGGAGCGCCGTAGGGGATGGAATAGTAGTTGGCAAAGCCGATGAAGTGGTCGACACGCACCAGGTCGTACATCTTGCCCATGGCGCGCATGCGCTCGACCCACCAGCCGTAGCCGTCCTCATACAGGCCGACCCAGTCGTACAGGGGATTGCCCCAAAGCTGGCCGTCCTCGGAGAAGCAGTCCGGGGGAACGCCCGCCACGCGGGTGGAGATGCGGTCCTTGTTCAGCTGGAACACTTCCGGATGCGTCCAGGTATCGGCGGAGTCCTCCGCGCAGTAGATGGGCATATCGCCGAAGAGCTCGATGCCGTTGTCGTTGCAGTACTTCTTCAGCGCAAACCACTGCTTGAAGAAGATGTACTGGCAGAAGATGTGGTAGCGGACTTCCACGTCCAGGTCGGCGCGGTACTTGGCCACAGCCTCGGGCTCGCGCATGATGATGCTGCGGTCGGCCCACTTGGTCCACATATTGTTGCCATTGGCACGCTTCACGGCGGTGAACAGGGCGAAGTCCTCCACCCAGTCGTTCTCCTTGACGAAGGCTGCCAGCTCGTCAGCCAGCTTGGCTTCGCTTTCTTCAAAGGCGCGCTTCAGCAGGCCTTCCTTGTTCCAGCGCACCGCCTCGAACTCGACCTTCTCTTCCTGGGAGGGGGTGTACAGGTCGCCGGGGTTCAGGGTCAGCAGGCCTTCATCAGCCAGGGTTTCCAGGTCGATCAGCATGGGGTTGCCCGCAAACACGCTGGAGGACTGGTAGGGGCTTTCGCCGTAGCCGGTGGGGCCCATGGGCAGCACCTGCCAGACCTTCATGCCCGCTTTTTTGAGGAAGTCGGCAAAGGCAAAGGCATTCTTGCCCATCGTACCGATGCCGCCAGCGCCGGGCAGGGAGGAAATGTGCAGCAGCAGACCGCTCTTACGCATTTGTATCCGTCCTTTCAGGATGATTCGTCACTGAATCGTAGCGTTATGGAAACGTTTCCGAAATGGGTTGAAAGAAATGCGGGGTGGATGATCCCGCGCTTCTACAATATTCGGCACAGGCAGGGAAATTCCTGCTGCAAATGGCAGAAAGTCGGGAAAAATGTTGACCGCAGATCGGCGCTTGCTCAGCCTTTGGTAGCACCGGCTGTGACGCCCTCCACATAAAACCGCTGCATGATGATAAACAGCACGGAGATGGGCAGCGATACGATCACGCCGGCAGCGCAGAACTGAGCGAAGTATCGGTTACGGTTGGTCTTGTCTACGAGGGAAAACAGGCCCAGAGCAACGGTCTTGTCCGCCGCGACACCTGAGGACATGATCAAAGATGCATACACGAAGTCCATCCAGGGATAAAGGAAAGAGCTGATGACTGTGTACACCACAATGGGCCTTGCCAGGGGCAGGATGATGCGGCGGAACACAACCCATTCGTTGGCTCCTTCCACCCAGGCAGCCTCCCGCAGGGAAGGGCTGACGGTGTCGAAGAAGCCCTTGGCGATCAGGTAATCCACCCCGGCGTTGGCGCTGTACACGATGACAAGCCCCGTCAGCGAATTGGTCAAGCCTGCCTCCCGCAGGATGAAGTACACCGCGATCATCCCCAGGAAGCCGGGAAACAGATTCAAGATGATGGCCGTGTTCATCAGCCCCCGGCGGCCCCGGAAGCGCAGGAAGGACATGGCGTAGGCGGTCATCAGCACAAAGGCGGTGGAGATGACGCAGGTGAAAATCGCCACGATCAGCGTATTGGTGAACCAGCGGGGGAAGTTGCTGACGGTGTCCGGGTGGAGGAGCTCTGCGTAGTGGCGAAGGGTGTATTCCTCCGGGAAGAAGCGGGCGATGTTGGGGCCCTCGTCCACGCCGAAGGAGGTCAGCACCAGCCACAGAATCGGCATCAGCCATATCGCCGCCAGCAGCACCAACAGCGCGTGGTGCAGGAAGGTCTTCATCGGAAGGCGGCCTCCTTTCCTTCACGGGTCAGGCGGGTGAAGGCGGTTAGGGTGATGGCGGAGCATACCGCAAAGACCAGTATGCCGATCACAGAAGCCATCTTGTAGTTGCTTTGATCCTGAGTCAGGCGGTAGAGCCAGGTCACCAGCAGGTCGACTTCGGTGGCCCCGGCGGCGGCCATCTGCTGGTCGGTGGTGACGTACACCTCCCGCGTCAGCAGCCAGATGACGTTGAAGTTGTTGATGTTGGTGACCATGCCGGAGATCAGGCTGGGCCCGGTGATGTGCAGCAGATAGGGGAGCGTGATCCGCCGGAAGACCTGAAATCCGTTGGCCCCATCGATGCGGGCGGCTTCAGTCAGCTCGCGGGGAATGTTCAGCAGCACGCCGGTGGCCACCAGCATCTGCCAGGGGATGCCAACCCACAGGTTGATCGTGAGGATCATTGCCCTGGCCCAGGTCGGATGGGTGAGGAATGGCACATACCCTGCCGTGGGGATGGCGCCGATGCGGTACAGCCGGTCGGTGATGCCACATTCCCGCAGCAGCGTGTTGACGATGCCTACATCTGCAAAGAGGTTGCGCATCAGCAGCAGGGACACGAACTGGGGCACTGCCATGGCGATCATGAAACAGGTGCGGAAGACTGGCTTCCCGCGGGTGCGGCGGTGATTCACCAGCATGGCCAGCAGCATGCCGCCGATATAGCAGGAGAGCGTCGCCGTCACGGCCCAAAGCAGCGTCCATCCCAGTACCCTCGGAAAGGCGTAGGCAAAGGCCCCGCCTGAGGTCAGGTCGGTCAGCAGGCGGAAGTTCGACAGCCCCACCCAACTCAGCAGATTGGTGGGCACCAGATGCGCCCGGTCGTAGTTGGTGAAGGCGATGAGGATCATCACGATCAGCGGGATGACCGATACCAGCAGTACGCCCAGCACCGGCAGAAACAGCAGCGTCCGGTGAAAGCGCAGCCCCAGGTACTGGGCGGCAGTTTGCGGTAGTGTTGGTAGGGTATGCCCCTCCTGAGCGAGGAGCTGGGTTAGGCGAGCATTCTTTACCATCCGGCCGCACTGGATCATGAAGGCGAGGATCAGCAGCACACCGACCACGCCGAAAAGCAGGATCAGGAAGGAGTTGTCGTAGTCGTTCCAAACGTTGCGGCGCGCTGCAGGATCCCACACTCGCTGGGCTTGCACCGTACCAAGGGTTGGCAGCTTCAGCAGGGAAGGCAGGGTCAGGATGATCCCCAGCAGGAAAAGGGCCTCCTCCGCCAGCAGCAGCAGTCCCTTGCCGATCTGTCCGCGGGCGATGAAGCCTGCGCCCCATACAAGCGCTGTCAGCTTTACCCATCCGTCACCCCGCCAAAACGCAAGGAAGGCCCCTTCTTTGGTAGGGCGCAGGCGGCTCATTGACCAGCCGGGGCGGTGATGCCCGCGACTGCGTTGTCCAGCAGGGTCTGCAGATTAGCATTTGTGGGGTTGCCGCTGGCGATGATCTTCCCCAGGGAGGCCGCTGCATCCCAGTATTTGCTGCCCACCCGCTGCACGTCGGCATAGGGCGCCTGAGCGGTGATGGCGGCGATGGCGGGTTCGGTCTGCACCTCCGGGGAAGCAAGTGCGGCGACGTTGCTGGGGCCCTGACGGCGCAGGCGGAAGCGATCCATCTGAGCATCATAGTCGGTCATGAAGGCCGCCAGATCCATCGCAGCACCGGCATTCGCGGAGTAGGGATTCACCCCCACCAGCTTGAATCCAGCGAAGGATGCCATCTGCACATCCTGATCTGCGGTGCGGAAGGTGGGGAGCTTGGCGGCGGCATAGTGCTCGCCCCAGACCTGGGCGGCTACGGCGGCATTCCATGTGCCGCTGACGCCGGCGATGATGCTGCCGTCCTTGAGGCCAGCTATAAAGGCGTCGCTGTCCGCCTCCACGAAGCCGGGATGCCGGGTGATCTCCAGTAGCGCGGAAAGTACCTGCGCGCCGGTGATGGGCGTATTTGCTGCGTTCCAGGTGCACTGGTTGGTCACGCCGTCATCGGACAGACGCATCTCCAGCCCGGCCCCGCGGAAGAAGGAATACAGGTACCAGCCATTGGCCATGGGGAAGGCTACCCGACGGCCATTTTCTGCGGCGCGGTCCAGCAGCTTTTCAAAGGAAGCAGCGTCCTCCGGGGTGATGAGGGCGCTGTTGTAGAAGAGGAAGTAGCCGTTGTCCGCGGTGGCGGGGTAGGCGTAAAGCTGTCCGTCAGGTCCGGTGGCGGCGGAAACGGATTCCGGGGTGTTGCGGTTGATAACGTCTTCCGCTCCCTCCTGGATGGGCATCAGGGCTCCGCCCAGGAGCAGATCGGGAAGCTGATCATCGGCGAAGGTGAACACATCGGCTGCGGATTCTACATCCGCCAGGATAACGCGGGCGGCATCGCCCTCATTTTGCACGCCGATCTGGATATCATAGCTTTGACTGGGGTTGGCGGCCTCAAAATCGCGGATGACCTGTTCCATCCAGGCTACGTCGGCATTGTCGCCCACCCAGACCCGCAGATGGGTGACGGCGTTTTCCTCCACAGTGGTATTCCGGCAGCCGGTCAGCAGCAGCATTGCAAAGATCAAAACGATCAGGCGCTTCATGAAAAAACCTCCCTGCAGCGTGATTCTGCAAGGAGTATGGATGTTTTTCTGCGGGCATATGCATGAAAAAAGCCCGTCCGCATCAGGGCAGACAGGCATATTGCGCGTTTCTCAGGGGTTGGCCGGGCCGACGGATTCCCGCACGATGAGCTCGGCGTCAACGGTGATGTGCCGGGGCTTCTCGCCCTGCTCAATCATGCCCATGAGCATCGCGACGCTTTCGCGGGCAATGTCGTCAATGGGCTGGACAATGGTGGTCAGGCGGGGAATGAAGTACTTGCCCATCTCGATGCCGTCATAGCCCACGACGCTCACGTCCTCAGGCACGCGGCGGCCGGTATCCTGCAGGGCGCGGATGACGCCCATGGCAACGGTGTCGGACATGGCAAAGACGGCGGTGGTGTCGGGCTTCATGGCGAAGAAGCCGCGGGCGGTATCGTAGGCGCCCCGCAGGGAGAAGCGGGTGTCCACATAGCGCTCCTCGTCAAAGGGGATGCCAGCGGCGTCCAGCGCCTCCAGCGCGCCCTTGAAGCGGCGGCCAAAGCCGTCGTCGCTCTCCCGGTCACCGCCAAAGACGGCGATGCGGGTGTGGCCTGCGTCGATCAGGGTCTGCATGGCCTTACGGCCCATGGCGCGGTTATTGATATAGACGCTGCCAGCACGGGGAAGCTCGGCCTGCTCGGCGCTGATGGTGGCGAACACCATGGGCATATCCAGGCCCTGCAGCACATGGGCGCGCTCGTCAACGCGGCCGCCCAGGAAGATGCAGCCGGTGACGCGCTTCTCGTGGGACAGGCGTACGGCGGTCTGGAATTCATCTGCCTTCTCATCCAGATACTCCACCAGGAAGGAGGCGTTCATATCCTTGCTGTAGCGCAGCACAGCCTCCGCCAGGGCGTTCAGGAAGGGATTCTCTCTGCCGCGCAGGATAATGGCGACGATTTCCCCATCGGCCTGTTTGAGGCCGCGGGCGTTGGCGTTGCCGGTAAAATGGCATTCAGCCATCACGCGCTCCACCTTTTCCCGGGTGGCCTGGTTGACGTCCGGCCGCTTGTTCAGTACGCGGGATACAGTGGTGACGCTCACGCCAGCTTTCTGGGCGATGTCCTTGATCGTGTAGATCTTCACAGGGCGCTCCTCTCCGGGGGTGAAAACGCTCCCGGTATCGTTTACGGATTCCATCGTCATCATAGCACAAATGCAGATGACTGTCAAGGAATGATGGGAAAATTCAGACGCAAACGGCACAAATCACACATGTTTCTGCCGCCAGGGATGAGATTTTGATTAGAATCGGGGCAAATCTTTGCGCTTTTCACGATTATATGATATAATGACCCCATCAAAGGTGCTTTGCTGCGGACAGGAGTTGAGAAACATGGCAATGCAGACCGAAGAAAAGACGAACAAGCCCTCCCTGTGGAATCAGGCGCTGAAGGTCGTCAAGGGGGATTCCACCACGGAGCTGGTGGAGCAGTTCACCCAGGAGATGACGCTGGTGGCGGAAGGGCTGTGTGAGGATCAGGCCCGGCTGCGCAAGGCGGTGGACGGCCTGATCCGGGAGGCAGACGGCCAGAAGGCGAAGTCGGAGCAGGATTATCAGGATGTGCTCCGCCAGCTGGACGCGCACCAAAGGGATACCAAGCAGCAGCTGGACGAGCTCTCCCGGCGGGTAGCCGCCTTGGAAAAGCCTGCGAAGGGCAAGAAGAGCAAAGGCCCCCTGAGCGGGGATGTGATCGGCAGACTGACCATCCTTGCGGGCATTATTTGCGGCACGTGGGTGATCGTCACCATCCTGAAGCTGTTTATGTAAGGAGCTGCACTGATGAAAACATATCAGGAAATGCTGGCCTCATATCGCAAGCGCCAGCGCAATACTGTTGTGGACGCCATCGCCACGGGGCTGACCTATGTGGATGAGATCGCCGTGGACAGCGGCCTCCTGGAGGAAACAGGCCTCCTGGCGGAGCTGACGGGCTCTGTGTGCGGCGCGCTGCCCTTTGCGATTATCGCTGTGCAGGAAGGCTCCAAGGTGGTGCTGGGCCTCAAGCCTGCGGCCAACGGCATGCAGGACGGCGCCTATCGCATGGTCAAGACCGGCGCGGCGCTGGGCGTGGGCACGGCTGTTGCAGCCGGAGCCGGCTTCTGGGCGGCCATTCCGGTAACTATGGGCGTGCGTGCGCTGTTTGACCGATATCGCTCAAAGGCGCTGACCGGCATGCGGGTGCAGGGGCGCATCAACCGCCTGAAGGAGCTGAACAACCAGCTGCGTCAGCCCCAGGAGCAGGACGGCCCCGTCACGCTGCCTGAGCCGGAGATCGTGGCGGTCATCCCTAACTGAATGCATAAAAGCGGAGCAGGAAGCCACGTCGGCCTCCTGCTCCTTTGTGTTATCAGAAGATGTCGATGACTTCTGCCCCCTCGCGGACGAAGGCGATGAACTCGTCCAGCTCCGCATGGCAGGTGATGGTCCGGCCGCCCTCCATAACGGACTTGTCCGAGGTGCGTACCCACTTGCCCGCAGGCAGGTACACTTCGCGGTCAGTGACCTTCGTGTCCATGATGGGCGCAAAGAGGATGTCCGGGCCGAACATGTACTGGTCGTCCAGCTCGTAGCACTTGCTGTCCTCCGGGAAGTCGAAGAACATGGGCCGCATGATGGGCTCGCCGGTCTCGCTGGTACGCTTGGCGCAGGCCAGGATGTAGGGCTTCATCCGCTCGCGCAGATGGATGTAGGAAGCCAACACGGGCGTATTCTTCTCGCCGAAGCACCAGATTTCATTGTCGCCGCCGGAGCGCTCCTTCACGCCGGGATGGCGGTCCACCTGGTAGCTGGTGCGGCGGCGGGAGCCGTGCAGGCGCATCACGGGGCTGAAAAGGCCAAACTGGAACCAGCGCACGATCAGCTCGCGGAAGTAGTCGGACTCAATGTCGCCAGAATGGAAGCCGCCGATATCGCTGTTCCACCACGGGATGCCGCACATGGCCATCGACAATCCGCTGACGACGCTCTCCTTCAGTGCTTGCCAGGAGGAGGGAATATCGCCGTTCCAGACGATGGCGCCGAACTTCTGGCTGCCGGGCCAGGCCGCGCGGGTGAGGGACACGATCTCCTTCTCGCCCTCGGATTTCAGGCCGTCCCAGAAGGTCTTGGCGTAGTAGTAGGGGTAGGTGAGGCCGACCTCCATGCCATTGCCGATGTGGTAGCGCAGGTGATTGCCCTGCTGGGGATGGTATTCCGGCTCGGCCTCGTCCAGCCAGAAGGTCTTGATGCCGTACTGGTAGTAGCCCTTCTTGACCTGCTCCCAGACGTACTCGCGGGTGCGGGGGTTGGTGGGATCGATGAAGGTCTGCTGGCCGTAGAAATCGAAGGTGCCGTACTGGCCGTTTTCCGTGCGGACGAGCATGTTCTCGTCGTTCATGGCGTTCCAGTTGTGGCTGGCAGGGTTGATGGTGGGCCAAATGGACACCACGGGGCGGATGCCCATGGCGTATAGCTCATCGCACATGGCCTTGGGATCGGGCCACAGGGAGGGCTCGAATTCCCAGTTGCCCTGCTCCGTCCAGTGGAAGTAGTCGATGACGATGGCGTCCACCGGAACGCCCATGGCGTGGTACTTGCGGGCGACCTCAAGCAGGTCATCCTGGCTCTCGTAGCGCAGCTTGCACTGCCAGTAACCCGCGGCCCATTCCGGCATTTCCGGGGAGAAGCCGGTCAGCTCCGCATAGCGGCGCATGGCGATGGCAGGGGTGGCAGCGGCAGCGATGATGTAGTCCGCCTGATAAGCGCAGTTGGCCTCCCACAGGGTGCGGCTGCGGCCGAATTCCACGCGGCCGGGACTGGGGTTGTTCCACAGGAAATAATAGCCCAGGGAGGAATACACGCAGGGCAGCGCGGACTTGGTGTTGTAATGCCACAGGTCGGTGGCGGTGCCTTTGCGATCCAGGCAGGGCTGCTGCTCCTGGCCGATGCCGTAGAAATGCTCACCCTCATTGGCGTTGAACAGCGCGCGGATGCGGTACATATTGCCCGCCTGATGAGTGTACTTGGTGACCGGATCGCCGTCCTCGCGGGAGCGGAGGATCTCCTTGCCGTCCCGGGTGAAGCGGAATTCGCAGCGCTGCCAGCCTTTCCACACATCAACGGTCAGGCTGCCGACGGTCAAGTGGGCGCTGTGCTCGTCGCAGGTGACGGTGGCTTCAGCGGGGAGGGGATCCAGCAGGGTCCACTTTTCTTCGGAGAAGGTGCCGTTGCGGGTCGCGCGCACGCGGATCGTATCAGGGCCATAGGGCTCAAACAGGATGCTTTCGTCCCGCATCTGGAACAGGATCGAGTTAGCCGTGGCAGTGATCTTGCTCATGGGGAGCTCCTTTCAGCTGTCAAGCATGAAAATGTCGAAATCATTACGATGATTATAGCAAACACAGAAGGAAAATGCAACCATCCCGCTGCCTGTCTTTTTGCTGTATAACCGGTTGACGAATAGGGCAAAATCCGATATCATGTGCCGTGTACCTGAAGGAGGATGAAGCATGAAATTCACCAAAATGCATGGCATCGGCAACGATTATGTGTATGTGAACTGCTTTGAGGAATATGTGGAAAATCCCGCTGAACTGGCGGTTGAAATGAGCAAATACCACTACGGCGTGGGCAGCGACGGTCTGATCATGATCTGCCCCAGCGAAGTGGCGGATTTCGAGATGAAGATGTACAACTCCGACGGCTCTGAGTCGGAGATGTGCGGCAACGGCACCCGCTGCGTGGGCAAGTACGTCTACGACCGCGGATTGACCGACAAGACCACCGTGAGCCTGATGACCGGCGCGGGCCTCAAGATCCTGCAGCTGAAGGTCGTGAATGGCAAGGTTGCTGCGGTCAAGGTGGACATGGGAGCACCGGAGCTGCGGCCGGAGCTCATCCCCGTTGACCTGCCCGGTGAGATGGTCATGGGCCATCGCCTGACGGCAGGCAGCCAGACCTATGAGATCCACTGCGTGTCCATAGGCAACCCGCATTGCATCGTATTTGTGAAGGATCCCGATCAGGTGGATGTGGAGCAGGTCGGCAGGATGCTGGAGAATCACCCCATCTTCCCCAACCGCGCCAACATCGAGTTTGTGCAGGTGGTGAACCGCAATCATCTGCGGATGCGCGTCTGGGAGCGCGGCTCCGGGGAAACGCTGGCCTGCGGAACGGGGGCGTGTGCGTCCCTGGTGGCGGCGGTACTGACCGGCAAGGCGGATCGTCAGGTGACGATGGATCTGCTGGGCGGCAGCCTTGAGCTGGACTGGTCCTTCGAGGACGGCCATGTGTACCAGGAAGGCCCGGCGAAGTTCGTCTTTGACGGCGAATGGATCGGGGAAAAGTAATCGCATATGAAACGGCGCCGGCTCCTGCATGTGGGAGCCGGCGCTGCTTGTTGTGGGGATAACTCTCTCGGGGAGGGAGCCTGCGTTTCGTTATGCCTGAATGGCGTTGCCAGTGTACAGCTGATAATACTTGCCCTTCTGCTCAATGAGGTCGTCGTGGGTGCCTCGCTCGATGATGCGGCCCTGCTCCAGGACCATGATGCAATCGGAGTTCTTGACCGTGGACAGGCGGTGGGCGATGACGAAGGTGGTACGCCCGTGCATGAGGGCGTCCATGCCGCGCTGAACCAGGGTCTCGGTGCGGGTGTCGATGGAGGAGGTGGCCTCATCCAGGATCAGGCAGGGCGGATCCGCAACTGCTGCGCGGGCGATGGCCAGCAGCTGGCGCTGGCCCTGGGACAGGTTCGAGCCGTCGCCGGTGAGCATGGTGTTGTAGCCCTCGGGCAGCTTGCGGATGAAGCTGTCCGCATTGGCCAGCTTGGCGGCGGCAATGCACTCCTCGTCGGTGGCGTCCAGCTTGCCGTAGCGGATGTTGTCCAGCACCGTGCCGGTGAACAGGTGGGTCTCCTGCAGCACCATGCCCAGGGACTTGCGCAGGTCGTCCTTCTTGATCTTGTTCACGTTGATGCCGTCGTAGCGGATCTTGCCGTCCTGGATGTCGTAGAAGCGGTTGATCAGGTTGGTGATCGTGGTCTTGCCCGCGCCGGTTCCGCCGACGAAGGCGATCTTCTGGCCGGGCATCGCGTACATGTCGATGTCGAAGAGCACCTGCTTTTCCTCGTTGTAGCCGAAGTCAACGCCGTCAAAGACAACGCCGCCCTCCAGCTTGGTGAGGGTCACGGTGCCGTCCCCGTGGGGATGCTTCCAGGCCCACATGCCGGTGCGCTTCTCGGATTCCACCAGGTTGCCGTTTTCGTCCTCGTGAGCGTTGACCAGCTCCACGTAGCCTTCGTCCTTCTCGGGCTCGGCGTCCATCAGGTCGAACACGCGGCGGGCGCCTGCCAGCGCCATGATGATGGCGTTCATCTGCTGGGTCACCTGGGTGATGGGCTGGGTGAAGTTGCGGTTGAGGGAGAGGTAGGTGATCAGCTTGCCCAGCGTCATCAGCTTGCCGCCGGACATGATCGCCAGCGCAGAGCCCACCATCGCACAGATGACGTAGGAGATGTGGCCGAAGTTGTTGTTGATCGGGCCCATGGTGTTGGACCAGCGGTTGGCGTTGTGGGCGGCGGAGCGGAGGTTCTCGTTCAGCTCGTCGAAGCCCTCCTGGGCCTTGTCTTCATGGCAGAAGACCTTCACGACCTTCTGGCCGGTGGTCATCTCCTCGATATAGCCGTTGAGCTTACCCAGATTCTCCTGCTGTGCGGCGAAGAACTTGCCGCACATGCCCACCAGCTTGCCAGAAACCAGCATCGTCAGCGTGACGAGGACGATGGAAAGCACCGTCATGATGGGGGAGAGCATGATCATGCTGGTGAAGGTGGTCACCAGGGTGACAGAGGAGTTGACCAGCTGGGTCAGGCTGCCGCCGATGAGCATGCGCATGGCGTCCACGTCGTTGGTGTAGACGGACATGATATCGCCGTGGGAGTGGGTGTCGAAATACTTGATGGGCAGCTCCTCCATGTGGGTGAAGAGCTCGTTGCGGATCTTCAGCATGGAGCCTTGGGTCACCACGACCATGATGCGCTGCTGCAGGTACGAGCAGGCCACGCCAAGGGCCAGGATGCCCGCCAGGCGCAGCAGACGCTGCAGCAGGTAATCAAAGGTGGAGGTGCCCTCCAGGATGCCCTTTATGTGCACGTCGATCAGCTCTTTGGTGAAGAGGGTGCCCTGCAATGTGCAGATGGCGGTGGCGAAGATGCACAGCAGCACGATGATGAAGTGCACGCCGTAGTTCTTCATGATGAATCTGAGCACGCGGGCAAGCAGCTTGCCCTGCCCCTTCAGGGACATGGCAGGCATGGGTGTGCCGCGTCGGCCGGGACCACGCATCATTGCAGATTCACCTCCTTGTGCTTGCGGGACTTCTTCTCCTTCATCGGGGGCATGGGGAAGGGCGGCATACCGGGCTTCTTCGGCTGCTGTTTGTTGATATCGAAGACCTCGATGTCCTTGTCGGAGTTGGTCTCGTCAAAGTCGCCGGAGCCGCTGGTCTGGGTCTCGTAGATCTCGCGGTAGATCTCGCTCTTCTCCAGCAGGTTTTCGTGGGTATCGAAGGCAGCGATCTTGCCGTCCTCCATCACGATGATGCGGTCTGCATCCTGCACGGAGGCGATACGCTGGGCGATGATGATCTTGGTCGTGCCGGGGATGGCCTCGCGGAAGGCCTGGCGGATCTTGGCGTCGGTGGCGGTATCCACGGCGGAAGTGGAGTCGTCCAGGATCAGCACGCGGGGCTTCTTCAGCAATGCGCGCGCGATGCAAAGGCGCTGCTTCTGGCCGCCGGAAACGTTGGTGCCGCCCTGCTCGATGAAGGTGTCGTACTTATCGGGCATCTTCTCGATGAACTCATCCGCGCAGGCCTGACGGCACACAGCCTGGCACTCCTCCAGGGTTGCGTCAGCCTTGCCCCAGCGGAGGTTATCCAGAATCGTGCCGGAGAACAGCACGTTCTTCTGCAGCACCACGGCAACCTGGTCGCGCAGGGCCTCCAGGTCGTAGGCGCGCACGTCCTTGCCGCCCACGCACACAGAGCCTTCCGTCACGTCATACAGGCGGGAGATCAGGCTGACCAGCGTGGTCTTGCCGCAGCCCGTGCCGCCGATAACGCCCACAGTCTCGCCGGACTTGATGTGCAGGTTGATGTCCTCCAGGATGTCATCGCCGGAGCCCTCGGTGTGGTACTTGAAGTGGACGTTGTTGAAGTCGATGGAACCATCGGCGACCTGGGTGAGGGACTCGTCAGGATTGGTGATGGAGGGTTCCTCGTCCAGCACCTCGACGATGCGCTTGCCTGCCGCTGCGGACATGGACAGGTTGACGAAGATCATCGACAGCATCATCAGGTTCATCAGGATGGACATGACGTAGGAGAACAGCGCACTCAGGTCGCCCACCAGCATGCCGGATTCGGGCGTGCACACAAGCTTGGCGCCGAACCAGGACAGCAGCAGGATCACGGTGTACACCGTGCCCATCATGACCGGGCCGTTCAGCGCAATGATGTTCTCTGCCTTCACAAAAAGCTTGTATACGCCGCCGGATGCTTCGCGGAACTTCTGGCCCTCATGCTCCTCGCGGACGAAGGCCTTCACCACGCGGATGCCCTTGACGTTCTCCTGCACGGAGGCGTTCAGCGCGTCGTACTTCTTGAACACCTGGCTGAAGACCTTCGACACCGTGCCGATGATCAGCGACAGGGACACGCCCAGGAAAACCAGCGCCACCAGGAAGATCACCGACAGCTTGCCGGAGATAGACAGCGCCGCCACCAGCGAGAAGATCAGCGTCAGCGGAGAGCGCACGGCGATGCGGGTGATCATCTGGAAGGAGTTCTGGATGTTGGTGACGTCGGTGGTCAGGCGGGTGACAAGGCCCGCGGTGGAGAACTTGTCGATGTTGGCGAAGGAGAAGCGCTGGATGTTCTCATACATCGCGCGGCGCAGGTTCGCGCCAAAGCCGGTGGAGGCATGGCTGGCCAGATGCGCACAGGCTACGCCGAAGAACAGGCTCACCAGCGCCAGGCCCATCATGATCAAGCCATACTTGATCAGCGCGGACATATCGCCCGCCTCGATGCCCTTGTTGATCAGCTGGGCCATCACCAGCGGGATCAGCACCTCCATCACCACTTCGCCTGCCGCGCAGACGGGGGTGAGCAGCGCTGACCGTTTGTACTGCTTCACATGGGAAGCAAGCTTCTTGATCATAGGTTGCATAATCCTTTCTTGCGATTGCGATCGCTTACTTGACGGCCTCGTATACCTTTTTCAGGCAGCTCAGGAAAACCTCGCGCTCCTCCGGGGAGAGGTTTGCGGTCAGCCGGGACTCGGAGTTCACGACGTCCTGCCGGCTTTGGGCGTGGACGCGGGCGCCTTCCTCCGTGAGCCTGACCAGCTTGATACGGCGGTCGGCAGGGGAGGCAACGGCCTCGATCAGCCCCTTCTTCTCCAGTCGGGAGACCAGTCCCGCCACGGTGGACTGAGCCGCGCAGAAGCGCTCCTCCAGCGCCTTGAGGGACAGGGTGTGCTCCTCCGCGTGGGCGAGCAGGATCAGCACGCGGTTCTGCTGCATGGTGAGGTTGAGGGCCTGCAGGTTCTGGTTGGCTTCCTTTTCCAGCGCGTTGTCGATGCGCTTGATGAACCAGCCGTAGCCTGCGATGGGCTTATCCATGATATACCTCCTTCTACGATTGTACGATCGATATTCTAATATAATCATCGCATGGTGTCAATAGCTTGCGATTGATTTAACATCAAGTTCATATTTGCACAAAAAGATCCGCCCCGAAGGACGGATCTTGCTTCGTTTAACCCCACAGCGCTGCCAGCGCAGGGACGATCTGCTTCTTGCGGCTGACCACGCCGGGCAGGAACACATGCTGTCCGACGATCCGGCCAGTATCAAAGGCCTGGATGACGGCTTCTTCGTCACCGAGGAAGACCAGCTCCGTGCCGCAACGCAGCACATCGGTGAGCATCATCAGCACCATGTCATAGCCCCGCAGCTGCTTGAGCTTGTTCATCGCGGGAAGGAGCTCGTTCAGCCGTTCCAGCATGCTGTCCGTGTCCAGACAGGTGATCTGGCTGATGCCCAGCGCGTGTCCGGCAATGTGGAACTCCTTGAAGTCGGTGTTGATGAGCGCTTCGACGGGCTTGTCCGCGCTGGATGCGGCGGAGAACATCTCCCGGCCCAGCTTGTCAAGGTCAAGTCCGGCGATGCGGGCCAGACGCTCAGCCATGCGCTTGTCGCGGGAGGTGCAGGTGGGCGACTTGAACAGCACCGTGTCGGAGAGGATGGCTGCTGCCATCAGGCCGGCCAGCTTTTCCGAGGGCTGCAAGCCGCGCTCCTGGAACATGGTGGCCACGATGGTCGTGGTGGAGCCCACCGGCTCGTTGCGCATGAACACGGGATGCCCGGTCTGCACGTCCGCCAGGCGGTGGTGGTCAATAATGGCGACGATCTCCGCCTGATCCAGCCCGGGGATGGACTGGCTCTTTTCGTTGTGATCCACCAGCACCACGCGCTTGCGGCGGGGACGGAGCAGATGATAGCGGCTCAGCGTACCCACGACATGATCGCGGTGGTCGATGATGGGATAGGAGCGGTAGCGGCTCTGCAGCACGGTCTCGCGCACGTCGTCGATAAAATCATTGAGGTGGAAATACACCAGGTCGTCCGTCTGTGCGATGCGGCTGACGGGGATGGCCTGATAGATCATGCGGGCGGCGCGGTAGGCGTCGCAGGGCGTGACGATGATGCAGGTGTCGCTGTGGAGATTCAGATACTTGTCCGGCACTGCGCCCTGACAGACGATGACGCAGCTGGCATGCCGGAGGATGGCCTCATCGATCACATCCTCCTGCTCGCCGCACAGAATGATTGCGCCTTCCTTCACGCCCCGCAGCTTTTCGCCGGAGCAGGGAAGGGCGATGACGACCTCGCCGGAGATGGCGTCGAAGGAGTCCTCCTCGCTGTTGACGATGTGGCCCTCCAGCGCGGACAGCAGATTGAACACCGGCACATCCCTGACGCTGGGGTTGGAGATGGACTCCATGTCGCTTTCTGCCACGCCGCCGGCGGTCAGCATGCCATAGAGGCTTCTGTCCTCGTTGGTGACGGGCACTGCAGACAGCGCCTGATGGTCCCGCAGGATCTGCCACGCGTGGCTGACGGGCACCTGCTTGCCAATGGTGGGCGGGGTGTCGTACTCGATGTCCCGCACCTGCGTGCGGACGGTGGAAAGCAGCAGCGGCGGCTCAAAGCCGAAGCGCTCCAGCAGGAAGCGGCTTTCGTCATTGAGATGCCCCAGCCGGGCTGCGACGTAGTCATGGTCGCCCAAAGCGTTATTCAGCGCGGCATAGGCCATGGCAGACACGATGGAGTCCGTGTCGGGATTACGGTGACCGCATACATAGATCGGATCCATTCAAAACCCTCCGTTTCACTCGAAGAAGTCTTCATCCTCATCCGCAACGATCCAGGCGTCCGGGTCGGCGTATTTCTTTTCATCGTACAGGCGGTTGATCAGCGTCTGGGTCTCAATGTTGGCGATGCCCAGTACCTTCAAATTGTGGGCTGTCTGGAAGCGGGTGATGGCATCCTGGGTGTTGACGCCGAAGTGGCCGGTCACGTTATCCGCGCTCAGCCAGCCAAGGTAGACCAGTTTTTCCTGCAGCTCGGTGACCTTTTTGCCGGTGTTGCCAAAGCGCATGGTCCAGTCCGCCACGTCGTGGACGGTGCCGTAGCCCAGGATCTTCTTGTCGCCGGTGGAGTAAGTTACCCGTGCCACCCGGTCGGGGTTGTTGCCCTCGATGCAATGGATGGTGACGCTGCCGTCCTTGTTCTTGGTGGCGTATTCTACCATGGCCACGTGTGAGGTGTTGCCGTCGCTGGTCCAGGAGAAGAACACCCAGTCGCCGGGCTGGGGGATGTATTCCCCGGCGGTGATGAACTCATCCTCGCCCTTGAACCACTGGTAGCCCCACTCGTCCAGGTTGCCGTTTCGGGCGACCCAGCGGCCCTCCTTGATGAACCAGCGCATGCCGGTATTCTGCCCGGAATAGAGGGGGTATACGTTCTTGAGCAGTGACGTGCCGTGGGTCTTGTCCACCTGATCGACGCACCAGCACAGGAACTCGGCGCACCACTGGGCATAGCCGTCGCCCCAGTACTCGCCGTACTTGGAGTAGCCGTGGGAGCCCTCCTTGTAGCCGAGCTCCCCTCGGGCAACATCCAACAGCTGGGTGACGTATTCCGGCACGGGCCATTGGGGCCGCAGCGCCTCGGCCTTGTCGTCGGCAAGGCAGGAGGCGGCCAGCAGGCACAATAACATGGCAAAGGCGATCAAACGCTTCATTGTCATACTCCTTGTTGTTTGATGTCAAAGGATCACCGGCACGGTGCGGACGATCTCCGCTGAATCCGCCGTGACGCGGCAGCAGGCAGCCGCAATGCGCACGCCGGCAGCGGCGGCCTCCCGCAGGACTGCGGAGAAGTCAGGGTCGGTCGCGTCATTGGGGGAAAGTGCAATCGCGTCTTTCTTCATAATAACGAAGATGAGGCCTGTTTCCATCCCGGCATGGCGCGCTTCGATCAAGCCGCGCAGGTGCTTGGCGCCGCGGGAGGTGGGTGCGTCGGGGAAAATGGCCACGCCTGCTTCGTCGAAGAGCGTTACGCCCTTGACTTCGATCAGTCCGCGCGTTTCGCCGTGCAGGTAAGCCAGATCGAAGCGGGAACCCCCGTGGGTGAACTCGCTCTGCACCTGGGTCACATCGCCCCAGCCGCCGCTTTGCACCCATTCCCGGGCGATGAGGTTCGGCGCCTGGCTGTCAATGTTGACAATGCGTCCGTCCTTTTCCACCGCGACCAGGTCGTAAAGGGTCTTGCGGCTTGGATTGCCGGATCTCTCCAGCCAGCACAGCGCGCCGGGAACCAGCAGCTCCCGCAGGCGGCCGGTGTTCTTCACGTGGACGGTGGTTTCCGCGCCGTCCACCATACATTTCGCAATAAAGCGATTGACCCGGCACAGAAAGCTGCACTGGGTCAAATCGTGATAGAGTTTCATGGGAAATCAGTCCTCGAAAACGCGGTAGACCAGCCAGCACAGCGCGCCGTCGTAGTTGGTGTGGCCCTCCAGGCGGATAGGGAAGTCGTAATCGTTGCGGAAGACCAGGTTCAGTTCCTTGTTGCCGACCGCGGCGTCCTGGCCCATGGGGAGGTAAGGTGCGCCGTTGTCGCCGTGGGCGCGGCGATGGGTAATGGTGATCTTCGGCAGCTGCAGCAGCACATTGTACAGAGTGGAGGACACCTGGCAGGTGCCGCCGCCGGGGGACTGGATGGTGGTGCCTTCAGCCAGCGCGCCGGCCTCCAAATAGCCGTTTTCCAGAGTGTAGGGGCCCATGGTGTCGTTGGCGTCCAGCTCCTGGCCGGGCTTCAGCACGACGCTCATGCGCTGGATGCCCACATCGATGTTGTGCATGCGGTTCTGGATGATCTCGGTGCTGTTGTACTTATAATAGGAGGTATACGCAGCGATGGGGGTATCGTCGTTGAGGGCCTGATCGGTGGGGGAGACGGTGCGGATGTCGGTCAGGTCGCTGATGTGGATGTAGCCGTAGGTGCGCCAGTAGTTTACTACAGCCCATTCGCCATCAAACTGCCAGATGCTCAGGGTCGTGCCGGGCTTGAGGATCGCCCAGCAGTAATCATCATGGCTCATGCTGACGCGGACTTCGGCAGTATCGGCAGTCACGGCCACGTACTGATGCTTCTGCACGCCGTAGGGAGGCGTGTTCACAGGATCCACAGGCTTCACGTCCAGAATACGGTGACGCTTGACATAGCCGATCTGCCCCTTGAAGCGAACGATGGCCCACAGGGGATCCAGATAGAGTACGTCCACCTTGGTCTTGCCGCCCACCTGGAAGATGCGGTCGACATAGATGGAGCGTACGTTGTAGGCGGAGGTGCCTGCCTTCAGGTAGCAGGTGTACAGGGCAGGAGACTTTTTGTCGAAGTCCTCCACTGTTTTGAGATCATACTGTTCACCCATGGGCTCGGGCAGGGCGTACTCGTTGAACTGCACGCGATCCTCAACGACGTAGGTGGGACGCTTGTAGTTGCCGTTGGGCAGGGGCTCGACCTCCGTGTAGTACCACTTGTACCACTCGTCCAGGTTCATTTCCATGCCGTTGGCCTTGTTGGGCAGGGGCGTGGGGGCTGCATCGCTGGGCGGGAATACCGGAATGGTCGGCACGGGCGTGGGCGTAGGACGGGGCGTCGGCGTAGGGGTAGGTGCAGCAGCCAGTGCCGGATATGCTGCAGTTGTCAGCAGCGTCATAAGCATCAGCAGGAAAGCAAGCATACGCTTGTAGGTCATCATACGAGGTTCCTCCCGTTTTGACAAAAGCCGTCCAATGCGGCCATAATAAACCACCATGATTATACCATTGGCGCGCCTTTGCCGCAAGGGGAAATGCACATCTTTTACAATTTGTCATCAGGATGATCCGCATTTGGGCAAAATGCGTACTTTTCCCCTTGATTTTGCATGAGCGTTCGGGTATAATGTGCGTTGGGAGTATATTCCGCTCCTAAATAGACGACTTTATATGCAAAGGAGAGATACCGATGCCTACTGATATTCAGATCGCACAGGCGGCTACACCCCGCCGCATTGACGAAATTGCCGCTGCTGCGAACATCCCCGAGGAGGCTCTGTTCCCCTATGGCCGTTATGTTGCCAAGGTGGATCCGCTGAAGATCGCCGGTGAGCAGAAGGCCAAGCTGATCCTCGTGACCGCCATCAACCCCACCCCCGCGGGCGAGGGCAAGACCACCGTTTCCGTGGGCCTGGCTGACGGTATGACCAAGATCGGCAAGAAGGCCATGCTGGCTCTGCGCGAGCCCTCCCTGGGCCCGGTCTTTGGCGTGAAGGGCGGCGCGACCGGCGGCGGCTACGCTCAGGTGCTGCCCATGGAATCCATCAACCTGCACTTCACCGGCGACCTGCATGCCATCACCGCCGCGAACAACCTACTGGCCGCTATGGTGGACAACCACATCCAGCAGGGCAACAAGCTGGGCATTGATCCCCGCCAGGTGAGCTGGCGCCGCTGCCTGGACGTGAACGATCGTCAGCTGCGCTCCATCACCTCCGGCCTGGGCGGCAAGATGAACGGCATGCCCCGCGAGGACGGCTTCGATATCACCGCTGCCTCCGAGGTCATGGCGGTGTTCTGCCTTTCGAAGGATCTGACCGACCTGAAGGCCCGTCTGGCCCGTCTGCAGGTGGCCCGCACCTTCGCCGGCACCCCTGTCACCGCTGGCGACCTGAATGCTCAGGGCGCGATGGCTGCGCTGCTGCGCGACGCCATCCAGCCCAACCTGGTGCAGACCATTGACGGCACCCCCTGCCTGATGCACGGCGGACCCTTCGCCAATATCGCCCACGGCTGCAACTCCGTCATCGCCACCACCACCGCCATGAAGCTGGCGGACTATGTGGTCACCGAGGCGGGCTTCGGCGCTGACCTGGGCGCGGAGAAGTTCCTGGATATCAAGTGCCGAATGTCCGGCCTGTGGCCCGATGCGGTGGTCGTCGTTGCGACTGTGCGTGCGCTGAAGTCCCACGGCGGTGTGCTGAAGGCCGATCTGGGCACTGAGAACGTTGCGGCTGTCGAGAAGGGCATGGAGAATCTGCTCGCTCACATCGACCATGTCCGCAATGTGTGGAAGCGTCCCGTCATCGTGGCGATGAACCGCTTCATCACCGACACCGAAGCCGAGCTGGCCGTCATCCGCAAGGCCTGCGAGGAAGCCGGTGCTCCCGTTGAACTGTGCGACGGCTGGGCCAAGGGCGGCGAGGGCGTGAGGGAACTGGCTGCTCTGGTCTGCGAGACCGTTGACAAGCAGGAGAAGGTGGAGCCCTCCTTCACCTACACCGACGATCTGTCCCTGGCGGACAAGATCCGCGCAGTGGCGACCAAGATCTATGGCGCCAAGGATGTTGTCTTTGCCGGCAGCACCCTCAAGCAGCTGGCCAACTTTGAGGCCGAAGGCTGGGCGAAAGCTCCTGTGTGCATCGCCAAGACCCAGTATTCCTTCTCCGACAATCCCAAGGCGCTGGGCGCTCCTCGCGGCTTCACGCTGAATATCCGTCAGGTGCGCCTGAATGCCGGCGCGGGCTTCATCGTGGCCTTCGCGGGCGACATCATCGCCATGCCCGGCCTGCCCAAGGTGCCCGCCGCTGAAGGCATTGATGTGACCGAGGACGGCGTGATCACCGGCCTGTTCTAAGGCTCTTGACCCGTTTTGGCGCTGCCGCGCGGCGATGGCTTCTGTTGGGAGTCACGGCGCGCGGAGGGCGCACTGTGACGCGTTGCGGGTGATTTTTCTGCTTGACAAACGCGGAATGCGGCGTTATACTGAGTTATCGTCCGAAATGACGGAGAAGAGTACCCTTGTCGGAAAGCCTGACAGAGAGATGCATCACCGGCTGAAAGTGCATCGGCGGAGTAGACAGGGAGAAGACCACCTCCCGATCAGACCGCGGGCTGCGCGTTACAGCGGCAAAGAGAACCAAGCAGGGTGGAACCACGGGCTCTTCAAAATGATTGATGATGCTCGTCCCTCACGCATTTTTTGCAGGAGGGACGAGCTTTTTCGTTCCTCAAAAATGAAGGGAGGAACCCCAAATGAAGGTCATCTACAACGATGGTCACGTCGCCGAGTGCGCCCCCGAGGAGGAGCTGCACATCCTGCGCCACAGCGCGGCGCACATCCTGGCCCAGGCGGTCAAGAACCTGTACCCCCAGGCTCACTTCGCCTACGGCCCCGCCACCGAGAATGGCTTCTACTACGACATCGACCTGGGTGACGTGAAGCTCACCGAGGAAGACCTGCCCGCCATCGAAAAGGAAATGCAGGCGATCGTCAAGAAGAACCTGCCCATCAAGCCCTTCGCCCTCTCCCGTGACGAGGCGATCAAGCTGATGGAGGAGCGCGGCGAGAACTACAAGGTCGAGCACATCGCTGATCTGGATGCGGAGGTCACGCTGACCTTCTACCAGCAGGGCGACTACATCGACATGTGCGTCGGCCCCCACCTGTGCTACACCAAGGCGCTGAAGGCGTTCAAGCTGACCGCCATCTCCGGCGCTTACTGGAAGAATGACAAGAACAACAAGATGCTTACCCGCATCCGCGGCACGGCCTTCGCCACCAAGGATGAGCTGGAAGCCTACATCCAGCAGCAGGAGGAAGCCCGCAAGCGCGACCACAATAAGCTCGGCCGCGAGCTGGAGTACTTCACCACCGTGGACGCCATCGGCCAGGGCCTGCCTGTCCTGCTGCCCAAGGGCGCGCGCGTCATCCAGACGCTGCAGCGCTGGGTTGAGGACGAGGAGCAGAAGCGCGGCTATCTGCTGACCAAGACGCCCCTGTTCGCCAAGTCCGACCTGTACAAGATCTCCGGCCACTGGGATCACTACCTGGACGGCATGTTCGTCATGGGCGATCCCAACGACGAGACGAAGGAATGCTTCGCCCTGCGTCCCATGACCTGCCCCTTCCAGTATCAGGTGTACCTGAACCGCGCCCGTTCATACCGTGATCTTCCCATGCGTCTGGGCGAGACGTCGACTTTGTTCCGCAACGAGGATTCCGGCGAAATGCACGGCCTGATCCGCGTACGTCAATTCACGATCTCCGAGGGCCATCTGGTGCTGCGTCCCGATCAGCTGGAGGAGGAATTCCGCGGCTGCCTGGAGCTGGCCAAGCACATGCTGGGCACTGTCGGCATGCTGGAGAACTGCTCCTTCCGCTTCAGCCAGTGGGATCCCGCCCGCGCCGGCATCAAGTATGAAGGCACGGCGGAGCAGTGGGAGGAAGCCCAGCGCGTGATGGGTGAGATCCTGGATAACCTGGGCGTGGAGTACGAGGTCGGCATCGACGAGGCCGCCTTCTACGGCCCCAAGCTGGACATCCAGTACAAGAACGTCTTCGGCAAGGAAGACACCATCGTCACCATCCAGATCGATATGCTGTTGGCCCAGAAGTTCGGCATGGAATATACCGACTCCGACGGCAAGAAGAAGACGCCCTACATCATCCACCGTACCAGCCTGGGCTGCTACGAGCGTACGCTGGCCTACCTGATCGAGCGCTACGCCGGCGCGCTGCCCCTGTGGATGGCGCCCGAGCAGGTGCGCATCCTGACCATCACCGAGCGCAGCGACGACTGGGCCTACGAGCTCAAGGCGAAGCTGGAAGCCGAGGGCATGCGCGTGGAAGTCGATACCCGCAATGAGAAGATCGGCTTCAAGATCCGCGAGGCTCAGCTGGAGAAGGTGCCCTACATGATCGTCCTGGGCGACAAGGAAGTCGAGGACAAGGTGGTTGCCCTGCGCGACCGCAAGGGAGGCAACTTCGGCGTGATGAGCGTGGAAGACATGATCGCCAAGCTCCAGCAGGAGATCGCCGACAAGGTGCACGACTAATTGAACACATCCGGGGCGGAGGGGATTCCTCCGCTCCTTTTTTGTTGCGCAAATGTCATGTTCCCCTTGCAATCCCTGGAAAGCCGGGTTATAATATATGTTGAGATCATAGTGGGCGTATTCTGCCCATGTAAGCGGGGTGCGTTATGTTCACCGGTTTTCCGGAAGAGACAATGCAGTTTTTCCTCGACATCCGTTTTCACAACGACAAGGCGTATTTCGCTGAGCACAAGCCGCGGTACGAGAAGGACGTAAAGGCTGTTTTCCATGCCTTCATTGAGGAACTTGCGCCGGAGATGCAGAAGATCGATCCCCTGATGGAGATCAGGCCCTACAAGTGCCTGGCCCGCATCCACCGGGATACCCGCTTCTCCAAGGACAAGTCGCCCTTCCGCGATCACCTGTGGCTGTGCTTCCGCCGGGCTGCCGAGCCGAGGGAGGGGAGCGTGAACTTTTTCTTCGAGTTGGGCCCGACCACCCTTGGCTGGGGTATGGGCACCTGGGGTGAGAATCGTCCGATGATGGACGCCTTCCGCCGCCAGATGGCTGCGAACCCCAAGAAGTACGCCAAAATCATCGACGGCTGTCGCCTGACAGAGAATGACTTCACCGTCTGGAACCAGACCTGGAAGCGCATGGAGGTGCCCCCCGATGTGCCCTTGGGTCTGCGGGGCTGGTACTGCTCCCGCGAGGTGTATGTCGGCAAGGCGCATCCCGATATGAACAAGGTCAGTACGCGGGAGATTCTCGACATTGTCCGCGAGGACTTCAAGACCCTCGCGCCCCTGTACCATCTGCTGCGCGGCGCTTATGAGGAAGCCGCTAATGACCAGAGTCTGTAACGGTTTGTGTGTTTGATAGATTTGGAGGTTCTGATTATGGATTGGATGAAGCTCAAGAGTGGCAGTGATGTTCGCGGTACCGCCGTTGGCGAGAATGCGACGCTGACCCCCCATGTGGCGATGTGCCTGGGCATGGCCTTTGCCCGTTTTGTTGCCGAAAAGAAGAAGAAGCCCATTGCGCAGGTGACCATCGCGTTGGGCCGTGACAGCCGTATTTCCGGCCCCGCGCTGCTCAAGGCTGCTGCCGAGGGCGTTGCCAAGGCCGGCGCGAATGCCCTGTCCTTCGGCATGTGCTCCACCCCTGCGATGTACATGTCCATCATCACCCCCGGCTTCCAGCCGGATGCGTCTGTGATGATCACCGCCAGCCATCATCCCTACGACAAGAACGGCCTGAAGTTCTTCGTGGAAGAAGGCGGCCTGGACGGCAAGCAGGTGGCGGCGCTGATCGAAATGGCCTCCGGCTACGAGCCTGAAGAGATGGCCATGGCGGGCACCATCACCGAGAAGCCCTTCCTGCCCACCTACAAGGAACTGCTGGCCAACCGCATCCGCAGGGGCCTGGGCACCGACGTGCAGAAGCCTCTGCTGGGCCTGCATGTGGTGGTGGACGCCGGCAACGGCGCGGGCGGCTTCTATGCCGAGCTGATGGAAGAGCTGGGCGCGTGGATCGAGGGCAGCCAGTTCCTGGAGCCCGACGGCATGTTCCCCAACCATGTCCCGAACCCCGAAAATGCGCAGGCCATGGCCTCCATTTCCGAGGCGGTAAAGAAGGCCGGCGCTGACCTGGGCGTCATCTTCGATACCGACTGCGACCGTGCGGCTGTCGTGGATGCTGACGGCAGCGAGATCAACCGCAACCGCCTGATCGCGCTGATCTCCGCCATCCTGCTGGACGAGAAGCCCGGCCAGACCATCGTGACCGACTCCGTGACCTCCTCCGGCCTGAAGAAGTTCATCAACGACTGGGGCGGAGAGCACTACCGCTATAAGCGCGGCTACCGCAACGTCATCGACGAGGCCATCCGCCTCAATGCCGAGGGCATTTCCTGCCCCCTGGCCATCGAGACCAGCGGCCACGCGGCATTGAAGGAGAACTACTTCCTGGATGACGGCATGTACCTGGTGACGGTGCTGATCGTCCGCGCGATGAAGCTCAAGCAGGAGGGCAAGACCCTGGGCAGCCTGATCGCTGACCTGCAGGAGCCCGTGGAAAGCAAGGAGATCCGCCTGAACATCACTGCGGAGGATTTCCGCGAGGCGGGCAAGATCGCGATCCAGAAGGTGCTGGATTATGCCAATGCGGCTGACGCCTGGCACATTGCTCCCGACAACCGCGAGGGCGTGCGCATCTCCTTCGATCTGGAAGATGGGCTGGATAATGGCTGGTTCCTGCTGCGCCTGTCCGTGCATGATCCGGTGCTGCCGCTGAATGTGGAGAGCGATATCCTCGGCGGCGTGAAGACCATGCTGACCGCGCTGTACAACGTCCTCAAGGATTGCGAGGGAATTAACTTCGAGCCGCTGACGAAGGTCATCGAGGGTTAATGAACACCAAAAGGGGCGTGACCATCGCGCCCCTTTTCCAATGGAGGGTTTGACAATGCAGCTCAATGAATACCAGACGGAAGCCATGAAAATGCTCAATCCCGGCCTGAACCAGAAGGAGGTTCTGGTGAATGCGCTGATGGGCTTGTGCGGCGAAAGCGGCGAGGCGATCGACATTTTGAAGAAGCATCTTTTCCAGGGGCACGACCTCGATCGCGCCAAGATCATCAAGGAACTTGGCGACGTGGCGTGGTATCTGGCGGAAGCTGCTACGGGGCTTGGCGTCACGCTGGAAAGCATTTGCCAGGGGAACCTGGACAAGCTCCATGCGCGGTATCCGCAGGGGTTTGACACCAGCCGCAGCCAGCACCGGGAGGCGGAATGATGCATCACGAAATGTCCCTGCGGCCGGGGCCGTTCGCAAAAATCGCCGACGGAAGCAAACGCTGGGAGCTGCGTCTGCACGATGAAAAGCGCCGGCTGATCTCAGTGGGGGATACGATCACCTTTGCCTGCACGGCGGATGAGCGCACGGTGGAGGTGCGGGTCACGGAACTGCGCCCGTTTGCATCCTTCGCTGAACTCTATGGCGCGCTGCCGCTGACCGAATGCGGCTACACGGCAGACAATGTGGCATCCGCAGATCCGCGCGATATGGAGAAGTATTATCCCCCCGAAAAGCAGGCGCAATACGGCGTGCTGGCCATCGGCGTGGAACGCATCCGGCTGCTGCTGACAGAACTGTGCGGCCGATTTGCGGTGCGCGAACTGACCGCAGCGGATATTCCGGAAATGCTGCGCGTCGCCCAAAGCAATCCGCTGTTTTACCGCTACATGCGGCCTGATCCGACGGCGGAGAATCTTGCGGTGGATTTGGTGGCGCTTCCGCCGCGGCGGACGCTGGCGGACAAGCACTTTTTCGGCTGGTTTCAGGGGGCTCGGCTGGTTGCAATGATGGACCTGATCGTCCACCATCCGCAGCGTGACATGGCCTTCATCGGCTGGTTTATCCTGGACGGTGCAGTACAGGGACGTGGACTGGGCCGGCAGCTGGTCAGCGAAGTGCTGGCGATGCTCAAGCGACAGGGCGTGACGGAGGTTCGTCTGGGACGCATTGAGGGCAATCCGCAGAGCGAGCATTTCTGGCATGTCTGCGGCTTTACGGAGAATGGACTTTGTTACGACACTGAAGCGTATCACGTGGTCGTCATGGCAAAAACGCTGTAAATGAAAAGGGGCTGTCCGATGCTGGACAGCTCCTTTTGTGTGCTTACAGAACGGTGACGCCCTGCGTGAGAGCGAGCCCGGAAGACATTCCGGCGCCCAGTGACCAGACGTCGTAGGCGCGGGCTTCGGCGGCGAACCACGGTGTGCTGCGGTCGATATCCGCAGCTTTTCCGAGGATGGGCAGACTGCCATTCTCCTTGAAGTGCGTGAACAGGTCGCGTGCATCCTTGCGGAAACCCAGCAGCCAGGCAGTTTCCGGCAGCGGCAGGGCAGCGAGCTGGGCATCCGTCAGGCCCAGCAAAGCATGGGTCGCCATACGGGACAGACGGGCGTAGGGATAGCGCCTGGTCTTGGCGGATTGCAGCAGCTCCTCGCGGGAACGGGCGATTTCCGCAGCGGCGGAAAGACGGTGCTCGATGCCTTCGGAGACGTCAGGCAGGGCGGCGTAGTCAGCGGTGGACATGGTGCGCAGGCGATAGACCAGCGCCGCGTCCAGCGCGTCCGGGCGGTGCAGGTGCCCCTGAACGGCCGCGTCGCGCAGGATGGCATATGCGTCCGCCGGCATGGCGGCCCGTACCTGGGCCCAATCGCCGCGCAGAATGGCGCCGCGAAGGGCCGTCGCTGAGGGCAGGGAATCACCCAGCGTGGAATCGTGGTATCCGCCCAGCCGTTGCACAGGAACGACCTCCATGTCGGTACCCAGCCGCAGCAGCGCGCGAAGATAACACACCGCCAGGGTGCTGTTGGGCTTTTCCAGAAGGCTGCCGCAGCCGGGCATGACCGCGTCCAGCGCGGCGGACAGGGCGGCTGGGTAGGGCAAACCGGCGTTCATGTGGGTGCGGACGCTGGCGGAAAAGCCTTCGTCCGGGGATTCCAGCAATCGGGCGACGGTCTGCAATGCGGCGAGATCCGTGGATTCCGTGCCGAAGGAGATCGCGTCGCAGCCCAATCCCGCGAGAATGCTCACGCTGCCAAGGGCGAAATGCTCCGCGTCCCGGACAGCCCAGGCGGCTGGCAGCGCAAAAACCGCGTCAGCCCCGGCAGAAAGCGCCATTTTGGCCCGGTCAGCAGGGGAGAGAATGGCCGCGTCGCCCCGCTGGGTAAACACGGAGGACATCACCACGACCACCGCATCGGCATGGGCCAGGCGGCGAGCTTCCGCCAGATGGTGGGCATGGCCCAGGTGGAAAGGGTTATACTCGGCGACCACACCAACCACGCGCATGGCGATTCCTCCTTACAGGATTGATTCAGACGGATTCCAGCGTGCCGCCCACGTCGAAGTGGCGCACATCGCCCTCGAAGCCGGAGAAGGAGAACCTTCCGCCTTCCCGGTGGAGGACGGTGCGGACTTCCTGTCCGGGGAGGATCTCCTGGTTGTAATTGACGGCGAAGTTTTTCATGGCGTGATCGCGCATGGTTTCAATGCCAAGGGCGTTGCAGCACCAGTCCAGATAGCGGGTGTTGTTGACGTGCCCGTTAACGTCCAGATCGGTATACACGGGCAGGCGATTTGCCTGAACGCCGTCACCTTCGATCTCTTCGACCGTGGCGGGCATGCCCATAGGCGCGGTGAGGTCGCGGTTATCGGGCATCATTGCGGCGATCTCGGCGGGGTTGCCCATCTTGCGGGTCGTGATGTCCAGCACGACCCACAGGCTGCCTGCACAGCCGATCTGCTCTCCCTTGGCGTTGCGGAAGATGAAGTAGCGGGGGAAGAACACCCGGCGGTTGGGCATGGGGAAGGTCTCCACGGTGATAAGCTCCCCGGAGACGGGATAGCGCTCCATCCGCACTTCCACGCGGGTCAGCACCCAGGCGAGGTTCATTGGCAGAAGCTTGCTGCGGCCCACATCCAGCATTTCGGCGTGGGCGCCGGCCATCTCCTGCATGATCTCCAGGATGGCGCTGGGCTTCATCCGGGCGGAGAGATCGGTTTGATAAGAAGCAACGCGGAACTCCTGCGAATGCGTTTTCTTCATGGGATGTCATCCTTTACCAGCAGTTTCAACGCCTTATTATACCGCAGCTGCACACAGGATGCAAGGCATGATTTTCGGTGTACCGGCATAGAAAAAAGCGGACGCAAAAACGCCCGCTTCATTACCGGGATGAGGGATGGCTCAGCGCTTGCTGCCGGCCAGATCGGCCATGCAGGCCTTGCACACCAGCTTGCCCTTGTAGGGGCTGACGTCGCGGGCGTCGCCGCAGAAAATGCAGGCGGGGTGGTACTTCTTCAGGATGATGCGGTCATCCTCCACGAAGATCTCCACCATGTCCTTCACGCCGATGTCCATCGTACGGCGCAGCTCGATGGGGAGCACGATGCGGCCCAGGGTGTCCAGCTGGCGAACAACGCCGGTAGATTTCATAGCCATTGATGAATCCTCCTGAATGAAAATGAATCAAATTCTTGCAAAAGGTTATAAATGGATAGGGATTTCCTTATTATTCTACAATGGCTGCGCGGGCCTGTCAAGCCCTGCTGGTAAAATTTTATGTTATAAAATTGTTAATAATATGTAAAACCAGCGTTTGGGTTGGATCGGATACAATCACTTCTGTTTTTGAAAGGAAATGTATGGGGAAGATCTGGACGGTATTGCTCATGCTGTCCGCTGCGGCGGCGCTTGTGTCCGGGCGTGCAGGGGAAGCCGCTGCAGCGCTGCTGGACAGCGGCGAGCAGGCGGTCACGCTGCTGATGACCTTGCTGGCGGCGATGACACTGTGGAGCGGGTTGATGGAGATCCTCTCTGCATCGGGGGATGTGCAGCGGCTGGGAAGGCTGTTCCGGCGTGTGCTGCGGCCTGTGTTTCCGGGGCTTGCGGACGATGCGGCGTGGAACGCCATCACGCTGAATCTCTCTGCCAATCTGCTGGGGCTGGGGAACGCCGCCACTCCTGCGGGCATCGACGCGGCGAAGCGTCTTGCGACCCTGGGCGAAACAGGCATGCGTTCGCTGGCGATGCTGCTGGTGCTGGACAATGCCGGCGTGCAGCTCATCCCCACCACAGTGATCACCCTGCGGCAGGCAGCGGGCGCCAAAGATCCGGCGGATATATGGGGCATGACGCTGCTCATCAGCGGCGTGGCAACGTTGGCGGCAGTCACGATGATGATCCTTACCGCAGGAGGGAACGCGCATGAACGGTTGGAGCGGCGCAGCCATCGTGGCGCTGGCAGGCGTGGTGGTGCTCAGGGGGATGTGGAAGGGCTGTGACGTCTACGGCGCATTCCTTGCAGGTGCGGAGAAGGGGATGCGCAGTGCTGTATCACTCCTGCCCGCTCTGTGTGCGATGCTGCTGATGCTTGCGTTGGTGAACGCCTCCGGTTTGACCGCGCTGCTGACGAGCGTGATCTCCCCGCTGACCGGAGCGATGGGGCTGCCCCCGGAGATCGCGCCGATGCTGCTGCTGCGCCCGCTGACGGGTTCTGGTAGTCTTGCTGCCCTGGAGGCCGTTTTCGAGAACTGCGGCGTGGACAGCCGGGCGGGGAGGATCGCATCCGTCCTCATGGGCTCCAGCGAAACGATCTTCTACACCATGACCGTATACCTTGGCGCAGCCGGCGTGAAGCGGCTGCCGCGGGTGCTGCCGGTATCTTTGGCGGCGTATTTCCTCAGTGCGGCGCTGTGCGGGTGGATCATGTAGCATTCGTTAGAAGCATCAACAAAAACTGCTTGAAACACCGGAGCAATTCATGTATAATGTACATAAGAATGTCCTCCAACGGGGGAAGGAGCGTAGTGCTATGCTTGACAGCCGCGATGTTGCCCGTGCAGCCATCACTCTGGCCATGACAGCCAGCCGTGAAGATGAAGCGAACCAAAAACAGCGCCTCAGTGAGCTTGAGATCCGGTCTGCTGCGTCGGACTTTGGCGGCGACTTCGTCACCTCGGTGATGAAGATCATCGAGCGTGCGGTGGTGATCGCCAAGCGGGAGGGACTCATTGGCGAAAAGGATCACGAGGAAGGCGCTGTTGCCGGCGCTGCCCATGACGCGGTCACCCAGATCACCGACAAGGCCATGGGCCTGAACGTGGGCGGCAAGATCGGCGTTGCCCGTGCGGGCGGCCATGTTGCGGTGGCGATCTTCTTCACCGTGGGTCTGGTGCACCTCAACGAGGTGTGCGTGGGCCTGGGCCATCGCGCCGTATAATATATACAGAGGAGAAACACATATGATTCTGAATATCGCCATGGACGGCCCAGTTGGTGCGGGCAAGTCCTCCATTGCCAAGGCTGTGGCGGATCGCCTGGGCATCCTTCACCTGGATACCGGTGCAATGTACCGCGCGGTGGGGCTGTCTGCCATCCGCGCAGGCATTGATCTCCAGGACGAAGCTGCCGTCACCGAGCACACGAAGAAGATCGATGTGTCCGTGGCTCACAGCGCTACGGGGCAGCGTACCATCGTGGACGGGAAGGATGTGACCGACTTTATCCGCACGCCGGAGGTGTCGATGGCCGCGTCCACCGTGGGCAAGTACCTGGGCGTCCGCCGGGAAATGGTGGCCATCCAGCAGAAGCTGGCCGCGACCACGCCCATGCTGGTGGACGGCCGCGATATCTGCGTACGCGTGCTGCCGAATGCGCCGGTGAAGCTCTTCCTGACCGCGTCTGCCGAGGAACGTGCCCGCCGCCGCTGGCTGGAGATGCAGCAGAAGGGCGACACCACGCCTTATGAGGACGTGCTGCGCGACCTGCGTGCCCGCGACGCTCAGGACATGAACCGCGAGGTGGATCCCCTGCGCCCCACGGAGGACGCGGTGATCGTGGATTCCACCGAAATGAACTTTGACCAGGTGGTCGAATATATCCTCAAAATCGTGGAGGAAAAGACCCATGAGTGAACTGAAGAAGTCCGATAAGCAGCAGAAGGCGCTGGCCAAGGCGGAAGCGAAGCGCAAAAAGCCCTCCTGGGTGTACTCCATCGTGCTGCCGGTGGTGCGGGTGCTGTTCAAGACCATCCTCCCGGTGAAGTTCCATGGGGCGGAGAACGTCCGCAGCATGGATGCGCCCTATATCCTCATGGGCAACCATACCACCATGCTGGATCCCTTCATGATGGCTGCGGCGGTGCCGAAGTACCAGATCCGCTTCATCGGCAAGAAGGAGCTGTGGAAGTTTCCGCCCTTTGCCTGGTTTGCCAACCAGATCAAGGCCATTCCGGTGGATCGTCATAACACCGACATGGAGGCCATGCGCGCCTGCATGCGCGTCACCCGTGAAGGCCATGTGCTGGGCATCTTCCCCGAGGGCACCCGCCATCATGACGGCCTGATGACCGAGCTGGAATCCGGCGTGGCGATGATCGCCCTGCGCTCGAAGGTACCGCTGGTGCCGGTGTATATCGCGGGCAAGCTGGGGCTGTTCCGGACGCTGCACGTGTATGTTGGCAAGCCCATCATGATGGATGACCTGCGGGCAGAGGGCATCAACACCCAGACCTGCCAGGCGCTGCTGGGCCGCATCACCGAGACCTATGCAGCGCTGGACGCGGCACGCCCGGAGGCGTGATAACAAAACAGACCGCCGGATCACTGAATTCGGGGGTCTGTTTGCGCATCACAAAAATTTTTTTGAAAAATTTGTGCAAACAAGAAGGAATTCTGCAATTTGCATAGAATTTTAGTCTAACAGCAAGTTTGCGAAAGGAAGCTGTTCATGCCACTTGAGGTCGCTCAACACGCGGGATTTTGCATGGGCGTGCGCCGTGCAGTCGAGGCAGCCATGAAGGTTGCCGATACTGACGTACCCTCCTGCACCCTCGGCGCGCTGATCCACAACCCCACCGTGGTGGAAATGCTTCGTGAACATGGCGTTCCTGCAATTTCATCTCCGGATGAGGCCGATGGCCGACAGGTGCTGATCCGCAGCCACGGCGTTTCGCCGGATGTGCTGGCAGATCTCGCAGCGCGGGGATGCCCCGTGCTTGACCTGACCTGTCCCTTTGTGGACAAGCTCCACCGCATCGTGGAGGGCGGCACCGCTGATGGCACGCCCGTCATCATGGTGGGGGAGAAGGATCACCCGGAAGTGAAAGGAACCTGCGGCTGGGCCAAGGGCGACGTCTACGTTGTTGCCACGCCGGAGGAAGCCGCTGATCTCCCGGAGCTGCCCAGGGCCGTCGCAGCTGCCCAGACGACCTTTCCGCCGGACAGGTGGGAAGCGATTGTTGGGGTGCTCCGACAAAGGGTGGGGGAGCTGCAGGAGCACAACACCATCTGCAATGCCACGGCTACCCGCCAACGGGAAGCCCGTGAACTGGCCTCCCGCGCGGACGCGATGATCGTCGTCGGCGGCAGGGAGAGTGCAAACACACAAAAGCTGTACGCGGCCTGCAAGGCGCTGTGTCCGCGGACGATTCTGGTAGAGCGCGCGGCGGAGATTCCGCCTGCCTTTGCAAATATAAATTCCGAATTCATTGGAATTACCGCCGGGGCTTCAACCCCTGACGGTTCACTTAAGGAGGTTGTAACCCAAATGACCGACATGCAGAACACCGAGTTTACCATGGATGCCGTCGTGGCGAGCCTGACCCGCATCCGCGCCGGCCAGACCGTCACCGGTAAGGTTGTGCAGATCACCGAGGACGAAGTCTGCGTCAACATCGGCTACAAGGCCGACGGCATCATCAAGCGCGCCGACCTGACCCAGGAAGATGTCAAGCTGGACGACGAAGTCGAGGCTGAGATCGTCAAGGTCAACGACGGCGAGGGCAACGTGGTTCTGTCCCAGCGCAACATCGTTAACCGCAAGGCCTGGGAGGCCCTGCTGGCCAAGCACGAGAACGGCGAGTACGTTGTCGGCACCGGCAAGGAAGCCGTCAAGGGCGGCCTGATCTGTGACGTGGAGGGCGTGCGCGCCTTCGTGCCCGCTTCCCAGCTGGCTCAGCACTACGTCGAGAAGATCGCTGACTTCGTTGGCAAGGAAATGAAGCTGAAGATCATCGAGGTCGACAAGCAGAAGAAGCGCATCGTCGCTTCCCGCAAGCAGGTCATCGCTGAGGAGACCGCTGCTCGCGAAGAAGAAGCTTGGGGCCGTCTGGAAGAGGGCATCATCATCCACGGTATCGTCCGTCGTCTGTCCGCCTTTGGCGCGTTCGTCGACGTGGGCGGCGTGGACGGCCTGATCCACATCACCGACCTGTCTTGGGGCCGTATCTCTCATCCCAATGAGGTCGTCAAGCCCAACCAGGAAGTGGACGTCAAGATCCTGTCCCTGGATCGTGAGCGCAAGCGCATCCAGCTGGGCTACAAGCAGCTGATGCCCCGTCCCTGGGACAATGCGGCTGAAATGTACCCCGAAGGCGCGATCGTTGAGGGCAAGGTTGTCCGCATCACCGATTTCGGCGCTTTCGTTGAGCTGCAGCCCGGCCTGGATGGCCTGGTGCACATCTCCCAGTGCGCTACCACCCGCGTGAATAAGGTCGAGGACGCTGTCCAGGTCGGCCAGGTTGTTCGCGTGAAGGTTCTGTCCGTTGACACCGAGAAGAAGCGTATCTCTCTGTCCATCCGTCAGGCTCTGGAAGACGAGTTCACCTTCGAAGAGGTCGAGGAGCTGGAGCCCGTGGCTGTCGATGTCGAGGCTGTTGCCGAGGCTGAGGCTGCTGCCGAGGAGACCGCTGAGTAATCAATCGCATCATAACAGGAGGCAGGATGACCTGTCTCCTGTTTTTGTGTGATGAATAAAGTGCGCGCTTCATGAGCAATATGAACAAAAGCGAATATTTCTGATACCATATATATCCGGCTGTTGCGGCAGGGGCTGGAATCGTTTTCGTGAAGAATCAACAAAAACATGAAAAACGCACGATTTCCACTTGTACGCGCGCGGAAAAGGTGGTAGAATAGGATATTATCCGGCAATGCGGGCAAAATGTTCGCCTTTTGCGGGACTCATTCATGACAAGGGAGCGTGCCTCAATGGTGGAGATTGGCAAGCTGCTGACAGAAGGCAAGGGCAAGCGAGTCTACGAAACGAATGATCCGAAAACCGCCGTGGTGTATTTCAAGGATGAAGCGCTGGCGTATCATGGCCTCAAGCGCGGACGCATCCTGGGCAAGGGTGAGGTTAACAACGCGGTTTGCGCCCATCTGTACAAGATGCTGGCGGAGAAGGGTATTGAGAACCATTTTATCGAGCAGCTGGATGCGCGTCAGTCGCTGGTGAAGCGTGCGGAGATCATCCCGATCACCATCAAGGTGCGCAACCGCGTGGCGGGTACGCTTGGCGCCCGTATTGGTCTGGAAACCGGCACCAAGCTGGATTCCACGATCATTGAGATCGTCCTGCGGGATGAATATCTGGAAAATCCGGTCATCAACGAGACCCATATCATGGCCCTGCATCTCGCCACGAAGGAAGAAGTCGATTTCATGATCGAAACTTCCCTGAAGATCAACGAGATCCTGAGCGAGTACATGGCGGACATCGGCGTTGAACTGGTGGACTTTAAGCTGGAGTACGGCCGCTATGAGGGCCGCGTGCTGCTTGTGGACGAGATCGATGCGGATACCTCCCGCTTCTGGGACGCCCGCACCCATGAGCCCCTCGATATCGACCGTTTCCGCCGCGATCTTGGCAATGTGGAGCAGGCTTATCAGGATCTGCTCCAGCGCATGATGGGCGATAAGTAAGTGCATATTGGACGCCGTCGGTGGAAGCCGGCGGCGTTTTCCTGTATTTGCAGGAAATCACAGCAAGCTGAACTTGCATTTTTTCGCTGCGTGATGTATACTGTATGAGTAAAAATATGCCCCTATTCAAGGAGGTTCAAAATATGAAGCTGATTATCGCCATCGTGCAGGATGAGGATACCTCTCGTCTTGTCAACCAGTTGATGAAGAATGGCTACGGCGTGACCAAGCTGGCCACCACCGGCGGCTTCCTGCGTGCAGGCAATACCACGCTGCTCATCGGTGTGGACGACGAAAAGATTCCCGCGGTGATGAAGATCATTGAGGAAGTGTGCAAGTCCCGCAAGCAGCTGACGGCTGCGCCTTCCACGATGGGCAGCATGGGCGGCATGCCCGGCGCTGCGTCCTACCCGGTGGAAGTGACCGTTGGCGGCGCGACGGTGTTCGTGCTGTCTGTGGATCAGTTCATCAAGCTGTAAGGAGTTTTTTCCATGCCTGCCAGTGATGCAAATGCGGCCTTCATGCCCGTCCTGTCCGACTTCAAGGGGCAGGGCGCGCTTTACGATGGTCTCATCCGCACTCTGGCTGACGGCACCTTTGTGCATGCGTATCTCATCAGCGGCGCGTCCGGCATGGGCAAGCGTACGCTGGCGCGGCTGATGGCGCAGCATCTTTTGTGCACGGGGGAGAGGAAGCCCTGCGGCGTCTGCCCTTCCTGCGTGCAGGTGCGGGAGAATAATCACCCGGACGTCATCACCGTCGCCCCGGGCAAGCCGCTTTCGCCGGAGGTCAAGGCCGGTATGGCGGGCATCCCGGTGGATGAGATCCGCTATGTGAACAGCCTGGTCGGCCAGCATACCTTTGTGGGTGGCCAGCGCGTGGTGATCATCGAGCGGGCGGAGAAGATGAATCCTCCTGCCCAGAATGCGCTGCTCAAAACCCTGGAGGAGCCGCTGGCCGGCACGGTATTCCTGCTGTTGACGGAATCTCCGGAGCTGCTGCTGCCCACCATCGTCAGCCGGTGCCGCGCACTGAAGCTGCATCCCTGGCCGGACGAGGTGGTGCGAAATGCGCTGCGCGTCCACGGTGTGGATGATACTATGGCCAGAAAGGCGCTTTCTGTCTGTGGTGGAAGCATCGGACAGGCCATCGCGGTGGCCGCGGACGAAGCATACTGGCAGCGCAGGCGGGATGTGATGCAGGATTTCTTCGGCATCAGCGCCCGCGTGGACATTTTGAAGGTCTCCACCGCGTGGAAGGACCGTAAGGACGAGTCCGACGCGCTGCTGAATGATGTGGAGGACATGCTGCGCACGCTGATGCTGGTGCGCTTCGACAAGCAGGACGAAAGCCTGCTGGACGATTACCCCGACGCATGGCAGCGTCTGGCCCGGGAGGGCGGGCTGCCGTCGTTTATGAAGCTGATGGATGCGGTGACGGAGGCGCGCCGCATGCGGGCGAATCAAGTGACATGGCAGGCGGTGGTGGAACAGCTGCTGCTGAGCCTGATGGAGGAAAAAAGCAAATGGTCAATGTAATTGGCGTTCGTTTTGAGAACGCTGGCAAGCTGTATTTTTTCGATCCCGGTGAGCTGTGGCCCACGCCCGGCGATTATGTGCTGGTAGAGACCTCCCGCGGCGTGGAGTTCGGCGAGGTGGTGACCGGCATCAAGGAGATCGACGATGCTACCCTGCAGAGCCCCCTCAAGCCTGTGGTGCGCATTGCCACGGTAGAGGACATCCAGCATAACAAGGACAACAAGGCAGCCCAACGCGAGGCCTATGAGGTCTGCCAAAAGAAGATCGCCGAGCACAAGCTGGACATGAAGCTGGTGAGCGTGGAGTACACCTTCGACAATTCGAAGATCCTCTTCTACTTTACTGCCAATGGCCGCGTGGATTTCCGCAGTCTGGTGAAGGATCTGGCGGGCGTGTTCAAGACCCGCATCGAGCTGCGTCAAATTGGCGTGCGCGATGAGGCGAAGATGCTGGGCGGTCTGGGCATCTGCGGCCGTCCCATCTGCTGCGGCGCGTTCCTGGGCGATTTCCAGCCCGTGTCCATCAAGATGGCCAAGGAACAGAATCTGTCCCTGAATCCCACGAAGATCTCCGGCGTGTGCGGACGCCTGATGTGCTGCCTGAAGTACGAGCAGGATCAGTATGAGGCCACCCGCAAGAAGATGCCCAAGGTCGGCAAGGAGGTCATCACGCCCGACGGCCCCGGTGTGGTGTGGGAACTGAATATCATCAAGGAAACCATCAAGGTGCGTATCCAGAAGGGAGATTCCAGCGAGCTGAAGGAATTCCCGATGGATGATGTACAGCGTCCCGGCGCCAATGTCCGCAAAGAAGAGCCTGCTGCAGAGCACGCACCTGTGCAGAAGAATGATGAACAGCCCCGCGCCGGCAAGGAACGTCCTGCCCGCGAGGAACGTAAGCCCCGCCGCGAGGGTGGGGAGAAGGCTGACCAGCCTGAGCGGCAGGAAAAGCGCCGTCCTCAGCAGGATAAGCCTGCGGAGGTCCCCGTCGAAGAAGCTCCTGCGAAGGAGCCCAAGGCTGCCCCTGCCGCAGAGGCGGAGACTGCTGGTGTCAACTCCTGGAAGGCCGCCCTTGAGAAGGCTATGAGGGAAGCCGGGAACAATGGAAATACTTAATTTGTGATAAGTAAGTGTTGACTAACCCCAGTATACAGGTGTATCATAACATCAACCTCGACGTATGTCGAAATATGAAGGAGGTAACTGTCATGGCTTACAAGATTACCGATGCTTGCATCGCTTGCGGCGCTTGCGCTGAGGGCTGCCCCGTGAACGCTATCACCGAGGGTGACGGCAAGTACGAGATCAATGCCGATCTGTGCATCGACTGCGGCGCTTGCGCTGACGTCTGCCCCGTGTCTGCTCCCGAGGCCTAATCGAGAGTACACAGAGAAGTGGCTGCGGCCACTTCTTTGTTTTTTGGTCTGCCTGAGATTGAATCGGTGGATCAGGCGTCAATTTTTGCACGATGGGTTCCCGAAAATCGCATGGGGAATCGGCGGGGCGCGCAGACGGTGAAATGCTCAAAAAATTTCAGAAAATTTCAAAAATCCTATTGACATTTTTGCGAAAAGAGGTATAATACCATCTGTTGACCGCGTGATGCGGAAAACCAATGTGCACCTTTAGCTCAGTTGGTAGAGCACCTGACTCTTAATCAGGGTGTCCAGGGTTCGAGTCCCTGAAGGTGTACTGATCCGGATCTTCCTATGCACCTTTAGCTCAGTTGGTAGAGCACCTGACTCTTAATCAGGGTGTCCAGGGTTCGAGTCCCTGAAGGTGTACTTGATCCGGATCCCATATGCACCTTTAGCTCAGTTGGTAGAGCACCTGACTCTTAATCAGGGTGTCCAGGGTTCGAGTCCCTGAAGGTGTACGACGACCTTCAAGCGTTGCTTGGAGGTTTTTTTGTCTGCAAATCAGAAAATGGGTGTTGCTGTTCCTCAGTGGTTATGCTATAATCTACTATGTATGCATATGCACTCGGGAAGGAGCGGTCTACGCATTCCCGCAAGGAGGCGAATCGCTTGACCCTTCGTGAGTCAGCGCCGATGGAGGAATCCCGCGCGCGGATGCTCAACCCGCTTCAGCTGGCCTATATTGGCGACGGCGTGTGGGAGCTGCTTGTCCGCAGCCGGTTGATCTACAAGGGCCGGAGCGCCCGCCATGTCCACAAGGACGCGGTGGCGTGCGTCAACGCCCATGCCCAGTGTGAAGCCTTCCGGCGGATTGAGCCCATGCTGACCGAGGCAGAGGCGGATGTTGCCCGCCGGGGCCGCAATGCTCATGCGCACCACGCCGCCCCGAAGAATCAGGATGCGGCGGATTACCGCGCGGCCACGGCGCTGGAGGCACTGATCGGCTATCTGTACCTGATCGGCCAGGAGGAACGGCTGATTACCCTGTTTAAGCACAGTCAGGAGGATGCAAACGATGCCCAGAAGTGAAATGAAAGTGGCGCTGATCCGCCATACGCTGAGCCCGGAAGAGGTCGTTGCGCTCGGAGCGCGGCTGTGCTACTCCAAGGCGCGGGTGGATGACCTGCTGGAACGGGTTTCCGCCAAGGATCAGACGGATTTCGTCCACAAGATCATGGGCATGGGGCATGACTCCGTGCTGGAGCATGCGTCCTTCACCTTCGGCATCGAGGGCGTGAGCCGTACGCTGCTGGCGCAGATCACCCGTCACCGCGTGGCGAGCTTTTCTGTGCAGAGTCAGCGCTATGTGAGCTACGAGAAGGGCTTTGGCTACATCGTCCCGCCGAAGATCGAGGCGCTGGGCGAGGAGGCCGTGGCGGAATTCGAGCGCCAGATGGACACCATGCACGAGTGGTACACGGAATGGCAGCAGAAGCTCGGCACCGGCGAGGGCGGCAACGAGGACGCCCGCTTCGTGCTTCCCGGCGCATGCGAGACCCGCATGATGGTCACCATGAACGTGCGCGAGCTGCGGCATTTCTTCAGTCTGCGGATGTGCTCCCGCGCCCAGTGGGAGATTCGCGCGCTGGCAACGGAGATGCATCGCCTGTGTATGGAGGTGGCTCCTGCGCTCTTTGAGAACGCCGGTCCCAGTTGCCTGCGCGGCGCCTGCCCAGAAGGGGAGAAGACATGCGGCAAGATGCTGCAAATCCGCGCCGAGCGCAAGGCCTGGATGGAACAGCTGAACAACGACAACAACGACTGACACAGTTAGGAGATAAAGAACATGGCATTCTACAATGATGCACCGGGCCACAAGCCCCAGAAGAAGAACCACTCCGGCGGCTCCTGGGCCGACGAGGGCAGCCAGTACACCGGCGCCCGCCGCTTTGGCCCCAAGCGTGACGACGAGCGCGGCGACCGTCCCTACGGCAAGCGTGAGGATCGTTCCTACGGCGAGCGCAAGTCCTATGGCCGCGATGACCGCCGTCCGCTGCGCAACGACAACCGTGACCGCGACAACAACCGCTTCGAGCGTCGTGATGACCGCCGCAATTTCCACCGCGATGACCGCAAGGATAATCGCCGTGATGATCGCCGCGACTTCAAGCCTGCCGAGCCCAAGCCCGCGCCCAGCTACCGTGACAGCGAGTATCGTCCCACTGCCCCCGCGCCCACTGCGCTGGAAGTGATGGAGACCATGCAGCAGGAGAACCTCCTCGCTGGCCGCAACCCCATCCGTGAGGCGCTGAAGGCCGGCCGCGACATCGAGAAGCTGCTGGTGCTCAAGGGTGAGCTGTCCGGCTCTGCCCGTGAGATCGTGCAGATGGCCCGCGAGGCCCACATTGTTGTGCAGGAGGTCGAGAAGGTCCGCCTGGACGAGCTGGCCCATAATCATCAGGGCCTGGTGGCTTTCGCGTCCGCCTACCAGTACTCCACTGTGGAGGCCATGCTGGAGGCTGCTGCCGAGAAGAACGAGGATCCCTTCCTGATCCTGCTGGACGGCGTGACCGATCCCCACAACCTGGGCGCGATCATCCGCTCTGCCGAGTGCGTGGGCGCTCATGGCGTCATCGTGCCCGAGCGCCGCAGCGTGGGCCTGACGCCCGCGGCGGTGAAGGCATCCGCCGGTGCGGTGGAACACATGAAGGTGACCCGCGTGAGCAACCTGAACCGTACCATTGAGGAGCTCAAGAAGCAGAATGTGTGGAGCTACGCCCTGGACATGGACGGCACCGACTACGAAAAGGTGAACTTCAAGGGCGGTGTGGCGCTGATTATCGGCGCGGAAGGTGAGGGCGTAAGCCGCCTCACCCTGGAAACCTGCGATCAGAAGGTTTCCCTGCCCATGGCTGGCCAT
>JAZNSI010000044.1:0-44736 GCA_045591175.1 Clostridia bacterium
AGCTCATTGCTTGCAATGAGCAAGTGTAGCCTGCGCCGGGCTTGTCTCGGCGCTGGCCGAATAAAGGAATACTCTGCAAAATCGCCGCACGGGCTCCTTTGTTTGTTGCGCGACAGCCGCATGGGGCTGGTGGGAACGGAGAAGGTGCGTGGAGCTGAAAAAACACACATTCAGCATACAGTCAAATCCAAGTTCAACCTTTTCATGTCCACTTGATCTTCCGGGGCACAAACAGGCGGATGACCTCCTCCATAATGGCATCCCGCTCAGCATCCGGGATATCCTCGAAGGCGGTTAGCTCTACCGTGCCGTTCTTCTCCTTCCACTTGCCGACCACCCGCCCATGCAGCAGGATCGCCGGGTTGACGATGCCCGCCAGGTTGAAGATCCCCCGCAGATGCTCGCCCGGCAGGAAGGGGTTATCCTCCTTGCGGTAGCCCAGCATCAGCGGATCAAAGCCCGCCAGCAGGATGACCGGCGGCACATCCCGCCCGGGCGCGCCGTTGGGGATGTAGAAATGCGTCCTGCCGCCCACGGTGACGGTTTCCACCGGCAGCCGGCCCAGCAGCGCCTTCAACTCCGCCTGCGTCCAGTGGAAGAAGTAGGCCGCGTCCCGCAGCGTCGCCGGGCCGTAGTGGGTGAAATACCGGCGGGCCAGCTCCAGCCGCGCGGCGGATTCATCCATGGGCTCGAAGGGCGCAAGCAGCCGGTAGCGCTTGGTCTCGTCAGGGTGGCTTTCATCCTTCATATCCACGCGGAAGGCGATGGCTCCGATGTTCGCCAGTTCGGCGATCATGCCGCCCCAGGGGTTGAACACGCGGGCTTCCTCGCTTTCAGTCATGCCACGATCGCGCAGATGGGCACGCAGGGCCTCGCGCTCGTCGACGCCCCCGGCAATGGCCTCCACCGTGAGCCGCGCCAGTTCGATCTCCCGCGCCGGGGGATTGGCATGCCCGCGGCTCGCCGTCCAGCCGTACCAGCCGGATCGGCAGACGTCCTCCGCGCCGCCGCAGTGGCGGAGGTACAGCGGCAGATCGCGCTCCGGCACCAGATGCACCGTGCCGCGCAGCGTCCAGGTTTTGACCAGGTCGTCCACGTAGACCCCGTGGGAGCGGATGCGCAGCGCATGCACGGCATTGCGCAGGAATTGCGCCTGCAATCCGCACAAGTCTGCCGCCGGGTCAAGGCCAGGGGACAGCAGGTGCTGGGCGTGGAGGCGGTGCAGGAGAAGGTCGGACGCAGTCATGGCTGTCACCCCCTAATGTAGGTGTTCATGTCATCAAACGTGTAGTAGTGCAGGCAGTCCGCGTCCACAGCGATGCGCACCTTCGGCAGGGCGTTGATCTCCCGGAGCGCCCCCGCCAGCGCGGCGACCTCCTCCGGGCCGTAAGCGCCGGGCTTGTAATAGGCCAGCGTCACATGGGGCGTGAGGGCGTAGTTCAGCGCCACCACCGCCTGATAATCCGCGTGCATGCCCATGAGGCGGGCACAGTCCTCCTCCGTGTCCGGCGCGAAGCCCAGGGCCACGCTGCCGTTTGTCATGTTGAAGGCCAGGGTAGAGGTCAGGCGGACGGGCGGCATGTCCGCGGCGCGCTGCCGGGTCAGGATGGCCCTTGCCTGCTCGCCGGTTTGGCGGACGGGCTCTGCCAGCGCGGCGGCGTCAACGCCGTTGAGCAGGTCGTGCAGGGTCATGTGCAGGGTGTCCGGGGCGAGGGGCTGGGCCAGCATCCACCCGCAGCGGTGATGCAGGATCAGCTGCATCCGGGCGATGGTCAGCTGCACATCCCGGGGCAGGTCGAAGATCATCGTGTTGCCGAAAAAGGGACGAAGTCCCCCATCATCAGCGACCTTCTCCACCAGCAGGCGCTTGGTGGTGAGAGGCCCCTCATGGGGCAGGCTGTCCCGCTGGAAGCCGTCCACCCGGGCGTGGAATTCATGCAGGTTCTCCATGCTGTCCTCCTCGGCAGATGCGTGGTTTGCCCCATTTTACCACAGGCCGCACGCCCTGTAAAGCGCCGCCGGAACGACAAAGTATGGACGATATGATCCTGATTCGCGCATCCGCTTGACGCTGATTTTCCGCCGCGATATAATGGCTGAAGAGAATCATCCGTTTTGACAACATCGCCTGAGGAGGTATCATCATGGGCATGCAGATTTTTCCCACCCTCACCCAGCTGGCCGGCGGCGTCAAGGGCTGGCAGCACAGCTTCGACGCATTCCGGGTCAAGGCCATCGTCCCCCAGCCTGCGCCGCTGGCAGACATCGTGAACTTCGGCTTCAACGCCCCCTACCTCCTGGTGTTTGAGGAGACGGAAATGTCCCTGGAGGAAGCCGCCGCCTATGCGGAAAGCAGGGGCTTCACCGCCATTGCCGCAGAATACTCCGCCAGCGTGGTCTTTGTGTATCCCACCTGCGCGGGCGGCTGGGACGCCGCGGATGAGTCCCTCTTCATCGACCTGATCGCCGAATCCCGCATCCACCAGTACCACCGGGACGGCGTGGTCACCACCCGTGACCGCTTCACCAAAGCCTGGGGCGAGTGCTTCATCCGCGGCGCGATCTTCCGCACCCACCTGTTCGGCAAGGGCAAGGCGGCGGATTACATCGCCCGCTGCTGCCTCAAGACGCTGAACGGCCTCTACCTCTGGGGCCCGGGCGAGATCACCGCCACCACCGCCACGCTGGAGAACCTGAGCATCCTGCCCGCGCCCCAGCGCCGGGACATCCCCGTGGTGTCCGTCGGCAACAGCGAGGCTGTCAATGCCGCCCTGCGCGAGGGCTGCGATCATCTGCTGGTGCAGGAAGAGGCGGATATCCCCGCGGCCTTCGGCAGCTTCCTGCGGGGCTGCAAGCGCTGGTGCGGCATGCTGTCCATGGAATCCACCATGGATGAGCAGGGCATGGCAGAGGAGCCCGGCTTCGCAGTTGTGCCGACCTCCCCCGACAACAACGGCGATGACCGCGACACCGCCGAGCACCGCATCGGCTACATCGCCTACTACAAAAAGGGCCTGCTGGATGCAGGCAAGGTGCCGCTGGTCGTCGCCTTCCACGGCGGCGGCGACTCGGCGCTGCACATGGTGCATGTGTCCGGCTGGTACCGGGTGGCGATGCGCAACGGCTTCCTGCTGGTGTGCGTGGAGAATCACCTTAACAGCACCGCCACCGAGGCTGTCGCCCTGATCGAGCAGCTCAAGCAGAAGTACCCCATTGACGAGCGGCGCATCTACGCCAGCGGCTTCTCCATGGGCGGCATCAAAACCTGGGACATGTTCCAGGAGTACCCCCACATTTTCGCGGCCCTTGCCCCCATGGGCGCCACGGTGGAGGTGGGCCACAATGTCTACTTCCGCCCGGTGGACAAGGAGATCAACCGCAGCGTGCCGGTGCCGGTCTTCTATGCCGGCGGCGAGATCACGCCCCTGCCGGAGCTGCCCTTCCAGGCGGAAAAATGCTGCGACCGCATCCGTTACGTCTTTGACGTCAACCAGGTGGCGCGGCCTTACGACGCGCAATTCACCGCGCAGGATACCTGGCCCAACCCCATCTGGGGCGTCAGCGGCGACCGGGTGGAGAAGATTGACGATCCCTCCCGCGGGAGCGTCCTGACCATCCACTACTTCACCAGCGCAGACGGCGCAGAGCGTACCGCCCTGGCCTCCGTCAGCGGACAGGGCCACGAATGCCGCGAGCACACCTGCGAGCACGCCTGGCGATTCATGTCGCAATTCAGCAGATAAGGCGCTGCATATCGGAAAGGCTCCCTCAAAAGAGGGAGCCTTTCCGCGCTCTTATGCAGCAACTGAGGGAGCATGCGCGAGCTGCTGTCACGACCAGCTGCACAGGGTCAAATAGCGCCCGCCTCCCCCAGCATCCAATCCACATACAGCCCATACCCCTGCGTGGGGTCACTGACAAACACATGCGTCACCGCCCCAACGATCCTGCCGTCCTGGATGATGGGGCTGCCGCTCATCCCCTGCACGATGCCGCCGGTGGCGTCCAGCAGGCGCTCGTCCGTCACGCGGATCACCATGCTCTTGGGGGCCGGGGCGTTTTGCTGGTTCACGCGGGTGATCTCAATGGCGTATTCGTGGATGCCCGTGCCGTCCACCGAGGACAGGATGCTCGCCGCGCCCGTGTGCACCCCGGAGCGCAGGCCGATGGGCAGTCCCTGGGGATAGAGCGGGTTCGCCGCGGCCTTATCCAGCGTGCCGTAGATGCCCAGGATCGAGTTGCGGCGGATGTCGCCCAGCCGTTCCGCCTCGCGGAGGAAGCTTCCCTTCAGCTCGCCCGGCGCGCCCTTTTGCCCCTTCTGCACGGCGACGATGTCCGCCTTCAGCACCTGCCCCTCGCTGACCGTCAGCACCGCACCCGTATCGCCATCGGTGATGGCGTGGCCCAGGGCTGCATATCGCCCCGTGTCCGGGTCGTAGAAGGACAGCGTGCCCACCCCGGCGGTGGAATCCCGCACCCATGCGCCCAGGCGGACAGCGCCGGTGTCTGCATCCCGATGGGGGGTGAGCAGCGCCGTGCGGGGTTCGCCGTTGCGCTGGTAGGCGATGGCCACGGTCCTTCCCGCCGACTGATTCAGCAGCGCGGTCAGGCTTTCCGCGGTGGTGACGTTTTCCCCATCCACGCGGGTGATCACGTCCCCGGCGATGAGGCCCGCATCCTTCGCCGGCGCGACGCCCTCCGCGGCCTCCCCGATCCCGACGATCAGCACGCCCTCCGTGCGCATGGCCACCCCGAGGGCCTGACCGCCGGGGATCAGCCGTTTCTCCGGGCTGACCTCCACCTGCACCCTTTTCAGCGGGATGCCCAGCAGGCTCAGCCACATCTCCGACGCACCGCAGGCCTGACCCGTGACCTCCGCCAGCCGTTCATCCTCCGTGGCTGTGACCGACACCGCCTCTCCGGCCAGCGTCAGCCCGCCCAAATGGAGCTCCGTCATCTGCCCCTGGGTGAGGGAGAGGGTATCCGGCATGTTCCGCAGCGCCGCCTGCATGGGCGAGAACCAGCTCATCCCCAGCAGGAACGCCGCCACCACGCCCACGGATCTTCGCAATGTTGAGGGCTTCTTCATACAAAAACCTCCCGTTCTGCCCGGTAGTTTAACCAGCAGATGCGGGAGGTATCATGTTATTTTTTCTCAATCGCAGGGGTCTTCGACCCTTTTTCGCGCAGGCTTTACTTCTTCTCAATCGCTGCAATGCGCTCCGACAGCGGCGGATGGGGTCTTCGACCCTTTTTCGCGCGATTGGGTCGACTTCTCTGTCCTGCTGCATCCGCGTGTTTGTTGGGTCTTTACCCGACGCACCCTACCGCGCGCTCATCGCGCGGGCTTCAAGCCTTCTCAATCGCTGCGATACGCTCGCTCAGCGGCGGATGGCTGTACTCCAGCACCACCAGCGCCTTGGAGGGGGCCAGGTTGGAGAAGTTCTCCTTGGCCAGCTGCTTCAGGCCGCCGATCAGCGCTTCGCCGTAGCCTTCCTTGACCGCCTGAGCGTCGGCGCGGTACTCGGCGTGGCGGGAGTAGGCGTTCATCGCCATGCCCGTCAGCGGCTGGATCAGCCCCAGCAGACCGCCCAGCAGCACAAACGCAAAGCCGTAGTTCACCTCTGCAAACCCGAAGGCCTCGTGCATGGCGGGCTCGCGGACCGTCAGCCACACGGCGATGGCCATCAGCAGCAGGTTGCCCAGATTCATGATCTGCTGCTTGAGCACGTCCTTGTGCAGGCCATGGCCCAGCTCGTGGGCGAACACCGCGACGATCTCATCCGTGGACATGGCGTTCACCAGATTATCAAACAGCACGATGCTCTTCAGCTTGCCAAAGCCGGTGAAGTAAGCGTTCAGCTTGGTGGTGCGGCGGGAGGCGTCCATGACCTCGATGGCCTTGACCTGGTAGCCGTGCTTATTCAGCAGAGCCATCAATTTGTCCTTCAGCTCGCCGTCCTCCAGGGGGACAAACTTGTTGCCCAGGCGGCTGAACACCGGCCCATAGAGGAAGGAGATGCCCAGCGTCAGCGCAAACACCACGCCGGTGAACAGCACCACCACCCAGTCGCCCATGGAGATATGCAGCCAGGCCAGCAGGCTCAGCAGCAGCACGCTCAACACCATTTCGATGATGAAGCCGCGGATCTGGTCGATCACGAAGGTCTTGACAGTGGAGCGGTTGAAGCCGTACTTCTGCTCAATGACCATGGTGTCGACCCAGCCAAAGCCCAGGAACACCACCGTTTCCACCAGCGTCTGCGCGAGCACCACGCCCAGCATCTGCATGAACACGCCCTGGGGGAAGATGCTTGCCGCCGCCGCGTGGAAGTTGCAGGCCAGCAGCACCATCGTCAGCACCCAGGAGGCGATCGTGCGCCAGATGGTCAGTTTGGACTTTTCGCCGTGATAGGCGCGCCACTTCTGGTAGGTTTCCGCGTCGTACACATCCGCCACATTGGCGGGCGTGGGGTTGTTGGCGCTGCGGGCCTGCACCAGGTTCAGCACCAGCTGGTAGACATGCTCCAGGGTGAAAAGGATGAGGAAGAGCAGCTTGTAATTCATGGGGCTTCGTTCTCCTTTGTGCCGATTTCTTCAATGATCGCCTCGAGGGCGGCTTTGACCGTTTGCTCGCGGATCTCCCGCCGGGTGCCCACCAGCTGCAGGGGGATGGCGCGGACTCCTTTGGCGGAGGCTACGCCCACGAACACCGTCCCTGCGGGGGGATCTCCGGGTTCTCCCGGGCTGGCCATACCCGTCGCGCTGACGGCGACGTCCACACCCAGGCGGATCTTTGCGCCTTCCGCCATCGCCCGGGCGACTTCCGCGCTGACCACGCCCTTGTCGGCGATGAGGGCAGCATCCACACCGGCCAGCAGGGTCTTGGCGTCGGTCTGGTAGGTGATCAGGCCGCCCCGCACCGCCTTCGACGCGCCGGGCACATCCACCAGGGTGGAGCAGATCATGCCGCCGGTGAGGCTTTCGCAGGTGCCGACGGTCCAGCGGCGCTCCTTGAGGGCCGCAACGGCCTCCTGGGCGATCTTCAGCATGGGCAGGACTCCTTTCCAGAGGGGACATCGCAATCATTATACCACACTTTTCCATGAATGTCAATAGCGAACACAAACTTTTGTTCGCATTATTTCGCAAAACCTCTTGACAAATGCGAACATATGTGCTATAATAGCATCATGATCCCCCGCGGATGGGGGGTAAGGGGGGCAAATCACAGATCTGCAGATTTGACAGATCCATTTCTCCTCCAGATCAAATCGAAGGCTGGATCAAAGCACATCCTTCCTCCGATCTGCTAAAGACCTGATAAGACCTGAACAGATCTGCCCATCGCATCAGGAGCGCCGGGCCCACACCTTGACAACTGCAAACGCCAAAACAAAAACCGCCCTCCTCCAGGGAGAACGGTACAAAGAACCTTGTTTGAGTCATGACAAATCTGCAGCCCGCGCGATAGCGAGCGCGGACGACAGCGCCGGACAACAGCCCCAGCCCCACGCGGGTATAGCCAAACCGAAGGCGCTCAACTCAATCGCGAGACGCCCGCCGGGGCAGCCCGGCAACTCCATCGCGAGACGCCCGCCGGGGCAGCCCGGCAATGCCGGGTGCAGCGTCACGCTGCCGAGGTGGCCTTCACCACCCGCTCGTGCATGATGACCATCAGCAGCAGGATGAGCGTCATGTAGGCCGGGTAGAGGCCGGGAGAAATGTGGTTTGCGATCAGGCCGAAGAGGGGCGGCATCAGGGTCGTGCCCATGTAAGCGCTGGCCATCTGCACCCCGATGAACGCCTGGGATTTCTCCCTTCCGAAGCGGATCGGCGTGGCATGGATGATGCAGGGGTAGGTCGGCGCGCAGCCCGCACCCAGGATGATCAGCCCCGCCATGGCAGCGATCTTCCCCAGGGGGATCAGCAGCGTCAACACGCCCACGCCCATGATCACGAAGCCCGCCCGGGTGAGGACGGTGTCGGAGAAGCGCTCGGCAATGAAGCCGTTGAGGGCGCGTCCCGCGGTGATGCCGATGTAGAACAGCGCCGCACAGGCCGCAGCCGTCTCCTTGTCCAGGCCGTGGTGGAACACCAGGTAGGAGGACGCCCACAGCCCCGCCGTGGATTCCAGCGCGCAGTAGCAGAAGAAGGTGATCATGACCTCCTTTGCACCGGGGAGGCGGATGAGCTCCTTCAGGGGCATGGGCTTCACGGGCTTGTCATCGGGGGAATCAGCAGCGGTACGGCCCTTCCACAGCGGCAGGGAAAGCAGGATCACGGCGGTCAGCGCCACCTGCATCAGGCCCACCACCCGGTAGCCCAGGGGCCAGTTGGTCGGGTTTGCCGTCAGCGCCCAGCCCATGATGGAGGGCCCGATGGAGCAGCCCACGCCCCACATGCAGTGCAGCCAGGACATGTGCCGGTTGGAGTAGTGCAGGGCCACATAGTTGTTCAGCGCCGCGTCCACGCTGCCCGCGCCCAGGCCGTAGGGAATGGCGAAGAGGAGCAGCATCCAGTACTCGGTGGCGAAGGAAAAGCCCAGCAGCGCCGCAGCGGTCATGCCCACGGACAGCGCCGTCACCTTGCCCGCCCCCAGCTTCAGCGTCAGCCGGTCGGACATCAAAGCGGACACCACCGTGCCCATGGCGATCACGAAGGTCACAATGCCCGCATAGGACAGCGGGACGTTCATCTGGGCATGCATGATCGGCCAGGCAGCGCCCAGCAGCGCATCCGGCAGACCCAGGCTGATAAAGGCGGCGTAGATCACCGCAAGCAGCAGCGTAACCATGGGGATTCCTCCAAGCTTTGGTAGTCACGGGGATTGTAGCACAAGTCGGGGAAATAGGCAAGAGGGAGCCTACGTCTCAGGCTTGTCGGGCTCGGGAGAGGCGGATTCCTCCGAGGTGGGTTTCTCCGGGATGGATTCCTCTGGGGTGGATTCCTCCGGGATGGATTCCTCCGGGGCAGCTTCCTCCGGGTCAGGGGCGTCCATCCCCGCGTCCACCACCAGCGGCTCCTCCCCTTCCAGCGCCGCGATGATGGTTTCCGCAGGCGCATCCTCCGGGTCGGGAGCCGGTACCTCCGCGGGTGGAAGAGGCGTGTCCGCCGCCCGCTCCGCAACGGCTTCATCCGGGATGATCACCGCCCGGGGCGAGGGCACGCAGATCCCCCACACCGCCAGCAGCGCTCCCAGGCACAGCATCCCCAGGAATCCGCCCTCGAAGAGGAACTGCTCATCCAGCGTGACCTTGAACAGCGTGGCGTCCGCATAGGGGGACATGTCCTGCAGCGGGGCAAGCAGATCTGTCAGCGAGGGCAGCAGCCAGGTCATGCCGAAGCATCCCGCCAGCACGCAGAGGGCTTCCAGCGCACCGCTGCCAGAGCCCAGTCCGGCAAAGGCCGTCGTCGGGGTGAATCCGCACAGTCCGGCGCAAACCCCCAGCAGCAGTCCGCCCAGCAGCGTCCCCAGCGAGAGGGGCAACACGGCGACCGTGTCCACGTCGATGACCGCCAGCCACATCAGCAGCGCCGTCAGCAGGATGCCCCAGCCCAGCGCAGTCAGGGAAGTCCGCAGGGTCAAAGATCGCCGCAATCCCAGGGCAAAGCGCAGGCCGTCCCGCCGGTTCAGCCCTGCCCACCGCAGCAGCAGGCCCGTCATCAGCCCCAGCAATCCGGGAATCAGGTAGCTCGTCATGCTCGCCTCCCCATGATGCGCACGGTCGCAAAGCCGCCAACCAGGGCAGCGAGGGCGAATCCCCATGCCCCGGCAGAGCCGGTCAGGAAAGCGCTGAGCACGCGGGCGTCCCCCGCCAGCGAGAAGGCCAGGGCCATGCCGCCTCCGCAGAGGAATCCCCGCAGGCAGCGGCGCCAAGTCGTGCCCCTTGCCGCCTTGGCCCCCTTGCGCAAAAGGCCCGGCAGCGCCCCCAGGAAAGCACCCACCACGACCGCCCCGCAAAAGGCCACCGCCCGCCTTTCCAGCCGGAACACCGCCAGGCAATCGGTAAAGCCCATCAAAACAAGGCCTGCCGCAAGCACCGCAGCAAGCCAGAATCCGCGCCATAGAGGATGCGCTCTCATCATCTCATCACCTCGCCCCTATGATGGGCGGAGGCGGGCGGAATTATGAATTGTGAATCAGGAATTGCACGCGTACTCTGCACAGATCGCGATGGCCCGCGCCGCCCTGTCCGTATCGACCACGTCCGCCCCTGGCACATGGATGAACAATCCCCGGTGACCGAAATCCAGCTCGCAGCGCAGCAGCGCCCAGTACACATCATTGCAGACGTACGCCCCCGCGGAAAGACTCAGCGCACAGGGGATGTCCACCGACTTCACCGCGTCGATCATCCCGTGGACGGGCAGTCGGGTCATGTAAGCCGCCGGGCCATCGGGGACGATCTTCTCCCCCTGATACATCCTGCCGGCATTGTCCGCGATGCGGGCGCAGCGGTAGTTGATGGCCACCAGCTCCGGCGTAACCGCCTGTCTGCCGCCAGCCACACCGCAACAGATGACGACCTCCGGACGCAGCCTTTCGATCTCCCGGCGCAGCATTTCCGCCGCCTCGCCATACACCACAGGAAGCCTCAGCCGATGAACATCCCGCCCCGCGACGCGCTCCGGCACCCGCAGCACAGCCTCCCAGGAGGGATTCACCTCTGCCCCATCGAAGGGCTCAAACCCGGTCAGCAGGATGGACATGGCAGCTCCTTCCGCCGCAGACCCGCCGCGGCACTTCCGTTCGTTGGCAATATGATAGCACGGCGGACAGGGGGCGTCAATGGGAGGGGGAACAGATAAAACTACTTGTCAAAGATTGCTTTCAATGCTATACTGCATACAGATGATGTTGCTTTCGTTGTATATACATATGTAAAGCAATGATATGAAAGGAGAAATCAATATGCGGAAACTGCTCTCTGTCCTGGTCGTATTGATGCTGACCCTGTCTGTCTTTGCCACCGCCAATGCTGCTACCAGCGTTGCGTCCACGCTGACTGCTGAGCCTTGGAAAAACGCCCTCGGCAGCACGCTGAATTTCAATTCCAACGGCACTGGCACGCTGGTCGGCCCTGCCGGCAATGTGACCGAGTTCACCTATAAGACCTCCGGCAACAGCGCTACCTACTCGTACAAATACTGGGGCAATTTCACCCTGGATACCACCGTTGTTCTGGGCGAAGAAAACGGCATTGCTTATCTGTGCCTCAACAATGCAGGCCCCCTTACCAGCGCATCTTGGTATCCCCAAAGCCAGATCGATACCGTCCGCCAGATGGCACAGGAGCGTTTCGAGCCTTATTCGATCCCCTTCGGCGAAGAGATCGACCTTGGTTTCCTGAAGCTTACCCTCACCCACATGCAGAATACCGGCCGGATCACCGGCGGCAAGCAGTCCAGCACCTCCTATCTTGCCTCCGACGGTCACACCTACGTCGTCCTCTTCGGCACGATCCAGAATACCGGCAATCGTGAATTGAACCTGAAAAACGTCCGCTGCGAGCTGACGCTTGACAACGGCAAGCTCTACTCTTCTTCCGGCGCCGTGATTTATCAGGAAGAATTGAAAGATGTTCTGCCTCCCATGGGCACGGGTGAATTCTTCGCGTATTTCAATGTGCCCGCGGCGGAAGCAAAGGTATTCAAGACGGGCAACGTTGTCCTTTCTTTGAAGGACGGCCTGACCTCCAACATTTCTTTTGCAGGCTTCGGCGATTTCATTTTCTCCCTCGAGATCGACGAGGCCATGGCACGCGCCAGTCAGAAAGAACCGGCCCGTGAGAAGGTTTATTTTAAGGAGTCTCCCGCGCTGCCCACGCCGGAAAGCTACGCAGACTGCTACCAGAGCAGCTCCAACGTTTCCTCCAGCAACGGGAAGGTCACCAAGATCCGCTATTCTTTCCGCAGTTTCGGCACTTCGGATCTGACAGATATCTACAACGCCTATAAGGATGGCCTGAAAAAGGATGGCTACACCGTCAGCGGCAGCACCAAGAGTTTCACGGTTTCCATGAACGGCAAGAAACTCGCCGAGGTGACGCTGGGCACTTCCTCCGTTGACTTTAACATCATGACCGGCAACGACCGGCTTTCTCCCCTGCAGTGATCTCCGATCCTGAAAAGAGGTAACCATCATGAAAAGCAATCGCTCGCTTCAGCAGTTCCTGTCCTTCCTGATGATTCTGCTATTGCTGCCCGTCTATGCATTGGCGCAGAGTGCAACAGACCAGCTGACCTCTTCCAAGTGGACATGCGAGGATGCGTCTATCGAATTCAACGCTGACGGAAGCGGTGTGTTTGTCAATCACTCCGGCAAGTCTTTCGACATGGCATGGACCGCTCAGGATGATCAGGTTCGGTTTGAATACCAGTTTTACGGCAAACGCAGCGAAACGCTGACCCTTGCACAGGCCGGCGGCAATTGGACGCTGACCGATGATGATGGCAACGTCTTTTCGCAAAACGGCAGCGCACCCGTCGTGCAGAGCAATGCATACACTGCTGCCTTTGGCGAAGAGCTTGATCTCGGCTTTGCAAAGGTCACCTTCCATCGTGTACAGCTCATGAAGCAGCTCCATGGTTCCGGCCAGAACAGTACTTACACTACGGCAGCGAATAACAGTCACTACTTCGCGCTTGTTGGCACGATCACCAATACCAGCAGCCGCACGCTGAATGTATCGCAGGTATTTGGCGAAATCAAGCTGAATCAGTATATTTACGGCGTCACTGCAGAAGCAGACCATAACGGTCAGTTGGAAGACAGCATCTCGCCCATGTCCACCGGTGCGTTCTACATTTACAGCACGATTCCCGATACGCTGACGAAGATCGCATCCACCGGCGAAGTCAAGCTGGCCTTCAATTTCGACTTTGCCGGCACACCGTCCTCCTTTGATCAGGCAGATTTCCTTTTCCAGTATTCGTTAAGCAGCCAGGATATCGCAAACGCATGGCTCCCTCCGGCAAGAGATATGGCATACTTCAAAGAGTGTCCCGCTCTCCCGATGCCCTCCAGCTTCGCCGATGTCTCCGAGATCAGCAATTTCATCATGTCTGATCATGTCCGTTACACTTACAAAAAGCTGCTGATCTACGATGACGAAGAAAATCTTCTGCAATTGTACAAAGATGGCTTGAGAAGCAACGGGTACGCCATCAAAGGCAGCGATACGGAATTTCAGGTTTACTCCGGAACAAAGAAGATCGCGGATGTGTCCAGCGGTTCTTTTGGCTGGATCCAGATCGAGATCCCCAACGGTCTTTCTGGTTATTCCAGCCGCCCCAAGCAAGGAACCACAGCCACCGTGCCTGTGGAAACCACGCCCCGCGTCTCCATCGGCGGAACGATCCGCCTGCCCAATGCCAAGCTGACGCTGGAGAAGTACGGCACCGCTTCCAAGCTCTATTCCTGCATCACGCCGGGCAATGGCCGTTACTATATGTATGAGCCCGATGCGGGTACTCAGTTCTTCTACCTGCACGGTTCCTTTAATAACACTGGCGGAATCCCGCTGGATATTCGTCACGTATATGCTGAGCTCATCTTCGATGATACTTACCATTATGATGCGGACTGCTGCGGCGTAAAGGAAAACGCCAGCAATTTCATCAACACCGTAACAGCACAGACTTCCTGCAAATTCTACATTTTCGCCAGCGTACCGCCGAGTGTGCTTAACAGTTACAAAACTTGCGTCATAAAACTCGGCTTCACTGATGAATTTGCCATTACCGTTTCTTCCAATGGGCTTCCTGCTTTCAACCATTGCGATGATGTATACGAAATAAAGGTCAATCGCCGCTAAGGTCCGAACCGCATGACTGCATCAGCTCAGCAAAAAACTCCCCTGCAAGCAGAAGCGACCGAATCAGTAAGCCCGGATCATCGCCCCCAGATGTAGGCATCACGGCGATCAACGCACTGCCCGCAGGACCGGGGTTGCTTTCCTGCCCTTTTGCTGTTGCAACAAGTTTACGCACAAAAATCCAACAAGGCTTGTTATGCTGGGTGGATTGTTCCACCCGCAAACGGGCCTTTTTTGCTTGTCCACTTTATGGATGGAACGTAATGGAAAGAAAGCCTCCGGGCTTTGTTCAACTGAAAGGAATGATCCACATGACTGATCAAACGATGATTGACAACCCTTCCACTCTCCCCTATACTGAAGTACGGATGAGTACACCCGAGTAGCAGGCGCTGATATCCTCAACGATCTGCAGCGCGATGCAGCCGCTGCAGGAGCGTCTCATGCACCTTGAAAACCAGATCATTTCATGCGTTTCAAAGCCATCTCAGGAGGCAACTGATATGGCGAAGAAAATCCGCAGACCCTATATGATCAACGGTGTGCAGTGCTGGATCTCCGGCAACACCGAGCAAGAAGTGCTGGACAATGCCATCCGGCTAATGGGGCTGAAGCCTGTATCCGCACCCGCGAAAGCCAAGACCAACTTTGGGCAATACGCGCTCAACTGGTACGAGAACTACTCCAAGCCGACCGTCAGCACAGCGACAGCTACGACCTACGAACGCCAGCTTCGGCGTTACATTTTGCCTGCGCTGGGCGACAAGAATATGGAAGACGTCACCCTGAACGATGTACAGGGTCTCTTCAATGGCCTTGTTGGGACGAAATCCACCAAGGACAAGTGCAAGACCGTGCTGAACATGATCTTCAAGATGGCGATGGAGGATGGGCTGATGACCCGTAACCTGCTTGAATCCAGCAGCTTGCGTCTACGTGGAGAGTCCAGCAAACCCACCGAACCCTACACGGTGGAGGAGATGCGTACGCTGGTGGAAGGAATCGGCAAACTGAAGAATCCCAACGACCGAGCATATTTGGCGCTTCAGGCCTTGCATCCGCTGCGGCTGGAAGAAACACTCGGTCTTCGTTGGGAAGACGTGAATACAGACACCATGACACTGCGTGTTCGTCGCGCTGTCACGCATCCTAACCGGAATGCACCAGAGGTCAAGGAAACCAAAACCGGTAAGGAACGTGAGATTGGCCTGTCCCGGATCTGCCTGACGCATTTACAGGCGCTGGGCATGGGCAAACCGGGCGAATACATCGTAGGCGGTGCGCAGCCGATGAGCTACACCCAGGTGCGAAAGATGTGCGACCGTATTGCCCGTGAGATCGGCTTTGAGGGCAAGATCACACCCCTGCGTTTCCGCACAACCGTGCTGACCGACATCTACGAGCAGACCGGCGATATCAAGCTGACCCAGCATGCAGCAGGCCATGCCACCGCTGACATGACCCTGAAGCACTATGTCAAGGGCCGCCGCAAGAGCAGCGAGACTGCCACCGCCATCGACAGCATCTACGCTGCTGCGGCATGCTGAGACTTGACGACTTTTTTGACAGCGCAGAAATCCCGCAAAGCCAGTCGAATCAAGGCTTTCCGAGCACAAAAGTGCTGCCGAATTTGATCACTTTTTTGACAAAACGGAAGAAATGAGCCACGAGGTCCTGCAAAACGCAGCCTCCTGCCCCATTTCCTGCATAAGCTTCCCGCAAAACAACAAAAAACCAGTCATTTCTGACTGGTCTTCTGGAGCTGATACCCGGATTCGAACCGGGGACCTCATCCTTACCAATGCATTGATTCAAACCACAGCAGTGCATATATACGATGCATGTGCATTGAAATTCTTCTTTTGAGGATGTACATGTGCACGATATGCATATGGTGCGCATTGTTGAATATTCAGATCAGGAATACTGATTAGCAGGCAATTAGCAGGATTCCCATTGTGCATTAGCTAGGGATAAGACAAGTTATTACAGGCAGGGTGTAGATTAACTATATCTCGGCACGAAGCTGTTCCATTTTGATGCTTTCTGTTGGTTTTTTACTCGATCCTTGCGTTCGGTACTTATCGAAAGATAATCGCCAACATCTTGAAACCTTCAGCTGTGGTGTTTAGCGGGGGATTCTATACGAATGAAGATATGGTTATGTGTTCTTAGCAATAGAGTGTAGGTGATAAGGTTTTACTGTTTGCAGAGGTGTGCTGCTATTCTTGCTTTTGATACCATTTCGAACGAGTACGAAGTCTTCTTGAAAATACATTTAATTATCTTCTAATGAAAGTCGTATTGACACTGGGGTATCTTTCATATATAATGGAGACAACCATATGAAAGCGAGGTGTCAACATGAAAAGGATCCCCAGACTCTTGTTGTTGAGCATGCGCTGGCTACTCGGTTTTCTGTTGAAGCGGCTGAACCGCAGTCTGATCAACATGACTGCTAACGGTCGCACCAACAAGCGAACTTACTCATGGCGATTGATCTGTGTGGCACGCATTCTTAACGCACAGGTCGCCATCGATGTAAGAATCGAAAAGACCGAAGAGCAAACCAGCTATCCCCCGTCTAATTCGGACGGAGAAGCTAAGGCTCGAGATGATCCTGAGCGCATCGAAATGAGGAATTGAAGAACTAATTGATGGTGACACGGCTCAGTCACCAAATGTCGTGGCTGAGCCGTGCTACTGATTAATCTGGAGGCGTAATATGACTGCAAGCAAAGATATAGCGCAAAAAAGAAATGCATCGGTGATTGCTCTTCGGTTTGCAATGGATGTTCTAATTAGTATTAGGAGAATGGAAAGGATTACAATTGAAGAAGTAGCAAAGAAGGGAAATATGTCGAAAAGCACAATCTCAAAAATCGAGGGCGAGAATACTGAATTACCAATAACCTACGATTTGCTTAGCCGGTATTGTGAAGCCGTTGATGTTGATTTCCCTACAATGACGAAGTTTGTTAGTGTTATCGCCGATGAATTAACGCAAAATAACATGGAATTGAAAGAGAATAAAGCGCGAGATAAGTTCTTCCGTTTCATGCAGGTTTCGCTTTCTACACAGCAATAAGCAGATTCATATCAGAGTTTGGGGAGTAATGTTGATAATTTTACTTAAGGAGGTTGTAACCTATGATTTCTAGAATCGAAGCTATGGAAAAGCAAATTGAACTATTGACATTCCAACTGGAACGTTTGTATGAGAATTCAGCGCTTGATAGGTATGTGTTCGAATCCCGCCTGACGAAGGAGCAATTTGGGTTGATCATGGATCTTCTAGATGAAAAACGGAGAGAGATTGATGCAGGAAAAAAGGTTAGTTCCAGTGCATTTGAGGAGGAAGTATACGAAATAGTTCCTGAAAAGAGGGGGCAATATCACTTTTGTGAAACAATTACCCGGTTGTTTGCAGAGGAAGGAAGATGGGAAGAGGTGTTTCCTGCGCTATATGGCGAATTGCCCAAGTACCGAAAGTGAGTGCAAACATAAAGTGCAGTGTATCCATTTTCCGATGTGTGATTAGCCGTGAAGACAACTGAAATAAAGGATGTTCGAGACTAATCGAAAGAACACATTAGCCACTAAAAGCTTAGGTATCCCAAAGGATGCCTAAGTCCAGCCAATCAACAAACCTCCAGCCGTGCAGGTTGGAGGTTTTCGTATACCGGAAAAGGGCAAGAGAATGTCGAAAAAGAAAGAAGCGAGAGGTAAGGTGAAAGAGATGCTGCGTGAACGAGCGAGAAGCCGATAAAATGCATATGGTGCAAATTGCTGGTCAAGGTGTAGATGTCTGCATCTTGGCTTGAAATCATTCGGGAAAATCGCATGGATTACGTTTTATTTCTGTAGGTATGTGTCGTTTTTTGTGTAATATGTTCTATATGTATTGCAAGAGAAAATCCCTGCCACGGTAATCAAGAAGAAAAGGAGAGAATGCCTATGGACTTGAAATTGCTTCGTAAAATCCACCATCCGTATTACCACATTGAGGTACCGTATGCTGATGCAGTTGGTGGATATAGCAACATCGACTTGTTGCTCCATTTCATCGGAGAGAATTTCCTGCACGGACGCAATGCGATCGGCAATGCATATGTTGAGTTGACCCGTCGTACTGATCAAAAACTTGGAATTAGTAGGTGGGCATTCAACCATCGCAGGTGGCGCACATCAAAGAAGATGATTCAATCGCTGAGGCAGTATTATTCCATTCCGAAGAATGTCAATAGAGTTGATGTGAGTATCCCTTACCGAATGTGTTGCATAGTAGCAAGTATCGTTGATTGTGTGAATGAGCTTAAGGCTAAGGGCGTACCTATGCCTTCTAACCTGATCAGTTTAAGTAACAAGATGTACAGAGACGCTTTCTTTAGCGTACAGACTGACGCATACAATGGTATGTATGCTAACAATCGCGACACTTGGGCTTTGACACATCATCCGGCACGATACTTGAACGATTGTTTTAATGCCAATGGGTCGCCGATGCAGAAAAAGTTTTGACAGAATTGGTGGCCTTCCCCAGTACTACTGGGGAAGGCTTTGCTTAACAAAGGAAAGGTGAGATCTGTGATAGAAAAATTGAAGGTTATGGAGTTGGTTCGTCATAATATCAATCGAAACATGAACAGGATTTATGAGCAACAAAGGGCGGAAGCTAATGATACAACCATCGACATAATGAGTGCACTCATGTCTACAGGATGGTCACTTGTTGCAGACGATATAGGAGCAGAGGTGTATAGCTTTCTGCATGCTGTAGTGGTAAGCTCACCGTTGGTGAAGTTTATCCCTTCTTTTTTGAAGACCCCTCTTGCCGTGACAGCCGAAAGCATAATAGTAGTGGCAGTATTTGTTGGCCTGTTTTTGTTATCATATTGGATTTCGAAACCCTTGATAACCAAAGTCAAACACCGCTTTGATACGAAGAAAAGAGGAGTTCTTCTTCTAAACGAGATCAAATGCAAACATTTGGTGGATGAATTTGACCATACTGCTTGTGATGCAATAATTTTTGCGCGCAACTTTGCCTCAACAATCCCTAATATATCAAATTCAAAGATTAGTGAATCGGAACGATATAACTATTATGAAGCTATTTATTACCTTGAAAAAGCAGCAAAAATAGCGCGTGATGTTTACACGCAGAAGGATGGTTGCATATCGATCACTAATAATGCGAACGGAATTACTATTCATCGCTACGAGAACGTGATTCATATGCTTTGTGATCTCACTGAACAATTGGAGAAAGCTAAGGAATCAATCATTGTGACAATGACTCCACAAGCCAAACATTCGCTTGAAGCTAGTTTCAACAATCTAAGGAGTATGACAAACGACCTGAACACGCATTATAAAGAACTACAGAAACTCTATAGCAGCGCTTTTAATGTGTAATGAGTCAACTTAATGTCAACAGCGACATCAACACTATGTCGCTGTTTTTGTTTTTCAACTTTCGTAATCAGAATTGAAAGGAGGAGTATATTATTTCTACAATAGTCGCCATCGCCAACCAGAAGGGAGGCGTAGGCAAAACAACCACTACTGCCAATCTGGGAATCGGACTGGCACAAGAGGGCAAGAAGGTGCTGCTGGTGGATTGCGATCCGCAGGCCAGCCTGACCATCAGCCTGGGAGTCGCTAAACCGGATGATCTGTCAGTTACTCTGTCTACGCTCATGGGGCGGGTACTTGAGGAGTCCCCTATCAATCCCACCGAGGCAATCCTTCATCACGAAGAAGGCGTTGATCTTATACCAGCCAATATTGACCTGGCTGGCATGGAACTCCGTTTGATGAGTGCTATGAGCCGGGAAACCATTCTCCGTCAGGTGCTGGAGCCGCTGCGAAAGCAGTACGACCACATCCTGTTGGACTGTATACCCTCCCTCGCACTGCTGACAGTGAACTCTATGGCTGCTGCTGACCGTATTCTGATACCGGTGCAGCCACATTTCCTTTCGGCAAGAGGCTTAGAGGAACTGGTTAAGTCCATTGATCGTGTTCGGAAGAACATCAATCCCAAGTTGAAGATCGATGGCATCCTGCTGACCATGATGGACAGCCGCACCGTGTATGCCCGTGAGATCGCCACACTGATGCGCGATAATTACGGCAGACGCATTAAGGTGTTCGATACGGAGATTCCCCATTCCGTCCGCGCTGCAGAGATCAGCGCAGAGGGTAAGAGCATCTATGCTCACGATCCCAAGGGTAAGGTAGCTGCTGCATACCGCGCCCTGACGCAGGAGGTGATTAAACTTGAAAAGCAGCGCGAAAAACATAAGGCTGACGCCTGTCGATGATCTGTTTTCCACCGATGAAAGCAGAGTTGATGCACAGCGGGAACGGGTGGTAGAACTGCCTCTGGCCGAATTGCACCCCTTCAGGAATCATCCCTTCAAAGTGCTGGATGATGAGAAGATGGAGGATACAGCGCAGAGCATCCGGGAACACGGCGTACTTGTTCCTGCTATCGTGCGTCCACGGGAAGAAGGCGGCTATGAGATCGTAGCCGGTCACAGGCGACATCATGCCAGCCAAATCGCTGGACTTGACACGATGCCTGCCATTATCCGTGATCTTGACGACGATGCCGCGACCATCATCATGGTTGACTCGAATCTTCAGCGCGAGAGCATCCTGCCCAGCGAACGTGCCTGGGCGTACCGGATGAAGCTGGAAGCGGTTAAACGACAAGGGGCTCGCACAGATTTAACTTCGGGTCAACTTGGCCCGAAGTTGGAATCGCACCGATCAAACGCTCTTGTTGCTGAGCAGGCTGGTGAAAGCGTCAAGCAGTTGCAACGCTTCATCCGTCTGACTGAACTTATTCCGCCCCTTCTGGATATGGTGGACGAGCGCAAGATCGCCTTTAATCCGGCTGTCGAGTTGTCCTATCTCAAGCCAGAAGAACAAGTTGAGCTTCTGGATGCGATGGACAGCGAGCAGGCGACACCCTCCCTTTCCCAGGCGCAGCGACTGAAGAAGTTCAGCCTGGAAGGACATCTGTCCATCGATGTGATGCGAGCCATCATGTCGGAAGAGAAGAAGGGCGAGCTTGACCGCATTACCCTGACTGGTGATAAGGTGAACAAGTATTTCCCCAGGTCTTACACACCGCAGCAAAAAGAACAGGTAATCCTGAAACTGCTGGAAGGCTGGTATCGACATCGCCAGCAATCCCAGGAGAGATAACGCCCTCACATTCATGTGATGGGCGTTTTTTCATTCCCGGAGAAAGGAGGGATGAAACGTGGCTGTTTTCAGGATCGAGAAAACGAGGGATTACACCGTCATGTCCAACCATCATCTGAAAAACAAGAATCTGACGCTGAAAGCCAAAGGCCTGATGAGCCTGCTGCTTTCGCTGCCGGATGACTGGGTGCATACCCTGGCAGGTTTGGCGCAGATCAGTGTTGAGGGCGTAGATGCCATCCGCATGGCAGTACATGAGCTGGAGCATGAAGGGTATGTTGTTCGCAACCGCATCCGAGATGAAAAAGGGCATCTGGGCGAAATGGAGTATGTTGTCTATGAGAATCCGCAAATGCTGGAAGTTGCAGAGGCTCCTGCATCGGCTGCTCCAATGTTGGAAGAACCTATGTTGGAAAATCCAACACAGGAGAATCCAATACAGGGAAACCCTACACAGGATAAGCCTATGTTGGATTGCCCTACGCAGGGAAATCCAATGCAATTAAATACTTATAGATCAAACACGCATAAAGAAAAGAAAAATGAATTAATTCCTTATGCAGCAAATCCTTATCAATCAATCCCTTATCAATCAACGCGCGGGAGTGAACAGCCCAGCATGGTGGCCCAGTACAAGGAGCTGATTCGGAACCACATCGACTACGACATCATGTGCGAGCAGTATGGCCATGAGCGTCTGGATGAGATCGTGCATCAGATCGTGGAAGTCTTGTGCTCCAAAGCGCAGTATTTCACCATCTCCGGCGAGGAATTGCCCGCTGAACTGGTACGGGATCAGCTGCTCAGATTCAGCAGCAGCCATCTGGAATATGTCTTTGAGTGCCTGGAGAAGAAAACCAGCTATGTGGGCAATATCAAAAACTATCTGCTGACCACTCTGTACAACGCCGTTGGAACCATCAAGCATTACTATGACGCCCGTGTGCGTCATGAACACCCACTTTTATGAGGAGGTACATATGTCCCAGCATAAGCGCACGAAGCGCCGCTTCCCGATGACCGCTATTCTGGCGGTTCTTTTGATTTTGGCGGGTGTCGCCGCCATCGCCGGTTCTCTGTGGATGCAGGAGAACGAGATCAACACCGGTGCCGAGCTTTATGACACCCTGTCCGAACAGCTGAAGCTCCCGCCCGCCACGGAGGAAGATACCGAACCCCAGCAGGATGAAACTCCTGCTGAGGATAACGCTGCTGCCGAAGATGATTCAGCCGAGCAGGATGAACATGAACAGGAGCAGCCTGTGATTGTGATTCCCGAAGAACTGTCGGCAGAGGAATCGCCAGTGCAGCCCGATGTGACGGTGGTTCCGCCGCTTACTTTGCAGCCTGTGGAGCAGCCGGCGTATCAGTTCGACCCGACACCCGAAGGCAACGGCGGGGTTAGTTCCGGCCTCACCGGCGCAAACCTTGCTGCATGCAAGGAAGTCAACAACGATTTTGCTGCATGGCTGAAGATTCCCGGTACGGATATTGATTACCCCGTTGTGCGGACAAATGATGTGGAGTACTACCTGGATCATACCTTCACCGGCGAGGAAAGCATCGTCGGCTGTCTGTTTTCCCTGGGCCGCACTGACTACGATGCACCCAGCCAGAACATCGCCATCTACGGCCACCACATGCGCCGCAGCCGCTCCACCACCATGTTCCAGCCCCTGCATGAGTACAAGAGTGCCAGTTTCCGCAGTGCTCATGCCACCATCCATCTGGATACTTTGAATGGTTCCCGAAGCTACACGGTATTCGCCGTCATAAACAAGCGGGAATCCGATTGGGATGCTTCTGCAGCGGACTTCTCCTCTCAGGATGAGTACCAGGCATTCCTGGATCGAGCGTTGGAATGGTCGCTGTATGATACCGGCGTTTCCGTCACGACGGACGATCACATTCTCACCCTGATTACCTGTGACCGCGACCACAACGCTGAGGACGGTCAGCTTGTGGTGATGGCTGTCCAGAACTAAAGCAACAGGAGGTAGTTATGAGAAAATCGACACTGATCAAGGCATTGGCCTTTTTGCTGTCCTTTACCATGCTGATGACTGGACTTCCGGCTCCATCCATTGCAGAATCCGTTGACACGTCGATGGATTCGGTGGTTGAGCAGACCGAGGATATCGTGATCGAGGATGACCCGGTGCAGACGGAGGACGAAGGAATCTCCGAAGAAACCGACGCCCCGGCTGAGGATACCGCAGAATCACCTGTTGAGGATGTACCTGTGGCTGAACCGGAAGTCCCCACGGAGGATGATGAGGATGCCGTATTTCCCGAAGACGATGCGGAAGCTGATGTCACTGCTGGAGATGATGCAGTTGCTGATCCCGATCCTTCGGAAGAAATCGAAGAACCCGCCGACGACAAATCCGTGATCGAGGATGATCCCGACACGGAACTGCCTGTGGAGCCGCTGCCGGAAGAAGAACCGGACGATAATGACGAGCCGGCAGTGGAAGACACTCTTCCTGAAGATGACTATCAGGAAGAGGGCGAGGATGTGCTTGAAATGCCAATCCTGCGTTCGGCTGCCAATCCTTTGCGCTTTAACGGTACTGAAGCTGTCCGCTTGGGCAAGGAAAGCAGCAATATCGGTGGTATCATCGTGCAGAAGAATGGCAGCAGCTCAACCTCCATTGCCCGCCACTGGGTAACGGTGGACGGCGTTGAGTATACGGCTTTCTGCATTGAAGCATCGGATGCCTCAACTTCTGGCCGTGATGGTGGACTGGAACCCGGTTCGGATGCTGGTCTGCTGTGGATTCTGAACAATGTGCCGGACAGCAGTGATGAAGATTACGCGATCAAGCAGCAGGCAGTCTGGGCTTATCTGGGGCAGTCGTTTTCCATTCAGAATTTGGCAGCTGGCTCCAGATGTTCCATGAGTACCGATCAACTGCGGGCCCGGCTGACTGAAATCGTGACCAATGCCCAAAGTGCCACTCTGTCGGGCAGTCAGGAACTATGGATTGCATATCATTTGGAAAACCGCAGCTATTATCAGGATATGGCGTTCACGGTAGCGGAGCCGCCGCCCACGGTAACGCCTACCCCTACACCAGTGCCGACACCTACTCCTACGCCTGTACCCGTGACAGGTACAATCCAGGTTGTGAAGCGGGATTCAGCAACAGGCGCAGTCCTGGCAGGGGCGGTATTCCAACTGTACGATGCCGCAGGTTATCCTGTCGGAGCGCCTGTCATGACGAATGGCAATGGCGTCGTAGCTTGGGGAAACCTTCCCCTGGGCAATTACTCCGTGCAGGAGATTGCTGCGCCCGAAGGCTACAACTGCGATAACGGGTTCTATTCTCTGACCCTCAAGGAAAACAACCTGTTCCTGACCATTGATGTCGTAAACAGCGTTATCTACGGGAAGATCAGGATTATCAAGACCGACGCTGATACGCAGGCTGTGCTGACAGGCGCTGTTTTCGAGGTGACAGATGCCTATGGCACGGTTGTGGCTACATTGATTACCGGCGCAGACGGCACAGCGGAAAGCGACTGGCTCCCGTATGGCTCTTATACCGTGACTGAAACGCAGGCGGCAAGTGGCTATATCAACAGCGGATTCAGCACCATCGTCAATGTAACTGAGCATGGTCGGACCTACACCATCGGTGTTGAGAACGTCTCCATGCAAGGTGGTATTCGGCTGACCAAAACGGATGCAAACACGGGCAGTCCGATTTCCGGTGTTCAGTTCGACATCTATGATGCCAATGGTACGTTGGTCGGCAGCATGACCACCAATGAGAATGGTGTAGCGATGTCCCCAGATCTACCCCGTGGTCAATACACGGTCACGGAACATGCGCTGCCTACCGGCTACACCGGCGAACTGGTCGAGTTGGCCGCTGACGTCGAACCCAATGCTGTGACTGACCTGACTGCCACCAACACGCCTATTACCAGCAGGATCAAGATCATCAAGACTGATGCTGTAACCGGTGAGGTGCTGCCTGGCGCGGTGTTCAGTGTCACAGATGATGCTGGATATACTGTGGCTACCATCACCACGGGCGCAGATGGCACTGCCATCACAGATTGGCTGCCCTATGGACGCTACACAGTCAGCGAGGTACAGGCCCCCGACCGCTATATCAACAGTGGTTTCTCCACGACGATCTATGCCGAAGAGGATGGCAAGACCTATACAATCACTGTCGAGAACAGCCCCATGCAAGGCGGCATCCGGCTGACCAAGACGGACAGCATGACTGGTATGCCTATCGCAGGTGTTGAGTTCGGCATCTACGATACGAACGGTACGCTGGTCGCCAGTATGACTACGGACGCCAGCGGCATGGCAACTGCTCCTTCGCTGAGCAAGGGCGCCTACATCGTTCGGGAACATGGGAATCCCACTGGCTATGTGGCTGCACTGGCAGAACTGTCTGCGGAAGTGGTTTCCGAAGAGACTACGGACTTGTATGTGACCAATGATCCTATTCAGGGCAGAATCCGCATCGTGAAGAAGGATGCTGTAACCGGCGATCTCCTGTCTGGAGCAGAGTTTAGCGTCACCCGGATCAGCGGCATCCCTGCCCATTATGGTGCAGGGGACGGTGAGATTGTCGCTACGATCACCACGAACGCCGATGGTATTGCCGTATCTCCGTTGCTGACATACGGCACCTACCGCATCGAAGAAACTGCTGCTCCAGCGGGTTTCCTCAATAGCGGTTTCACTGCCGATGTGATGATCTCCGAGGACAATTTGCAGACCATCGAGGTTGTGGTAGAGAACGAGCCTATGGCTGGTGGCCTGCGGTTGACCAAGACGGACAGCATGACCGGGACGCCCATCGCGGGTGTACAGTTTAACATCTATGATGCCAATGGTACGCTGGTTGTTAGCATGACTACGGACGCCAATGGTGTGGCAGCAGCGCCCTCTCTGACCAAGGGCAACTACACGGTTCGGGAACATGCAACTCCTGACGGCTATGTTGCTGAACTGGTTGAACTGCAGGCTGTTGTCCATTCCAACGAAACTGCTGATCTGACTGCAACGAACACGCCCATCCAGGGACGCATCCGCATCGTTAAGGAGGATGCGCTGACTGGCGATCTGTTGGCGGGTGCGGAGTTTTCGATCACTCGGATCAGTGGCATTCCTGCCCATCATGGCGCAGGGGATGGCGAAGTGGTAGCAACCATCACCACGGATACCAATGGTGTGGCGGAATCTCCGCTGCTGACTTACGGCACCTATCGCATCGACGAAACCGTGGCTCCCACCGGCTATGTGAACAGCGGTTATTCCAAGGAAGTGTCGATTTCCGAGGATAACCTGCAGACCATTGAAGTCGTGGTGGAGAACGAGGTTATGACCGGCGGCCTCCGGTTGACCAAGACGGACAGTCTGACCGGTTCTCCCATCGAAGGCGTGAAATTCAACATCTTCCAAGGTGATACACTGGTCGCCACCATGACAACCGATGAAAATGGTATTGCCACCTGTGATACCCTCAACAGAGGTACCTACATCGTTAAGGAGGACTCCCTGCCGGAGGGCTACACCGGCGAGCTGGTCGTGCTGGAAGCCGTTGTGCAGCCTGATACTGTGACTGAGCTTCATGCAACCAATACGAAGTCCCAAAGCCGGATCAGGATCATCAAGACGGATGCTCTGACGGGCGAACGGTTGCCCGGTGCTGAGTTCACTGTGACGGATGAGGTCGGCAATGTGTTCGCTGTCATCACTGACGAGAACGGTGAAGTCACTACCGATTGGCTTCCTTACGGCGTCTACACCGTGAGGGAAACGATGGCTCCAGAGCACTATGTTAGTAGCGACTGGTCAGAACGAATTGCCGCCTATGAGAATGGCATGACCTACACCTTTGAGGTGAGCAATGTGCCTACCAAGGGTTACATTCGCTTGGCCAAAACGGACAGCATGAACGGAATGCCCATTTCCGGTGTACAGTTCGACATTTTCGATGCCTCCGGCGTTCTGGTTGGCACCATGACCACGGATGAGAGCGGCTATGCAGTTTCCCCAGCACTTCCCAGGGGCAGCTACACCGTCCCCGAGCACGAGAATCCTGTCGGGTATGTCGCTGAACTGGTCGAGCTTCCGGTTGTAGTACATTCCGACGAAACCACCGACCTGGCTGTGATCAATGATCCCATTCAGGGCAAGATCCGTATCGTGAAAAAAGACCAGCTGACTGGTGATCTACTGGCGGGCGCTGAGTTCACGATCACGCGAATGTCCGGTATCCCCGCCTATGAAGGTGTAGGAGATGGAGAGATGGTCGCTACCATAACCACGGATGCTAACGGTGTGGCTGAATCTCCGCTGCTGACCTACGGCACCTACAAAATCGAAGAAACCGTTGTCCCTGAACATTTTGTGGACAACGGTTTTTCTGTGGAAGTCACCATTTCGGATGACAACCTGCAGACTTATGAGGTGGTCGTGGAGAACGAGCCTGCCAAGGGCTGGCTGAAGCTGACCAAGACCAACAGCCTGGACGGACATCCCATTTCAGGCGTTACCTTCAATGTGTACTATTACGATGATTACGGCACTGGTCTTGCCTGCACCATGACCACGAATGAGAACGGCGTTGCTGTTTCTCCTGCGCTTCGTAAGGGCAGGTATCTGGTGCAGGAAGAAGATGAACCTGTCGGCTATGTTCACGATCTGGCAGAGATGACCGCTATCGTCAACCCGGATGAAATCACCGAGCTTTCTGTTACCAACGAACCCATTCAGGGTATCTTGCGTATCCGCAAGCTGGATGAGTTGACCGGAGAAGCCCTGGCGGGTGCTGAGTTCACCGTCACGCGCATCAGCGGTCTGCCCTCCCACAACGGCGAGGGAGACGGCGAAGTGGTCGCGGTCATCACTACGGACGCCAACGGCATCGCTGTGACGCCGCTGCTTCCTTATGGCGTGTACCAGGTGGCTGAAACCAAGGTCCCGCCTCATTTCGTGGACAATAACTTTTCCACGGAGATGGTCATCAACGAGGAAAACTTCTGCACCTACGAAATCGACGTGGAGAACGAACCCACCAAGGGCTGGCTGCGCCTGACCAAGACGGACCGTAAAAACGGCAATCCCATCGCAGGAGTGGTGTTCGATGTTTACTACGCCGACCAGTATGGTCAGGGCCTTGCCACCACGATGGTCACGGATGCAAACGGCGTCGCCATGTCTGAACCGCTGCGAAAGGGTCAGTACACCGTGCTGGAGCGCGGCGCAACCGAAGGATATGTGTTTGAACAGATCCTTCTGGACGCTACCGTCCATTCCGATGAAACCACGGAACTGACTGCCACAAACCAGCCTGTGCTGGTGCAGCTAAAGCTCTACAAGCGCGATGCGGATGAATACTCCGGCAATCCTGCTGATGCTCCTGGCACTCGCGGCGACGGTGTTCTCACCGGTGCAGAGTTCCAGGTGCTTGCTGCCGAGGACATCACGGATCGTCAGGGCAATGTGATTCACACCAAGGGGGATGTGGTCGTTTCTTCCATCAAGACGGCTGGCACAGATGCTTCCATTACCACGGACAAGCTCTGGCCTGGTCTGTATCAGGTGGTGGAGCTGACGCCGCCTACTGGCTATCAGCCCAGCGACAAGCCCATCATCGTGGATGCCCGCGACGCTGCCAAGCAGTCTGAGAAAGCCGTCATCACCTATGAGGGCGTCATCACCAATGAGATCATGTACGGCGCACAGGCTATCGTCAAGCTGCTGGGTGACGGTACTGCTGCAGCAGATCCCACCCGCGTGGAAACGCCCGAACCCGGAGCTGAGTTCCGCGTGTATCTCCAGAAGGCTGGCTCCTATGACAACGCCCGCGACATCGAGCGCGATTACCTCATCACCGATGCCAATGGCTATGCCATGACAAAGGCATTGCCCTATGGTGTGTATGTGCTGGAACAGGTGAAGGGTAAGGAGGGTTACGAGATCAAAGGCCCGATCACCTTTGAGATCGACGGCAGCGAGAGCATCGTCAATCCGCCGCCGCTGACACTTTCTGACCAGCCCATCCTGTACCGGCTGAAGTTCATTAAGACCGATTCTGTCACAGGCAAAACCATCACGCTTTCCAACGCCAGCTTCAAGCTGAAAGATGCCAACGGCGAATACGTCAAGCAGACTGTGTACTATCCCCGCGAACAGGTCATTGACACCTTCACGACGGACGAAACGGGCAGCGTTACGCTCCCCGAAACCGTCACCTGGGGTCTGTACTTCGTCGAGGAAGTCAAAGCCCCGGTAGGCTATCTGATCCGCACCGAATCCCTTCCCGTTTTCGTCGGCCATGAGGGCGATCTGCCCGGTCAGACCTACGAACTGGAGATTGAAATCCCCAATGATCCTGTCATGGGCCGCATCCTGCTGGATAAGAAGGGTCTGCAGCTGACGGATGTGAAGATCACCACCGACGCCTGGGGTAATGAAGTCCATACGCCCGTGTACGAGGAGGATTATCTGGCAGGTGCGGTGTTTGAGATCCGCGCTGCTGAGGACATCACCGGCAAGGACGGCACCGTATGGTATCAGGCGGACGAGCTGGTGGATACCATCATCACCACGGCGAATGGCAGCGACGCCTCCAAGGAACTGCCCCTGGGCAAGTACAACGTAACGGAGGTTTCTGCCCCCGAAGGGTACTTCTTCACGGATCGCGCCTACATTGTTGATCTTAACTATCAGGATAATCAGACCGCGCTGGTAGAAGTCCGCGTCAATGCGCAGAATGACTTCCTGCCTGCGGAGATGTCCCTGTTCAAGGAGAAGGAAACGATCAATATCGTCACCAGCGGCAAGGACGGCGTGAAGTCTGTCCTGACCGATGAAGCCGGTGAAGGTTTTGTCTTCGGTCTGTTCACCGCGGAGGACATGCCCTATGCCTACGGCACACTGATGGCGGATACACTGGTCGCCACCGGAGCTACCGACAAGAATGGTATGCTGACGCTGACCGGCACCTTCCCGCATGGCGATTACTACATCCGCGAGCTTGCTGCTCCTGACGGCTGGAAGATCACCGCTGATCGCTTTGATCTCTCCATCACTCCTGACCGAAAGGCAGCTGATGAAAACGTGCTGCGTGTGCTGATGGTGGACGCCATTCATAATGAGCTGATCCACACCAAAGTTACCCTCACCAAGACCGACATCACCGGCGCAAAGACGCTGCCCGGTGCCATCATCGAGGTGTACAACGAATCCGGCAAAATCATCTACCGCGACACCACCGATGAATGGGGCAGGATCGCCAACATCCCCGTGACGCCTGGACACTACACCTTCCGAGAGGTTTATGCGCCTGATGGCTACTCGCTGAATGATGTGACTATGAGCTTCACCGTCAGCGAGGATGGTATCGTCACCGGTGATACCACCATCCGCGATGATTACACCCGCTTCTCCATTGAAAAGCTGGATGAATTGGAGAATCCGCTGGTTGGCGTGGAGTTCAGTCTGGTCGCTGCCAACGGCACCGCCATCATGACTGCCCGTACCAACCGTGAGGGTATCGCTACCTTTGAGAAGGTTCCCTTCGGTACCTATCGCATTGTGGAAGCCAAGCCTCTGGCGGGTTATCTCCCCGCTGAAATGGAAGTGGAAGTGACGATTGACGGCACTTTCATCAACCCGGAAAATCCTATCGCCACCATCATCAATGTTCCCAATGAGATCGTCATCCGCAAAGTCGATCAGGACGGCAAGCCCCTGGCTGGTGCATCCTTCGGCCTGTTCGACGCCTTCGGTGAGCGTTTCTCTGTGGCTACTTCCGATGAGAACGGCATGGTGCGCTTCACCAAGGTTCCCTACGGCAGCTACACCATCCGCGAGTTTTCTGCCCCGGACGGCTATCTGGCCAGCAAGGAGGAAATCACCGTTACCATCGACGCTGATTACCGCAGCAGCGATAAGCCCATCACTACGGTGAAGAACCACTTCAAGCGGGTGCAGTTCATCAAGGTGGATACCTCCGGCAAACACCTGCCCGGTGTGGAGTTCAGCCTGATCAACGCCGTCACCCATGAGGTAGTCGAAACCGCCGTCAGCAACGACAAGGGCGAGTTCATCTTCACCAAGTTCGACTACGGCGAATGGATCATCCGTGAAACGGAGGCTCCCGAAGGCTACAACCGCATGGAGGATTACCTGCTCCATGTAGATGAAAGCTGGACGGAACCCAAGCCCATCACCCTCACCAACATCCCTGACACCTACATGTTCTTCAAGTCCGACAACAAGAAAAACGCCCTTGCAGGCGCGACCTTCGCTGTTGAGGACGAAAACGGCAATGTGGTACAGGAGGTTGTGTCTGCTGAAAACGGCGTAGTCACCATCAGCGGCCTGACGCCCGGTAAGTACACCATCCGCGAGATTGCCACAGTGGAAGGCTTCATGGTCAGCGATGATACCATCACGGTGGAGATTAACGAGAAGTACAAGGTACCCACCAAGCTGAAGCGCTTCGTCAACTACCCCAGCATTTCCACCGGTGTGGATGTGTCGCCCATGACGCTCACCTGGGTGGGCATTGGTCTGGTCGGTATCGCTGGCCTGATCGTTGCTCTGAACAGCGTCATGAGTGGGAAAAAGCATCCCAAGCGCAGGTGCAAGTAAGTGTCAGAACGCCCTTTGTGAAAGCAGAGGGCGTTTTCCTTTTTCCTGCTGAAAGGAGGGATTGTCTTGCAGGAAGATATTGAAAACAGAACTGTCACCCTGATGGTAAACAGCAGCAAGTTCACCGGCAGAACCATGCTGGCTGCAATCAGCAAGTTCCTGGCCCACATGAAGAATCTTTCTCCTCCCTCACAGAAGCAAGAAGTCGTACCCCATGGCAAGCAGACCGTGAAGCAGCTGATCCAGAAAGATCAGGGCGTCACCAGTGTCGAACGGAACAACCTGCGAAAGAACCATTCAAATTATTAATGTAGCTATGCGTTTTTTGATTGAATTTGTTCTATTATGTATGTAGACCAAAGCAGATTGTACTTTGTGGAGAAAACGGGGTTAGATAATCTCTAGGCAGTATCAATACCTGGTACACTAGCTATTTCCTGAACACTTCCAAGTATAGTATGCATAGTCTAAATCTACATAAACAAAGGAGAATCACCATGGCTTTGAAGGAAATGATAAATGTGGATGCAATGAACAACACAACAAAGTACTACCTTGGTGAACAAGATGCGGCAAAGGAATGGAATGATAACAAATCTATTGCAAAAAGATATTTTTTGCCGACAGCGGCTTATGAATCATTTTGCCAACCGTCTTCTCTTATACTGTTAGGTAGAACTGGGACTGGTAAGACAGCTATTCTGCGTCGCTTGGAGCAAGATATTAACGATGGAAGTATTACCGGATACCAACGCCCGGTAAGGATACAGTTTCAGGAAATACTAAAGTGTATACCAAATTTCTATTCACTTACTACGACACAAAAAACGTACGAAGAGCTAGTGGATGCGATCGAAATGATTATTAACCTTCGAGTCATGAAAAAGGCATATGATACGATGGCATCAAGTGCGCCACTGAAGTCCAAATTGTGTAGTTATTTGGAAAAGAAAGGGATACACTCTGATAAGAAAGTTTCGATCATCCGAAAAATCAGCAAAGCCATTCAAGTTTCTGCAGGTTTTGACGGGAAGCCAGGCCAAATAGCTGCAAATCTCTCCCTACTGGGGACAGTTCTTTCATCATTCTGTGATGATGAATATAGTGAATTGATGGAAGAACTATATGAATACCTAGCCGATGCGCCTCTTCTTGTTTTAGTCGATACAATGGATGAATATGATGTAAATGATGCGCGCTTAATTATTGTGGTTAAGGCTTTTATCAGTGCATGTTTTCGGTATTATACCGAAGTTAGCTACAAGCATATATTGATGAAAGTATCGTTACCTTCCGAGATATACACAAAAATCGTGCAAACTTTACCCGGAAAGCAGCAGGGGAATACTACCGTAATCCAGTGGGGTTTCAAAGATCTCCTTTGCTTTATTGCATTACGGATGAAATGGTGGAGAGATCGAAATCCAGAGGAAAGCACTCTCTTTTCGTATTTGGATGAATATGATGTGGAGGATCTTGCGAAAAGCCCAAGTATGGCGAGTGAAGTGCTGAATGTTATCCTACCTTTGACCTGTCCTACATCGCTTACATTTAGGCTCGAAACTCTTGCATATATTATGCGTCATACTACGAAAAAACCTCGAGAGTTAATGACGCTAATAAATGCGATCATTCATCGAATTTTACAGGAGAACGATATCCAATATTTCCGCTGTAATGAGGACAAAATAAGGGAAGAAATTCATTCAAGGCAAGAGGAACTTGTTTTGTCGGCATTGTCCATGTATGAGACCTCATACCCACAAATTGGAACATATATAGAAGAGCTTCTTGTAAATCAGGAGATGCGATTTGCTGAAATACCTTCAAATAGAATCAAAGAGGTTAACGCAAAACTTAAGTCGGATTCGCTGATGTATGATTCATCGGACATTATCCGTATACTCATTGAGAGTGGTATTCTCGGTAAAGTAAACAAGAAATCAGAAATCAAGCCTGATAATCAAATGCTACGTAATGCAGAAAGTATAACTGTGATTACCGCGGTATTCGAGTATCAGATTAAGGGACGCCTGAATTTCACAAGTCGTGACGAATATATCATTCATCCAATGTGCTATGAGCATTTTAGTTGTTTCGTTGATGATCATACGCTTGTCTATCCTGAAAAATCAGACAATGATGGTGATGAAGTCTATATGCAGTTGGTTAAGAGTGTGGAATAAACTAGATTCCTGTTATCTATTGTGCGAGTACCATAAAGGCCATACTCACCACTTGCTTATTGAAATGTGAATATAACCGACATGTAAACGCTCTTTCAATTTGAAAGAGCGTTTTCCTTTTTCCTGCTGAAAGGAGGGATTGTCTTGCAGGAAGATATTGAAAACAGAACCGTCACCCTGGTGATAAACAGCAGCAAGTTCACCGGCAGAACCATGCTGGCTGCAATCAGCAAGTTCCTGGCCCACATGAAGAACCGCTCTCCTCCTGCGCAAAAGCAAGAAGTCGTTCCCCACGGCAAGCAGACCGTGAAGCAGCTGATCCAGAAAGATCAGGGCGTCACTAGCGTGGAACTGAACGATCCGCATATCCGTGACTTTGAGCGCGTCGCCCGTAAGTACGGCGTAGACTACGCCATCAAGCGAGTGAAGGGTGAACCGAACAAATACCTGATCTTCTTCAAAGGCAGGGATGAGGACGCCATCACCGCAGCCATGACGGAGTACACCGACAAACGGCTGCGACGGGAGGAACGCCCCTCGGTCCTCAAGCTGCTGAAAAAGCTCAAAGAGATGGTTACAAACCGCAACCCCGTTCGCAACAAGGAAAAGGAGCGGAGCAGATGAACCTGAAAAAGATCATTCTGCAAAGCGTTCCGTATGTTGTGATCGGGCTGCTGGCAACCAAACTGGGGCAAGGCTGGTGGCTGGCAGAAGGTATCAACGCATCTGAAAAGGTGCTGAACCTGATGGCTGGCATCGGGGCGGCGTTTCAGTCGCCCTTGCCCAGCTTTCATCCTGTGGACTTGTGCATTGGTCTGCTGAGCGGCGGTTTCCTGCGGCTGGCTGTTCATATTAAAGGGCAGAATGCCAAGAAGTATCGCAAGGGCATGGAATATGGCTCTGCCCGGTGGGGTATAGCTGAGGACATCAAGCCCTTTGTTGATCCCGTGTTTGGGCAGAATGTGATCCTGACTCAAACCGAACGCCTGATGATGAGCAACCGCCCCAAGAATCCCGCCCACGCACGAAACAAGAACGTGCTGGTGATCGGCGGTTCCGGTAGCGGCAAAACCCGCTTTTTCGTCAAACCTAATCTCCTTCAATGCCATTCCAGCTATGTGGTCACGGACCCCAAGGGCAGCATCGTCGTGGAATGCGGCAGGCTCCTGCTAAAAAAGGGCTACAAGCTGAAAATCCTGAACACGATCAATTTCCGTAAGAGTATGCACTACAACCCCTTCGCCTACATCCATTCGGAGAAGGATATCCTTAAGCTGGTTACTTGCCTGATTGCCAACACAAAGGGTGATGGAAAGTCGGGAGACGAGTTCTGGACGAAGGCCGAAACGCTGCTCTATACGGCCCTGATCGGCTACATCCATTACGAAGCCCCCCAGGCAGAGCAGAATTTTAGTACCCTGATTGATATGCTCAATGCCATGGAAACCCGCGAGGATATGGAAGATTTCCAGAACCCGGTGGACATCATGTTTGAGCGCCTGGAGCATAAGAAGCCCCAGCACTTCGCTGTCCGGCAGTACAAAAAGTACAAGCTGGCTGCTGGCAAGACGGCGAAATCCATCCTGATTTCCTGCGGCGCACGCCTTGCGCCCTTCGACATTCAGGAGCTGCGCGACCTGACGGCCTATGATGAGCTGGAATTGGATACCCTGGGAGATCGCAAAACGGCGTTGTTCATGATCATGTCGGACACGGACGACACGTTCAACTTCCTTTTGTCCATGTGCTATACGCAGCTTTTCAATCTCCTTTGCGAGAAAGCAGATGATGTGTATGGCGGCAGGCTCCCGGTGCATGTGCGCTGCCTGATCGACGAGTGCGCCAACATCGGCCAGATTCCCAAGTTGGAAAAGCTGATCGCCACCATCCGCAGCCGTGAGATCTCCGCCTGCCTGATCCTGCAGGCACAAAGTCAGCTGAAGGCGCTGTATAAGGACAACTGCGATACCATCGTAGGCAACATGGACAGCGTGATCTTCCTGGGCGGCAAGGAACGCACCACCCTCAAGGAACTATCTGAAACGCTCGGCAAGGAAACCATCGACAGCTACAACACCGGCGAATCCCGTGGACGCGACGTTTCCCATAGCCTCAACTACCAGAAGCTCGGAAAGGAACTGATGAGTATGGATGAGCTGGCCGTCATGGACGGTGGCAAGTGCATCCTGCAGCTGCGCGGCGTCCGGCCATTCCTTTCCCAGAAGTATGATCTGACCCAACACCCCAATTACCGGTATACCGCAGACGCCAACCCCAAATACGCTTTTGATATTGAAAAGTACCTCGCTCGCCGGCTGAAACTGCGGGAGGATGAAACCTATGCAGTTTACGAGGTGAACGTGGACGATGAAGAAATGGAGGCAGAATCCTATGAGCAAGAAGAACAATAACCACTATATGCATCTGGAAATGAAGCAGCTGATTCGAGATCAGCAGCGTGAGATCGTGTGTCTGCAAAAAGCGAATACTGACCTGCACAACCATATCAGTTCCATGCACAAGGGCAATCAGGAACGCTTTATCGGCGTGATGAGTTGTGTATATGAGCATTGTGTGGATGGAATCATCTCCGATGAGCAGGCTGGTAGTCTAATGCTCTCGCTGGTTGGTGTATGGCATCATGTCTGTCCCTGATGTACCTGGCGATCATAATCAGGTGCCGCAGCCCCCCCTGCACAAATGAATATCTCATGCTGCACTGGGCAGCCATTTCAACTCTGCTTTGAGATGGCTGCCCTTTTTCTATTTCACAATGAATATTGGAGGTAACAATATGGCTTTTTTCAATTCGGCTGTAAGCACGCTTTCTACGCTCGTTATCCTGATGGGCGCATTCCTCGGCCTGTGGGGTGTTGTCAACCTCCTGGAGGGTTACGGCTCGGATAACCCCGGCAGCAAGTCCCAGGGCATCAAGCAGTTCGCTGCGGGTGTTGGCGTCGCCATTGTAGGTGCGGTTCTGGTGCCTATGATGACCTCGCTGTTCGGCTAATGGCCAGCCGGGTTCCCTGATGTCGGGGAACCCGGTTTTCCTCTCAGAAAGGAGGGAACCTGATTGGAATTTCTGTGGAACAAACTCACAGAATGGCTCAAGGAAATGCTGGTCGGCGGTGTCATGAGTAACCTGACTGGCCTGTTTGACAGCATCAATGAACAGGTGGCGGACATCGCAGGTACTGTGGGAACGACGCCCCAAGCCTGGAACAGCGGCGTGTTCAGCATGGTGCAGTCCCTGTCGAATAATGTTGTGGTTCCCATTGCAGGCGTCCTGCTGGCCATCGGCATGGCGATGGAGCTGATCCAGATGGTTGTTGACCGCAACAACATGAACGACTTTGATGTAGGCCAGATCGTCAAGTGGGTGTGCAAGAGCTTCTTTGCCATCATTCTTGTCACCAGTACATGGGATATTGTGATGGGCATCTTCGACCTTGCTCAGGCAGTGGTCAACAACGCTGCCGGTGTCATCATATCCGATACAAGCCTTGATCTGAACAGTGTCATCACAGATATGGAAGCAAGGCTTATGGAAATGGACATCGGACCGCTGTTCTCGCTATGGATTCAGTCAGCACTGATCGGCATCCTGTCCTGGATTCTGACCATCTGCATTTTCATTATCGTTTATGGCCGCATGATCGAGATCTATCTGGTCACATCCATTGCTCCCATTCCTATGGCAACCATGGGCAACCGGGAATGGAGCCAGATGGGCCAGAACTACCTGCGCAGTCTGTTTGCTCTGGGCTTCCAGGCGTTCTTGATCGTGGTGTGTGTCGCTGTGTATGCGGTGCTGGTGCAGTCCATCGCGGTGGAAACCGACGTCATCAAGGCCATCTGGACAAGCATCGGCTACACGGTACTGCTGTGCTTCACGCTGTTCAAGACCAGCAGCCTATCTAAGAGCATCTTCAATGCTCACTAACACGAGGAGGCAAATATGGACGACATTGCATATGTACCCATTCACAAAGATCTGACCCAGGTAAAAGCAAAGGTATTCTTTAACCTGACAGCGCGCCAGTTGATTTGCTTTGGCGGCGGCATCGTGGTGGGCTTACCGCTGTTCTTCCTTGTCAACAAAGTGGCACCGGGCAGCGTGGCAACGGTTATCATGGTCTGCGCGATGCTGCCTTTCTTCCTGCTCGGCTTGTATGAGAAAAATGGACAGCCGCTGGAAAAAGTGCTGCGTTACTACATTCTCAGCCGCTTCCTTCGCCCGAAGAAGCGTCCATACCGAACGGAAAACGTATACGCTGCCCTGGTGCGGCAGGGAAAACTGGAAAAGGAGGTTAAGAAGATTGTTCTGGAACAGAAAAAAGGAAAAGAAACGAGAGCCCAGGGTCAAGTTGTCCAGGGCTGAAAAGAAACAGCTGGCTCAGATCCGGGCACAGGCGCAGCGTCCTAAGTACCCGCAGACAGCCCAGCAGACCATTCCTTATCTGCAGATGTACCCGGATGGTGTTTGTCGGGTGACAGAGAACCGCTACTCCCGGACGGTCCGCTACTACGACATCAACTATCGTCAGGCCCAGAAATCGGATCAGCAGGCTATTTTCAGCGGCTGGGGCGGTGTACTGAATATCTTCCAGCCGGATGTGCATGTGCAGTACAGCTTCATCAACAACCAGGTGAGTGAAGCAGAATTTGAAAAGGCCCTGATCATTCCGCCTGAAGGGGATGACCTCGACGAGGGCCGTGAGGAAATGTCCAAAGTGCTGCTGAGTCAGGTCAGCAAAGGCAACAACGCGCAGCAGCGAAGTAAGTATGTGACCTTTTCCGTCGAAGCAGACGGGCTGAAAAGTGCAAGGCTACGGCTGGAACATATTGAACTGCAGCTGCTCGGTCATCTGAAGCGTCTGGGGGTTCAGGCTGAAACGCTGGATGGTACAGAGCGTCTGCAGATCATGCACGGCATGATGCACATGGACGAACCTCAGACGCCTTTCCTGTTTGATTGGAAGTGGCTTCTGTCCTCCGGCTTGTCCACCAAGGATTTCATTGCGCCCAGCAGTCTGCATTTCAGGGATGCCAATCGCTACTTTATCGGCAGGAAGATGGCCAGCGTCAGCTTTTTGAACATCCTTGCCAGTGAGCTGAGCGATCGGGCGCTGGTGGATTTTCTGGAAATGGAGACCACGCAGGTCGTTACCATGCATGTCCGCTCCCTTGACCATGTGGAAGCCCTGAAGATGGTCCGGAGCAAACTGTCCGATATGAGCCGCAGCAAGGCGGATGAACAGAAGAAAGCCGTTCGAGCTGGCTATGACATGGATATTCTGCCGCCTGGCATGGTGGATAGCGTGGAAAGCCTGAACGAGCTGCAGAAAAAGCTGAGCAACCATGCAGAGCGCCTGTTCCTGATGACCTTCACCATCCTGCACACGGGAAATAACCGCAGAGAGCTGGATGCTGTGATCCGTCAGGCGAAGGGCATTGCCCAGGAGAAATCGTGTCAGCTTGTGCCTCTGGACTTCCAGCAGGAAGAGGGGTTTGTTTCTTCGCTGCCGCTGGGTGTGAACCGGGTGGAGATCGAGCGTTCCATGACGACCTCGGAGACAGCGATTTTCATGCCCTTTGTCACCCAGGAGCTGTTTCAACCTGGACCTGGCGGATTGTGCTATGGCATTAATGCACTGTCAGGCAATATCGTCATCGCAGACCGTACAAAGCTGCACAATGGCAATGGTGTGATCCTTGGAAAACCTGGCTCTGGCAAGTCCTTTGCAGGCAAATTGATGTTTACACAAATGCTTCTGAGAAGGCTGGGGGATGGGTTGATCTGCGATCCCGAGGGCGAGTATCACGCGCTTGTGAACTATTTCAAGGGCCAAATCATCCGCATCTCACCTGTCAGTACGGACTACATCAACCCGCTGGATATTGACCTTGGCTATTCGACCAGCAGCGAGGCTATACGCTTGAAATCGGAGTTTATCCTGTCCCTGTGTGAATTGGTGCTGGATAAGGATTCAGGCGTTGCGGCACAGCAGAAGAGTATCGTAGACCGTGCGCTGCAAAAGATCTACGCACCCTACATGGCCAATCCGGAACCGGAAAACATGCCCATCCTGGGCGATCTCTACAACGAGCTGAAGAGCATGAGTGAACCGGAGGCAGCACAGATTGCTACGGCGCTGGAGCTCTATGTTTCCGGCAGTCTGAATGTCTTCAATCACCGCACGAATGTGCAGCTGAACAATCGCCTGGTTTGCTTCGACATCAAGCAGCTGCGCGGCAACCTGAAGAAGCTGGGTATGCTGATCGTTCAGGATCAGGTGTGGCTCCGCGTCACCCAAAACCGTGCCAAGCGAAAGACCACCTGGTTCTTTGCGGATGAGTTCCATCTGCTGCTCGGAGACCCGCAAACCGCGGCCTATTCCGTCGAAATGTGGAAGCGTCTGAGAAAGTGGGGAGGCGTTCCCACCGGCATTACCCAAAACGTCAGCGATCTGCTGCGCTCCCGTGAAATCCAGACCATTCTGGAGAACAGCGACTTCATCATGCTGTTCCGCCAGTCCCCGGATGACGCAAAGGAGCTCGCGGAGCGTCTGCATATCTCTGAACACCAGATGTCCTATGTTACCCAGGCGGCTGAGGGTGAAGGGCTGCTGATTTACGGTAACAAGATCATTCCTTTTATCAACCGCTTCCCGAAGGACACCAACTTGTATCGCATTATGACGACGAAACCGTCCGAAATGATCCAGGAGGAAAGTGCATGATGATTGTCGTTGGAATTGCCGTTATTCTGCTCGTTCTGCTGATTGTCCTGTCGGCCTGCCGTATGGCTGCCATTGCAGACCGGGATATGGAGATGGAATATGCCCGCTGGCTGGAGGAACACCCGGAAAAGAGGGCATCTGAATGAAGGAACAGACCCCGGATACGCGCCAGCTGCTATTCAAAGGAAAAGATGAAAAGCCGCCTGCAAAACCAGGTCAGGGTCTCCTTGGTAAAACGGTGTCCGGTGAGGTTCATCGGAAGGTTGCCCAGAATGAAGAAGACAACACTGGTCTGCAGGCCCTTCATTCTGCGGAGAGAGTAGGAGAAAGTGCCCTGCATACGGCGCAGACGCTGCGATACAAATCGCAGCAGCATACCCACAAAAAGCAGGAGCAGGGGAAAAGTCATGTTCAATCCCGTGTTCACCAGCGCAAAGCCATCCGCAGGGAGTACATGAAAGCCAGCGCAGGCCGCAGCACCAATCGCAATGCACAGAAGGCTGTGAAGAAAACAGCGGAAACCTCGGAATCGGTCATCACCTTCATTGCAAAGAAGAAATCATTCCTTGTGATTCTGGCGCTGGTGGCGATGCTGATGTTCCTGATGAATGCCCTGTCTTCCTGTACGCCGCTGGTGGAAGCTGCCCTGCACGCGCTGGTCATGGGAACCTATCCGGCTGAAGAACGTGATGTCAAAGCGGCAGAGCGCGCCTATAAGAGCAAAGAGGATGAGCTGAAACGGGAACTGGAGCGGTATGAGCGCTACCACCCTGGATACGATGAGTATGTAGTAGAAGCCGATACCGGTGACATCTGGCATGATCCGTATGCCCTGATTTCCATCATCTCTGCTTATCACGGCGGGGAGGAATGGACGATTGATGATGTGTACGGCACCATTGAGATGCTGTTCAACTGGCAGTACAAGGTAACGGAAACCGTCAGGACGGTGACTCGTTACAGGGTGGAAGGTGAAACCAGAATCCCATACGCTCACAGTATCTGTACGGTCACGCTGGAAGCAAAGAACCTATCCCATGCGCCAGTGTACATCATGAGCCGCGAGAAGATGGGCTTGTACGCGCTGTACATGTCTACCCTGGGGAATATGCCGCACCTGTTCAGCGGGGCGCATGTCTCCACGCTGAAGGAACCTCTGCGCTATGATGTGCCGCAGGAACTGCTGGACGCTGATCCGCAGTTTGCACTGCTGGTGGAAGCGGCAAACAGCTGTCTGGGGTATCCCTATGTGTGGGGCGGCTATGATCCGTCAACCTCTTTTGACTGCTCTGGATTCATTTCCTGGCTGTTTACCAGCACAGGTGTGAACAACATCGGTCACATGGGTGCGACAACCCTGTATGGGTACAGCGATCCTATCCGTTCGGAAGATGTCAAACCCGGCGACGTCATCTTCTTTCAGGGGACGATGGGGGAGGGAGTCGGAGGTATCACCCATTGCGGTTTATATGTAGGAAATAACATGATGATTCATTGCGGCAACCCATGCAGCTATGCGGATCTGACAGACTCTTACTGGCAGACGCATTTCTATGGATTTGGCCGTCTGTACGACCATTAAGGAGGAAAAATGAGGCGACGTAAACAGAGTAACCGCGACATGCTGGAAAGGCATCGCGCAGAGTATCAGGAAAATCTTGATACAATCAGCCACTTGACGGCCAGGAACGAGGAACTGGCTTCGTTCATTACCGAAGAAGAGAATCTGGAAATCATTGCGCTGGTCAGGAGTACCCAGATGGGCCTTGATGATTTCCAGCGCTTCCTGGAGGGACGTCGTGAGGGCGTCCCTTTTCCGATGACAAGGGCCAGCGCCGAGCCTGCCTCGGTGATGGTCGATAATGATGAGGAGGAAATGACCCATGATGAATAAGATGGACTGGAAAGCATGGCTGGGGTTGATTGTGATCGTGATGATCATTTCCGGCTTTGTTTCTGGCTTTGCAGCGCGTGCCGAGTCTGAGATCCCCACGGATGTGGAAATCGTTGAAGATGCCAATGTTGTCGTGGGGGATACAGCAGAAAACAACGACACTTCTGCGGAGGATGCCGTGACGGATCTGCCTGTTGAAGTGCCTACCGAGGATACAATGGAACAGCCGGAGGACGACACCACGCAGTCTGACACGCCTGTGGAAACGCCGGACAATACCACGCAGCCCGATACTCCCGTGGAGACGCCGGATGATACCATGCAGCCTGATGACTCTGCTGAGATTCCGGATGATGGCACACAAACGGATGCCCCTTCTGATGATCCTGCGGGTGATTCCACAACCGCTCCTGACACTCCTACGGAGACGCCCGATGAACAGCCAACTGACACTCCTGAACAGCCGGAAGAACCGGAACAGCCTCCTGTTGATCTGAAATCGCTGTTTGACGTGAGTATCAAGGTTCCTTCCGGCTGGCGAAACACCGAGTCTGCTGCCGTACGTATCAAGATCACGCCTGCCAGCGATCAGCTGTGGCAGAAGGTGCGTTATTGTATCGGTGATGCAGAGTGGAAAACCATGAAGAACAGCGAGCTTGTTCTGTATGAGGGTTACTACTACACCGATATTGAGGTGTACTGCAACACCAAGATGACAGTTCGGCTGTTTGGTGATGAAGAAACCTATTTTGATACCAACAAGGAAATCAGGATCTTTGATTTCGAGGCGCCGAAGGTGACGGCTGGCTTCCGTGATCAGGTGCTGCACGTTGAGGCCGTGGACGATCTGGCCCAGGTTGCGGGCATTCAGGTGAATGGACTGCTGTTTACGACCCTTGTGGATGGCACACTGGATGTGCGCATGGAAGACCCGCTGTTGAGCTACAAGCAGCTGGCGATCCGCGCCTACGACTATGCAGGCAATTTCAGCGATCCTGTGACGCTGGATAATCCCTACTATGTAGAGCCTACGCCCGAACCCACCAACACGCCCAAGCCTACGACAAAACCTACGAAAAAGCCTTCCACGACAAAGAAACCGGCCAGCAGCACCAAGAAGCCTACCGCCACGCCGGTTGCAACTTCGACACCTGTTGTTACGACTGCGCCCCAGCAGCAGATCGTGTATGTGACGCCTGATCCCAACATGTATTCTTACTACCAGCCCCAGGTGACTGCAGAACCCGAAACTGTGTATGTTCCTCTTGGCCCCGGTCAGCCCTACAAGGGTGAGGGCAACATGCAGACGATGGACATGCTGTACTCCGCATCCACCAATAAGCAGTTTATCACGGTTCAGACCCGCGCTGGCGAAACCTACTACATGGTGATCGACTACGACAAGCCCATCGACGAGGCCAACGACATCTACGAAACGTACTTCCTGAATCTCGTCGATGACCGCGATCTGATGAGCGTTGTGTCTGAGGATGAAATCCAGCCTACGCCCACGCCTCAGATCGTGTATGTGACGCCGGAACCTGCCCCTGCAACGCAGCAGCCTGCGCCCATCGTGGTTGAGGATGACGGCATGGAAGAAATGCTGCCCATGATCCTGCTCATCGGCGGTGTGGCTGCTATCGGCGGTGCGATCTTCTGGCTGCTAAAGAAGAAGAAGAAGGATAGCTCTGCAAGGAATGTCCCCGACTTCGATGACGAGTACGAGTTTGAGGACGATGAGGAATCTGATGAATAACCCATGCAGGAGGGGTACGCTTTGTACCCCTCCTGCATTACAAAGGAGCGTGAACTATGCAGCTTGTCATTGCTGAAAAACCCAGTGTTGCCCAAAGCATTGCCGCTGTACTGGGCGCGAATAAGAAAGAAAGCGGCTACCTGATCGGCGCAGGCTATATTGTCAGCTGGTGCGTCGGTCATCTGGTGGAACTGTCTGCGCCGGAAACCTATGATGAACGTTACTCGAAATGGCGCCTGGAGGATCTGCCGATCCTGCCGGAAAGCTGGCTCTACCAGGTCTCGTCAGGCACAAAGAAGCAGTTCGGGATCCTGAAGGAACTCATGAAGCGGCCGGATGTGGAATCCCTCGTCTGCGCGACAGATGCCGGACGCGAGGGAGAGCTGATCTTCCGTCTCGTCTACAATCAGTGCCGATGTAAAAAACCATTCGAACGGCTGTGGATCTCCAGTATGGAGGACGCGGCCATCCGGGACG
>JAZNSI010000045.1:0-16204 GCA_045591175.1 Clostridia bacterium
AAATGGGTCGAAGACCCCCCTACCGGTGGTAATGACGGAGAGGTCCCACCTGTTCCCATACCGAACACAGTAGTTAAGCTCTCCAGTGCCGAAAGTACTTGGCTGGACACGGCCCGGGAGGATAGGTCGCTGCCGGTTCCCCCTTAAAGCATCTCGTTCGCGGGGTGCTTTTTTCGTTGCAATCAGGTGCTTGCCGGTTGCCCGCACGATGGTGAGCGCGGGCGGTCTACTCAGGAGCGAAAATTGGGTGCAGCGTCACGCTGCCGCCGGTTCCATCTTCAAGGAAGTCGATTGACTTCCTTTTTGCTTTTGGCATGAATATGTGCTATACTACATATGCAGTTCATGGGCGGGTGGTTAGATAATGCTGCAGCAGACCATTCTTCCCCTGCACAGATTGCGTCGATGACGTGACGAACGTTTCCGATGGAGGGTGAAAGCATGAAACTCCGCCCCATGACCGCCATCTACCTCACCCGCGGCGAAAAAATCCTCCTGCTGTACCGCATCGGCTCCCGCGTGGTGGGCAATTCCTACACCGGTGCTGCCGGCGGGCACATCGAGGCAGAGGAGTATCGCGAGCCCCGGACCTGTGTGCTTCGTGAGCTGCAGGAGGAGATCGGACTCACGGAGGATGCCCTTGAGGGCCTTGCCCTGCGGTACATCACCATGAGGAACAAGAATGGCGAGATCCGCCAGAATTATTACTACTTCGCCGAATTGAAGGACGGCTTCGACGTGAATGATAGTAACGAGGGCCGCCTCGAATGGCATGACATGGATGCTCTCGCGGATCTGCCCATGCCCGTCACCGCACGACACGTGATTGAGCATTACCTGGCTGTCGGCCGTTTTGACGATAAGCTTTACGGCGGCGTCACCACGGCGGAGGGCCCGGTGTTCGCTGAAATGACTGACTTTTAACGGAGGTTGACCATGTTTTTCTACGATTGGACTTACCTGCTGATCATCCCCGGCATGCTGCTGGGCCTGTGGGCGCAGCATAAGGTGAAGAGCGCCTATGCTGAGTACAGCCGCATTCCCACCCGATTGGGCCGTCCGGCGGCCAGTGTGGTGGACGATCTGCTCCGTCGCAACGGCAACAGCAAGGTGCGCATCGGGCGGGTGAGCGGCGAGCTGACCGACCACTACAACCCGGGCAACGAGACGCTGAACCTTTCCGACGGCGTGTATGGCAGCGCGTCCATTGCGGCGCTGGGCATCGCGGCCCATGAGGCCGGTCACGCAATGCAGAAGCACGAAAACTATGCGCCGCTGATGCTCCGCACGACCATCGTACCGGCGGTGAACATCTGCTCCAGCCTGTCCACGCCGCTATTTTTCCTGGGCCTCATCATGACCTGGGATGTGCTGACCACGCTGGGCATCATCCTGTTTGCGGCGTCCACGGTGTTTGCGCTGGTGACGCTGCCGGTGGAGTTCAACGCCAGCAACCGCGCGGTTGCCATGCTGACCGAGGGCGGATATGTGACCGGCGAGGAAGAACGCGGCGTGCGCAAGGTGCTGCAGGCCGCGGCGCTGACCTATGTGGCCTCCGCGGTGACGAGTCTCGTGTCTCTGCTGCGGCTGGTACTGATCGCCAATCGGCGGAGGGACTGACACAACAAAATCCGGCTCATTGAGCCGGATTTTTGCTTGCGGATATTCACAGAATTTTTTCCATCACCACGAACCCGTCGGGATTCTGCCGCTGATAGGTGCGGTAGTCTTCCAGGCTGGCGTAGGTGTGCTCGATCGTTGGTTTGCCGTCCGCCCAGCACTTGTACTCTTTGGGCGCGTAGCCGCAGGCGATGTAAAACGCTTCTGCTTCCTGTCCAGAACCTGCGGAGACCGCCGGCGCACCGTAGGTGCGGGCGGCGTCCTCGAAGGCGCGTAGCAGCTGTGTGCCATATCCCTTGCGCCAGTGAGCGTAGGAAATGCAGATGCCATCCAGGGTAAAGGAGGGATCCTCCGGGGCGAAATGCTTGCGGAACCACCCGTAGCATACGCCGATCAGCTGCTTGTCCAGGTGGACGGTTTGGTAGGCGGCCGGATATATGGAGGCGAAATGACGCATGCGCTCCGGAGCGCTGTCCGGCAGGTACTCTGCGGCAAGGGCGTAGAACTGCTCTGTGTCCGCAGGGGTCAGCGGGGCGATGACGAGACGGTTCATGGGAGCCTCCTTTCGGCGGGGAGATTATTTCCCTGCCAGCCGCGCATAGGTCTTGCTGGGCGTGCAGTCGTAGAACACGCGCTGCACGTCGGGGCAGCATTGCAGGATCTCCTCGGTGACGCGCTCCAGCAGGTCGCTGGGCAGGCGCGCCGGCATGCCGCTTCCGCTTTCGGTGGCCTGAACCGCCCGGAGGATGATCATCACGCCGCCGTCGGGCAGGGGAGAGGGGGAAAGTGCCGCAAAGTACTGCCACAGGCGCTTCTGCAGACCAAGGACTTCGATCTCCCGGCGGAAGATGGCGTCCGCTTCCCGCAGGATGGCCAGGCGCTCCGCCGTCACGGAGGTCATGATGCGGCTTGCCAGGCCGCTGCCGGGGAAGGGCTGGCGGCTGGTGATCGACGCGGGCAGCCCCAGGGATTCGCCCACATGGCGGATCTCGTCCTTGAACAGCTCCTTGACGGGCTCGACCATCGGCATTCCGTCGGTGAGCAGGGGCGCTTCGGGCGCAGGATCGTCGGCATAGTTGGTGCCGCGCAGCAGCAACTTTACGCCGGGCAGAGCTTCGGCTTCGCGCTGCAGGATCTCACGCAGAAGGTCGCGGATGATACGCTCCTTTTCGCCGGGGTCGCTGACGCCCTGAAGGGCAAGCAGGAATTCCGCGCGGGCATCCACGCGGCGGACATTCAGCCCCACCTGCTGCTGGAAGGCGGCCATGACCTCTTCCACCTCGCCCTCGCGAAGGAGGCCGGTATCCACAAAGATGCAATGCAGCCGCTGCCCCAGCGCCAGGTGTCCCAGCAGCGCACTGACGCCGCTGTCCACGCCGCCGGACAGGGCGCAGATGGCCTCGTTGTCTCCAGCTGCTTCCAGGATCGAGGCCTTGGCGCGCTCAATGAAGGCGCGCTCCGACCACCACAGCGTACAGCCGCACTTGTCGCGGCAGAAATTCACCAGCAGCTGCGCGGTGGAAGGATCGTTGCGCTCCAGCGGCAGGGCAATGCCCCACACGTTGCGCTGGCGGACGTGGATGCCAATGACCGTCTCATCCGCAGAGGCGCAAACATCGCCCTGATCGGCATTGATGCTCATGCCGCACAGGGACGGCAGATACCGCTCGCCGTCCTCCACGCCGGAGAACAGGTCATCCTCCGGGTCGAAGGCTACGGTGACGATGCCGCCCTCGGCTTTGGCCAGCTCGCCGCCGACGGCGGTGCAAAGCGTCAGCGCGGCGTCGCCCAGGCACAGCATGGGCAGGCCCATCTGCAGATAATCCGTCATCAGGGGGATATCCGCTGCCGTGCCGGAGCAGCCGCAGGCGAGGATCACACCCCAGGTATCTGCCCGGAGCACCTCGTCTGCCGCCACGCCCGCGGGCATGATGCGGCAATATACGCCCTCTGCACGGAGCCTGCGCGCCAAAGCATGGCACACCGCGTCGTCCAGGTTGATCAAAACCACAAAATCCTGCATTGTTTCACCCTCATTGGAGCATGTTTCAAGCAAAAAGGCTGCTGAAAGGTCAGTATTTGTACCTTAACTGTATATTATTCGACGGCGGCAGAAAAAATCCTGCTTTCCGGTGGAAGGAGACTGCGGCAGGGGAGCAGCGGTATTAGGTCGGCCGGTGCGGTTCCTTCCGGGCAACAGAAAAGAGAACCACCCTTTGTGCAGGGTGATTCTCATAGGTCGGTGATGCGTATGTCAATCGGCCTTTTCCAGCAGCGGTATGGCCACGTGATCGCAGAAGAACTGGATCAGCGGCCCCATGAAGAAGGCGGTGATCACGGTGCCGATGCCGGCAATGGTGGGGATCTGGGCGAGCGTTCCGCCGGAAAGCAGGAAGAATCCTGTGCCCAGCAGCACACATACCAGATCACAGCAGATCCGGACGTACTTGAATTGGCCACACTTCCATTTGCCCGACAGGACGACCGCCACCGCGTCATAGGTGGAGACGCCCAGGTTCGCCGTCATGTACAGGGAGGAACCAAAGCAGATGATCACGATGCCGGCGATCAGGCATAGCCCCCGCACGATCAGCGAAGGCGCTGGCAGCCAGGTCTGGAGCAGCGCATAGGTGAATTGGGTGATGTAGCCCAGCAGGAACAGATTGATAAAGGTGGCAATGCCAATATTGCGGCGATCAGCGAGCAGACTGAACACCAGCAATACCAGATTGACCAGCACATACAGGGTGCCAAACGGAATGGGGATCAAACTGTCCAGACCACTCATCAGCGACTGGAAGGGATCGACCCCAAAGGCGGCGATCTTGAATATGCCAACGCTCACAGCACAAATGAAAACGCCTGCCAACGACATGAGGATTCTTCTTGTTTTCATAAACGATTCTGCCTTTCTGTACGGTAAAGACAGTTTATCATAATTCTTATATTTGTGCAAGCAGTTTTCGCGGCGCGCGGCATAGGGAAGGGGGACGCGAGGAGAAGGAAGAATTCGCCCCCAAGGGGAAATCAGCATGTCAGTCCTGCCAACAGCGCCACCATGGGCGAGTTCCAGTAGACGCAGATCTCATTGGTGGAGTAGCTTTCGTGCTTGTCGATAAAGGCTTTTCCGGCGGGCTGTCCCTGCAGATGCTCCCGGGCGCAGGCGTCCATCATGCCGCTGGCAGCGCCGCCGGAGAGCAAGCCGGGCTGACAAACGCCCCGGGCGACGCTCGGCCGATGATGAGGATGCAGCATCGGATTGGAGCCAAAGCAGGATACATAGCAGTAATCCACCGGGTTGACGCCCAGCAGGTAATGCAGCTGCTGTTCCGCAGCCAGGCGGTATTTGACGTCGCCGGTCAGCAGCCAGGCCTGATAGAAGACCATGCCGTCGTTGGAGATGTTCATGTTGCTGCCCCAGGGGAGACGCTCGGTCATGGTGATGCCGTAGGGGTTGATGCGGAGCAGTGCGTTGTCAGCGCTGGTCAGCACCCATTGACGGCAAAGGCAGGCCAGCTCTTCGGGAAGCTGCAGGCCTTCCAGGGCTGCATAGCCGCTCACATCGCCCCAGCCCAGAGAAACGCGGCTGCGATCCTGCTGCAGGATGGCTTCCCGGGCAGCAGAAAGGTACGGCTCCTCACCGGTGGTGACAGCCAGTTCTACATGCGCCCAAAGCCGCTCGTCTGCGTCGGAGCGATCGCCATAACCGCCGGTCGAGATGCCCTCGGGGTTGCGGAAAAGGATGGGCTCCGACGCCTGCAGGAAGTCCCAGGCGCGCCGGGCGGCGGACAGTAAACGGTGACTGAAAGCCGCGTCCTGCGCGGCATAGAAGCGGCTTGCCATGGCCATGCAGGCGGCAAAGTCCCCTGTTGCGGTGCTGGAAACGGGGCTGATGATCAGCTCCTCTTTTTCCTCATGGGGCATGATCATCCCGCAGAAGCGGGCGCAGCTGACCTTGTGGTATACACCGCCGTCTTCCCGCTGCATTTTGAGCATCCATTCCAGCTCCCAGCGGGCCTCCTCCAGGAGGGGCGTAAGGCCGGGCGCGGCGAAGGCAGCGGGATTCCATTGCCAGGCCAGCAGCAGATCGGCAACAGCCTTGGCTGCCGGGACGATATATCGCCCAAAGTCGCCTGCATCATGCCAGCCGCCATTGACGTCCCGGAATTCCTCGGAGCCGTATACGCGGGCAGGGGTCGCGTGGCATGCCGGATGAGCGAAAATGCCGGCGCGTGCGTCCACTTCACTGCCGCAGCGCTGGTAGTAGAACATATCCACCAGCGCGGTCAGGCAGGGCTGATAAGGCGCGTCTGCGATGGGGAAAGGCCAGGAGCTTTCCTCGCCGCAGTGCAGGGTATAGGTGCCGGGGATGGTCAGCGCGGAGAAATCAGCCTGTGCTACCTGATCGCCCCAGATGTCGGTGCGCTCAGCGGTGACGGGTAGGGTCAGCACGACGTTCCCGTCTGCATCCATGATCCGCAGAGAGTCCGACAGCTTGCCGTGCATGACGGCGATCTTGCGCATGGCGGGCGTATAGCCCAGCTGGTTGATTTGGATATTCATAGGGCCTCCTTTGCTGTCCCGGAGGATGCTAAATCTTATCAATGCGGTTGTATTATCGCACAGCATGGGGAAAAAAGCAACGGGTCAAATAAAAAATGCGCCCCGGGTGATGCGTCGGGAGGCCTTCAGGTTGACTCTTTTTGCGTATAAGGTATAAAAGATAGAATCATTTGGAGGTGAATGTCGGATGCGGAAGGGACTCTGCCTGCTCCTGGTGGCAGTAATTCTGTGCGGAAGTGCCATAACCGCCCCGAAGGGCTATACACCGGCGGGTACGACCAAAAACTGCTTCTTCTATGGGGAAAATGGCTATATCGTGGAATACCGCTATGATTATGAAGCCATGCTTCCTGCGACGATACAGGTGTATATCGACAATTATAGTACCTACCTGAGCGGTGACGAGGTGGAGGTATACTTCTACTTTGTCAACAATTCCCGCAGCATTGATTTCACCCGGGATAATTCCGGCGAGAATGATATCTATGTGGACCTCATGTCCCGCCTGACCTGCGTGGATCATCATGCGGCGCTGCAGATCCACAGCATGGAGGAATATGAGCGGCTGTTTTACAAGACCGATCACCACTGGAACCACGTCGGCGCCCAGCAGGGCTATGAGGATATCCTCCAGCTGCTTGGCGTGGAGGATGATCCCATCCAGCCGGCGGAAGAGGTTGTCTTTGATGCGGTGTACAATGGCTCCTACGTCAAGCGCACCGGCGTCAAGAACGCTACGGAGCACTTTGCGGTGTACCGCTATGAACTGCCGGAATGTAAGGTGACCATCAACGGTCGCGTGAAGAAGATCGGCCGCGCGGACGCCTACTTCTCCGGCAAGTACTCCAAGGATATCCTGGCCACCCACTATGCTACCTTTTACGGCGGCGACTACGGCGAGATCGTCTACGATACCGGCAGACCTGAACGGGACAATCTGCTGATCCTGTGCAACTCCTACGGATGTTCCGTGCGGGAACTGGTGGGCTGTCACTTCAACAAGACCTATGTGGTGGACCTGCGGGAATACATGACCCAGACCGGTAAGTCCATGAAGATCCATGAATACCTCGAGAGGAATGACATCGACAAGGTGCTGATCCTGGGCGACGTCAGCTATTTCCTCTATGGCAAGAAGCTGCATTAAAGGAGGCGTTTGGTAATGAAGAAAATCTGTGCATGGCTGATGCTGGCGGCCCTCGTGTGCACTTGTGCCGCTTTTGCGGAGGAGGAGGTCTCCCTTGCCTACCGTTTCCTGGGCGAGGATCTCTACCGCCTGGGCAATACGGGCTACATCATCGAGCATTGGAATACCTTTATCGAAGATGATTATCTCATCCGCAACATCAGCCGCAACGCCCAGCAGTACAACACCTACATTCCCCTGGACGGTACGGTGAAGAAGTACGTCTACTTTATCGAGAGCCCCCGCTGCGTCAACATGGCCAGCGATCTCTCCGGGGAGAATGAGATCTACGTCAAGATCCGAAATGAGTTTGAATCCACCGCCACCGATACCCTGGCCCTGGATCATTACACCGATTTCACCAACTGGTTCTACATGACTGATCATCACTGGAATCACAAGGGCTCCTACCAGGCCTATTGCGACATCATCGACATGATGTTCGGCCCGGAGGAAGAGAAGATCGTGCCCATTGAGGAAGTTGTGTTTGAGGACATTCCCTTTAACGGCTCCTTCCATTCCAAGCTGGGATATTCCCGTTCCACCGAGCCCTTTACGGTCTACCGTTTTCCGGATTTCGTACCCTACAAGGTGACTGTCAACGGTTCTCCCGCTAAGTCCTACGGCAGCTGGGACCGTTACTTCAATGGTAAATATCAGCGCATGACGGTGTATAACCACTACAACGGCTTCTATGGCGGTGACCGGAGCGAGCTGATCCTCAGGACTGACCGTCCCGAGAAAAAGACATTGCTGATGTTCTCCAACTCCTACTCTGACGCCCTGAAGCTGCTGCTCCTGCAGCATTACGACGCCATCTATGCCATCGATCCTCGCTTCTACGAGAACGAGATGGGCAAGAAGTTCAATGCCCAGAAGTACATCGAGCAGAATGAGATCGACGATGTGCTGATCCTGGGCGACGTGAGCTTCTTTGAACGCACCTTCGGCTTGTCCGGTTACTGATCCTTGAAAGGATGAGCTTTACCATGGAAAAAAAGAAGCCCGGGCGATTTGCGTCCATCCTGCTGCTGGCGGGATGCGCGCTGCCCATATTGCTGATGCTGATCGTGCCCTTCCGCGGCCAGCTGACGGTATCCGATGCGGAAAACCGCAGCCTGGCCCAGTTCCCGGCACTGACCCTGGAGGGTTTTGTCTCCGGTGATTTCCAGCAGCAGCTGGAGGACGCGTTGGGGGATCAGTATCCCTTCGGCGAGACGCTGAAGTCCGGCCTGATCACGCTGCAGGATAAGGTCTATCAGGCGGAAAGCAGCGCATTGAAGGCCATTTTCCCCTCCGCAGCGATGAGCTACACGGAGATCGCCAACGGATACTACCACTTTGGCGGAGATGAAAGCCGAATTGTGGAGAAGGCTTGGCCGGAAGAAAAGTACGCTCCTGCCGTGCAGAAGCAGTCTGCTCTGTACGCGAAGCTGGACGTACCGGTGTACCTGTACTTCATCCGCAACTCCCGCGCCCACGATTTCATGCAGGACGATGCAGCCAACGATGCAGTCTTCCAGGCTATCGTGGAGGCATACCAGCCGGCGGGGGCTGCCTGCTTTGCGGCGGCGGACTATGATGAATACGCCAGCCTTTTCTACGCTGCTGACCATCACTGGAACCATCGCGGCGCAGACAAGGGGTATCGTGACGTGATCCGCTTGCTGCTGGGAGACGGGGAGGAGACCGTCCCTGTGAAGGTGGAGGTCAGCTTCCCGGTGCCCTTCAACGGCTCCTATGCCCGCCAGTCCGGCCGCATGGTAGGGGACAGTACCTTCACGGTTTACACCTATGGCCTGAAAAAGACCATCACCCGTCTCAACGGCAAGAATGGTACCTACGGCCATCAAAGCCTGTACGAGAAGGGCCGCTATCCCACGGATGAGCTGCGCAATCATTACGCCTACTACTACGGCGGCGATTACGGCGAGATCGTGCTGGATACCCGCAATGCTCAGAAGGAAAACCTGCTCATCGTGGGCGATTCCTATACCAACCCCATCAACGTGCTGATCGCTTCCCACTTCGGCCGCACCCACATCCTGGATCTGCGCTACTACGAGCGGGATATGGGTGAGCCCCTGGATCTGAATGCTTATATTCAGCAGAATGACATCAGCCGGGTGCTGCTGCTGGGTGACATCACCTTCTTTGCCGGCATGCAGGATGGAGGTGAGGAGTAATGGTATTTTCCAGCCTGGTATTCCTGCTGGTGTTCTTCCCGCTGGTGCTGGTGTGCAACTTTGCTTCCCGCTCCATTCGGATGAAGAACTTCTGGCTGTGCGCTTTTTCACTCCTCTTCTATGCCTGGGGTGAGCCGCTTTACCTCTTTCTGATGCTGGTGATGGTGGTGACCAACTACCTTTTCGCATTGCTGATGGAGGGCAAGGAGCGGAAGACGCGCCTGATCTTCCTCATCCCTGCGGTGCTGGTGGACATCGGAGCCATTGCCTTCTTCAAATACGGTGATTTCACCCTTATCAACCTGGAAAAGCTGCTGGGCGTGACCATGCCCCGCATCGGGCTGCCGCTGCCCATCGGCATCAGCTTCTTTACGTTCCAGATCATGAGCTACACGCTCGACGTGTACCGGGGTGAGGTGCCTGCCCAGCGCAGCCTGCTGAAGCTGACGACCTATGTGGCGCTTTTCCCGCAGCTGGTGGCGGGTCCCATTGTACGCTACCAGACCGTTGCAGAGGAGCTGGATGACCGTAAGGAAACCCTTCATGATTTCACGAAGGGCCTGCACCGCTTCATCTGGGGCCTGGGCAAGAAGGTCATTTTCGCCAATGGCATGGCTATGCTGGCGGATACGGTTTATGCTCCCGGACAGGGCGAGCTGCCCACGTTGGTGCTGTGGCTGGGCTTGATCGCCTATGCGTTGCAGATCTACTTCGACTTCTCCGGCTACAGCGACATGGCCATTGGCATGGGACGGATGTTTGGTTTCCACTTCCTGGAGAACTTTGACCATCCCTACTGCTCCGTCTCCATCACTGAGTTCTGGCGCAGGTGGCACATCTCCCTGGGTTCCTGGTTCAGGGACTATGTGTATATTCCTCTGGGCGGCAACCGCGTCAAGTTCCTTCGGATGATCTTCAACATGCTGGTGGTGTGGGCTTTGACGGGCTTGTGGCACGGAGCAAACTGGAATTTCATCCTGTGGGGGCTGTACTACTTCCTGCTGCTGCTGGTGGAGAAGCTGCTGGGCAGGCAGCGCCTGGAGAAGATCCCCGGTCTGCTGCGCCATGGCGGGACGCTGTTCCTGATTTTGCTGGGCTGGCTGCTCTTCCGGGTAGAGGATATGGCGCAGCTGGGTCAGGCATTCATGGGTATGTTCACGCTGAACGGCGGCGCTCCTGCCTATCTGGCTGGCCACCATGACGCCCTCTATCCCATGTATTTGATGATTCCGGCATGTATTGGCTGTCTGCCGGTGGGCAAGTGGCTCAAGGCTCGCCTGCCTGAAAATGGTGTGACGGAGATCCTTGCCGCGGCGCTGGATGTGTTGCTCTTTGCGCTGTGCGTGTTTATGCTGCTGGGCAGCACCTACAACCCTTTCATCTACTTCCGTTTCTGATATGGAGGTTCACCATGAAAAAGCTGTTTTTGATGATCTTGGCTCTCGTGTTGTTCAGCTTGCCTGCGCTGGCGGAAATGCAGGTCTTCTGCGTTGGTGAAGCGGGTGATCCCGCCTACGAGATCAGCCAGCGTCTGGCTGCAGAGATGAACGGTACGGTCACCGCTGCCCCCAATACGCTGGAGGCGATGAATGCCTTCCTTGCGGCGGATAAGGACGGAGCTGTCTTCATTGGCGATCCCAGTGCGATGATCCTCTCCCTGCAGGGGTACACGGACGCAGATCTGCGCACTGCCGTGACGCCTGTAGCGAAGATCGCTGCCAGCCCGGCGATGATGTACGCCTCTCAGGCGGTGCTGGATATCTGCCCTGACGCTGATCATGACAGCCTGGTCGCCTATTGCGAGAACGCTCCCTTCGAGATCTTCATTGCCCGATTGATCGACGCCAGCCCTGTGGATTATCTCACCCTGACGGCATCTGCCATGATGTATGTGGATCAGGATCTGTACATGGACTGGGCGGAGATGGCGCAGTATGTTCAGGATGGCGCGGTAGACCTGTGTGTGTTTGGCGCCGCGGTGCCTGCCGAACTGAATGGATTGCTGATCCCCATCTACGATACCGGCCTGGAGGGCCCCTTCCTGGGCGCGTTTGTTCAGACGGATTCTGCCATTGCAGCAGACGCAGAAGCTGGGCTTCTTGCTTTGGCTGCTCAGGACGATGTGCAGTTGCTGCTGCAAGGCGCCGGCTATACGCCCGGAACGCATGAGAACAGCGCTGCCTTCACCGAGGAGGTCCAGGATCTCTTCCAGCGTTATATCCAGTATTTGACCAACGAAGGATTGTTCTTCTACGAGTTCTAATGTTGTCTGCTGTTGGAAAATAGCATGAAGGGCTGCAGTAGAATGCAGTCCTTTTCGTTTGCAAAGGAAAAAACTAAGGATTTTGCCTTTAGGATGATGAACGCATCAAAAAAGAGAACCACCCTATCAATCGGGTGATTCTCAGCAGACAGTCAAAGGCGGTGCATCGAACGAAGATCTTGAGCAATGTACTTCCTCGGGTCAGAGGCGTTTTTTCTCGGTTCATCGGGCTTTGATGTGCTGCCAGCGCCGCGTTTCCGATCCGGCAAAGCAATGACCATCAGTGCACCGACTGGCAGACACGCAAAACACCACCAGAAGTATTTGCGGTCATTGTGTCCTTTCATGCAGGCGATGGCATAGAATGTGTTTGCTGCTGCATACCCAATGACCAGTGCAAATATGAGCACAAGAACGAAAATGAAAAAGAAGTCTTCCATAATGACAATCCTCATCGTGTTAGGGAGACAATGCTTATTTCAGCATTACCGTGCCCAGTATTTGTCAAAACCCATCAGTTCCCGGTCGAACTCCACGCGACCATCCGAGATTTCGTACGTATAGGTTTCTCCCTCAATGATGACGGTATCATTTCCCTTAAGTTCGTAGGAAAATTCGAAGGTTTCGTCAGTTGTCCAGATTTTTCCGGTAAAGGAGTACTCCTTCGGGGTGCGCTCCTCAATGGTCAGCGTTCCGTCTTCGAACAAAGCGTAGTACATGACATCGTCAACGTGCCTGTAGCCAAATCCATCCCAATGAAGGGACTGACCATCACAGAACTTCTCGATATTGCCTGTCCCGCAGGCACTCAACAGCAGCATCATCATCAACAGGAGCAAAACCAGAATAAACTTCTTCATGGGAAACAACCTCCTTGTGTATCTTTTTCTCTGCCGATTGGAAACTGTACTTCTTCAGCCTGGAGCCTGGGAATTAAGTGTAACAAAGGCCCCGGATTTTGTTTGCAACACAAAAAGCAGGGACATTCCTGTCCCTGCAGATGATTAGCCGAAGTACCTCTTCAGCAGGCCTTCGAAAGCCTTGCCATGGCGGGCTTCGTCGCGGGCCATTTCATGCACGGTGTCGTGGATGGCGTCCAGGTTCAGGCTCTTGGCCAGCTTGGCCAGCTCGAACTTGCCGGAGGTCGCGCCGTTCTCGGCGTCCACGCGCATTTCCAGGTTCTTCTTGGTGGAGTCGGTCAGGACTTCGCCCAGCAGCTCGGCGAACTTGGCGGCATGCTCAGCCTCTTCGAAGGCAGCCTTCTCCCAGTACAGGCCGATCTCGGGGTAGCCCTCACGATGGGCGACGCGAGCCATGGCCAGGTACATACCGACCTCGGAGCACTCGCCTTCAAAGTTGGCGCGCAGACCGTCGATGATCTCCTGGGGAGCACCCTGCGCAACGCCGACCACATGCTCAGCGGCCCAGGTCTTCTCGCCGCCCTGCTGGACGAACTTGCTGGCAGGAACCTTGCAAACCGGGCACTTCTCAGGAGCCTCGGGACCCTCGTGCACATAACCACAAACGCTGCAAACCCACTTCATATTGATATACCTCCTGAATTTTGATTCGTTTTAGTGTATTGGCTTTCGCCTGATATGATGATAACACACTTTTCGGTGAATGAAACACTTTTTTTGAAATTTTCCGCGATTTTTTTGAAAATTTCTCGTTTGAACATGAAAAACCCCTCTCTCCGGCGCAGGAGGGAGGGGGAAACTGGTCTCATGATGCGAAGCAACACGGTTACAAATCGCTCATCACCTGATTGGCTTTTTCATCGATCGCATTGACTTCTTCCTTCGTCAAATAGGTGTAGGTGATTGCTTCGTATGTACTGTTGGATAGGTTGGAGTACTTGGTAATGGGTGTTGTGGACTGGAACGACTGAACCTTAATGATGCTGTGATCAATGAGTACAGCGTCTCCATCCTTCAGGCGAATCAGCCACTGCTCGTACTGATCGCAATCATAATTATAGTAATGATACAGCAGGGTGCCAAATACGTTCAGTGCAAACTTTTTCATCTGGATGCCATCCAGGCCTCTGCCGGCGGGCATGGTGTATCCGAGCCAGATGATGGGGCAGGGTTCGCCGTCTGCGGGCAGCCATTTTGCTTCAATATCAAGGAATGTGCTGGCGGCGGCAGAATAGTGGGCGGCACCGTATTTGGCCGTCAAGGAATTGCTGATATGCTCGTAATCTTCATTGGTCGCATCATCAAAAAGATAGTGGAACTGCTTCAGGGCGTTGTCCTGGTCAAAAGCATAGAACAGCTCCGCATTATCACGTCCAACGAAAGTTCCGGATGCGCGCAAAAGAAGATGGCTTTTTTCAACCAGTGAACAGCCATTCTCAGCTTCCAGATTCATAATGCCGGTCTTATCCATGGCAAAGGTTGTTCCATTATGCAAAGAAAACTTTTGCACGGAGGATGCCGCTGACTTGTTGGCAGAGCAAGCTGTGCCTACGAGGAGGATAACGATCAGCAGACACGATAGTTTGAGCGCTTTCTTCATTTGAATGGCCTCCTGCTTGAAAAAGTATATCTGTGAATGTATTGCACATCACGCAGTGGAAGAGTATTTATTCTATTTGGCCGATCTTCCTCACCACATGGCTGGCGATCAGCAGCCCCATGGCGCTGGGGACGAAGGCGGCCGAAGCGGGGACGTCCTTGCGGCGGCTGCCGGCCAGGCTCTGGCCTTCGTTGTCAATGGCCTGGGCGGGGCGGACGGGCTCCTCGGTGGAGTAGGCCACGGTCAGGTGCTTCACGCCCTTTTTGCGCAGGGTCGTGCGCATGGCGCGGGCCAGGGGACAAACGCTGGTTTTGTAGACGTCGGCGATCTGCAGCGTGGAGGGGTCCAGCTTGTTGCCGGCACCCATCGCGGCGATGAGCGGGATATTCGCGGCTTCGCAGCGAACGGCCAGCTCGATCTTCGCGGCAACGGTGTCTACTGCGTCCACCACGAAATCGTAGACGGTCAGGTCGATTTCGTCTGCATTTTCCGGCAGGTAGAACATCTTGTGCTCGTGGATAACGACGTCCGGGTTGATGTCCCGCATGCGCGCGGCGATGACGCTCACCTTATCCAGGCCGACGGTTGAATGCAGCGCGATGATCTGCCGGTTGAGGTTGGTGATGCTCACATCATCCTTGTCGAAAACGTCCACCGTGCCCACGCCGGAGCGCACCAGCGCCTCCACGACGTAACCGCCCACGCCGCCCACGCCAAATACGGCGACGCGTGCAGACTGCAGGCGCTGCATGGCTTCCTCTCCCAGAAGGGCAGAGATGCGGGAAAAGGCGTTTTGCTCGGACATGGCGGATCACCTCGCAATGTTTCTCTGTTTATGATAAAGGGAAAAGTCGGCATTGTCAACCGGGATGGCTCAGCAGCCGCGCTCCAGGCGGAAATCCACGGAACGCTTGAGGTAATCCAGATAGTGGGGATCGCGGCACATGGCTTTGCCGGGGGTGTCGGAGAGCTTGGCGACGGCGCGCCCATTGACGTACTGCAGCTTGATGACGATGTTCAGCGGCTCCGCGCAGGTGTCGTTGGAGCAGTAGGTGCCGATGCCAAAGGACACCCGGGCGCGATCCTTGAAGTAGTCGTAGAGGGCTTGTGCCTTGTCAAAGTCAAGGCTGTCGGAGAAGAGCAGGAGCTTCTGCCGGGGATCGGCGTCGTATTTCTCGTAATGGGCGATCATCCTGTCGCCCCAGGCGAAGGGGTCGCCGCTGTCGTGACGTACGCCGGTGAAGTTGTTGACCATCGCCCGGTTGAAGTCCAGGAGGAAAATGTCGGTGGTAATGGTGTCGGTGAGGGCGGTGCCGTTGTCGCCGCGGTACTCGTCGTACCAGTCCTCCAGTGCGTAATGGTTGGTGAAGGCCAGGGGGATGGAGTCGATGCCCTGATACATCTGCACGAACTCGTGGGCGTAGGTGCCAATGGGCTTGATGCCGTACTTCATGGCGAAATACACATTGGAGGTGCCCACGCAGTTGTGGGTCTCCTGCACCAGGCGGCGGATGACCACGTCCTCCCATTCCCGGGAAAGACGGCGGCGGCTGCCGAATTCAGCGAAGGTGAAGGTATACTTGCCCGCCTGGAAATCGGCGATCTTGCGGTTCAGCCGCTCCTCGGCGGAAGCGCGCAGGGCCGCATAGTCATACTTCATGCGGAAGTAGACCTCGTTGACGATCTCCAGCAGGAAGATCTCGAACTGCATCGCGGAAAACAGCGGGCCCCGCACCACGATCTCCAGCTTGCCATCCTCGCTCAGGCCGGTCTCCACATAATCCCGGATGGGCCGCCACAGGCGGAGGAATTCCACATAGTCATCCTTGATGAAACGGATGGAACGCAGATAGTCAAGCTCTAAGT
>JAZNSI010000046.1:0-11921 GCA_045591175.1 Clostridia bacterium
GCCTCATCCACCATCGTCATCAGCTCCTCCTCAATGAAGGATTCGCTCTCCTCCGTCTTGAAAAGCTTCGTCAGCAGCTTTTTCAACTGGGAGAATGAGATCGCGAAGGGGGTGAAGATAATGCACAGCAGCCGCAGTACAGGCGCAAACGTCATGGCCAGGCGCTCAGGAGATTCCTTGGCGATGGCCTTGGGAGATACCTCGCCGAAGATGAGGATGACGATGGTCATCACCACGGTTGAAGCCGTGGTTGCCAGGTTGGCGTTATTATTCAGCAGCACCAGAAACAAGCTCGTCGCCAAAGAAGACGCCGCAATGTTCACGATGTTGTTGCCGATCAGGATGGTGGTGATCAGCCGGTCATAGTCCTCCGCCAGGGCCAGAGCAGCCTTGGCGCGCTTGCTGCCGTTTTGATGCAGGGTCTTCAGCTTTACGCGGTTGACGGAGGTGAAGGCGGTCTCAGAGGCAGAGAAGAAGGCGGACAGCGCCACACATACAAACAGAATGCCAACGAGGATCCACAAGTCAGGGGTCATGGAAGATTACAGTCCTTTCGTCAGTCAGCCGTCATGGGGACGGCCGAGTCACAAGTCACAGCCTGCGCAGGGCATGATACGCCGCAGGCCAGGGACTACAAGGGGGCTGATCCACGACGCCATCACTCCTTCGCATGCACAGATTGATACAAAGTACATTATAGCATGTTCCTCACCAAAATGCAAATGAAAACCAGCCCGATTTGCCTCTTCCGGCACATTTCGGGCTGGGAAAACATGCTTTTACCAGGGACACGCGCGACCCGCAAGCCCCGCCAGGATACCGCTGCCAAAGGCAAACATCAGGTTGAAGCCGCCGCAGTCGCCATCCACGTCGATGACCTCGCCTGCCGCATGAACGCCGGGCGCCAGCAGGGACTCCATCGTGCCGGGGGCGAACTCCCCTGCTGCAATGCCACCCGCGGTGACCTGCGCGCTGTCAAAGCCCTTCACACCTTTGATGGATAGTGCAAAGTCCGCCGCTGCCGCCGTCAGTCGGTCGATCGCTGCGGGTGACAGCTCACCGCAGGTGAACCGCTGACTGCTTTGCAGCCCCGCCGCCTGGAAGATGGCTTGCGCCAGCTTAGGCACGCACAGGCCCGTCAGCAGCTCGCTTTGAGGACGCATGCGCCACTCCCTGCGGCGGCGGTGCAGCTCTGTGCGAAGCTCCTCCGCAGATTCGATGCCCATGCCGCGCACCAGGTCAATATGCAGCACATCGCCCGGCGCAGCATAGCGGGCGCACTGCATCACGCAAACGCCGGTCACGCCATAATCCGCAAAGAGCAGCTCGCCGGATTCCGCATACTTTTCCGCGCCGCCATCTGTGATGGTCACCTGCGTCCGCACGCGTACGCCGGAAAGGCCCTTGATGGCCGCTGTATCGGTGATGATCTGCGTCAGGGCCGGCCTCGCCTCCACCATACGATGCCCCAGGGAGGTCAGCAGCGTCCAGGCGCTGCCGTCGCTGCCCAGCTTGGGCTGTGCGCAGCCGCCGCCCGCCACAATGACGCGATCCGCCTTCCATTTATCCTCCCCAGCCATGACCGTCCAGCCGTGGCGGGCCTTGAACAGCCCAGTCACCTGAACGCCAGTGAGAACCTCCACGCCCAGCGCATCCGCCGCAAAGCGCAGCGCATCCAGTACCGTGGAGGCCATGCCGCTAACGGGATACACCCGCCCGCCATCCTCCTGGCGCATGCGAAGGCCGATGTGCTGCCAGAAGCGGGTTTGCTCCGCCACGCCGCAGCGATCCAGCACCGCATCCGCCAGCGCTGTACCGCCAGGAAAGCGCCGCGCGCCGGTGTTCATCAGGTTGCAGCGGCCATTGCCCGTGGCAAGGATCTTCTTTCCCACGCGATCCATGCGTTCCAGCACGGTCACGCGGTCGCCACATTTCGCCGCCGCAATCGCCGCCGCCAGACCCGCCGCGCCGCCGCCGATGATAATCACAGTCCCCATGGGTCGACCTCCGTGGATTTCATTCGCTTCATTATACCCTGTTTGCATCATTTTCGCAATGTTTCCAGCAAAAAAGCCGCCGCAGCTGCAGCAGCTTTTGCCGGGTATGAACGCAACGTAAGCCGCGTACCCTGTATTTGAGGTGATTTGCATGACTGAAACGCCCGCAGGGAAATACACCTGGCGCTCGCTGGTGGCGCTGCTGGTCGGAACGCTGGGGTCAGGCGCACTGGTAGGCTTTCTGACACAGCGGGATTCCGCCTTCTACGAGGGGCTGACAAAGCCCGTATTTGCACCGCCCGGATGGCTGTTCCCCGTCGCATGGACGCTCCTGTACGCAGCGATGGCCACGGCCATGTGGTTTGTGCTGAAAACCGGCAGCAAAGACAGATTCATCCTTCTGGGGCTGTACATCGCGCAGCTGGCAGTCAACCTGCTCTGGCCCTACCTGTTTTTTGTTCAGCAGGCGCTGGGACTGGCATTCTTCTGGCTGCTGCTGTTGTGGATGCTGGCAGCCATCATGCTGTACCAGTTCTTCCGGGTAAGCAAGGTCGCCGGATGGCTGCTCGTCCCCTATCAGGCTTGGCTGACTTTCGCGGCGGTGCTGAATTTCTGCCTGGCGCGGCTCAATCCGTGATGTGGTAAATGCGCTTCAGCTCCTGTGTCATGCTGCCGTCCCTTTCGTAGACGATCAGCGGCGACTCCGGATGCAGCATGGGTTTGGCGTCCTTCATGGCTTCGATCAGCACCAGATTAGCGGGCTTGTCGGCGCTTGGGTAGATCAGCCGGAAGCGCTTGGGCTCCAGCCGGGCTTTGGTGAGCGCCGTCATAGCCTCCAGCATGCGCGGCGCGGGGTACACCATGTGGAAGCGGCCCTTCCCCCGCAGCAGCCGATAAGCCATGCGGTACCATTCCGTCAGTCCGGCCTCTGTCTGGTGGCGGGCGGTGGACAACGTTTTCTCCGGGTTGAGCAGCGTCGTGCCGGGCACGCCGTAGGGCGGGTTGCACACGATCACGTCCAACGAGCCGGGGGTAATGACGCTATCCGCCTCCTCCACCGGCACATTGTGCACCGCGATGCGCTCTGCCAGCCCATTGAGGCTGACGGAGCGCTTTGCCATGTCCGCCATATCACCCTGGATCTCCAGCGCATCAAAGTGCGCGCCGCGGCCCCGCCCGGCCAGGAGGAGGGGCAAGATCCCCGTGCCGGTACCGAAGTCCGCCACGCGATCCCGCTCCTCCACCCGTGCGAAATCCGCCAGAAGCACCGCATCCATGCCAAAGCGGAAGCCACGCTCCTTTTGGATGATCCGCAGACCCTGCAGCTGCAGATCGTCAATGCGCTCGTCTGCGCCAAGGGTCACTGGGGCGCAACCAGGTACAGTTTGCTGGTCAAACAATATCCCTTTTCTCCTTCGTAAGTGATCTGGCACCAGATCTCGCCCCTCTGCAGCAGCTTCACGGTGCCGCCGGCGGGGATCGTAGTCAGTTCCGAGGCCTCCAGGGAGCACCATTGGCGCACGCCGAGGGGCTGTCCGTCATTGTTGTTGATGGCCGTCCAGCCGGTCACATTGGTCAGCGTCGGGTCATAGATGGGGGTTTCGTCCGGTTCATACTCCGCGGGCTTGGCCCAGCTCAGGTAGTCGGTCATGCAGTAGCCCACATGATCGCCCCACTGGACGTGGCTCCAATCGCCGTCGTTACCGTAGAGCATGACCTTCTCTCCGCGGGGGATGTACACCAGCACGGTGCTGTCCAGCAGGTCGCCCACATCGCGCAGAGCCAGAGAATCCACATCGGTGTTGACGTACATCACGCCGATGGATTCCATGGGCTTGGTGTAGGTCAGGTGGCGGGAGAGCACGTAGCCGGTGCCTACGCCGTGACGCACATGGGTGAAGATGCCCAGCACCTCCAGCACCGCTACCTCGTCACCGCTGGGGATGCGGGTGATGATCTCCGCATTGGTGCCGGGTTCCTTGCGCAGGTTAACGTAATTGACCGTACCCATGACCCAGGCGGTGTACTCCTCCGGCGCAGCGGTGATCTCCGGGTCGGGGGTAGGCGTAGGCGTGGGCGTAGCGGTATTGGTGGGTTCGGTGGTCTCCTCGCCCGGGAAGAGCAGATACTTGGTCATCACATAGCCGTCCAGGTCGCCCCATTTCACCGCGCACCAGGTATCGCCCCGCTCAGTGACGATGATGGTCGTTCCCTTGGGGATCTCCGCAATCACATCATCCGCGGTGGACGGACCTGACCGCAGATTCAGCGTGGACGCGGTGGAGTTGACGATGGCAGTCAGGCCATCCGTACCGGGGATGTCCGTGGGCGTCACACCGGTGGCGGCGAAGTCCAGCTGCGAAGTCAGCAGGTAGCCCTCCACGCCGGCGACCTTCACCCGGCACCAGGAACCATCATTATGCAGAACCGTCACCTGCGTGCCGTGCTGAATATCCATGATCGCCGTTGCCGTGGTGGACGGGCTGGCCAGGAGTGAGGCATAGTAGCTTTCGTCTCCCAGGCTGACCATGGCGGAGGAATCGCTGCTGATGCTGCCGGGGTAATAGGTGTAGAGGGTCAGGTAATCAATGGACACATAACCGACGGTGTTGCCGCACTGCACCCGCAGCCACTCCCCGCTCGTGCCCAGGACGCACAGCACCGTGCCCTCGGAGAGAGACATGATGCGGTCATAATCCGTGCCGGGGCCTGTGCGGAAATTGAGGGAATTGGTACCTGTCACCGACGCCCATTGGCTGATATAGGTGGCCTTTTCTGCAGTGGACGTGGGTGGCGTATCGGTGAAGGTCAGGCTGCCGGTGGGAAGATAGCCGTTGATCTCGCCGTACTGCACCAGCGTCCAGTCATCCCCCTTAGCCAGCACCGTGAGAGACGCGCCATTGGGCACGCCCGTCAGCACCTTGCCGTTTTCGGAAGCGGTATACCGCAGCGCCATCACATCGCTGGCGGAGGACAATGTCAGCGTCGCCTGATTCTCCACCGCCGGAGAGATCTCAGCCGGGGGTTCCACCGTCACCACGTCGCTGCTGCCGCTGACAGGCAGGATGGTATGGCTGAAGGTGTACTGCACCCGCTGGCAGCCCTCATAATAGAAGCCGAGGATCTGGTCGTAGGTGTAGCCCATCTGCGCCATCTTCTGGGCGCCGCGCTGGCTCATGCCGATGCCGTGGCCCCAGCGGCCAACGGTGATCTTGTATCCGTCGGCGATGCTTTCCACCGACCACAGCTCATTCTTGCTGCTTTGGATGCTCAGGTTCAGCTGGCTTTCCAGGTCGGAAAAGATGTTGAAGGACAGCACCGCGTATTCATAGGTGGTACCTACCCGCGCCGTCACGCCGAAGTCCATCTTGGTGTACAGGCGGCTGGGCGCGGCGTACTTGGGCGTATGAGGGATCACACTGTCGATGGTTTCGATCACCGCATCAGCGCCCAGCTCTGCCTGGATTGCCGTGTTCAGGATGGACACCAGCGTGGCATTCTGGCTGGCATGGTCAAAATCCTTGTAAATGGTCAGGCGGCGGCGGTTGCTGGACGCATTCGCCGCATCGAAGGGATCATCCTTCACCTTGAGGTAGGAATATCCCGTGCTGCCCCAAACATTCTTGACAGCTTCGGTCTGGCCGCCATTGGAGGCAGTGTAGTAGGTGCCTGTGAGGGCGCTGCCGTTCATGGCCACGATACCCTTGGTTTCATCCACCGCCTTGGTGGCGTTGTTGACCGAGGCGGACTGCCCCTTGTACACCTGGGAGGAAGCGTCATCCTTCACATCGTAGCTATAGGAACCACGCACCTCCATCTCGCGCAGGACGAAAGTACGGGCAGCGACCGCCTGGGCCTTCAGGGCCTCAATGGGATAGGATACGCCCATCTCGTTGGGCACGACGCCCTTGAGGTAGTACTCCAGATACACATGCATGATGGGGTACAGCCGGTAGGTACCGTCGGAGTTCTTGACCGACAGCAGCTGCAGATCACCGGGATACAGGTTGTTCGGCCGATCCGCCTGGGCGATGGACACACCGCTCTCGCCGTCCGCCTGATGGCGGCGCAGGCGCAGCTCCATGCCGGAAGGCGCATAGGTCGTCCCCCCAAGGGTGAAGGTGATCGCACCGGTGGACTTGTTGAAGTCGATCGCCAGCGTTTCGCCGTCGCTGAGCATCATGGCGGTATTGCCGTTGATGGAGTAACGGCCCGTGATGGTCACATCCATGTGGGTCAGATCCCCCACGTCCTTGAGCCATACGCGCACCATACCGTCCTTCACCGTGGATGAACGCACCAGCGGCGCACCCAGGACGACCACGTCGTCAACGGATTCCGCCGAGGCAGACATAAACAGAAGCACCGTCATGACAAGTGCGGCCAATCCCGTGAAAAGCCGTTTGATGTTCATGAGCGTTCCTCCTTCATCATGGATATAGTCATTCACTTTATTGTATCACATTCCCCTGCATCTGTCACGACCACTTGTAACAATTCCATGAAAAAAGCAGACGCCGCGTGATGCAGCGTCTGCCATGAGGATTGATTATTCAGCCTTGGGTTCCTCAGCCTTCTTGGCGCGGGTACGCTTGGGCTTGGCAGGAGCCTCAGCAGCCTCAACAGGAGCCGCTTCGGCCTTCTTGCGGGTACGCTTGGGCTTCTCGGCAGGAGCTTCAGCCGCCTCAGCAGGGGCCGCTTCGGCCTTCTTGCGGGTACGCTTGGGCTTCTCAGCGGGAGCCTCAGTCACCTCGGCGGGAGCCTCTTCGACCTTCTTCTTGCGGGGAGCGCGGGGCTTCTTGGGCTTGGGCGCTTCCTCCACGATCTCCACCACCACGGGGTTGGGCTCGGCAGGAGCCTCCTCTGCAGGAGCTTCCACGCCGCCCACCAGGCCCTTGTACAGATCCATGTACTTGCCGGCGGAGTTGGTCCAGCTGTAGTCGCCGCTCATGCCGCGCTGCTGCAGCAGGGCCCACACGTCCTTGTGGTTGTGGTAGTAATCGCAGGCACGCTCGATGACATGCAGCATGTCGTGGGCGTTGTAGTTGAAGAAGGAGAAGCCGTTGCCGTCGCCGGTGTACTCGTTGTAGCTCAGCACGGTGTCGCGCAGGCCGCCGGTCTCACGGACGATCGGGATGGTGCCGTAGCGCAGCGCAATCAGCTGGCTCAGGCCGCAGGGCTCAAACTGGCTGGGCATGAGGAACATGTCGCAGCCGGCGTAGATCTGATGCGCCAGGGCGTGATCCATCGCGAAGCGAGCGGCCACCTTGCCCTTGTACTCGCCTTCTGCCCAGGAGAACAGGTTGACATAGCGGCTCTCGCCCATGCCCAGCACGACCAGCTGGACATTCTGCTTGAGCAGATCGCCGATGACGTAGTCCACCAGGTCGAGGCCCTTCTGATTGCTCAGGCGGCCCACCATACCGATGATCGGCACGTTGGGATCCACGTTCAGGCCCAGCTTCTGCTGCAGGTCAGCCTTACAGGCAGCCTTGCCTTCCATGTTGTCCAGGGAGTAGGTCTGGGCGATGCGGCTGTCAATGGCAGGATCGTAGTCCACCATGTCGATGCCGTTCAACACGCCGAACACCTGATGCTTGCGGGCGCGGAGCAGGCCATCCAGGCGCTCGCCATAGTAGGCGGTCTGGATCTCCTCGGAGTAAGAGGGGCTGACGGTGGTGATCAGGTCAGCGTACACCAGCGCGGCCTTCATGAAGTTGGCGCAGCCGTAGCACTCCAGCTTGTCGTCAGTCCAAAGGCTGTTGTCGGTCAGGCCCAGGATCTCCTTGACCTGGTTGATGCCGAACACGCCCTGGTACTGCAGGTTGTGGATGGTGTACATGGTCTTGATATTGGCGAAGAAGGGCAGATGCGCGTACTGGATCTTCAGCAGTGCGGGCACCATACCGGACTGCCAGTCGTGGGCGTGGATCACGTCGGGCTGGAAGCCGATGATGGGCAGGCAGTTCAGGGACGCACGGCAGAAGAAGCCGTAGCGCTCATACTCGTCACCGCCCATGCCGTAGATGTAGGGACGGCCGAAGTAGAACTTGTTGTCCATGAAATACCACTTCACGCCATCCATCTCGATCATCTCAATGCCGCAGTACTGACGGCGCCAGCCCAGCTCGACCTCAAAGTCGCACACATGGGTCATCTGGCTGGTGAACTTCTCGGGAATGGACGCATACAGGGGCATAATGACGCGAACGTCGTGGCCTTCCTTGGCCAGCACGGGGGCCAGAGCGCCCACCACGTCCGCCAGACCGCCGGTCTTGACAAAGGGGACGCATTCGCTGGCAGTAAACAGGATCTTCATATAGGTTCAACCTCCAAGTTGAAGTCAAAATATCGGCCAATAACATTTCAAAAGGCCGCGCCAAGTAGCATAACACATATTGGCGCGGCTTGCAACTGTTATTAGATCACAACATTCTTCGCGATCACGATGGGGTACGCAGCGGGGCCGATGAGGCGGGCGTTGCGCTTGATGATCGCCTGCTTGTCCAGGATGCAGTTCTCGATGTAGGCGCCGGAATGGATCTGGCCGTCCTGCATGATGATGCAGTTCTTCACATGAGCGTCGGGAGCAACGCACACGCCGCGGGCCAGGATGGAATTCTCGACAGTACCCTCGATCACGCAGCCGTCAGCCACCAGAGAGTTGATGACGTTGGCGTTCTCGCCGTAGCGGGTGGGCATATCGTCGCGGACCTTGGTGTACACGGGCATGTCCTTGGAGAACAGGTTGGCGCGCACGTCAGCGTTGAGCACGTCCATGTTGAACTTGAAGAAGCTCTGCACGGAATCCAGACGCCAGCAGGGACCGGTGTATTCCCAGGCATTCACAGTGGACTTGCCTTCCTGGATCATGGGCAGCAGTACATCGCGGCGGAAATCATGCAGGCCATGGGCCACAGCCTTGTCCACCAGGAAGCGGAGCAGCTCGCGCTTCATGACGGCAACTTCCATGTAGGTGTTTTCCAGGGAGGGATGGGTGGGCTCGACTTCCACGTCGGTCACAGCGCCGTTCTCACCCACGGTCAGGTAAGTGCCGTGCTCGTCGCGCTGCATGGAGGGATCGCGGGTGTACATGACGGTCACGTCAGCGCCGGATTCCTTGTGGAACTTGACCATCTCGTCCAGGTGGGCGTTGTAGATGATCTCGCTGCCGGAGAAGACCACATACTCCTGCTTGGAGCGGATCAGGTAATCGGTATTGGAGCGCAGAGCATCCAGCGTGCCGGAGTACACGCCAATGTTCTCACGGGTCAGGAAGGGAGGCAGGATATGCAGGCCGTCCTTCTTGCCGTGCAGATCCCATTCCTTGCCGGAGCCTAGATGGTCCATCAGGGAATGGTAGTTCTTCTGGGTGATGACGCCGACATTCTTCATGCCGGAGTTCACCATGGAGGACACCAGGAAGTCGATGACGCGGTAGCGGCCAGCCACGGGCAGGGCGGCGATGGCGCGGATCAGCGTAAGCTCGCGCAGGCGGGCGTCGTTTTCGCCGGTGTAAATAACACCCATAACGTTCTTCATTGTATTCAATCCTTTCGCTGCTGTATGGAAGCAGATTCAGAAGTTATCAGGATCTATATCGCCTCAGAAGGTGGTGGTCTCATCCACCTGGACGCCGGCCTTGACGGTCACGCCAGCAGGCAGCTGCACGCCATTGCCAACAACAGCGATATCACCGGTTTCCTCGCCCACCAGAGCGCCGGCGCCGACAACGGCGTTCTCAGCGATGATGCAGCGGCGGACGACCGCGCCGCGCTTGATGACCGCGCCGGGCATCACGACCGCGTCGATCACAGAAGCGCCTTCCTCAACGGTAACGCCGGCGAACACGACAGAGTGCTCGACCTTGCCGAAGATCTCGCCGCCCTCGGTGACCAGGGAGTCCTTCACCACAGCGCCCTTGGCGATACAGTGCGGGGGCAGACCGGGATTCTTGGCGTAGATGCGCCACTTCTTGTCATGCAGGTCGATGGGCATGGGCTGGCTGAGCAGGTCCATGTTCGCTTCCCACAGGGACTCGATGGTACCAACGTCCTTCCAGTAGCCCTCGAAGTTGTAGGCGACCATCTTCTGGTTGTCGTTCAGCATAGAAGGAATGATGTTCTTGCCGAAGTCGTTGGAAGAGGTCTTGTCGTTCTCGTCCGCAGTCAGATAAGCGCGGAGCTTGGCCCAGGTGAAGATGTAGATGCCCATGGAAGCCTTGTTGGACTTGGGATTCTTGGGCTTCTCCTCAAACTCGACGATGTTGTCCTCAGCATCGGTGTTCATGATGCCAAAGCGGCTGGCCTCCTCCCACGGCACGGGACGGACGGCGATGGTGGCGTCAGCGCCCTTCTGAATGTGGTAATTCAGCATGGCGTTGTAGTCCATCTTGTAGATATGGTCACCGGACAGGATCAGCACGTACTCGGGATCGTACTGCTCGATGAAAGCCATGTTCTGGTAGATGGCGTTGGCAGTGCCGCGATACCAGTCACCGGTCTTACCGGTCTGGTAGGGAGGCAGAACAAACACACCGCCGTTGGACAGGTCCAGATCCCACGGAGCGCCGGAGCCGATGTAGCTGTTCAGCTCCAGGGGCATATACTGGGTCAGCACGCCCACGGTGTCAATACCGCTGTTGGTGCAGTTGGACAGCGGGAAGTCGATGATGCGGTACTTGCCGCCATAGGGAACGGCAGGCTTGGCAACCTTCTTGGTCAGGACGCCCAGACGGGTACCCTGGCCGCCAGCCAGCAGCATGGCGACACAAGTCTTCTTCTTCATGGGAACACGCTCCTTAATCCTTTATCTTGAGGGATTGGGTTACCTTGGTTGATGTATGTGCATCGCCCTTTGGGGCGGATGTACCGGGGTTATTCAGAAGGCTCTTCCTTCTTCTTGCGGGTGCGCTTGGGCTTCTCAGCCGGGGCAGCCTCCGCAGGGGCTTCCGCCTTTTTGCGGGTACGCTTGGGCTTCTCAGCCGGGGCAGCCTCCGCAGGGGCTTCCGCCTTCTTGCGGGTGCGCTTCGGCTTCTCAGCGGGAGCCGCCTCCGCAGGGGCTTCCACCTTCTTGCGGGTGCGCTTCGGCTTCTCAGCGGGAGCCGCAGGCACTTCAGGCGCCTGCGCACCGTGACCCGTCGCGACCTTGCGGGTGCGCTTGGGCTTCTGGGGCGGCGGGATGATCTTGTCATATTCGAAGTACACCGTCGCCATCGGAGGCACGCAGATGTTGCAGCTGAAGGGGAATTCCTGCATCTGCACTTCCTCCGCCTTGATCTGCCAGCGGTTGAACTGGTTCGATCCGCCGAATTCCGCGCTGTCGGTGTTGAAGAACTCCGTCAGCGTGCCGCCGTAGGGCAGGCCAATGCGGTATTCGGGGTAGAAGGTCGGGGTGAAGTTGGTCACCGCCAGAATGGTCTTGCCCTTCTTGTCCGTACGGGTGAAGGCGGTGATGGAATGATCGCTGTCGTTGGCCTGGATCCACTGGAAGCCATCCCAGCTGTCGTCGATCTCATAGAAGCAGGGATTGTCGCGGTAGATCTCGTTCAGCCGGCGGACGCACTTGAGCACCTCCGGATGACGCTCGTACTGAAGCAGGAACCAGTCCAGCTGATCATCGTACTTCCACTCAATGAAGTGGCCGAACTCGCCGCCCATGAACAGCAGCTTCTTGCCGGGATGGGCCATGGTGTAGCCATAGAGCATCCGCAGGCCTGCAAACTTCTTCCACAGATCACCGGGCTGCTTGTCCAGCATGGAATGCTTGCCGTGCACGACCTCATCGTGGCTGAAGGGCAGCACGAAGTTGTCATTGAAGGCATACATCAGCGAGAACGTCAGCTTGTTGTGGTGGTACTTGCGGTAGATGGGATCCTTCTCGATATAGGCCAGCATGTCGTTCATCCAGCCCATGTTCCACTTG
>JAZNSI010000047.1:0-81539 GCA_045591175.1 Clostridia bacterium
CCACACCACCGCCTACCTGTGGATCCTGGTGGATAACTTCCGTGTCCGCTACCTGTTTGAAACCCTGGGCTTCCGCCCGGATGGCGAACGGCAAGTGCGGGAAACCTTCGGCCAGGAGCTGCACATCGCACGGTATCAATACAAGCTGTAATCGCAAAAAGCACACAGCCACACGCTGTGTGCTTTTTCTTGTTCTTCCGCGTCTCCCGCCCTTGACAAATTTCCGTCAAGCGTCTATCATGATATTCTGTAGCTTTATCCCAACAACACAGGGCGTATCACGCCAGATACGCACCAACGAGGAGGAAATTTTCAATGGCTGAACTGACGATGGATAAGCTGAAGGCGCTGTGCCAGAACCGCGGCTTCATTTTTGCCGGCTCCGAGATCTACGGCGGCCTGGCCAACACCTGGGACTTCGGCCCCCTGGGCGTGGAGTTCAAGAACAATATCAAGAAGGCCTGGTGGAAGAAATTCGTCCAGGAGAGCCCCTACAATACCGGCCTGGACTGCGGCATCCTGATGAACCGCGAGGTCTGGGTGGCTTCCGGCCACGTGGGCGGCTTCAACGATCCGCTGATGGACTGCAAGGCCTGCAAGGCCCGCTTCCGTGCGGATAAGCTGATTGAGGACTTCACCAAGGGCGCCGAGACCGGCGACGGCTGGAAGAATGAGGAGCTCGAAGCCTACATCAACGAGCATGACATCGTCTGCCCTGTCTGCGGCAAGAAGGATTTCACCGGCATCCGTCAGTTCAACCTGATGTTCAAGACCCACCTGGGCGTGAATGAGTCCAGCGCGGCGGAAGTGCTGCTGCGCCCCGAGACTGCGCAGGGTATCTTCGTCAACTTCCTCAACGCCATGCGCACCACCCGCAAGAAGATCCCCGCAGGCATCTGCCAGATCGGCAAGTCCTTCCGTAACGAGATCACTCCCGGCAACTTCATCTTCCGCGTGCTGGAGTTCGAGCAGATGGAGCTGGAATTCTTCTGCAAGCCCGGCGAGGATCTGGAGTGGTTCCAGTACTGGCGCTCCTTCTGCAAGGAGTGGCTGCTGAATCTGGGCCTGAAGGAAGAGAAGCTCCGCCTGCGTGACCACGAGCCCGAGAAGCTGGCCTTCTACTCCAAGGCGACCACCGACTTTGAGTACCTGTTCCCCTTCGGCTGGGGCGAGCTGTGGGGCATTGCCGACCGCACCGACTACGACCTGAAGCAGCACATGGAGCACTCCGGCAAGTCCATGGAGTACCTGGACCCCACCACCGGCGAGCGCTACATCCCCTACTGCGTGGAGCCCTCCGTGGGCGTGGAGCGTCTGGTGCTGGCCTTCCTGTGCAACGCCTACGAGGAGCAGCTGCTGGACGAGGCGAAGAACGACGTCCGCACGGTTCTGCACCTGCATCCTGCGCTGGCGCCCTACAAGGCTGCGGTTCTCCCCCTGCAGAAGAACAAGCTGGGTGACAAGGCCCGCGAGATCCATGCCCAGCTGGCCAAGTACTTCCCCGTGGAGTACGACGAGACCGGCTCCATCGGCAAGCGCTACCGCCGTCAGGACGAGATCGGCACCCCCTTCTGCATCTGCGTGGACTTCGACACCGAAGAGACCGGCACCGTCACCATCCGTGACCGTGACACCATGGAGCAGGAGCGCGTCGCCATCGCCGATCTGCGCAAGTACATCGAAGACCGCATGGAATTCTGATGTCGGCACTCCCTCGGGAGGAAGCCTTTGAAAACTGGCGGCTTGCGCCGCGCAGCATCGAACCATCACGCCGCACTGGGATTTGCCCGGTGCGGCGTTTTCTGTCTTGACCATTGCCGCGGAATGGGCTATAATGCAAATGCTACAAAAGGAGTGGTATATTATGAGCGAAAGAAGCATCCGTATCCAGAAGCTTGTGCTCGCAGCCGTCTGCCTTGCGCTGTGCATGGTACTGCCCTTCCTGACCGGGCAGATCCCCGAGATCGGCAGCATGCTCTGCCCGATGCACATCCCGGTGCTGCTGTGCGGCTTCCTCTGCGGGCCGGCATGGGCAGCGGTGGCAGGAGCGATCGCGCCGCTGCTGCGGTTCATGCTGTTCGGCATGCCGCCGCTGTTCCCGGTGGGTGCGGAGATGTGCGTGGAGCTGGCCACCTACGGCGCGGTGTCCGGCGTGCTGTACCGCCTGTTGCCCCGCAAGCCCGTCTGCGTGTATGCCAGCCTGCTGGGAGCAATGCTGGCGGGCCGCATCGTGTGGGGCGTTGTCCGGGCGGTGATCTCCGGTGCAGGCGGCGCAGCCTTCACCTGGGCGGCCTTCCTGGCAGGCGCATTCACCCAGGCCGTCCCCGGCATCCTATTGCATATCGTGCTGATCCCGCTGATCGTCCTGGCGCTGCAGAAGGCGCTGCCCTGGACGCGCAGGGAATGAGAAGAGGGCTTCCCCATCACGGGGAAGCCCTTTAACATGCCGTTATTTACTTGTCAAAGAAGGTTGGCAGCGCGCAGTACATGATCAGCTCCACGGATTTGGTGCTGTGACCGCCGGAGCACTGGGTGTAGTACAGGTTGCCGTCGCGGAAGTTCTCGCAGTACACGAAGGTATCCGGAATGAGCTTCATGGCCTCGACCTGCGCGGTCAGGCCGGCATAGCCCACGTCGCCCTCGCCGCCGCAGCCAGCGTAGATGAAGAAATCATCCTTGGTGTAGCCGGCCTTGGCAATGCAATCAGCCAGCCGCCGGGCTGCATCCGCCGCATCGGGGCCGAAGCTGGCGCCGCCGCAGCAGGGCATGTAGTAGGCGATCTGATCCAGGCTGTGCTCGAAGGTGACCCAGGTGGTCAGGGAGCCCATGGAGAAACCGCCCAGCGCTCTGTGAGTGCGGGAGGCGCGGATGCCCTCGGGGGTCACGTCCGCAGCATAGGTGTGGTAGGTGCTCTCGAAGGCAGGGATGAGGTAATTGTTCAGCTCATACCAGAAATTCGCCGAACCCCAGAATTCATCCTTGCCGGGCACGGCGTAGGTGGGCGTGACCACGATCATGGGCTCAATGCGCCCCTTTTCGATCATGGCGTCCAGCACAAATTGCATGTTGGAGAAGGAGCCTGCGCCCCGCAAGAAGGTGGTATATCCGCCGCCGTGGCCGTGCAGCAGGTACAGCACATTGTAGCGGGTCTCTGCGTCCTCGGCGTTGTAGCCGTAGGGCAGATAAACCAGAGCGCTCTTGGTGTAGGCCTGGCCGTCCGCAGTCTGTGCATCGTAGCGGAACAGAACAGTCTTGCCCCGCTGGGTCACGCCGGTGATGTAGTTCGGCTCCATCTCCACAAAGGTATTGTCCGGGAAGTCAGTCTTGCGCGTGCCGCCCTCGGCGCAGGCAAAGCAGCTCAGCAGCAGCACAGCAGTCAGCAAAAACACGATCAGCTTCTTCATGGCATCCATCTCCCTTTTTCCGTGTGATTACGGTTCTTGATCATTAGTATACACGAGCGCCGGACGGATTGCAACGTTCGATCCCGTACAACTGATTGGAGCGTGAAATCAGGGCTTCCCCCATCACAGGGGAAGCCCTTTTGCGTGCGTTTATTCAGCTTTTTCGGGGACAAGGGTGACGATCCAGTCCATGGAATGACGGGTGCCCTCGATGGGGTTGCCTTCAAGGTCGACGTCCTCGGTGCAGATATACAGGCTGAGCTGGTAGCTGTCCTGCTGCGGCACGGCGACCTCCGGCTGAATTTCTACGGAGAAGAAGACTGTTCCATCCTCCTGGGGAATCAGTGTATACCCCACACATCCCATGTAGTGATTGCCGGTCTCATCCAGAATGCCGTTGGGAATACACTCCACCTTGCGGATGACTGCGCCCTTCTCATTTGCAATTTCGGCATAGGTAGGCGCGCCTTCGGGGGCGGCGGGATACATATCACCGTAGTACAGGGCATAACCGGCGGGGTCGTCCACGGTGTATTCATCACAGACCAGCAGCACAAGATTCTCTCCCTCTGCTGCGGAAATGGTACCGGTGGTGAAGTAAAATGGAACGGTGAGTTCGTGATAGCCAGGGCCGTCTTTGTTGGCGAGCTGCGACTTGAACTCGGTGGAGATAATGTCATTCAGTGTGAACGTGACATTGCTGAAGGTGGCGGATTGTCCCCCTGTATAGGTGATGCCCTGCTCCAATTTGTTGAGATAATCAATGCCGTAAAACCGGCCAAAGAACTCCGTCGTCCTGGACAGCACCGCTGCCACCGCCGTGGTGGTCAGGGCCAGCATCAGGACAGTGATGATGATCGCCACAAGGGGCTTGCGCTTCATAGGTTTTGCTTCCTCCTTTTCGCAGCGGCGCAGGGCGTATTCCACGCGATGGGAGAAGGACTGCGGCACATCGCCGTAGACCTTGTTCGGATCAATCTTCATACACCCAGCGCCTCCTTTACATATTCGTTCTCCTTGAGCTTCTCGCGGCCCCGCATCAGGCGGCTTTTCACCGTTCCCACCGGGAGGCGCTGGATGCGCGCCACGTCCTTCACATCCCAGCCCTCAAGGTAGTGCAGCACCATGGTCAGCCGCAGCGTATCGGGCAAATTGGCGAAGAACCGGTACAGGTCGGGGTCAGAGCCCTCCGGGGCAGGCGTGTCGGGGAAGGTCTCGGTGGGCGTCTCCCGCTTCTGCCGGCGAAGGATGGTGTAACATTCATTCACCAGAATACGGGTCAGCCAGGGCTTCAAGCTGTTTTCCTCCCGGAGCAGGCTGCGTTTGCGCCACGCCTTCTCGATGGCGGACTGCACCGCGTCCTCCCGGTCGGCATGCTCGCGCAGGATCGCGCAGGTCACCCGGTAGAGCGTCCCCTGCATCGCCAGGACGCGGGCCGCGAAGTCTTCGTTGGTCATTGAGGAATTCCTCCTGTGTGCGGGCGATGATGTCTCGCCGCTAAAGCGCTTTACACCTATTAGACGAATCAGGGCAGGCGCAGGTTTCATACCGCCGGAATTTTCTTCATTGGCGTAAAACACAATGCCCGGCGGAGTGTATCCACCGGGCATTGATGCACGTCCCTCCGCGATCCCGTCCGGACGCAGCGCGCTGATCCGGCCTGCATCCGACGAAAATGCTGCCTGTCCGCTCATTCCTCCCGGCTGGATTCCGGCATCTGCAGCAGCCGGAAGTCGCTGCGGTAGTAGTCCAGCACGCCGTCCTTCTTCAGCTTGCTCAGCTCCGCCGACAAGCCGCTGCGGTCCACCTCCAGGTAGTCCGCCAGGCCCTGCCGGTCAAAGGGGATGGTGAAATCGGCGCGGCCTGCCTCTTTGGCCTGCAGGAGCAGGTAGGTCATCAGCTTCCCGCGGGTGGTGCGCCTGGAGGTGATCATCGCCTTGCGGTACAGGGCGAGGTTCTTTTCCGCGACGATCTGAAGCAGGTTGAAGATGATGCGGCTGTGGAAGGCGCAGGCATTGCAACAGCTGGTCAGCACCCGGCGGCAGTCCAGCAGCAGCACCTCGCAGTCCTCCACCGCGACCACGCTGGCCGGCAGCCGCGCCGCCCGCGCACAGGCGAAGGATTCCGCAAACAGCTGCCCCGCGCGGATGTTCATCATGATGCTGCGATTGCCGTAATAATCCGTGCGCACCAGCTGCACCTGCCCGGCAATGAGGATGCCCACATCCTGCGCAGGCGCGCCCTCCGCCAGAATGACCTCCCCCCTGGCGTAGGCCGCGCGCCGGGCGCCAAGGCAATCCAGCATGCCGGCCAAATCATCCGCCTCGATGCCATCGAAAAGCGCACAGTGCAGCAGGGAATCCGTTACAGGGATCATATGCCACCTCACACGTTGAAATTTCAACATACTTTCTGCGGTCAGTATACTATAATGGCTGCGTAAGGTCAAGACCAACGCCATGGAGGGATAGATATGATCCGCAAAATCATCAAGATCGACGAGGAAAAGTGCATCGGCTGCGGCCTTTGCGCCGAGGCCTGCCACGAGGGCGCCATCGGCATGGTGAACGGGAAGGCAAAGCTGCTGCGGGAGGACTACTGCGACGGACTGGGCGACTGCCTGCCGGCCTGCCCCACCAACGCCATCTCCTTTGAAGAACGGGAAGCCCCCGCCTACGATGAAGCCGCCGTGCTTGCCGCCAAGCGCGCCAAAGCCGAGCCGCAGCCCTGCGCCCAGCGTCCGGCCGGCGGATGTCCCGGCAGCGCCTGCCGAAGCATCCAGCCCGAACAGGCAGATGCTTCCGCCCGCGTACCCAGCTGCCTGAGCAACTTCCCCGTGCAGATCCAGCTGGCCCCGGTGAACAGCCCCTGGTTCGTCAACGCGGATCTGCTTATCGCCGCCGACTGCACCGCCTATGCCTACGGCAATTTCCATCAGGATTTCGTGCGCGGCAGGGTAACGCTGATCGGCTGTCCGAAGCTGGACCCGGTGAACTACGCCATGAAGCTGACACAGATCTTCCGGGAAAACCCCATCCGCAGCGTCACCGTGACCCGCATGACCGTCCCCTGCTGCGGCGGATTGTCCCACGCGGTCAAAACGGCGCTGGACATGTGCGGCAAGAACATCCCCCTGAGCATCGTCACCATCAGCCCCGATGGGAAGATCATCGGGTAAGGCTCTTCCCGAATAAACTTGACAAAATCCTCCCAAACTTATCCGGGAGGATTTTTTATATGAAGGAATGGAGCGCCTGGATGGCGAATAAATTGGATGAGCACATCGCCGTGCTGGAGCGCATGCATCTGCCGGATTACATCCGCTATCTGGAGGATCACCGCAGGTTTTACCGCATGCACTTCATCGCAGGGATGATCCGCGGGCTGGGTTCGGCCATCGGATTCACCATCCTGGGCGCGGCGCTGGTGTGGCTGCTGCAGGATCTGGCGCAGCGGAATCTGCCGGTCATCGGGGATTTCCTGGCGGATATCGTCAGCGTCGTGCAGCGCAGATTGGAGTAACATGCGCAAGTTTTATTGGATCGCCGCTGCGGTGGTGATTGTTGACCAGCTGGTCAAGTGGGCCTGCCTGTCCCTGACCGGCAGCGTGACGCTGATCCCTCATGTGCTGGCCCTGACCTATGCGGAAAACACCGGCATGGCCTTCAGCCTGTTCTCAGGGCGGGCGTGGGCGCTGGGCGTGGTGTCGGCGATGTGCATCCTGGCGGGATGGCTGGTGCTGCGCAGGTATAGGCTGGGGGGCCTCAGCCGCACGGCAGCGATGCTGATGCTGGGCGGCGCGGTGGGCAACATGATCGACCGCGTTTTGAGAGGATATGTCGTGGACATGTTTGAGGTGCTGTTTGTGGAGTTCGCCATCTTCAACGTGGCGGATGCGGCCCTCACGGTTGGCACCGTCCTGATGGCGACATCGCTGCTATTCCGCCCAAAGGAGTGGCAGAACAAATCAATCAACTAAGGCGCCGGAAAAAGGGTTAAGGGCCTAAGGCCCTTACGGGGTCCAGGGCCGCGGAGGCCCTGGTGGGGTACAGGGGCAACGCCCCTGCTCCGGCCCGCAGGCCATAGAAGCACGCGCCTTTCGCGGAATCTCCGATTCCGCCGAAACAGCTCACCCCGCCGCAACGGAGCGCACCTCAGCCCCATCCTCCGCCCCGCTGCAAGGAAGCTACCCCTCAGTAACACAAGATGGAGAAACACACATGGAAGCAACCGAAATGACCTTCACCGCCGACGGCCGCCGCCTGGACGTCCTCCTGTCGGAGCAATCCGGCCTGACCCGCAGCCGCGTGGCGACCCTGATGGAAGAAGGCAACGTCACCGTTGACGGCCAGACCGTCACCAAGGCGGGACTCAAGGCCAAGCCCGGCCAAACCGTCACCCTGACCATCCCCGCCCCCAAGCCTGCCGTCCCCGAAGCCCAGGACATCCCCCTGACCATCCTCTACGAGGACGCCGACCTGGCCGTGGTGGTCAAGCCCTGCGGCATGGTGGTGCACCCCGCCGCCGGCAACGAGGACGGCACGCTGGTCAACGCGCTGCTGCACCACCTGGACAGCCTGGGCGGCATCGGCGGCGAGCTGCGTCCGGGCATCGTCCACCGGCTGGACAAGGATACCAGCGGATTGCTGCTGGTCGCCAAGAACGACGCATCCCAGCTGGCCCTCTCCGAGCAGCTGAGCGCCCGCACGATGGAGAAGCACTACCGCGCGCTGGTGGAAGGCAACATCCGGGAGGATTCCGGCCGCATCGAGGCCGCCATCGCCCGCAGCAAGAAGGATCGCAAGAAGATGGCCGTGGACGAGGAAGGCCGCGAAGCCATCACCGAATGGACGGTGCTGGCGCGGGGCCGCGGCGTGACGCTGCTGGACGTGCACATCCTCACCGGGCGCACGCATCAAATCCGTGTGCATTGCAAGCACATCGGGCACCCCGTCTGCGGCGACCCGATCTACGGCTCTTCGCGGGGGGCGAAGGTGCCGCGGCTGATGCTGCACGCCTATTCGCTCAGCTTCACCCACCCCACCAGCGGCGAACGGCTGACCTTCACGGCGGATCTGCCGGAGGAATTCCGGCGCGGCATGAAGTCCAATGGCATTGAGGAATAAGCAAGGCTCTCCCTTTCGGGAGAGCCTTTTTGCATGCTTATGCCCTTACCATCCGGACGAGGTACTCCTCCGTACCCTCCTCCAGCCTGCGCTCCTCCGTCACCAGGAATCCGTGCCGACGGTAGAAGGCGATCGCCCGCAGATTCTTCTCCAGCGCCCACAGACGCTTCACATGCTTTTCGCGGATGGCGTATTCCAGCAGCGCTGCGCCGATGCCCCGGCCTTGCAGCACAGGCTCAACATACAGCCTGCGCACTTCATCGCCGCCGCAGTGCAGGAAGCCCTTCACCACGCCGTCGTCATAGACGAGGATGTCGGGAATGAAGGCGGCGCGGGCCTGCATGAGGTCAGGGACGTTCAGCTCGGCGAAGTAGAATTCGTCGCTGCGGAAGATGGGGTAGAAATTCATGCGGTAGTTGAACACCTCAATCTCCGCGATGCGGGCGAGGTCGGCCATGGCGGCGGGACGGATGGGCATGGGATCACTCCTTCCGGCAGATGTGGAGCAGGTGGCTGGAGCAGCCCAGCAGTTCACGCAGCTCGCAGGTGGACAGATGATGGGCGGCAAAGGCGGCAAATTCCTCGTCGGACATGGCGAAATCGCGGCGTTCCTCCGCCAGCTCAAGGATGCTGTCAGCAGCGGCAGTCACGAGGCGACGCACGGGCTTGTCCGCAAAGAGCGCCTCAAACTCGGCGATGTCATAGCCGGTAAAGAGCTGCTCCTCGAAGTGGCGGACGCGGCCCGCTTCGTCGAAGTTCTCGTCCAGACCTGCCAGCAGACGACCGTTCAGGTAGTTGTTGAAGAGGATCGCATGCACGGACAGGAACGCCGTGAGGATCACGCCGCCGGGCCTGGTCACGCGGATGGCCTCGTCCAGGGCGCGATGCACGTCGCATGCGTCATAGAGGTGGTACATGGGACCGAAGAGGAGGGTCACGTCGAAGGAGTCGTCGGCAAAGCGGGTGAGATCCGTTGCGTCACCCTGACAGGCGGTGAGATTCTCCAGTCCGCGGCCATTTTGCCGCAGGATGGCCAGATTGCTCTCCACCAGCTCCACGGCCGTGACGCGGTGGCCCGCTTTTGCCAGCGCGATGGAATACCGCCCCGTGCCGGCGCCGATCTCAAGGATGCGGCTCCCCGCTGCGGCGTACTTCCGGATATAATGCATGGCGGTCAGGGCTTCCAGCTGGCCGTGGCGGCTGCCGGTGAGGCGGCTGTCCTCGTCGATGCCGCCGTAAAATCCGCTGATGATGTCAATGCGTTTGCTCATGGGGCCTCCTTCATTTTTTCCGGGGATGCAGCTCTCCCAGCAGCGTGAAGCCCAGGATCAGCGCGCCGCCCAGGAGCTGCACCGGGGTCATGCTCTCGCCCAGCAGGGTCACGGAGAGCAGACAGGCCAGCAGCGGGTCGATGTAGGAAAGGATGGCGGTTTCCGGGCCGGGCAGCGCCTTCACGCTGGGGAAGTACAGGCAGTAGGCCAGGCAGGTGTGTACGCCGCCCACGATCAGCAGCATGCCCCAGCCCAGGCCGTCCAGCGTGCCCAGGGTGACGCCGGAGGTACACAGCACATAGGGCAGCAGCACCGCGATGGCCGCCAGAAACTGCAGGTACGTCCGCTGCAGCCCGGAAACGCCCCGGATGCGCTTGTTCAGCAGCATCACGCCGGCGTAAAGCACCGCTGCGCCCAGGCCAAAGGCGATGCCGGTCAGGTGACTGGCCCCCGCGCTCAGGTCGTCCAGGCCGGTGATGAGCACCAGGCCCAGGGTGGACATGGCGAAGCACAGCCACTGCAGGGGGCTCAGCCGTTCCTTGAAGAGAATGGGGCAGGCCACCGTCACGATCACCGGGGCGAAGTAGTAGCTCAGCGTCGCCACGGATACGGTGGTGTACTTGTACGCCTCAAAGAGGAGGATCCAGTTAAAGCCCATCGCCGCGCCGGATAGGAGCAGCAGGGGCAGTTCCCGGCGGATCTCCCCCAGATGCAGCCTGGTGCGGCTGATGAGGAAATAGCCCGTCAACAGCACGGCAGCGATCACGACGCGATACAGCGCCAGCTCCGCCGAAGACACGCCGATCATGCGGACAAACAGGCCGATGGTGCCGAAGATCGCCATCGAGGCAATGATGGATAAACGCGCGCGGGTTTGCATGGCAGATCCCCCGTTCACACAGATTGCATACGTCCATTATCGCGCAAGCAGCGGGCGCTGTCAAGCGGGGTCGCTTGTGTTCCCGCACGGCGCGTGGTATAATGGCGCAAAGGAGGGATGCACGATGAAGACCATCCTCATCACCGGCGGCACGGTGTTTGTCAGCCGGTATGCGGCGGAATATTTCCTGCGGCGGGGCTGGCAGGTGAGCGTACTCAACCGGGGCACGCGGCCGCAGCCAGATGGCGTGGAGCACATCCGGGCAGACAGGCATGCCCTGGGCGACGTGCTGCGCAGCCGCCGCTTTGACGCGGTGCTGGACGTGACCGCCTACACCGCCGATGACGTGAACGCCCTGCTGGACGCACTGGGCGGGTACGGGCAGTACATCCTCATCTCCTCCAGCGCGGTGTATCCGGATACGGGCGCGCAGCCCTTCCGGGAGGACGCCGCCGTCGGGCCGAACGCCTACTGGGGCCGCTACGGCACGGACAAGATCGCCGCCGAGAAGGCCCTCCATGCCCGCAGGCCGGATGCGTACATCCTGCGCCCGCCCTACCTCTACGGCCCGGGGAACAACGTCTACCGCGAGGCCTTTGTGTTCGACTGCGCGCTGGCAGACAGGCCTTTCTTCCTGCCGGCGGAGGGCGGCATGCGCCTGCACTTCCTCCATGTGGAGGATCTGTGCCGATTTGCGGAGATCCTGCTGGAAAAGCAGCCTGCGCAGCGCATCTTCAACGTGGGCAACCCGGAAACTGTCACCGTGCGCGACTGGGTGAACTCCTGCTACGCCGCCTGCGGCAAGGCGCCGCGCTTCGTTTCCGTCGCCCCCGATGTGGAGCAGCGGCAGTACTTCCCCTTCTACAGCTACGAGTACGCGCTGGACGTATCCGCCCAGTGCGCGCTGATGGAGGGCTTCATGCCCCTTGAAGAGGGGCTGGCGGAAGCCCTCTGCTGGTACCGCGCCCACGGGGACGAGGTGCGCAGAAAGCCGCTGCTGGAATATATCGACCGTTATCTTTCCTGACGGATTGCCAGCAGCAGAGGACTGTGCTATAATGACGAAAACCCCGCACAGCGGGCGCAAGGAGATACATCATGAAGAAGAATCTTGGCATCAATCGCGGCGTGAACCTGGGCGGCTGGCTGAGCCAGTGCGATTACAGCGCGGATCGCCTGAACAACTTTATCAAGGAAGAAGACTTCGCCGTGATCGCCTCCTGGGGGCTGGATCACGTCCGCATCCCGGTGGACTTCAACGTCCTGGAGGACAACAACGGTGGCTATGACGCTCCCGGCTGGGCGCGCATCGACTGGGCCCTCGATCTGTGCCAAAAGCACGGCCTCAAGACCGTCCTCGACCTGCACAAGACCGCCGGCTTCTCCTTCGACAAGGGCGAGATGGAGACCGGTTTCTTCGAAAGCGAAAAGTACCAGGAGCGCTTCTACCGCCTGTGGGAGGAGATCGCCCGCCGCTACGGCAAGTGCAATGACCGCGTAGTCTTTGAGCTGCTGAACGAAGTGACCGACGCCAGCTTCATCGGCGAATGGAACCGCATCGTGGCGGAGTGCATCCGCCGCATCCGCGTGATTGCCCCCGACACCTACATCCTCGTGGGCAGCTACCACAACAACAGCGCCCCCGCCGTGAAGGATCTGGCTGCCCCCGCGGACGCGAAGGTGCTGTACAACTTCCACTGCTACGATCCCATCGAGTACACCCATCAGGGCGCGTACTGGGTGGATTTCCTGGATCGTGACGCCCGTCTGGCCTTTGACGAGAGCGGCATCACCGAGGAGACCTTCGAGAAGCTCTTCGCCCCCTCGCTGGAGACCGCTGCCAAGTACGGCATGGGCCTGTACTGCGGCGAGTACGGCGTGATCGACATCGTGTCCCCCGAGGACGCGGTGAAGTGGTTCCGCGTGATCAACAGGGTGTTTGAGAAGCACGGCATCGCCCGCTCCGTGTGGAGCTACCGCGCGATGGACTTCGGCATTGCCGACGCCCGCTGGGACGCGGTGCGCGACGAACTGCTCAAGGTGCTGTAATGGAATACTCCGGGCAGCGTCGGCATGAACGGCGCTGCCTTTTGACACAGATCGGAGGCTTCGCATGAAGAAAGCCATCAAGCGGATATTCAAGTGGCTCGGGATCCTGCTGCTCATCCACATCGTGGGCATCCTGGGCTGGCGGCTGCTGTACGCACGGGATCTGGTCGACAGCCCCTACGACCTGGACAAGCAGGGGCAGATCATCAACACCTGGGACTCTGCGATGGCGGACGGCAGCCTCACCCATGAGGAGATCGCCATCCACTACGCGCCGCAGATCGACCAGGCAGTGAACGTGCTGCTCTCCGCCGGGGGCCGGGGCGACTTCATCACCGCGGTCAACTACGACGGCGACTGGTCGTGCCTGAACAACTGGGAGAACCTGCGCACAGGCGACCTCGGCGCGGTGGTGTACTACTCCGTGCAGGAGACGGACACCCACTACTACATCGGCTACTACTTCTACCACCCCCGCGATGACGCGGAGATATGGCTGGACAGGCACGAAAATGACCTGGAGGGGATCATGCTGTGCGTGCCGAAGTCGGCAGAGAAATTCCTGTCCCCGGAGATCATGTACACCCAGGGCCATGGCAACCTGTTTTTTTACTTCGGCGATGGATTGCTGGACGGCGGGAAGATGCTGGCAGGCTCCATCTACGGCGGATCCCTGACCACGACCTACCTGGACAGGCCGCACCTGTACATCGCCCCCAACGGCACACTGTATAACCAGGGCCACAGCGTCAGCGCATCCGGCTGGCACTTCCCCTACTGGTCGGTGGGCAACAGCGGCGTGCGCTACTTCTACGGCGGAGAGGCAAAAAAGCCCCTCTTCTGGAACGGCCCCTTTGAGGACAACATGTGCTCCTACGACCTGCGCCCCCTGGATGAGCTGTGGGCCTTCCGCAACGGGCCCTACGATGGCAGCAGCGTGTTCGGCTCCTACGGCGCCTTCGACGGCGACAACTGGGGTGAAGACAGGGCCAATCCCCCGTGGGCCTGGCGGAACAAGACCGCATACGGCTTCGGCGGCAGCTTCCTGAGCGACCCGGTGTGGACGTTCAACCGGGCCGTCAGCGGGATGAACCTGTCTGCCAACTATGTGGACAACGCCTACGCCGACTGGAAGCTGACCTTCGGCAAAGCCAGTCTGCCCGCCCATGTGAAGTCAGAGGACGTGACGCTGCACCTCCTCCGCGACGGCTGGGAGTTCGGCGGAAATGACTGGTTCACCCTGACCGCGGACGGCAACGGCTGGTACGACCTGCGCCTGTGCGACGGCCGGGATACCCTCTGGGCAGCGCAGCCTGCTGGCGGCTCCTGGCGGATGGAGATCCGCGACAAAAACGGCAAGGTTGTGACCGGCGCGTTCGCCGCGGTGACAGCAGAATACATCGGCAAATAAGAAATGCGTCCCTTCCCAAACAGGAGGCCGCTTCCGCGCGTCGAAAGCGGCGCAAAGCCGCCGGGGGGAAGCGAAAACGCGCTTCCCCCCGGACCCCCTCGTGCTTCCGTGCGACTGTGCGAGCGGCTGCAATGCGGGGCGGCTCTGGTTGCAGAGGATTCCCTGAATTTCCGCTAACGCGGAAGGAATCCTCTGCAAAATCGCCGCACGGGCTCCTTTGCGGGTTGAGCGGCAGCCGCAGTAACTAAATCAGCGGCCCCTCCGTTGTTGGAAGGGGCCGCTGTTATTGTGACAAGTACGGGAATATCAAACTTACCAGAGGGCCTTCTCCGCCGCATCAGCCGAAGCAAACGGGCCGGGCAGAACACCCACGCCGCGGGTGTTGCCCAGATAGTCGCGGTCAAAGACGATCTCACTGCCATCGGGGCTCTCGAAGCGCTGATCCGGCTCGAAGGCCTTGCCCAGGATGTCGCTGTTCACCATGCCGGCGCGGTAGGCCGCGATCAGCTCGTATACGTTGGTCTTCAGCACGGGCGCGCCGTCCTGCTCGGTCAGCTCCACGGTGGGCATCTCATCCAGAACGAGGCAGTCCTTTTCATGCTTCCAGGGCTTCGCGCCGCCCAGGTACACATTGCCCTTGGCCCACACAGGCAGGTGACTCTCGTGGTACTTCTCCAGCTTGCCCATATCAGGACGGGCCACGTCCAGGTCAAACCAGCTGATCCACTCGTTGTAGGTGGGGTACTCGTCGAACTGCCAGGTGCCGCAGATGCGCTCGTTCTCGTTCGGCTCGCCCCGGCGGGGATCGGGGTTCTTGTCAATGCCCTGCACGAAAATGTTGTTGTAGAAGCGGTCATCGCCGTGGAGGAAGTGCATGAAGCCGGCAACCTCGGTGCGGTGACGGATGTGATAGGGCGTGTAGCGGGTGCCGGTGCCGCCGCCCACAAAGGTGAAGGTGCCCATCATCAGGTTGTGCACCATGGCCACGCCCTGGGTCGCGATGCGCAGGCTCACGCGGGACAGCAGGATGTTGTTGTCGATCAGCGTCGGGCCGTGGGAAACCTCGACGAAGATGTCCTGGCTTTCCATGCCGCCCTCGGCCCAGGTGCAGTAGTCGGGGCGCTGATTGTCGTGCAGCAGGTTCTGGCTGATGCGGGTGCCCTGGGCCTGCCAGTCGCACCAGATGCCCATGGTGCAGTGGTGGATGTGGTTGCGGCGCATGGTCACGTCGATGGCCGCGTGCAGCTTGATGCCGGAGATCTCCGCGCCGCCCAGCTCCTGCATGTTGTTGATGTGGTGGATGTGGTTGTCCTCAATGACGGAGAACACCGCGCCCATGCGGCCCACGATGCCGGTCTGCTCGCAGTGGTGGATGTTGCAGCGGCGGACGATGTGGCTGCCCACCTTCTCCTTCAGCCACCCATGATACTGGCCGCGGCACAGGGCGTCGCGCTCCATCTGCGTGGGGGATTTGAGGTGCTTCACGGTGAAGTAGTGGTCGTTCTCCTCGTCGTAGTACTTGCCCAGGGAGATGCCGCAGCACTTGGAGTGGCTGATCTCGCAATCCTCAATGATCCAGCCCTTGGACCAGTGGGGGCCGACCATGCCGTCCTGGAAGGCAGCCGGGGGCGCCCAGGTGGTGGCGGCCTTCTCCACCTTGAAGCCGGAGAAGGTGATGTAGCCCTTGCCCGTCTCATCCGGGAAGAAGCAGCGGCGGCGGACGTTGATCTCCGTCTTCTGGGTGTTGGGGTCGATGTCGTGGAAGTTACAATAGATGACGGTCTCATTGCCGTCCTGCTCGGCGATCCACTTGTAGATGGAATTTGCGGGATCCCAGGAGGGCGTGTAGACTTCGCCCGCGATGCACTCCTCCATCGTCAGCGCCTCGTAGAGGGCCACGTCGTTGAGGTACACGCAGCCGGTGTGGCGGACGGTGGGGGCGAAGTACCAGTCGCCGAAGGCCTCGACGATATAGGGGTTGAAGTCGCCGAAGATGGCGTTGTCCACGCGGAGCATCCACAGGCCATTCTCCTGCTTCACCCAGCCGGTGACTTCCTCCGCGCCGGTGATGAGCGCGCCCAGGGGCTCCACGGAGCGGTAGGTGATGCGGGCGTCCTCGGTGCCGCCGTTGCGGGGGCTGACCTGCTCGCGGTACACGCCGGGGTAAACCAGCACCTCGTCGCCGGGCAAGGCGATGTTGGCCGCGTCAGAAATGCGGCGGAAGGGACGCTCCTTGGTGCCGTTGCCCTCGCGGGGCGCATGGGCGTTGACGTAATAAATCATCGGGATATCCTCCTTATTTGGTTGAACGAAACGGGTCGCTGCTTCCATTATAACGGCAAAAGCGTCCTTTGTCCACCGGGCAGTGATGATAAATTTAGATTTACCCGTTTGCAAAACGAAGGAAATCAACACGCCACTTTCTGCACCCGTTCCTCCAAGCCGGTGCGGCTGCCGCTCAACTCGCAAAAGAGTCCGTGCGGCGATTTTGCGATGGGTTGCTTCCGCGTAAGCGGAAATTCAGAGCAACCCTGAGCAACCAGAGCCGCCCCGCATTGCAGCCGCTCAACCAACTCCAAAAGAGCAGGAGGGGGTCCGGGGGAAACGCCATTTTGCGTTTCCCCCGGCGGCTTTGCGCCGCTTTCGACGCGCGAAAGCGGCCACCCTGCTGCAAATTAACTCTACAATGAAGAAACACGCATTTACCTGTAGACAAATTCAAATTTGCCGTATGCCGCAGAACGTCTCCCCCCACATTGCAGCCTCCTCATCCTTTGCGCAAGTCCTGATATGCCAATCATACCGGCATGATCAACGCCTCCACACACACGGCAAAAATCCGGCGTGAAAAGTACAGAAATCGTCGAAAATCGCCTTGACAATGTTGACAATGGGATATATAATGTCCATAATGGAAAATGTTTGATTTGGTCAGCAAGGAGGCCTCACGATGGAATCCTACCTGTTTACAAATGTGGAAGCCGCTGCCGATACCCTCGTGGTGGAAGGCTGGCATAAGCCCGGTACCCTGACCCGCTCCAGCGGCGCGTGGATCCACGCCGCCGGCACCGCCATGTTCGAGAAGGGCGATTATCCCCTCAACAGCCACGACCAGTGGGTGTGGTTTGCCGTGGAGGCGGGCGAAGTCACGCTGCACTGGCAGGATACCGACCTGAAGCTCAAGGCCGAGGACACCTGCTTCCTCCCCGCGGGCGAGCACGGCGCGTATGTCGAGGTGCCCGAACAGGCCCGCGTCCTGTGGGTCGCCCTGGAGGGCCAGCTGGCCCCCATGGTGGTGCGCAAGATGGGCGCGCTGCTGCACATGCCCCTGCGTCAGGGCGCGCTGCCCAGCCAGATGTACCTTGCCAAGCAGATCGTGCAGGTGATGGTGCGCCACTCCGGCACGGCGGACGCTACCTATCAGCTCCAGCACCTGATGTACGGCATGCTGGCGTCCCATTGGGGCCAGCCCGTCGCCATGGACGCGATGCTCTCCCACGAGATCGCCAAGGTGGTGGACACCCTGCGCGCCAATCAGTACCGCGACAATTATTCCCTGGCAGAAATGGCCGCGATCTCCCGCATGCCCATGGAGACCTTCCGCAAGCGCTTCGTCAGCGAAGTCGGCATGCCGCCGCTCTCCTACGTCCTCCACTGCAAGATGGAGCGCGCCAAGGAGCTGCTGCGCGAGGAGGGCCACACCGTCCGCCAGGCCGGCATCGAGGTCGGCATGCAGGACCCCTATCATTTCTCCAAGCAGTTCAAGAACATCGTGGGCATCAGCCCCTCCGCCTTCATGAAGCAGGCTGCCAAGCCGGACGCCACCATCCGCGGCAGCAGCAAGAACAAGTGATTGATCAGGTCGTGTCGAAAGGCACGGCCTTTTTTGTTGCGGACGACGCGCAAAAGTTTTTGGGAACATGACATTTTCGTTACATACGAAAGTTTCGCAGGCTGTGTTTTCCGGCCCTCACTCCGCCCGGATGAGGCAATCCTTTCCGCGCAATCATGCACGAACATGCATATTTATTCACATTTGTCACATTTGTAAACAGGCAAAAAAGTGCAGATATGCATGTCCACAAGCATATCCACATATGAAATCATTGGGGATAAAGCCTGTGGAAAACCTGTGGATAATGTGGATAACCCCGGTGGAAAGCGCGATATTACGCCACTTTTCCCCCAGAAAGTTGTGGATAACCCTGTGGAAACTGTGGATGAATAAGCTCTTTGGCTGTGCATAATACAGGAATATGAACATGCATAAGGGGGAAATGTTACAATTTCCGCGGCGCATCCGGCGAACATTTTGCCCGAGTGTGCTGCTTTTGTATGCATTCAAAGTGTATACACGCAGGAAATCCTGCAAGGAATGGGCCGTTCCTCCGCCGCATAGGCTGTTCCACGGAGGAATTTGCCATGAAAACATCAAAACGCCCCCTGCTGCCCCGGCAAAAAGCCGAACATCTGGTGACGATGGCAGCGGTATTGATCGTGCTCGTCGGGGGACTCACCGCGGCGGCGGCCTGGCGCAAAAATGTTACAAATACGTCATCAGCCCCGGTGGAGCCCTCCCCTGCCCCGGGGCCGCTGGCAGGCTTCACCATCCTGGTGGATGCAGGTCACGGCGGCTACGACGGCGGCGCGCGGTGCCGCGATTCCGGCGTGTGGGAAAAGGAAGTGAACCTGGCCGTCGCCCGGAAGGTCGAAGACGCCCTCGCCCGGCGGGGTGCCGCCGTGGTCATGACCCGCACCGCTGATGTGGACCTTTGCACCGAGGATCGCCCCGCGACCCTGACAAAAAAGCGCCAGGACATGCAGAACCGCATCGCCCTGGCGAAGGAAAACGGCGTCAGCATGGTGCTGTCCATCCACATGAACGAGTACCGCGTGCGCGCCGAATCCGGTCCGCAGGTATTCTACCGTGCCGGGTGCGAGGGCGGACGGCTGCTGGCCGGGTGCATCCAGGAGGCGCTCATCCGCCAGCTTCAGCCGAAAAAGCAGCGCGCCGCCATGGCCGGGGACTACTTCATCCTGCAGCTGGAGGTGCCCTCGGTGCTGGTGGAATGCGGCTTCATCTCCAACCCTGCGGAGGAAAAGCTGCTGCTCTCGGCGGATTATCAAGCACGCCTGGCAGAGGCCATCGCTGACGGCGTGGAGGAATTTGTGCGTCTGCAGCAATGAAAAAGGCTCCCGCAAAGGAGCCCTTGGGGATGTTATTCCAGGTCGAAGATGCCGCCCTCCAGCGCGCTGCGGGCCGCAAGGATATACTTGCTCGTATCCAGCGGGTCGACGCTGCGGCGGGCTGCGGTTGCACCCAGTTCAAGGGGGCAGTCCCGGTAGCCGTGGAGCTTCACGCTCATGCTGCCCCGGCCGCTGGTGGCGCTGGCGAGGGTCGAGGCGTAGTCCACGCTGGTCGCCACGGGGATCAGCGCCGTCATCAGCACGCGATCCTCGTCCGTCTCGGTGTGGGTGACCTCGCCGCGCATGAGGGCCACGTCGCTCATCACGCGGCCCACGCAATCCGGCGGCAGCAGGAAGCGGGTCTCCAGGATGGGCTCAAGCAGCGTCGAGCCGCCGCGCTGCAGGCCGTCCTGGATGCCCCAGGGGGTCGCCACGATGAAGTCCAGCGGGTGGGTGTGGAACTGGTGGTGATTGCCGTCCACCAGGGTGATGTTGACGTCGGTGACCTGCCAGCCCAGGCGGCCCTGATGGAGGGCCAGGGGAAGGGCCTGCTCCACCTGATGCTGGTAGCGCAGGAGGATGTCCCGCACCGGCACGGTGGACTTGAAGGTCACGCCGCTTCCGCGGGGGGCGGGCTCGATCTCAAAGCGCATGATGGCCCAGCAGGGCTTGGGCATGGTGTAAGCCACAAAGCCGGACGCAGCCTTGGCGATGGTTTCCTTATAAATGACCGCCGGCTTGGAGAAGGTGACCTTCATATTGAAGCGGGTGTCCAGCAGCTCCTGGATGATCTCCAATTGGATGGTGCCCATGACGTGCAGCTGCAATTCATTCAGCGCCTTGGCGTAGCGCACCTGCAGCAGTGGATCCTCCGCCGACAGTGCTTCGCAGGCCACGCGGAGGGCCTGCATGTCCTCCGGCTTTTCGGGGATGACCTGCACAGTGATCAGCGGCGTACGCAGCCTGCCCGGCTCCACGCGGCGGGGCAGCAGGGCTTCCTCGCCCAGCACCTGCCCGACCTTCACATCGCCCAGGCCGTATATCACGCCGATCTCGCCCGCGGTGAGGCTGCCCGCGTCGGAGCCGTCCACCCGGCGGATCTGCGTGATCTTCCGCTGGACAAGCTTTTCTTCGCCTGTCAGGGGATCAACCCCCGCAGGGAGCGTCACCGGCGCGCGGTTCTCCAGCGAGCCCGCGTACAGGCGCACCCACACGCCCCGGCCCAGCACGCGATCCTGGGTGGACGCGAAGACAACGCCGCAGAGGTCGCCGCCGCCGGAAACCGGTGCAGGCAAAAAGTCCACCATCGCGTCCAGCAGCGGGACCACGCCCTCGTCCCGCAGGGCCGAGCCGCTGTACACGGGACAGGCAGCAGCCTGTCGGGTCAGCGCCGTAAGACGGCTGCGGATGAAGTCCGGCGCGAACTCCTCGCCGGAGAGGTAGCGCTCCAGCAGATCGTCGTCCTGCGCGCAGACGAATTCGGTCACCGCGTCGTCCTGCGCCATGAGAACGGCCTCCGGGGTCAGCAGGCGCTGAATCTGCGCCAGCACGCGGGGAACGTCCGCACCCTCGCGGTCGGTCTTGTTGAGGAAGAACAGCGTCGGGATGCTCTGCTCCTTCAGGGCATGGAAAAGCGTTTCCGTGTGGGGCTGCACGCCCTCCACCGCGCAGACGACCACCACCGCCGCGTCCAGCGCCCACAGGGAACGCTCCACCTCGGCGGAAAAATCCACGTGGCCGGGGGTGTCGATGAGGTTGATGGCCGTATCCCGCCAGGTCAGGTTCACGCAGGTCGCCTTGACGGAAATGCCGCGCCGCTGCTCCACGGGCAGGTTGTCGGTGTGGGCGGTGCCCTCATCCACGCTGCCTGCGCGGCGGATCGCGCCGGAGTGCATCAGCAGCTGCTCGGAGAGGGTGGTCTTGCCCGCGTCAACGTGGGCGAAGATGCCAATGTTGCGGATGTTCATGGGGTCCTCCATCAATGTACTGGGAACAGTATAGCACATCGGTGGGTTGAACGCAACCGACAAAGCGCCACATGAAAAGAGCGCACATCCGCTGTGCGCCCCTGATGATTACCGCTTTTTGTAGATGACCAGCTCCGGATCTTCGCCGAAGGGCCCATAAGTGCAGACCAGCAGAAACTGCATGCTGGCCGCGATACCGAAGCACCGGCTGCCACCGTACAGGTTGTGAAGCTGGTTGCCCAGGTAGGTGGCATTGTCATTCAAGAACTTCACCTTTTCGCCGCTGGGAAGCGTGTATTCCAGGTTGATATAGCTGCCGGAGAGCACGTTCAGGCCCTCCACCTTTGGCATGCCGTCCACGCGCAAGGCGTTGAACTCGTCCACCAGCTGCTGCTTGAAGCGCTCGAAGCCTTCCTCACCGCCCAGCTCCACATACCGCTGCCAGAAATCCAGCGTGAATTCGCCCTCGTGGTAGCACCATTTGCAGTAGTCCTCGTTGAAGCCGCCGTCGATCTCCCGGCTGGTGGTGGCGTCGTCCAGCTCCATGCCGCAGCAATGGCAGATCATCTTGCGGGGCGACCCCAGCAGGGTATTGATGGACACATCGAAGAGCTTCGACAGCAGCTTCAGGGTCTCGGTGTTGGGGGTCGTTGCGCCGTTTTCCCAGCGGGACACCGCCTGACGGGTCACGAACACCTTCTCCGCCAGCTCGTCCTGAGACAGGCCCTTCAGCTGCCGCAGCTCATGGATGGGGTTCTTCATGCTCATCCTCGTTCACCTCCGCCCCTATTGTATGACAGGTATGCATGGATTGCAAGCAACTCGCTGTTGCGCCATGGGCTGCCCCGCGCTTGACGATTTTCCGGATATGGGATATAATATTTGCACCACGATCCTTCCATAAGCCGCGCGCACAGCCCTGTGCTGGGCTTTTTTGCAGCGGAAACACTGAGGTGAACAGTATGGAAAAAGTCCTGATCTTCGGCAACACGAAGGAAGCCCGCGACATCGCCCGGACGCTGCGCCGCCGGGGCCGCCAGGTGATGTTCAGCGTCGTATCTGAATACGCCCGATCCCAGCTGCCTCTGGGCTCCCTGTGCCACGTCGGCCGCCTGGACGGCGCGGAAATGCTCGCCTTCATCCGGGAGGAGAATCCCCAGCGCGTGGTGGACGCCACCCATCCCTACGCCGTGCTGGCCAGCCAGAACATCCGCCAGTGCTGCGACGCGCTGAACATCGCCTACGAGCGCGTCCATTTTGAGGACATCGAAAACGCCTGGCGCGACGCGGTGGAATGGTGCGACAGCCATGACAAGATCCGCACAGCCCTGGCCCGCGAGAAGGGCAATATCCTCCTGGGCATCGGCCGCGACCCGCTCCTTCCCATGGCTACAGACATGGACATGACCCGCCTGTACCCCCGCATCACGCCCTCTGTGGAATCCGTAACCGCCTGCCTGGCAGCCGGCTTCCTCAAGGGAAACATCATCGCCATGGACGGCCCCTTCTCCAAGACGCTGACGATGGCCCTCTTTGACGACAAGCAGATCACCGCCGTGGTCGTTCGTGACGCGACGGACAAGAGCTACCTGCATGAGATGGTCGTACCTGCACTGGAACGCGGGTATCATGTCATCATGTACGGGAAGAAGTAAACAATCAAAAGCCCGGGATTGATCCCGGTCTTTTTGCTTGCGGTTATATGGTGCGCTCCGTCAGCACATGGAATTCAGGTTTTGTGACATAGGACGCATAGGTCACCCGTCCGTCAAAGTGCAGGATGTTTTCAAAGCGGTAGCGCAGTACGGGCGTGGTAACATAATCCAGCACTTGCTCCTTGGGAATCCACTTCACTTCCGTGGATTCCTCCGATGTGCGGCACTCTCCGCTGACGTACTCGCACATGAAGTCGAACATAACCTTCGTAGGGACGGGCGTCACGCCGTCATAGAAGACGTACTGCCCCACATTCGAGTACACAGCGCAGAGGCATTTCACCCGGGCCGTAATCCCGCTTTCCTCCGTGATTTCGCGCAAGACAGCGGCTTCGAGGTCCTCGCCAACCTCCACCTGGCCGCCAGTGCAGTCCCATCCACGGTTAGGCGTTTTGATCATCAAGAGATTGCCGTCCTTGTCAAAGACATAGCCTGCCGCAGCCACGATATGTGTTGGAAACGCCATCGCAGTACCTCCTTATTTCTTCCTCGCATAATGCGCCATGGTCAGCGCCACCATCAGCCCCACGATGATCCACGGCAGGGCATGCTGGATGAAGTCTTTCATTGCTCTTTCTTCCTCTCTTTGCGCTGGAACCAGATGTTCAGCCAGATGCCCAGGGTGGAGCAAAGCAAACCGCCGCTCAGCAGCCAGTTCCGGTTCTCACCCGCGTTCGTCATGGAAAGCACCAGCAGTACGATCGCCGCCACCGCCAGCAGCAGACGAATGGCGATCCACACATATTTCATTGCTCATCCTCCCCGGACTTTTCATCCTTCTTGTCATCCGAAGACGCATGCTGTCCCAGTGCCACGCTGAAGCACAGGCCCACGCCCATACCCATGCACAGGCCCAGTGCCATATTGTCCATTGCCACACCAAAGCACAATCCGACGCCCACGCCCATGCACAGGCCAATGGGGTTGAAGCCCCCGGATTGCTTCTTGTTCTGATCTGCCATCCATCATTCCTCCTGCGATTCATCCCGGATTATCCGGAAGGTCACACTGCCATCCGCCCGCTGTCCGCTGACGGTGATCGTGTACTCCCCATCCGTGAGAATATTCACGCGGAACTGCCCCATCTCCGGGTTGTGTCCCTCGTAGACCACATTCTCCCCGCAGGCGATGCGCATCCTGAGGTCGCCGCTGATATGCACCACGGTCACCTCAATGGCGTCGTCTGCCGCCAGGGAGAAGTCTGCCGACTGCTCCCCGTTCATGTACGACATGCCCAGAGAGAACAGGTCGTCCTCCCGTGTGATGGTCGATTTACCCGGCCCCATGATGCCGGCGAGCACCAGTACGCCCATCACCACAAACACCGCCGCCAGCGCATAGAGCGCGATCCGCCAGCCAGTCTTCATAGACAATCACCTCACTCGAACAGCTGGGCTTCCTTCTCCAGCCGCTGCTTCTTGTCGTTCAGCTTGACCAGGCCCCGGTACAGCAGCCATGCCACCGCCCCGGAGGCCGCCGCGCACACCACATTCACCACCGAGTTCAGCCCGATACCGATGCACAGGTTGTACACACCGCAGCCCACGTTGAGGGCCATCAGGGGCTTGAGCAGCCGGATGATACCTCCCAGGTGCTTGATGCGGGTGGCGTTGTCGCCGTGGAGCTCGAAGGGGCCGTCGGCGGTCTTCTTGCGGAAGTAGACCCACTTCATGACCTTACCGATGTACTCCGCGCCGGTGGATTCTACAAATTCAATGTACTGCTGGCCCTCCGGGCTGGTAGGCGCATGCTCCAGCATTTCCAGGCGGACGGCGTATTCGCCGGGCTCGCTGTCCTCGAACTCATAGGTGATATAGCGCGCGCTGACCAACGCCTTGCCCTGGGCCGCCATGTCGCACAGCCACTGCTCTTCCTTATCAAACTCCCACGCCCAGAACCATTTGCGAATCACCTGTCTCATGCTTCTTCTCCCTCCAAGGCCATGCGGCCATTCTCCACCAGTTCCTTCAGCCGTGCGTATTCGGCACGAAGGATCTCACGGCCTGCTTCTGTGATGACGTATTCCTTCTTGCGGCTGTCTGCGCCATTGTCCAGCGCGGTGATCCAGCCCTTCTCCAGCATCGTGCTGATGGCCCCGTACAGCGTGCCTGCCGCCAGACGCAGCCGTCCGCCGGAGAGCTTCTCCACGTTTTGCATGATGCCATAGCCGTGCATCGGCTCCATCAACGACAGCAGGATGTAGTAGACCGCCTCGGTCAGGGCGGTGTTGATCGTACCCATGATGTTCCATCCTTTCGGCGGCCGTTATATCGGTCGTCGATATAAAGTATATCGGACGCCGATACATTTGTCAATAGGGTTTTTGAAATTTCTGCAAAAAATTGCCCCCTCCTTCACGGAGAGGGCGTTGTTGACTTAATGCTCCTTGCCGGGCTGGCCGTAATAAGCGTTGGGGCCATGCTTGCGCAGGAAGTGCTTGTCCTGGATATTCTGGGGCGCAGGATTCGCGTCCGCCTTGATCTGCCGGGTGTACACCGCCATCTTGGAGACCTCCTCCAGCACGACGGCGTGGTACACGGCCTGCGCTGGGCTCTTGCCCCAGGTGAAGGGGCCGTGGGAGGCGCACACAATGCCGGGGGTATGCAGGGGCTCGATCTCGCGCTTGGTCAGCTCTTCGATGATGACCTTGCCGGTGTTCTTCTCGTAGTCCTCGTCGATCTCCTCGGTGGTGAGGTGACGGGCACAGGGGATCGCGCCGTAGAAGTAGTCCGCGTGGGTGGTGCCGTAGCAGGGGATGTCCTCGCAGGCCTGAGCCCAGCCCACCGCATAGGGGCTATGGGTGTGGACGATGCCGCCGATCTCGGGGTACTTCTTGTACAGCTCGATGTGGGTCTTGGTATCGGAGGACGGATTCAGCTTTCCCTCCACCACATTGCCCTCCAGGTCGAGCACGACCATCATCTCCGGAGTGAGATCCTCATAATCCACGCCGGAGGGCTTGATGACCACGAGGCCCTTCTCCCGGTCGATGCCGGACACATTGCCCCAGGTATAGGTGACGAGGTTACGCTTGGGCAGTTCCATATTGGCCTCATAGACGGCCTGCTTGAGTTTCTTCAGCATGGGGGTGACCTCCTTCGTTGGGGCGTCTCCGACGGCCAGGGCGCTGCCCTGGACCCGCCAAAGGGTCTTCGACCCTCTGGACACCCTTTTCGCGATCTTGGTTGATTGGTTCTTTTGGGGTTGCGCGCGTGTGCGGCTGGAAGCGCACGTGGAGTTGTACGTCCGGCCGCTCATCGGCCGGGCTGCCGGGTTGCGCGGTAGTGATGTTTTGTACGTGAGCTTTGGCTCGGATCTGTGAACGCGGCATCTAAGCTTTGAATGGAGTTGCACGGCGTTCACAGAGTCCTCGCGTCGCGCGAACTTGTACTCACCTTCATTGTAGTGAGAGGCGGCCCAAATAAACGGGTCGAAGACCCCTGCGGAGGGGTACGGGAGTTACTCGGGCCTTAGGCTCCCGCCGAGAGGGAGCTCCCGCTGTAGCGGGTAAGTACCGCGCGCCCCGTCAAAAGGCTTCCCCTTGAGGGGAAGGCTAATTTTACTTCATCTCCGCCACAGCGGCTTCTTCCGCCGCCAGGGCCTGCTGGAACTTGGCGGTGTAGGCGTCGAGGCCTTCCGCATCTGCCGCGTCGGGGGCGATGGTGGAACCAGCCGCGCCCGCAAAGACATACTCGTTCAGGTACTGCTCGAGGGTCTCGCCGCGCTTGCCGTTGACGCGGTAGGCAGCCAGCAGAGCCATGCCGCAGGGGCCGCCCTCGCCGGCGGTCGCCATGACGGAGATGGGGGTCTTGAGCGCAGCGGCCAGGATCTTCTGGCCCACGCCGGGGGTCTTGAAGTAGCCGCCGTGGCCCAGCAGGGAGTCAATCTGCACGTTCTCGTCCACCAGGATGTCCATGCCGATCTTGAGGCTGGTCATCGCGCCGGCAACGAGGGAACGGGCGAAGTTCTGGAAGGTCAGCTTCGCGTCGGGCATGCGGACCATCATGGGACGGCCCTCGTCCAGGCCCACCACGGGCTCGCCGGAGAACAGGGGCACGTTCACCACGCCGCCGCAGTCCTTCTCGCCGTTCAGCGCGGCATTGAACAGGTTGACGTAGATGTCATTCATGGAGATGTTCAGGCCGCAGGCGTCCACAAAGCCCTTGAGCATGCCCGCCCAGGCGTTGATGTCGGAGGTGCAGTTGTTGCAGTGCACCATGGCGACGGGCTTGCCGGTGGGGGTGGTGACCATGTCGATCTCGGGGTAGACCTTGGAGAGCATCTTCTCCAGGACGATCATGGCGAACACGGAGGTACCGGCGGACACATTGCCCGTGCGGACGGCGACCGCGTTGGTGGCGGCCATACCGGTGCCCGCGTCGCCCTCAGGGGGAGCCATCAGCGCGCCGGCTTCCAGCTTGCCGGTGGGATCAAGGAGCTTCGCGCCCTCGGCGGTCATCACGCCGGCGTCGTCGCCCGCGCACTGCACCTCAGGCAGGATGCCGCGCAGCTTCCACTCGTAGCCCTTCACTGCGGCGAGGGAATCCACCAGGTCGATCATCTTCTGATCGTAATCGCACTTGTCGCTGTCGATGGGGAACATGCCGCTGGCTTCGCCCACGCCCAGCACCTTCTTGCCGGACAGCTGCCAGTGCACATAGCCGGCCAGGGTGGTCAGGTGGTCGATGTCCTTGACATGGGCTTCGCCGTTCAGCATCGCCTGGTACAGGTGGGCGATGGACCAGCGCTGGGGGATGTTGAAGCCCAGCAGGTCGGTCAGCTCAGCGGCGGCCTCACCGGTCATGGTGTTGCGCCAGGTGCGGAATTCGCAGATCTGCTTGCCGTCCTTGTCAAAGGGCAGGTAGCCGTGCATCATCGCGGACACGCCAAAGGCCGCCAGCTTGGTCAGCTCAACGCCATACTTCGCCTTCACGTCGGCGACCATGTTGGCGTAGGCATCCTGGATGCCGGCCCACACGTCGTCCAGATGATAGGTCCACACGCCGTTTTCCAGGCGGTTTTCCCAGGTGTGGTCGCCGCTGGCGATAGGCGCGTGATCCTCGCCGATCAGCACGGCCTTGATGCGGGTGGAGCCCAGCTCGATGCCCAGCACGGCCTTGCCCGCGCTGATGATGGAAGCGATCGCTTCAATATTCATGTGTAAAAGCCTCCTCATTGTTTGAATTCCGAGGTGGAATCAGTTGCTTTCTTCATTATAGCATGATTACAAATGCTTGTCCACAAGGAAAATGCGCTTGCAAACGGCTCTGATTTCCTTTACAATAAAGGCACATCAAAACGTTGATATGCAAGGAGGCACACCATGCAGACACTCGAACACGTCCGTTTCCCCGAGGAAGCCGGCATTTCCTCCCAGGGTATCCTGAATTACATCGCCGCCCGCGAGGAAGCCGGGCTGGAGCATCACGCCATCTGGGTGCTGCGCCACGCCAACGTCGCCGCGAAGCTGGCCTACGCCCCCTATGACGACCACACACCCCACATGCTCTTCTCCCTGTCGAAGTCCTTCTGCTCGGCAGCGGCGGGCTTTGCCGTGCAGGAGGGGCTGCTCACCTGGGATACGAAGCTCATCGATGTGCTGCCGGAAATCTTCCCGGAGGAGCCCTCCGACTGGCAGAAGGCCATCACGATGCACCACCTGCTGACCATGGGCGCGGGCCTGAAGCCTGAGTCCGACGGCGGCAAGCGCGGCCCGGACTGGGCAAAGCAGGTCATCGCCTGCGGCTGTGACCACGAGCCCGGCACCCATTTCGCCTACAACAGCATGAGCACCTACCTGGTCTCCTGCATGGTGCAAAAGGTGGCGGGGACGACCGTCCGCGATTACCTCATCCCCCGCCTGTTCGAGCCCCTGGGCATGATGAACGAGGACGGCTCCGCGCCCAAGTGGGATTCTTCCCCCGACGGGATCAACGTGGGCGGCTGGGGCCTGTGGCTGAGCGCGAAGCAGATCGCCCCCTTCGGCCAGTGCCTGCTGCAAAAGGGCGTCTGGGACGGCAAGCAGATCCTCCCCCGCGAGTGGCTCGATTTGGCCACCACCGCCCGCATCGACAACGGCAACGGCGATCACCCCCACGACCACGACTGGAACATGGGCTACGGCTACCAGTTCTGGATGTGCAAGACCGACCACGAGGCCGGCCAGACCCCGCGCTACCGCGGCGACGGCATGCTGAGCCAGTTCTGCATCGTGGATGAAAAGCGGGACATGGTCATCGCCTGCGTCTCCGGCGTGCCGGACATCGGCAAGGCCCTCGATTTGATCTACACCCACCTGCTCGCCGCCGCGGACATGGAACCCGCCGACGAAGCCACCCAGGCGGAGCTGCAGAAGAAGCTGGCTGCCCTCGCCTACCCCTGGCCGGAGCACGACGGCAGCGAACTCCCCGTGGGCGTGTATGCGTCCGGCGAAGACGGCTCCACCCTGACCATCGAAAGTGACCGCGTCACCATGCCCCTGGACAAGGAGCAGACCGCGCTGTTCTACGTTGGCCGCGTGGAGGAAGGCGGCGGATGCGTCTCCTGCTGCGGCATGAAGAACGGCGAGTTGAAGCTGCTCCTGCGCGTCCTCAACGCGCCCTTCACCCTGGACATGACCGTCCGCTTTGACGGCGACAAGGCCGAGCTGACCATCGGCGGCGTGGGCCAGAACGGCAAGACCTACCCGCTGGAAAAGAAATAACCCCCACCTCACAATAGAAAGAAGCGATCCCTATGAAGAAGCTGATTTCCCTGCTGCTCCTGTGCATGCTCGTGCCCTGTGCGCTGGCGGACTCTGTGCCCTTCCAGCTGCCGCCGGACACCTACAACTGGTACGAGATCTTCGTCTGGTCCTACCAGGATTCCGACGGCGACGGCATCGGCGATTTCAATGGTGTCCGCCAGCGGCTGGATTACATCGCCGACATGGGCTACACCGGCATCTGGTTCATGCCCATCATGCCTTCTCCCTCCTATCACAAGTACGACGTGACGGATTACAAGGCCGTCGATCCCCAGTACGGCACGATGGATGACTTCCGCGCGCTGGTGAGGGAGTGCCACGAGCGCGGCATCCGCGTCATCATCGACCTGCCGGTGAACCATACCTCCACCCGTCACCCCTGGTTCCTCAGCGCGGTGGAATCCATCCAGAAGCGCAAGTTCGACAGCCCCTACCTGGATTATTACTGCTTCACCGAGACCCCCAGCGGCAACAAGTACGTGAAGATCTCCGGCTCCTCCTGGCATTATGAGGAGCAGTTCGCCGGCGGCAACATGCCCGATCTGAACCTGCACAGCGAGGCGCTGCTGGCGGAGATCCGCGATATCATCACCTTCTGGCTGACGGATGTGGACGTGGACGGCTTCCGCCTGGATGCGGTGACCTCCCTCCACACGGCGGACGTTGCTGCCAACGTCGCCACCCTGGACAAGATCAAGGCCATGTGCGAGGAGGCCAAGGCGGGCTCCTACGTGGTGGGCGAAGCATGGGTAGGCCAGAGCGCTCTGGCGGAGTACTGGCAGTCCACGGTGGACAGCTTCTTCCTGTTCCCGTCCGCCCAGGCGGAGGGCTTCATCGTCAAGGCCGTGCTGGGCCGCAGCCCCGACGGCACCAAGTACGTCAAGGGCCTCGAGACGGCTTTGTCCCTGCTGCCGGAAGGCCGCGTGCTTGCGCCCTTCCTGTGCAACCACGATACCGGCCGCACCATCGGCCTGCTGCAGGCCCGCAAGCTCCCCGAGCGCGCCAAGTTCGCCCAGGGTCTGCTGGGCATGCTGCCGGGCAATGTCTTCACCTACTACGGCGACGAGATCGGCATGGTGGGCGCGGGCGACGACCCCAACAAGCGCCTGGCCATGTACTGGAACGACGGCGACATGACCACCCAGCCCCCCGGCGTGACCAGCCTGGAATACGCCTACCCCTGCGTGGACGACCAGCTCGCCAATCCCAACTCCCTTCTGAACTACTGCAAGGCCGTCAACCATGCCCGCCTGCGCAGCCCGCTGATCGCCCGTGGCGCGAACACCACGCTGTACGCGGACAAGAACGTGGTGCTGATGAAGCGCGAGCTTGACGGCGAATGCTGCTACATCGCCATCAACTTCGCCAAGAAGGCGGACAGCACGGTGGAGATCCCCGCGACGGGGCTGGCCATCGTCTCCGACCTGGTCGCGCTGGAGGGCAATGCCACCCTCGCCGAGGGCGACGGCGTGACCACGGTGACCCTGCCGCCGTACGGAATCGCAGTGATTGAGTGATCTCTCCGGCGGCACGAAAAGAGTCGAAGACCCCCGGCATACGGCATCGTTGTGCTGGAATAAGGAGGCCCCCATGAACACCAAACTTTTTCTCTCCGCCATTGCGAAATTTGCGCTGGGCGTGGTGCTGATCGGCGCGCTGCTCTTCCTGCCCGCCTGGACGCTGCATTATCCCCAGGCCTGGCTGCTGATGGGCATCCTGTTCATCCCGATGTTCCTCGCCGGCCTCGTCATGATGGCGAAGAACCCCTCCCTCCTGCGCAGCCGCCTGAACGCCAAGGAAAAAGAACGCGAGCAGTCCCTGGTTGTGAAGCTCAGCGGGCTGATGTTCCTTGTCGGGTTCGTCCTCGCGGGGCTCAGCTACCGCTTTGGCTGGCTGATGCTGCCCCGGTGGGTGAGCATCGTCGGCGCAGTACTGTTCCTGATGAGCTACGCCCTGTACGCGGAGGTTCTGCGGGAGAACACCTGGCTGTCCCGCACCATCGAGGTGCAGGAGGGTCAGCAGGTCGTGTCCGACGGGCTGTACGGCGTCATCCGTCACCCCATGTACGCCGTAACAGTGACGCTTTTCCTGTCCATGCCGCTGGTGCTGGGTTCGGCACTGGCCTTCGCGGTGTTCCTGGCGTACCCCTTCATCATCGCCAAGCGCATCCACAATGAGGAGGAAGTCCTCTCCCGCGAGCTACCCGGCTATGCGGAGTACAAGCAGCAGGTGAAGTGGCGGCTGATCCCCTTCATCTGGTAAGGAGGCCCCATGTACACCATCCGGCAGGAACGCCTCACCCCGGAAGCCTACATCGGCTTCCTCCGCCGCACCGACCTGGGCAGCCAGTACCCCAAGGAGCGCTTCCATGAGCGCATCGCCACGCTGGTGGAGAAGGCCTCCATCAGCCTGACCGCCCGGGATGACGCGGGCGACCTCATCGGCGTGGGCTTTGGCATCACCGACTTTGCCTACTGGCTGTTCATCACCGACCTGGGCGTCGTGCGGGAATGGACGGGCAAGGGCGTGGGCAAGGCGCTGGTGCAGGAGATGCACCGCATCGCCGGCGAGAGCCTCGATGGCGGCGGCGAAAAGAACATCATCATGTACACCTGCGCCAACGAAAACGCCACCGGCTTCTACGAGAAGCTGGGCATGGTCAAGCCCGGCGACATCTATATGTACAACAAGGTGGAGTGGACAGACTTCACCGTGGAGTAAGCTATGATCACATTGCGCCCCATGCAAGCCACGCAGGCGGATTACCTGCACATGCAGCGCTGGTTCCATGAGCCGGAGCTGCAGCAGTGGGTCTGGTGCGACGAACCGGGCGAGCCGCCCGTCTCCGTCGCCCGCATCGCCGAAAAATACGGTCCCCGCGCTGCCCATCCCACGGACGTTTTCCCCTATTTCATCCTGAAGGACGGAGACCCCATCGGCTTCATCCAGTACTACATCCACAGCGCGGAGGCCATCGGCCTGGATATGTGGATCGGCGTCCCTGACGCGCGCAGCCGCGGCTGCGGCTCCGAGGCGCTGCGGCAGATGGTGGACGTCATCCATCGGAAACACCCATCCATCCGCGAGCTGTTCATCGACCCGGATATCAGAAATGCGCGGGCCGTCCGCTGCTACGAGAAAGCCGGTTTCCGCCGCGAAGACCAGTATACCGACGAAGAAGGCGACATCTGCCTGCTGATGAAAATCCATTTTGACAAGGAGGCCACCCCATGAAGCACCTCATCCCCCTGCTGCTCTGCCTGCTGCTGATGATCCCCGCAGCCATGGCGGAGGAACCCGCCTCTTCCCTGTACATCAAGGCCATCCCCGACCTGAGCGAGGACTTCGCCCTGGGCATGGACGTGTCCAGCGTCCTGGCCCTGGAGGCCGCGGGCGTCAAGTACTACGACCACGACGGCAACGAGCGCGACCTTTTCGCCATCCTGGCCGAAAACGGCGTGAACTACATCCGCGTGCGCGTGTGGAACGATCCCTTTGACAAGGACGGCAACGGCTACGGCGGCGGCAACTGCGACATCAACACCGCCATCGCCATCGGCAAGCGCGCCACTGCCCACGGCATGAAGCTGCTGGTGGACTTCCACTACTCCGACTTCTGGGCGGACCCTGCCAAGCAGATGCTGCCCAAGGCCTGGAAGGGCAAGCGCACCACCCAGAAGGTGAAGCTGCTGGGCGAATACACCCTCGATTGCCTCACCCGGCTCAAGGAGGCCGGCGTGGACGTGGGCATGGTGCAGCTGGGCAACGAAAGCAACAACGGTCTGGCGGGCGAAAAGAGCTTTCCCAACATGTGCAAGATGATGTCCGCCGGCGCGGCTGCAGTGCGCCAGGTGTACCCCGATGCGCTGATCGCCGTGCACTTCGCCAATCCGGAGAACGCGGACAATTACTACGGCTACGCCCGCAAGCTGGCGGAGAACAACGTGGACTATGACGTGTTTGCCTCCAGCTACTACCCCTACTGGCACGGCACGCTGGACAATTTGAAGACGGTGCTGGGCACCATCTCCGCCGAGTACGGCAAGAAGGTCATGGTGGCGGAGACCTCCTATGCCTACACCATCGAGGACGGCGACTTCTCCGGCAACACCATCGGCGAGGGCGGCGCGTACTTGAAGCCCTACCCCTTCACCCTCCAGGGCCAGGTGAACAACCTCACGGACGTCATCCAGGCCATGCATGACATCGGCGGCATCGGCGTGTTCTACTGGGAGGGTGCGTGGATCCCCGTGCCCGGCGGCAGCTGGGAGGCCAATTCCGCCCTGTGGGAGAAGCACGGCGCTGGCTGGGCTTCCTCCTATGCCGCGGAGTATGATCCCCAGGATGCGGGCAAGTACTACGGCGGCTGCGCCTGCGATAATCAGGCCCTGTTCGATTTTTCCGGCAAGGCCCTGGAAAGCCTCAAGGTGTTCAAGCTCATCCGCCGGGGCAATGAGGTGCCCGTCACCGTGGATGCGCTGGACGACGTGACGCTGATGATCGACCTGACCGGTGAGATCGTGCTGCCGGAAACCGTCAATGCTGTCATGTCCGACAACAGCCGCCAGGCGGTTCCCGTGGAATGGGAGCCCTACGACGCCCAGGCCATGAAGGACGGCGGCGTAAAGACCTATACCATCAAGGGCGTGGCCGGCGGCATGGAGGCCACCTGCCAAGTCGCGATGATCGAGTACAACCACCTTGCCAACTGGTCCTTCGAGGACGAGGACAAGGGCGAGTGGGTCGCCAACAATATCGGCGGCTGCGAGCAGCTCTACATCGAGGAAAAGAAGACCGACTCCGTCACCGGCACGAAGCACTATCACTTCTACTCCGCTGCCGCCGGTACGGTGGAATTCACCCTGGAGCAGCAGGTGGAGAACCTCCCCGCGGGCACCTACCGCTACGAGATCGCCATCATGGGCGGCGACGGCGGCACGGTGGAGATCTACTCCTACGTGAAGGTGAACGGCGTGGAAGTCGCCCGTCAGGCCTCCACCATCACCTCCTACAACGTGTGGGACAAGCCCCTGATCGAGGGCGTCCAGGTACAGGAGGGCGACGTGGTGACCGTGGGTGTGTACGTCAAGTGCTCCGGCTCCGGCAACGGCGCGTGGGGCAAGATCGACGACGCGAAGCTGAATACCATGAAGTAAATATGCGCGGCAGGCTCCATGTGGGGCCTGCCATTTTTGTGATTTTTGACCGCATGCAATTCCCCGGGAAATGTGATAAAATGATGGCAACAGCTGCGCCTCCACGCTAACGGCAGCCAGCCGGCGTGCGCTGAAAATGGTCAATCGCTCCTGCCGTGACGCATTGGACCGGAAGGAGAATCACCCATGAAACGCATTCAGGCAGCCTGCATCATGCAGACACTGCTCTTCACCCAGAAGGAAGAAAACCAGCTGAGCCGCGAGGACGCCCTGCAGCTTAACCAGGCGGATTTCCAGCACTACAAGGACATGCTTGAACGCACCCATACCCGCCATCAGATCACCGATGTGCAGGAGCTGGAAGATGGCTCCATCCTTGTGCGGGTGCGCAAGCAGTACAACGCCAGGGCCGACGTCACCGAGTACTTCAACTGACCGATCACAGCAAGGAGCATCCCATGTCCCGCACAACACCCCGCGAATCTTCCGCTACCATCGATTCCTGCAAAGCCCGGATCCAGTCTCTGTACGAGCAAAATCCGGACGTCTCTCTCAACATATTCGTCAGCCATTCCAAGGTCGTGCAGGATGCCCAGGCCACCATCGTCGGCGTGTACCGCCATTGCTTCTGTGTGGAGGAATGCTCCACCGGCACCCGGCAGCGGCATACCTTTTCCTACGCGGATATGCTGACCGGACGCGTGAACGTTGCATCCCGCTCATAATGTTTCCCCCGGCAGGCTCTCCGGAGCCTGCCTTTTTATGTTGCAACCCTCCGGAAGGTGTGGTATAATAACTATGTATTGCCAAAACAAGGAGCATGATTGCTATGGATATGATGACCCGCATTGCCACCCTGACCGCCGAGTGCCTGACTTCCACCTGGCCCGAGGCGCAGGGGCTTCCCACCGCTGATGAGATTCGCGGCCTGCTGGCCGTTCCCCCGGACCGCGAGATGGGCGACTATGCCTTCCCCGTGTTCCGCCTGGCCAAGGCCCTGCGCATGGCGCCGCCCATGATCGCAAAGAGCCTCTGCGAAGCCTGGGATCACCCCGAGGTTGCCCGCGTGGAGCCCGTCAACGGCTATATGAACTTCTTCCTCAACCGCGTCAACTTCGCCAAGGAGACCCTCGATGCTGTCCTTGAACAGGGCGAGCGTTTTGGCTCCTCCGATATGGGCAACGGCAAGACCGTGTGCCTGGACTACTCCTCCATCAACATCGCCAAGCGCTTTGGCGTGGGCCACCTGTCCACCACGATGATCGGCCACTCCCTCAAGCGCATCCATGACTTCCTGGGCTACAAGACCGTGGGCATCAATCACCTGGGCGACTGGGGCACCCAGTTCGGCAAGATGATCTACGCCTACAAGACCTGGGGCAGCAAGGAAGAGGTCGAGGAGAAGGGCATCACCGAGATGATGCGCCTGTACGTCAAGTTCCACGAGGAGGCCGAGAAGGATCCCTCCCTGGAGGACGAGGGCCGCGCCTGGTTCAAGAAGATCGAGGACGGCGACGAGGAAGCCCGCGCCATCTGGAACTGGTTCAAGGACATCACCCTCAAGGACGCTGCCCGCGTGTATGAGCTGCTGGGCGTGGAGTTTGACTCCTACGCCGGCGAAAGCTTCTACATGGACAAGATGGACGTGGTCATCGACGAGCTGCGGGAGAAGAATCTGCTGACCATCTCCCAGGGCGCATCCGTGGTCGATCTGGAGGAGGACAAGATGCCTCCCTGCATCATCCTGCGCTCCGACGGTGCGACCCTGTACCACACCCGTGATCTGGCCGCCGCCGTCTACCGCAAGAATGTCTACGACTTCGACAAGTGCCTGTACGTCGTGGCCTACCAGCAGGATCTCCACTTCCGCCAGCTGTTCAAGGTGCTGGAGAAGATGGGCAAGCCCTGGGCCAAGGACTGCGTGCATGTCTCCTTCGGCATGATCTCCTTCGAGGGTCAGGCCTTCTCCACCCGCAAGGGCCGCGTCGTCTACCTGGAGGACGTGCTGAATCAGGCCATGCAGAAGGCCCTCGATATCATCAACGAGAAGTCCCCGAACCTCGCCAACAAGGAGGAGGTCGCCCGTCAGGTGGGCATCGGCGCGGTCATCTACTCCGACCTCAGCAACGGCCGCATCAAGGATATTGACTTCTCCTTCGAGCGCGCGCTGAACTTCGACGGCGAGACCGGCCCCTATGTGCAGTACACCCACGCCCGCTGCTGCTCCGTGCTGCGCAAGGTGGGAGCCCCGCTGGCAGCGGCAGACGCCAACCTGCCCGAGGTGGACTACAATGGCCTGGCGGATGACGAGGCCCAGCACCTGCTGCGGCTGCTCTCCCGCTTCCCCGACGTGGTGAAGGAGGCCGCCGACAAGTACGAGCCCTCCATGATCACCCGCGCGGTGACCGACATCGCCCAGGGCTACAACAAGTTCTACTACGAGCACCGCGTCCTGGATGCGGAGCCCGGCGTGGCCGCTGCCCGCGTGGCGCTGACCAAGGCGGTCAAGGACGTCATCAAGACCGGATTGTGGCTGATCGGCATCGAAGCCCCCGAGCGCATGTAATGTAATCTCATCCCCGCTGCAAATTCTGCGGCGGGGATTTTTTGTCCCTCTTGACAAATTCCTCACAATCGTCTACAATGTTCCTGCCCGGCCCGCAAAGGAGCACCCTGCGCGGTTCCAGGCGCAACATCAGTAAAGCGATCCTGACCCAAAGCGTAAGCTGCGTGAAAGGTACGTGCCATAGATCCCTGCTGCTGCAGGGGCTTTGTTGCCGTGCCTTTTGGGGTGCGGTTGTTTTTTTCGAAATCAACGTTTGGAGGTAACACATGGAAACCCGCGTAGCCGTGATGAGCATCATCGTGGAGGACATGACCAGCGCCGAGAAGATCAACGCCATCCTGCATGAGCATGGCGAATACATCATCGGGCGGATGGGCATCCCCTACCGTGCGAAGAAGATCAGCATCATATCCATCGCGCTGGACGCGCCTCAGAATGTGACCGCCGCCATCGCCGGCAAAATCGGCGGTCTCCCCGGCGTGAGCGTCAAGACCGCTTACTCCAGCGTGATCGGCTGATTCAATTTTCTGGTTTTGTGGTATCAACAAGATATATTTTTGGAAGGAGTGTCCCCATTATGAAGAAGTTCCTGTCCCTGCTCCTCATTGCCCTGCTGGCCCTGACCTGCACCGCCTGCGCGGAGGAGTATGTCGTCACCGCATCCGCTCCCAGCGGCGCGCCCGCTCTGGCTCTGGCCACCATCGCCGTGGAAAACCCCGAAAACTTCACCTTCGTCGCTGCGGAAACCATCTCCGCCGAGTTCGCCAATCAGAATTCCGACTTCATCATCGCGCCCCTGAACGCCGGCGCCAAGCTGTACAAGGCAGGCAAGTCCACCTACAAGCTGGCCGGCGTGGTCTCCTGGGGCAACCTGTACATCGCCTCCCAGAAGGAAGGCTTCACCCTGGAAAGCCTGAACGGCGCGACCGTGGTGCTCTTTGGTGAGAACACCATCAACGCCTCCGTGGTGAAGTACGCCCTGGAGCAGAACGGCATCGCGCCCGCCTCCATCGAATACCTGGGCAGCGCCGCCAACACCCAGAGCCTGCTGCTGTCCGACGCGGAAGCCATCGTTGTGACCGCCGAACCCGCCCTGACCGCCGCAAAGATGAAGAACGCCGCCATCACCGCCTACGCCGTGAATGACCTGTTCAAGGCCGCCACCGGCTACGAAGGCTACACCCAGGCCGCGCTGTTCGTCAAGGCGGAGACCATCGAGAAGCACCCCGAGGCTGTGAATGCCTTCATCGCTGCGGTGGAAGAATCCTGCGGGAAGGCCACCACCGACGTAGAAGCCGTGGCCAATGCCGCCGTGACCCTGGAGATCCTGCCCAATGCAAAGGTTGCCATGAATGCCATCCCTGGCTGCGCGGTGCGCTTCATGGGCGCTGCGGAAGCCCGTGAACAGATCGAGTTCACCGCGAACATCGACCTGACCCAGATCGGCGGCGCGCTGCCCGCGGACGACTTCTACTATGTCGCGCAGTAAAAGCCGGGATCTCCTCGCCTTCTGCCTGGGGATCGTGCTGATCGGCGCGCTCATCCAGGGTGCAGGCGCGCTCAAGGGGGATGCGCTGGTCTTTCCCGGCGTGGACGAGATCCTGAAGGCGTTTTTCCGCCTGCTGGGCACGGGCAAAACCTATGCCCTCATCTGGACAACGCTGCAGCACCTGATCGTCATCATGGCGGTGTCCACGGTGCTGGGCGTGGGGCTGGGCGTGGCGATGGGCCTGCTGCCCTTCCTGCGCAAGCTCCTGCAGCCGCTGATGATCCTCCTGCGCTCTCTGCCCATGGTCATCCTGATCGTCATCACCATGGTGGCGGCGGATTACGCGCTGGTGCCGGTGCTGGCCTCGTCCATCATCCTGGTGCCGATGATCGCGGAAGCTGCCTGCGAGGGCTGCCTGCGCATCGACAAGGAGCTCATCGACGTGTACCGGATGAACGCCAACTTCGGCGTGCGGGTACTCTTCGAGGTGTATCTGCCGCTGATGGCAGGGTATCTGCGCCAGGCGTATGTCAACGCGGTGGGCATGGGCGTGAAGCTGGCGGTCTCCACCGAATACCTGGTGCAGACCAAGAATTCCCTGGGCAAGGCGGTGTACACCAGCAGCTATTTCTACGAGTACCAGGACATCTACGCCTACGCACTGGTGATGATCCTGCTGGTGCTGGTGGTCTCCGAAGGCCCGGTGCTGATCGGGAAGGCTTTCGCCCGTTTCAGGCGCACATAAAGGAATCCCTCTCCCGTATAGGAGAGGGATCTTTTGTTTCTTGGCAGCTTATTCTGCATGCACCGCGTAGAGGTTGATGTACTCCAGCAGCTCATTCATCGGCATGGGCTTGCCAATAAGGAAGCCCTGGCCCTTGAACACCTTGAGCTGATCGAAGAAATCAAACTGCTCGGGGGTCTCAATGCCCTTGGCGCAGACGTGGAGGTTCAGCGTATCCGCCATGTTCTGAACGGCGCAGACGATGCGCACCATCTGGTCGTTCTCAGGAATCTGCGCAGCAAAGGAACGATCCAGCTCAATGCCGTCAAAATGCACTTCGGTAAGCAGGTTGATATTGGCGTGCCCCTTGCCGAAATTGGCCAGATACAGCCCCACGCCATACTCGTCGTGCAGCCGGTTGAGGTTCTCAATACCAAGCTGGCTCAGGTTCTGGGCCTCACTCAATTCAAACTGCAGCTTCTTGGGATTAAAGCCCGTCATCTCCATCAGCGAGAGCACCTGCTCCACAAAATGCTCCTGCCCGGCAAACTGGGGCAGCAGATTGAGCGACAGCGTCACATGGGCGTTGCTCTTTTCACTCAGCTCCGCCGCGGACAGGATCGCCGCCTTCAGGAACCACTCGGAGAAGACCCGCGTCAGCGCCTCATCCCGCTCAATCAACTCCAGCAGGAGCTGCGCCGGGATAGTACTTCCGCCGGGCATATGCACTTTTTCGGCGAAGACTTCGTAGGTGTTGCAGGTATTCTTGCCAAAGGTCCACTTCGGCTGTCCGTACAGCTCAAAGGCGTTGCTGTGGATCAATTCGGCGATGATGCTGTGTGTCATGCGGCTTGCTCCTTTCATGCTGGGAATATACTTTTTTCACCAGGGAGAAACGTTCTTTTGCTCTCTGTTTACTATTATTCTGCAAAACCTGCCTGAACCCTGCTGTAAATGCTTGTTAATAAATAAACTTTTCGCCATTTGCTTCCACTCGAAGAAAATTCCCCCTGTATACCAAAATGCAAGCCCGCCCCCCTTTCCTCCTGCGCCATTTTCTGCTATAATAAGTAAGTTATCAAGGCGCGTGTGTGCGCCCGGCAGAAAGGCGGTGAGGAAGTGCTGATGGAAATGCTCAAGCAGGCGTGGAAGCGTCTGTCCGGGCGGCAGGACGGGGATTCCCCCATCGACCGCAGCAAAAAGCACAAGCGGCTCCGCTGGTATTTCTTCCTCCCCCGGGAGGGCAAGGAAAGGCGCATCCTCGTCCATGCGGTGACCCTGCTGCTGATCGGGGTGTTCCTCTTCAGCGCGGGCAAGCTGATCAGCTACGGCGCGGAGTATCTCTCCGCCCGGCGTCTGTCGGACGATCTGCGCCAGACCTACCATGCCGAAAAGGAGCAGGAGCTCCTGAGCAGCCCCTCGCCCGCGGCAACCCCGGAGGACACGCCCCTCGCCACCACAACCCACTTCATGACGCCGCCCTGGACCAATGAGGTCACCGCGACGCCACAGCCCACGCCCACCGCAACGCCCGTTGCGCGTTTGGCCTCCGTGCCCTACCCGAACAATCCCTATACCATCGTCGGCAGCCGCTTTACCAAGCTGCGCAGGCAGAATGCGGACATCATCGGCTGGCTGACTGTCAAGGGCGTGGTGGATGAACCCGTCGTGCAGCGGGACAATCAGTACTACCTGCGCCGGGATTACAGGGGCTACCATAACAACAACGGCGCCATCTTCCTGGATGAAGCCGTCAAGCTGCGCACCCGGCCCTACACGCTGATGCTCTACGGCCACAACATGAAGAGCGGCCTGATGTTTGGCAAGCTGCGCAATTACGAGGATCCCGGCTATTACCGGGACAATGCTTTCATCACCTTCGACACCATCTACGAGGATGGCCGCTACGTCATCTTCGCGGTGGGCACCGTCAGCACCGACCCCCGGAACTGGCGCTACCTCAACTGGTCGCACCTCAATTCCTCCGTGGTGGCCAACCGCGAAAGCGCCATCGCAAGCCTCCTGCGCTTCTCGGTGTACGGCAAGTACATCGACGTGCAGGCGGATGACCAGCTGCTGCTGCTGATCACCTGTGTGGATGAGGAAACCGACCGCCGCGTGGTGGCAGCCCGCCGCATCCGCGATAACGAAACGGAAGCCGAGCTGCAGACGCTGGTGCAAAAGACACGGAAAAAGTGAAATTCGCCCTCCTTCCCCATGGGAAGGAGGGCTTTTCCTGTCGCATGCTGTCGGTTTTTGTTGACGGATGTCGCCTTTTTCTCTATAATGAAAGCACAAGTTGTCCGTTCAACAAAAGAGAAAGGTGGTATCCCCATGAGTTCCTACGAAATGGAGGCCATGCTTGAAGCGCTGGCCGGTTCACTCAGCGCCTTTATCGGGCCGATCATCGCCAGCCTGCTGTCCGGCGTGATCCTCACTTACTGCATCCGCTGGTTCATCTTCCAGAAGGCCGGCGAAAAGGGCTGGAAAGCCCTCATCCCCTTTTACAGCGATTACATCAACTACAGGATCGCCTGGGATGGCCGCATTTACCTGGCGCTGCTGGTCGGCACCATCGCCAGCAGCGTGCTGGGCGCGCTGTTCGGGCTGATCAACGCTGGGCTGGGCATGGTGGTGTCCGTCATCATCAGCACCGTGGTGGCCGGCGCCAAGGCCGTCGCCTCCATGATCCTGCAGTTCAAGTTTGCCCGCGCCTTCGGCAAGAATGATTACTTCGCCGTGGGCCTGTACTTCCTGAACAATGTGTTCGCGGCCATCCTGGCCTTTGGCGAGTGCAAGTACCAGGGCGCGCCCACGGCGGACGGCATCGGCGTACCCAAGGCCCTGGACAACCTGGGCCGCAAGCCCGAGCCCCGCTATGACGCTCCCGTTCAGCAACCCATGCAGCAGCCCCGCCCCGTGCAGCTGCCCCAGCAGCCCATGCAGCAGCCTGTACAGCAGCCCCAGCAGCAGGGCTATCAGAGCTACCAGCCCTATGGCGGCTATCAGCAGCCCCGCTATCCCCAGCAGTCCAGCACCGGCAGCTATCCCCCCGTACCCCAGTACCCCCAGCAGAACAATCAGCCGCCCTATCAGTACTGACCTGCAGGCCTCCCTCGCCGGGGAGGCCTTTTCCATGCGGTTCCCCGTCATACCGCAAAAAACTGCCGCCCCATCATAGGAGCGGCAGTCGTTTTTCATTATTGCAGCTTGAGCAGATGCTTTCTCAGCGCCGCGAAGCTTTCCTCGGAGATGTCATGCTCCAGCTTGCAGGCGTCCTCGCGGGCGACGTCCTCCGCCACGCCGATCTTCATCAGGAAGGTGGAGATCGTCTTGTGCCTGTCATACACCCGCATCGCGATCCCCTCGCCCTTCTCCGTCAGGGTGATGAGGTTGTCCTGATCCATGTGGATGAACTCATTCTCCCGCAGCTTCTTCATCGCGAAGGAGACGGAGGGCTTCGTCACGCCCAGCAGCTGGGCAATATCCACCGAGCGCACCTGTCCCTTGGTTTCCCGCAGGCGCAGGATCGCCTCCAGATAATCTTCCGCAGATTCATGGATGTGCATGGCGCACCTCCTGTTTGGTCTTGGTTGTATATATCATACCATGTCGCCGGGGAAAAAGCAAGGGCCGCCCCGTCAGGAGAAGATGCGCAGCACATCCTTGAAGGTGAAGAAGATCATCAGGCCAAAGAGGAAGATCATGCCGATGAAGTGCACCAGCGCCTCGCGCTCCGGCTTGATGGGCTTGCCGCGCACCGCCTCGATCAGGTGGAACACGATGCGGCTGCCGTCCAGGCCGGGGATGGGCAGCAGGTTCATGATGCCCAGGTTGACGCTGATCATCACCAGCAGGCTGAAGAAGGCAATGGCGCCGTCCTGCTTGACGGCCTGGGACACGACCTGCACCGTGCCCACCGGGCCGGCCACCTGGTCACGGATCGCCGGGTCGGTAACGAGGCCCTTCAGGGCATCGAAAACCGCCGTGCCTGCATCCACGCAGTAGCCCCAACCTTCCTGCACCGCCTCGCCGAAGCTCAGGTGGTAGGAACCGACCACATTCCCCATGAAGGTGATGCCAATGCGGTACTTCTGCTCCGCTTCGTCCCAGTAGGTGGACGCGACAGCCTCAAAGGTCTCGCCTTCACGGCGGACGGTCAGGCGATGCTCCTGCACGCCTTCGATGTTGCCGATGGCTGCGGAGAGGGCCGTGGTCGTGCCATCCAGCACGTTCACGCCGTCCACGGCGGTGATGACGTCACCGGGCTGGAGTCCCGCCTGCGCGGCAGGGCTTTCCGCCACGATCTCGGTGATCACCGGCTCATACACCGGCATCGCCATGAAGGCGTACACCGCGATGGCCACCGCCAGCGCCAGGACGAAGTTCATCACCGGGCCCATGGCCACGGTGAAGATGCGCTTCCACACATTCTGCTTGCCGTAGGCGCGGGGGTCGTCCTTGGATTTGCCCTCCACGTCGTCCTCGCCGTAGAAGGCGCAGAAGCCGCCCAGGGGGATGCAGCGCAGGGAGAATTTCGTGCCGGATTTGCCCGTCCAGCCGAAGATCTTCGGGCCCATGCCGATGGCGAACTCCATCACCTCGATGCCGCAGATGCGCGCCGCGATGAAGTGGCCGAACTCGTGCACCGCGATCAGGATGCCGAGCAGGAGGATGCCGATCAATACATACATAAGTGGTTGTGCTCCTTGTTATTTGCGAATTGCGGGCAGCAGCTCCGCGACGACGCGGCGGGCTTCCTGATCCGCATGGAAGATGTCGTCCAGATTGTTCGCGGGCATCGGGCCGAGCTTCGCCAGCGCGCCCTCGACCAGCCGGGTGATGCCGCCAAAGGGGATCTCGTCCGCGAGGAAGGCCGCGACAGCCGCCTCGTTCGCGCCGTTGAGGATGGTGCAGGCCGCGCCGCCGGCGTTCAGGCACTCCTTCACGATGCGCAGCGCCGGGAAACGCTCTTCATCGCCGCGCTCGAAGGTCAGCTGCCCCAGCGCGAAGAGATCCAGGGGCTTGGAGCCGGTGGGGAGGCGCTCCGGGTAGGACATGGCGTACTGGATGGGCACGCGCATGTCCGGCACGCCCAGCTGGGCGATGACCGCGCCGTCAGCAAATTCCACCGCACTGTGGACGATGGACTGCGGATGCACCACGACCTCGATCTTCTCCGGGGCCATGTCGAACAGCCAGCGCGCCTCGATGATCTCGAGGGCCTTGTTGAACATGGAGGCGGAGTCGATGGTGATCTTCGCGCCCATGGCCCAGTTGGGATGGTTGAGGGCTTCTGCGCGGGTGGCATTGTAGATGCGCTCCTTCTCCCAGGTGCGGAAGGGGCCGCCGGAGGCCGTCAGCAGGAGCTTCACGGGCTGATTCCCCGCCGCGCCCTGCAGGCACTGGAAGATCGCGCTGTGCTCGCTGTCCACGGGGAGGAGGGGCTTGCCGATGCGCTTGGCCGCGTCCATCACCAGATGACCGCCGGTGACCAGGGCCTCCTTGTTGGCCAGCAGCACCTGGCGGTTCGCGTTCAGCGCGTCCATGACGCTCTGCAAGCCCGCGATGCCCACGACGCTCACCAGCACCATGTCCGCCGGGACTTCCGCCGCGGCGACGCGCAGGGCGTCCTTGCCCATCACCCAGCGGCAGAACCGCAGGTCAGCGGGGATATCCTCCATCGGGATGGGCTCGGTCAGGCCGGCCATCTCCGGGCGGAAGGTACGCACCTGCTCAAAGAAGAGCTCGCGGTTGCGGTGGCCGGTCATCGCGACGACGCGGAAGCGCTCCGGGTGCAGCGCAACGAGCTGCAGCGCCTGTGTGCCGATGGAGCCGGTGGAGCCGAGGATGGAGATCGTTTGCATGGTGATCCTCCTTGGATAGCATATGCACGGGACATCGTCCCATTCAGCGAAAAAACGCGGCGCGGTTGGTTCGCGCCGCGGGTGTTTTTACAGGACGGTCAGCATTCTGTAGCAGAAGATGATGATCGCCATGAACAGCACGCTGTCCAGGCGGTCCAGCATGCCGCCGTGACCAGGGAAGAGGTTCGAAAAGTCCTTGATGCCGCAGTGACGCTTGATCAGCGAGGCGAAGAGATCGCCCAGCTGTCCTGCCACGCCGCCGATCAGGCCCAGCAGCACATAATGCCACCATTCGGGCAGCACCGCGCGGGACTGCACCGCCAGCGCCCAGGCGATCAGCCCCACCAGCAGGGAGGCGATCAGGCTGCCGATGAGGCCGCCAATCGCGCCGGAGATGGTTTTGTTGGGGCTCACCGGCGGGCACAGCTTCGGGCCCTTCAGCGCGGAGCCCACATACAGCGCGAAAATGTCGCCCAGGCAGGGGATGGCGATCATCAGGCACAGGTAAGTCAGCTGCACGGATTTGGGGCTGATAGCCGTCAGCGCCAGCATCGCCATGCCGGGCAGCACCACGGACACAAAGGGCACCAGGCTGTACAGGATGTCCTCCAGCTTGGGCTCGCGGCGGAAGATGACGCAGGCCACCGTTGTCAGCGCCACACCGATGATCACCGGGATCAGCAGCTTCGCGCCGCCCAGGGCCAGCAGCGGCACGCTCAGCGCCAGTCCGGCCCAGGTCGGCCATGCCAGCGGATGATGCCCCGCTTTGGTCAGCGCGCCGTACTCCTCGTACACCGCAAAGCAGATGATGGCCACGATGGCCGCGGCCAGCACCACGCCGCCCAGCGCCAAAAGAGCGACTGCCACAGCCGCCAGGATGGACGCGGTGATGATTCTCTGCTTCATTGTTTTCACTCCCTTCCCCATGGATCGGGGAAATGTTAGCACAGCATGTTGAACGCTGTATGAATTCGCTTACTTGAGCCGGCCGCCAAAGCGACGCTCACGGCCGCCGTAGGCCAGGAGGGCTTCATCATAATCCTGCACGGAGAAATCCGGCCAGAGCACCTTGGGGAACAGGAATTCCGCGTAGGCGCACTGGTAGAGCAGGAAATTGGACAGCCGCATTTCGCCGCTGGTGCGGATCATCAAGTCCACATCAGGCTGATTCGCGGTATAAAGCCGGTCGGAGATGGTCTGCTCATTCACCTCGTCCAGGGTGAGCTTGCCGTCCTTTACGTCCTGCGCGATGGACTTCGCTGCCCGCACCAGCTCCGCCCGTCCGCCATAGTTGAGGCAGATATTGAGGGTGAGGCCGGTGTTGTCGCCCGTGCGGCGCTCGGCCTCGATGAGCACCTCGCGCTGCTTCTCCGGGAAGAGCGCCTTGTCTCCCAGGATCAGGATACGCACGTTCTTCTCGTCCAGTTCGTCGATCTCGGACTTGAAGAAGTCCAGGATCAGCTGCATCAGCGCGCCGACTTCCTCCTTGGAGCGGTTCCAGTTCTCGGTGGAGAAGGCGTAGATGGTCAGCGCCTCGATCTTCAGGTCATCCGTGTGGCGGATGACCTCGCGCAAAGTCTCGACGCCCTGGCGGTGCCCCATGGCGACGTTCAGCTTGTGCTTCTTGGCCCAGCGACCGTTGCCGTCCATGATGATGGCGACATGCCGCGGGAGCTTGGCAAAATCCTCCCGCACCATGGCGGCACGGCGGACGCTTTTCTTGAAAATGCCCATAATACCTCAAAAAGGCAGACCCGCAGCCCCTCGCGGAAGCCCACGCGTCTGCCTGCAATATCACACTTTTCGCGGATCGCCGTCCTGGAAGGCACTGACCGTCAATTCTCCTGCACGCGCGCGGATGACACGGAGCGTACCTTCACGCATACCGATATCCTCTTCCCCCTTGCGGCGGGGCGCACAGGTAACAAGCACCTTGGGCTCAACGCCCCAGGCGCGGGCGGTTTCCAGCGCAGTCTCCAGCGGAAGACCCAGCAGGGATTCCCAGTTCGCCATGGAAATCAGACCTCCATGATCTCCTTTTCCTTGGCGGCGGCGACGGCGTCGATCTCCTTGATCGCCTTGTCGGTCAGCTTCTGGGCGTCTTCCTCGGCCTTGCGCTGATCGTCCTCGGTGATGAGGGAGTCCTTCTTGAGCTTCTTGACCTGCTCGATGGCGTCGCGGCGGATGGCGCGCACGGCAACCTTCGCGTCCTCAGCGCCCTTCTTGACCTGCTTGGTCAGATCCTTACGGCGCTCGGCGTTCAGCTCGGGGAAGATCAGGCGGATGACTTCGCCGTCATTGTTGGGGTTCAGGCCCAGATCGCTGGTCTGGATGGCCTTCTCGATGGCCTTCAGCATGGTCTTTTCCCAGGGCTTGATGACCATCATGCGGGCTTCGGGCACGGTGACGTTGCCGATCTGATTCAGGGGCGTGGGGGTGCCGTAGTAATCCACGGTGATGCGGTCCAGCAGCTTGGGATTGGCGCGGCCGGCGCGGATGGCCTGCATGTTGTTCTGCAGCACGACGATGGACTTGTCCATCTTGACCTTCGCCTGGTCCAGGATTTCCTTGCAAGACATAATATGACCTCCTTGTATGGGGGGATTGATTGCTTCTTCTATTGTACCTTGTTTTGGTCGGATTGGCAAGGGGTTTTTGTTTTGTGTAAATGGGCTTTGCCGCAACTCCCGCGTTCTCCCTCAGTCAGCGAGCAAGCTCGCTGCCAGCTCCCTCCCGGAGGGAGCCCGCGGGACTAACATCCCATGCCTACTTCCTTAAGGATGCACAAACGTGCCGATATCGCTGCCCTCCAGGACGCGGATCAGGTTCTCCGGGTCGTCGAGGCCGAACACGCGCACCATGGACAGCTTCTGCTCCGCGCAGATGGCGAAGGCGGCAGCGTCCATCACCTTCAGGCCACGGTTGAGGGCCTCGCGGTAGGTGATGTCCTTGATCAGGGTGGCGGTGGGATCCTTCGCGGGATCAGCGGTGTACACGCCGTCGATGTTCTTGGCCATCATGATGGCGTCCGCCTCGATCTCGACCGCGCGCAGGGCAACAGCCGTGTCGGTGGAGAAGAAGGGGTTGCCGGAGCCGGCGGCAAACAGCACCACGCGGCCTTCCTTCAGGTGACGGCGGGCCGCCATGGCATTGAAGGGCTCGCAGAAGCGGTCCATATCCACCGCGGACTGCACCACGCAGTCCACGCCGGCCTTGCGCAGCGCATCGGACATGCACAGGCAGTTGATCACGGTGCCCAGCATGCCCATCTGGTCAGCAACGACGGCGTCCATGTTGGCGCTGGGGCCCTGACGGCCGCGCCAGATATTGCCCGCACCGATGACGATGCCCACCTCGATGCCCATCCCGGTGATGCGGCGGATCATCTCGGCGGTTTCACGAACCTTGTCGAAGTCGAACAGGTCATTTCCGGACTTGAGGGCCTCGCCGGAGAGCTTGAGGATAATGCGCTTGTATGCAGCCATGGTGGTGCCTCCTTTGTTTGTTGTGGGGAAACCGGGGACAAACTCCCTCCGTCATCCGCTAAAGCGGATGCCACCTCCCTCGAGAGGGAGGCTTGGTTACTGTACTGCGCAGCCAAAAGGCTCCCTCCCGAGGGAGCTGTCAGCGGACGAAGTCCGATGACTGAGGGAGTGTTCCTACGCAATGCTCAACCCTGCAAAAAACGGGGAACCGCGTGATGCAGTTCCCCGAATGTGTTTGAAATTACTTGGCCATCTTGGCGATTTCTTCAGCCAGGTTGTCCTTGCGCTTCTCGATGCCCTCGCCGCGCTCGAAACGAACATAGCGAACCACGTCGATGGGGGAGCCAACGGCCTTGGCGGTCTCGGCAACAACGCCCTTGATGGTCTTGTCGCCGTCCTTGACGAAGACCTGCTCCAGCAGGCAGACTTCCTTGTAGTACTTCTCGATCTGACCCTCGACGATCTTGTCGACGATCTTCTCGGGCTTGCCGGACTCCAGAGCCTTGGCGCGGTAGATCTCGCGCTCCTTCTCCAGATTCTCGGAGTTCACTTCCTCGCGGCGGACAGCCTCGGGCTTGGCAGCGGCGATCTGCAGGCAGATGTCGTGAGCCAGCTCCTTGACGGCCTCGTTGTCGGCAGCCTCGGTGGCAACCTCAACCAGGACGCCCACCTTGCCACCCATGTGGATGTAGGAGGACACCAGGCCGGTGGTCTCGTAGCGGGCGAAGCGGCGGACGGAGATCTTCTCGCCGATGGCCACGGTGGCCTCGGAGATCAGGTCTTCGATGGTCTTGGTCTCGTCGTCAACGAACTTCTGAGTATTCAGAGCGTCGATGTCGGCGGGGTTGGCCAGAGCCACGTGCTTCGCAACGGAGTTGGCGAAGTTCATGAAGTTTTCGGTCTTGGCAACGAAGTCGGTCTCGCAGTTGACTTCCACAACAGCGCCGATCTTGCCGCACTCGGTGATGTACTGAACAACAGCACCTTCCGCAGCGATACGGCCAGCCTTCTTGGCAGCCTGGGCCAGGCCCTTCTCACGGAGGCAGTCGATGGCCTTGTCCATGTCGCCGTCGTTCTCCATGAGGGCCTTCTTGCAGTCCATCATGCCGGCCTGAGTGCGCTCGCGCAGTTCCTTAACCAGAGCAGCAGTAATATTCGCCATGGTATTCAACCTCTTTCTATCAATATTTGTTGGGTTGAGCTTCTGTGAGGCAATTAGGCCTCAACGGGAGCTTCCACAGCCTCAGCGGACTGCTCGCCCTGCTTGCCTTCCAGGATGGCGTCGGCCATCTTGCCGGCGATCAGCTTGACAGCGCGGATGGCGTCGTCATTGCCGGGGATGACGTAGTCGATCTCGTCGGGATCGCAGTTGGTGTCAACGATGGCAACGATCGGGATGTTCAGGATGCGGGCCTCGGTCACGGCGATGTGCTCCTTGCGGGGATCGACCACGAACAGGGCGCCGGGCAGCTTCTTCATCTCGCGGATGCCGCCGATGTTGGCCTCGAGCTTTTCGCGCTCAGCCTTCAGCTGGATGACTTCCTTCTTGGGCAGCACCTCGAACTGGCCGGTGGCCTCCATCTTGTCGATGTCGTTCAGGCGCTTGATGCGGGTCTGGATGGTCTTGAAGTTGGTCAGCATGCCGCCCAGCCAGCGGTTGTTGACGTAGTACATGTTGCAGCGCTTGGCCTCGGACTCGATGGACTCCTGAGCCTGCTTCTTGGTGCCGACGAACAGCACGGTCTTGCCGGCCATCGCGGTATCACGGATGAAGTTGTAGGCCTCGTCAACCTTGCGGACGGTCTTCTGCAGGTCGATGATGTAGATGCCGTTGCGCTCGGTGAAGATGTACTGAGCCATCTTGGGGTTCCAGCGGCGGGTCTGGTGGCCGAAGTGGACGCCAGCTTCCAGCAGCTGCTTCATGGAAATGACTGCCATTGTGGGTTTCCTCCTTGTTATTTAGCTGCCCTTACGGGTTCAGCGGACCTCCCTGTACGCTTATGTGGCCATCCACTGCGCCTATCGTTTCAGCACAGCACAAGGAACCACAGCACACAGGTGCGTAGTCGGTTGACATTATAGCACATCGTCCAAGCGATTGCAAGCCCTTTTTTGCAGGATTTTCAAGGCTTTGCGGACTTTTTTGCACAAAAAAACCGCCCGCAGCAGCGCCGCGGACAGTTGCGGTCATTCTTCATCCTTGTCTTCCCGGGCAGCCTGTTCAGCCGCCTGCTTGCGCTTGGCGCTGAGGAACATCAGCACCGCCACCGAGCCGCCAAAGCACAGCAAGCTGATGTTGAGCAACAGTTCCTTGGCCGCACCGGCGAAGAAGCCCACCAACATCAGCACGATGCTGGCTGCGATGAGAACAAGGCCAACAATGGCCAGAATACGCTGGAAATTGGCTTTCATGGGGTGTACCTCCTTGGGTGGGGATGGGGATATTGTAGCATGGATCGGGCCGGATGGGAAGGGGGAATTTGCGGGAGCAGCACATACGTCAACAAACAAAAGAACTCCCCTGCCACTTAAGACAGGGGAGCAGAAATCACTTCGCGTACTCCATGGAGCGGGTCTCGCGGATCACGTTCACGCGGATCTGACCCGGATACTCCATTTCCTTCTCGATGCGCTTGGCGATCTCCTTCGCCAGCACCTTGGTGCCCTCGTCGGTCACGTCGTCGGGCTTGACCATGATGCGCACCTCGCGGCCGGACTGGATCGCGTAGCACTTCTCAACGCCGGCGAAGGACATCGAGATCTCCTCCAGCTTGGTCAGGCGCTTGATGTAGTTCTCGAGGGACTCGCGGCGGGCGCCGGGACGGGCAGCGCTGATGGCGTCCGCGGCCTGCACCAGCACAGCCTCGACGGTCTGGGGCTCCACGTCGTTGTGGTGCGCCAGGATCGCGTGGATCACGTCGTTGGACTCGTGGTACTTGCGGGCCAGCTCGCCGCCCAGGGTCACGTGGGTGCCCTCGGCCTCGTGGTCAACGGCCTTGCCGATATCGTGGAGCAGGCCGGCGCGCTTGGCCAGCTGGACGTCCGCGCCCAGCTCGGCGGCCATCAGGCCTGCCAGGTGGCTGACCTCGATGGCGTGCTTGAGCACGTTCTGGCCGTAGGAGGTGCGGTACTTCAGGCGGCCCAGGAGCTTGACCAGCTCGTGGTGGATGCCGTGCTGATTGGTCTCGAAGACAGCGGATTCGCCAGCCTCGCGGATCTGGTTCTCGACTTCCTTGCGGGCCTTCTCGACGGTCTCCTCAATGCGGGCGGGATGGATGCGGCCATCGTTGATGAGCTTCTCAACGGTCAGGCGGGCGATCTCGCGGCGCACGGGGTCAAAGGCAGACACGATGACGGCTTCGGGGGTGTCGTCGATGATCAGATCGACGCCGGTAGCGGTCTCCAGGGCGCGAATGTTGCGGCCCTCGCGGCCGATGATGCGGCCCTTCATGTCGTCGTTGGGCAGGGCGATGACGGACACGGTGGACTCAGCCACATGGTCGGCAGCGCACTTCTGGATGGCCAGGGCGATGATGTTGCGGGCCTTCTTCTCGGCCTCTTCCTTGGCGCGGGCCTCGATGTCACGCACCTGAGCGGCGGCGTCATGGAAGGCTTCCTTCTGCACGCGCTCGATGATGATCTGCTTGGCCTCGTCCTGGGTCATGGCGGCGATGCGCTCCAGCTCAGCGGTCTGCTTTGCGTGGAGAGCCTCAGCCTCCTCCTGCAGGCGATCGACTTCCTCTTCCTTGCGGTCCAGGTTGTCGGAGCGCTTCTTCAGGTCGCTTTCGCGATTATCGAGGCTGTCGCTGCGCTTGTCCAGGGACGCTTCGCGCTGCATCAGGCGGTTTTCGCTCCGCTGCACTTCCGCGCGGCGGTCACGCATTTCGCGGTCATTCTCGGCCTTTTCGGCGTCCATGGCGGCACGCGCCTTCAGGATCTCTTCCTTGGCCTCAAACACCTTTTCCTTCTTGTAATCGTCAGCCTTGCGGACTGCGTCGTCGTAGAGGCGGCGGGCAGTCTCTTCACTGCGGTTGATCTTCTTCTCCACCATGCTCTTGCGGTAGGCATAGCCGATCGCCACGCCAATGAGCGCAAACACGATGATCAGAGCGATCCAGATGACAGGATGCATGTTTGTTTCCCCTCCTTTTCGTTTTTCTTTCTAAAAACATGTGTCAAGTAAAAGTGTGGATACCGGCGGAACACAAAAAGCCGCGTGGGAGGGCTTGCACCCAGTCCCGCACGGCTGCGCTGCTGAAATCGATGCATCCGGGGCATAAAGATCCACAGGAAAAAACGCTCCCGTGGGCATAATGCGCCCTTGGATGGTTTGAATACCTCCATTTTACCGGCAGATGAGCATCATACGCCAAGGCATACTACGCCCTCTGCGCCTCACAAAAACCACAGTTTCCCCCTCAAAACAGGCGGAAAACCAACCGGATGGCGCTCCCCAGAGCCGCCCTCCTATGCTTTTTGATACAGCCGACCGCCCTTTGAAATCACAAATAGGGGCTGCCGCCGAAAATTTGACGTGCAGAGGATCCCAAAAATCATGCACGGATTACAGGTAAACAGGGACTTTATCGAAAAACAGCCCGGAAGGATGAACCTTCTCCAGCCGATCATACCCATTGTACGCTACAAAAGTCCATCTGTCAAGGGGGGGCATTGCCCCCTTTTTTCATTTAATAAGTACTATTTTGGTGAACTCACGCCCCCAAACGGAGCCGTTCCGCCGTCTGGGCGAGGAACTCGGCATTGGTGGGGCGGTCTCCGACGGAGGACGCCAGGCGTCCCAAAGCCGCCCGGTACCCCTCTCCTCCCCGGGCAAAGGTCTGGGCGATGGCATGGCGGATGGCCCGCTCCACGCAGGCGGGCGTGGTGCTGTGCTGCTCCGCCACGCGGGGATACAGGTTGCGGCTGATGGTGCGGCTCAGGCCCGGCTCCTCCAGCAGCAGCGTGAGCGCTGTGCGCAGATACGCGCAGCCCAGCAGATTCCCCGGTACGCCGATCTCCGCCAGCAGACGGCGGATGCGCTGTCCATCATCCGCCGCGGGGAAAAACCGCTGCTCCACAGGCGAAAACGTCCCCACCACCCGGCAGGGATATGCCCCCGGCGTGTCGGCGGCATGCCTGTCCACCGCCACCAGCAGCAGCGCATCTCCGCCGTTTTGCATCACCCATTCAAGCCCTGCCATCATCATACCCTCCTTCGCGATTCTCCTGCATTTTACCACGTTTTTTCCCGCAGAAAAACCGAAAAGACTGTCATTTCCCCGCAACCTTTGTCGAAAAATATCGGTGTGTATCGTTCTGCGGCGCAGGGCGAAAAAAGAGCATCAAAAAAGGCGGAAAATCCGCCGTTTGAGCGGTTTCCGCCGGGGATTTATTCGCCGTCGTAATAGTCCACATGTTCCTCTTTGCGGAACACCAGATTGACGTCCTTTCCCCACACGCCGATCTTCCCCGAATCCGGGTAGACCGCCGCATCCAGGTCGTGGATCGCGTCAAAGTCGATGTAGACCAGCTTTTCCGTGGATGAGGTGTTGGTCAGCTTGTGTGCGCCTTCGCTGCCGGCAGGGAAGAAAAGCAGCTCGCCCGCATGCACAACGTGCTCACCGTCGGGCGTTCTCAGCAACCCCTCGCCGCTGATGATGTAGAAGGTTTCCTCGTCCTTGAGGTGATAATGGTAGGGATAGGCCGACTTCATCGGGGGAATCTCGTAAATGCTGACCAGCGTATTGGCAGCCTCACCCCTGCGCACAAAGCTGCGGCGGATATACTCATAGCCGTCGTGCTCATGCTTGTGCTTTGCCGGAAGCTCCTCCGGCCTGCTATGCTTGATGCTCATGTGAGCCTCCTCTTACTGCAGTTCCACTTCCGCCTTGAGCAGAGCCTCCCCCGCGCCGGGCACGGTCACGCCGGGGGTAACGCACCGGGCGATCTGCGCGTCCCCTACCGCGCCCACGGAGGTGCCCACCGCCATGTGGTACGCCCCGTTGAAGACTTCCCCTGCCGCGGGCCGCAGGATGGTCAGGCCCAGCCGGGTGAGGGCGGTTTCCAGCTGGCGGACACGATCCCGCAACTGGGTCTGGGCGTCAGCGATCCCTGCCAGGACGGATGCATCCGCCTGGGTGACTGCCGCCGTCAGGGCCAGCTTGTCCAGCGCTGTTTCGCTCAGGCTGTGCAGGGCGGCGTAGCTCTGGGCCAGCATGCGACATTCGGCGCGGTCCAGCGCGTTGTCCCAGGCGTTGATCTTCGCCTCCAGCAGCGCGGTCAGCTGGCGGAGATCCCCGGCCATGGCGCTGCGGGCGGCAGCATAATCCCGCGCGGCGTCTTCCCGCAATTCGGACAGGGCGCGTTCCGCCTCCTCACGGGCGAGGCGCGCATCCGATTGCTCCTGCATGAACTGCGCCCGGAAGGCAGCCTTCGCCGCTTCCCGCTGGGCTTCGTAGGTCTGGCGGAGGGCTTCCTCCTCCTGCAGCCGACGTGCCTCGATGGCGTAGCGCACCTGTTCGGTGATCACGCCCTCCTCCAGCAGACGCAGGCGCTGCACGGCTTCGTCCCGCTCTGCCTGAAGGGATCTGCAGCGGTCATCCAGCATCTTGTTGAGGGTGTGCACCTGCTCGATCTCCCGCTGGGCAGCGTCGTCCGCCTGGGGGATGACGGTATCATCGCGGGCGTCCACCAGCTGCCGGGAAACAGCGCGCAGCTGCTTGAGCTTCTCCACGATATCCGCCTTCACGGTCATGAGGAAGGAGCCGGGTCCCTCCAGGGCGGCCCAGCTGGCCTTTTCGCCCCGCAGATGCAGGTGCGGGACGTATTCCGTGGCGTCACGCATGTCGCGGCCCAGCACAATCATGCTGTGGCACTCCATCAGCGCGGCGTAATCCACCACGTAGATTTTTTCCATCAGTCCGCTGCGGATGTCCAGCAGCAGCTGCTCCAGCAGATCGCAGTAACCCTGCTGCATCAGCTCGCGGTAGAGCGCGTCCCGCAGGGCAGTGTAGTATTGCTGGCGGGGCAGCGGATTTCCCTCCGCCCGGTCGGTGATATCCTGCTGATAGATTTCCAGCGCCTGCATGGAGCAGCCCTCCTGTCGATTTGTGTTGGTTTCAGTATACCACGGGGGATGGGTGGTTGGCAAGGGCGGAGGGCTGTCAGCGCTGCTTGCGGGAGGGCGAGCGCTCCCAGCCACAAGAAATCGCCGCCTCCGTACAGGAAGCGGCGCGGTTTCAGTTGAAGAAGGGCTTGAATTTGGCGGCGATGGCGGAAATGACCGGGCCGAGGAAGAAGCAGCTCAGGACGGTGAAAACGCCGACCTGTCCGCCAAGGGCGAAGCCGATCACGGTCGCGGCGATATCGTAGCACACGCGCACAACGGCGAAGGATACCTTTGGCAGGCGGCGGGCGATGATCTGGGACATCGCGTCATAGGGAGCGGTGCCCAGATCCACCACCATGTAGAAGGCCACCGCCACCAGGAACAGCGCCATCGCCGGGACGAACACGGCGCCGCGCACGAGGAGGGATTCCACCTCGCCGGGGAGCAGCATTTCCACGATGGGCTTGAAGAAATCGCGGGAATAACCCACCAGCACCATGTTTGCCAGCGAGCCCAGGCCGATGCAGCGGCCCTCCTTCAGCAGGAGGATCACGATCAGCAGCACGGTGTTGAAGATCAGCTGCCAGGTGCCGAGCTTCTGCCAGTGCAGGACGTTCTGCGCCATGGACAGGTTGAAGACCGTGCAGGGGTCGGTACCCACGCGGGTCTTCTCGAAAAAGGCGATGCACATGCCCATCATGATGACGCTGATGAGGAGCACGGGGATGCGCCTGCCCATATGGGGCTGGCAGAAAAGGTGATTGGACAGCTTCTTCAGCATGACAAATGCCTCCGGAATAGTCAAATTCCCGCCAATGATAGCACAAACCACCGCCGGATGCAATAATATTGAAGAAATAAATGGACGAATCCGCCTTTTTGTGTTATACTGTAAGTTGGTCAAATGTGGCCGCATTACATGAAAGAAACGGGGGCGTTGACCCTGCGATTAAAGAAACTGGAGCTGTACGGGTTCAAGTCCTTTGCCCAGCGGACGGAGATCGTCTTCGACGAGGGCATTACGGGCATCGTGGGCCCCAACGGCTCAGGCAAGAGCAACATCGGCGACGCGGTGCGCTGGGTGCTGGGCGAGCAGAGCGCGAAGACCCTTCGCGGTGCGTCCATGGCGGACTGCATCTTCAACGGCACCCAGAAGCGCAAGCCCCTCTCCTACTGCGAGGTGTCGCTGATCTTCGATAACGAGGACGGCCAGCTCCCCATGCAGAACGCGGAGGTCATGGTGACCCGCCGCGTCTACCGCAACGGCGAGAGCGAGTACTTCCTCAACCGCGCCGCCTGCCGCCTGCGCGACATCATCGATTTGTTCCGCGATACCGGCATCGGCAAGGAGGGCTACTCCATCATCGGCCAGGGCCGCATTGACGAGATCCTCTCCCGCAAGTCGGAGGATCGCCGCCAGGTCTTTGAGGAGGCCGCCGGCATCGTCAAGTTCCGCGCCCGCAAGGACGAGGCGGACAAAAAGCTCCAGCGCACGCTGGAGAACGTGGAGCGCCTGGATGACATTCTCGAGGAGCTCACCCGCCGCCTGGGCCCGCTGGAGGAGCAGAGCCGCAACGCGCGCCTCTACATGGAGTACGCCGCCGAGCTCAAGCACCTGGACATGAACCTGTTCCTGATCCGCTCCGACCGGGCGAAGAACCGCCTGGCCGAGCTGGACAGCGAGCTGATGACGCTTTCGACCATCCTCTCCGACTGCGAGGCCGCCATCGCGGACAAGGCGCTGCAGCGGGACGCCACCCAGGAGGACATCGCCGCGCTGGATGAGCGCATCTCCGCCGCCCGCGCCGCGCTGATGGAATGTGCCGAGCGCGTCCACGAGTGCCAGGAGCAGCTCTCTGCCCTGCGTTCCCGCCAGGAGACGCGCCAGGAGAACCGCGGCCGCATCACCGCCGAGCAGTCCGACGCGGCCATCCGCCTGGAGGCCCTGGAAAAGGCCTTCGGCGCGAGCCAGCAGGAGGTCAGCGCCCAGGAGGACCTGATCCAGTCCGCCGAGGACGTGCTGGCGAAGGCGCAGACCGACATGGAACGCCTGCAGCAGGAGGAATCCGAGGCCGACGAGGCCCTTGAAGCCCACAAGGCCGCCGTCATCAGCGCGATGAACCGCGTCTCCGACGTGAAGAATCAGCAGACCCGCCTGACCACCATGCAGGGCCAGATGACGGCCCGACTGGCGGAAATCGAAGCCTCCGCCGAGAAGCTCCACGAGCAGGAGGCCGAACTGGTCGCCGAGGCCGAGGAAGCCCGCGGCCAGGTGCAGCGGGAGCAGCAGCATCAGGAAGAGCTGCAAGCTGTCCACGCGGAGAAGGTCGCTGCCTTCAACACCCACGACGCGGCGCTGAATCATCAGCGTTCCCGCGCGGAGGAGCTCTCCGCCAAGCTGCACGCGGCCCAAAGCCGCCACGGCGTGCTGACCGAAATGGTCCGCGACATGGAGGGCTACAACCAGGCCGTCCGCCGCGCGGTGCAGTACGCATCCCAGCGGGGGATGAAGGGCGTCAAGGGCGTGCTGGCCCAGCTGATGACCGTTCCCCAGCAGTATGAAACCGCCATCGACATGGCCCTGGGCGCCGCGCAGCAGAACATCGTCACCGACACCGAGGAAACGGCGAAGGAGCTCATCAACTACCTGCGTCAAAACCGCTTCGGCCGTGCGACCTTCCTGCCCATGAGCGCCATCCGCCCGCAAACGCTCAACGCCAACGCCCGCCAGGTGCTGAAGATGCCCGGCTGCATCGGCGTGGCCAGCGAGCTGGTGCAGTGCGCGCCGGAATACCGCAACATTATTGAAAATCTGCTGGGCCGCACCATCATCGCGGACAACCTCGACCACGGCATCCCGATCATGCGCGCCGGCGGTCACTCTTTCCGCCTGGTGACGCTGGAGGGCGACGTGATGCACTCCGGCGGCTCCATGACCGGCGGTTCCGCCCAGTCGAAGGTGTCAAATTTCCTCAGCCGCGAGCGCGAGCTGAAGGAGCTGACCGAGGCCCTGCGCAAGGGCAAGGCCGACCTGGACGCGATGAAGCAGAAGCTCCAGGAGGGCCAGCAGAAGAAGGCCGAGCTGCGTCAGGCCATCGCCGATGCGCTGGAAGACGTGCATCAGCAGGAGATCGCCGTGACTCGCGAGCAGGCCCGCTTCGACAGCGCGTCCGAGGCGCTCGACAATCACCGCGACCGCATCGAGCAGACCGAGCTGGCCGCCATCCAGCTGAAGGAAGCCCTCGAGGACATCGAGAACCAGCTGGCTGCCATCGACAATCAGAATGATGACGTGACCATGGATCAGGCCGCGATGGAAAAGCGCACCGCCGAGCTGCAAAAGGCCCTGGCATCCGCCCGCGCCGCCGCCGCCGAGGCCTCCGACCGCGTCATGACCCGCACGTTGCAACTGGCCGAGCTGCGCCACGGGCTGGACAACCTCCGCCGCGACCAGAGCCACTTTGACGCGGATCGCAACCAGATCCTGCGCGAGCAGGCGCGCCGCGCCGCTCAGCTGGCCGAGATGGACGAGCTGGACGCTCAGGACGCATCCGCCATCGCCCAGGCCGAGAACGACGTGATCCAGCGCCAGCTGGAGCAGAAGCAGCAGGACGAAGCCGTCCAGGCGGAGGAAGCCAAGCGCACCGCCGCCCAGACCCGCCTGCGCGAGCTGCTGCATGATATCGAGGGCCTGCACGAATCCTACAAGCGCGACGGCGAAAAGCAGCATCGCCTGGAAATGACCCGCCAGCGCGTGGACAGCGAGCAGCGCAACCTCGAAAACCGCATCTGGGACACCTACAAGCTCACCTACGCCGGCGCGGAGGAATTCCGCCAGGCGGAGGGCTTCCACGAGCGCGAGGCCGACAAGCGGGCGGGCGAGCTGAACGCCGCCATCCGCGCGCTGGGCAACGTCAACGTGGGCGCAGTCGAGGAATACGCCGAAACCAAGGCTCGCGTGGACGATCTGACCGCCCAGCAGGCTGACCTGCGCGCCGCCGAGGCTGACTTGCGCGAGCTGATCGAGCGTCTGCTGGAGCAGATGCGCGTCACCTTCGTGGACAACTTCACCAAGCTGCAGGGGTACTTCTCCGAGACCTTCACGCGCCTGTTTGGCGGCGGCAAGGCGGAGCTGCTCCTGATGGACCCGGAGGATCCGCTGAACTGCGGCATCGAGGTCAACGCCCAGCCTCCGGGCAAGAAGCTGCAGCTGCTGTCGCTCCTCTCCGGCGGCGAGCGCGCGCTGACCGCCATCGCCATCCTCTTCGCGACGCTGAAGCTCAAGCCCACGCCCTTCTGCATCCTCGACGAGATCGAGGCCGCGCTGGACGACGCCAACATCGGCTACTACGCGGATTATCTGCGCGAGTACTCGAAGGGCACGCAGTTCATCGTCGTCACCCACCGCAAGGGCACCATGGAGAGGTGCAACTCCCTCTTCGGCGTGGCCATGGAGGAGCAGGGCGTGAGTAAGATGGTGAGCGTCAGTTTGCAGGATTATAAGGAATGAGGAAATCCGGAATGAAGAATGCTGTCAAGGTCGGGCCGCCGTAAGGAGCGTGCCAAAGCCTTCCCCTCGAGGGGAAGCCTTTGGGACTCGCCCCCTTGACAACCCATTCCCCACCGCTATACAATAAACCGTTCATTTTCCGACCATTTACGAGGAGGCAAATCATGCTCCCCACCACCGATACCCAGGCCTTCCGCGACATGCTGCACGAGCAGGTCGAGAAGCGCCGCACCTTCGCCATCATTTCTCACCCTGACGCAGGTAAGACCACCCTGACCGAGAAGCTGCTGCTCTACGGCGGTGCGATCCGCTCGGCAGGCTCGGTCAAGGCCCGCAAGTCCGACAAGCACGCCACCTCTGACTGGATGGAGATCGAGAAGCAGCGCGGCATTTCCGTCACCTCCTCCGCCATGCAGTTTGAGTACAAGCCCGAGAAGGTGCAGCCCTTCCCCGGCTCCGGCGAGGAACCCGTCGAGATCCCCGAAGAGGGCTTCCGCATCAACATCCTGGACACCCCTGGCCATCAGGACTTCTCCGAGGATACCTACCGCGTGCTGGTGGCGGCGGACGCTGCCGTCATGCTGATCGACGCGGCCAAGGGCGTTGAGGCCCAGACCATCAAGCTGTTCAAGGTCTGCCGCATGCGCAACATCCCCATCTTCACCTTCGTGAACAAAATGGACCGCGCCGCGAAGGACCCCTTCGCCCTCATGGAGGAGCTGGAGCAGGTGCTGGGCATCCGTTCCTGCCCCATCAACTGGCCCATCGGCGTGGACGGCGACTTCCAGGGCGTGTACCACCGCGACACCGAGACCATCACGCTGTATTCCGGCGGTGATCACGGCTCCAAGCGCGTGGACGAGCTGGAAATCGCCCTGGGTGACGAGGCCCTGCCCCATGTGCTGGATCAGCACTACATCGACCGTCTGGAAGAGGAGATCATGCTGCTGGACGAGGCCGGCGACGCCTTCGACCTGGAGAAGGTCCGCAAGGGCGAGCTGACCCCCATGTTCTTCGGCTCTGCCGTCACCAACTTCGGCGTGGAGCCCTTCCTGGACCGCTTCCTGCAGTACACCAATCCGCCGCTGCCCCGCAAGTCCGACGCGGGCGAGATCGGCCCGGAGAACCCCTACTTCTCCGGCTTCATCTTCAAGATCCAGGCCAACATGAACCCCGCCCACCGCGACCGTCTGGCGTTCATGCGCATCGTGAGCGGCGCGTTTGAAAAGGGCATGGATGTCTGGCACTCCGGCACGAACAAGATGGTGGCCCTCAAGCAGCCCCAGCAGTTCATGGCGGACGCCCGCGAATCCGTGGAGGAAGCCTGGGCGGGCGACATCATCGGACTGTTCGATCCCGGCATCTACCAGCTGGGCGACACCCTGTCCACCGGCCCCAAGTTCCACTACGAGAACATCCCCGTGTTTGCGCCTGAGCACTTCTCCCGCGTGCGTCCCCTGGACAGCATGAAGCGCAAGCAGTTCCAGAAGGGCATCACCCAGCTGGCGGAGGAGGGCGCCATCCAGACCTTCATCCGCACCGAGACCGGCCGCGAGGAATTCATGGTCGGCGTGGTCGGCGTGCTGCAGTTTGAGGTACTGGAGCACCGCCTGAAGACCGAGTACCAGGTCGACATCGTGATGGAATCGATGCCCTTCCGCTATGTGCGCTGGGTGGTGAACTCCCCCAAGGAGATCGACAAATTGAAGCTGACCTCCACCTCCGGCCGCGCCAAGGACAGCCGTGACCGCGACGTGCTACTGTTCGAGAATGAGTGGTCGATCCGCCTGGCCTGCGAGAACAATGAGGGCCTCGAACTGGCGGAGACGGCAAACAGACTGTAACCGCAGCGAGCTCCCACCGTCATCCGCTAAAGCGGATGCCACCTCCCTCAGAGAGGGAGGCTGGGGTAACGCGCACCAAAAGCCTCCCTCCCCGAGGGAGGTGTCGCCGAAGGCGACGGTGGGAGCGTACCCCGCGCAAACTCCTACCTTATATCTAAGGAGATGTTACTCATGATCCGCGAAGACATTCGCAACATTGCCATCATTGCCCACGTTGACCACGGCAAGACCACCCTGGTCGACCAGATGCTCAAGCAGGGCGGCGCTTATCACGAGAATCAGCAGACCGTTGACCGCGTGATGGACTCCGGCGACATCGAGCGCGAGCGCGGCATTACCATCCTGGCCAAGAACACCGCCGTGCACTACGGCGACACCAAGATCAACATCGTCGATACCCCCGGCCACGCGGACTTCGGCGGCGAGGTGGAGCGCGTCCTCAAAATGGTGGACGGCGTGCTGCTGCTGGTGGACTCCTTCGAAGGCCCGATGCCCCAGACCCGCTTCGTGCTGAAGAAGGCCCTCGAACTGAAGCTGAAGGTGCTGATCGTCATCAACAAGATCGACCGCCCCGACCAGCGCTGCGAAGAGGTCACCGGCGAGATCCTCGACCTGCTGATCGACCTGGACGCCGACGAATCCACCCTGGACAACCCCATCCTGTACGTGTCCGCCCGCAAGGGTACCGCTACACTCAGCATGGACGAGCCCGGCACAGATTTGAAGCCCCTGTTCGAGTCCATCCTCAAGTACATCCCCGCGCCCGAGGGCGATCCCGACGGCCCCGCGCAGGTGCTGATCTCCACCATCGACTACAGCGAGTACGTGGGCCGTATCGGCGTGGGCCGTGTGGTGCGCGGCAAGTTCAAGCAGGGCATGAACGTTGTCCACACCAACCTGGAAACCGGCGTGACCAGCAATCAGTGGCGACTGGGCAACCTGTACACCTATGAGGCGCTCAAGCGCGTGGATGCCGCTGAGGTCTCCATGGGCGACATCGTGGCTCTTTCCGGCGCGGAGAACATCTCCATCGGCGACACCGTCTGCGACCCCACCTGCATCGAGGGCCTGCCCTTCGTGAAGATTTCCGAGCCCACGGTGACCATGACCTTCCAGGTGAATGACTCCCCCTTCGCGGGCCGCGAGGGTCAGTATGTGACCAGCCGTCACCTGCGCGCCCGCCTGATGCGCGAGCTGCAGACCGACGTGTCCCTGCGCGTCAACGACACCGACACCACCGACGCCTTCGAGGTCTGCGGACGCGGCGAGCTGCACCTGTCCATCCTGATCGAGAACATGCGCCGCCAGGGCTATGAGTTCGCCGTGTCGAAGCCCCAGGTCATCTACAAGGTGATCGATGGCGTGAAGTGCGAGCCCATCGAGCGTCTGGTGGTGGATACGCCCCAGGCCAGCGCGGGCGCGGTCATCGAGAAGATCGGTCGTCGCCGCGGCATTCTCGAATCCATGACCGGCCTGGAGCGCGTACGCCTGGAGTTCCTGGTTCCCTCCCGCGGCCTCTTCGGCTACCGCTCCGAGTTCATGACCGACACCCGCGGCGAAGGCATCATGTCCTCCGTGTTCGAGAAGTACGAGCCCGTCAAGGGCGACATCCCCCACCGCTCCGCCGGTGCGATGATCTGCTTTGAGACCGGCACCTCCACCTCCTACGGCCTCTTCTACGCCCAGGAGCGCGGCACGCTGTTCATCGGCGCGGGCCAGGAGGTCTACGCGGGTATGATCTGCGGCCAGAACGCTCACCCCATGGATCTGGCGGTGAACGTCTGCAAGCAGAAGCACGTCACCAACATGCGCAATGCCTCCGCCTCCGAGGACGCGATGCGCCTGATCTCCGTGCACCCCCTCTCTCTGGAGGAGTGCCTCGAATTTATCGACGACGACGAGCTGCTGGAGATCACCCCCAAGAGCCTCCGCATGCGCAAGAAGATCCTGGATCATCAGCTGCGCGCCAAGTCCCGCAAGCCGGAACAGAAGTAAATATGTAAGAACGGCCTTTCCACGACGGAAGGGCCGTTTTTTGCTTGCTGAGCACCGTGCAGCCCGCGCCTTCTCCCTCAGTCGCCTTACGGCGCCAGCTCCCTCCCGGAGGGAGCCTTCCTTACTGTACCGCCCAACCCCAAGGAAGTCGCCTGTTCCGCTGGCGGCTGAGTCGCGGAACCGCGCGAAGCCGCACCGAGCAGCGGAAGAGTCCTGGAGCCGCGACCCGCCCCCGTGAGGCCCATGTGGGGAGGTCAACTCCGGGCAAAGACCACTTTGTGGGGACGGGGGGAGTCCAGAGGGGGCAGACGTCCATGGGCAGAACTCGGCTGCCCCCTCTGGACCTCGTGAGGTCGTGCTTCAGCACGACGAGCGCTGTCAATGCTTGCATTGATGGCGCGAAGCCCTTGGCAGCCCTCGTGGCTGACAGGGGCCGGGACTGCTTCTTTCTCGGGAGCGAGAAAGAAGAGGCAGCACGAAAGCCCACTCACAAACAGAAAGACGCGTAGCAAGAAAGATAATCCTCCCTGCTGCGGCGGTTGGCACAGTCGCTCGCGCAGGCTCCCTCAGTCCGCTTGCGCGGACAGCTCCCTCCCGGAGGGAGCCTCAGTTACTGCGCTGCGGCGTGAAATGCCCCCTCACGGTACCAAATCCAGCATATCCATATCATTCCCCACATCCGTAAACGTCTCCGGCACCTCCCCCACAATAATGGACTCCGCCATGGCCACCTGCGTGGACGCCGCCACCACCCGCGCGCCGGTGGGGATCACCAGCTGCACCTGCGCCGTCAGCTGAAGCGTCACCCGATGCCGCGTCTGATTGATGCCCGCTGTCTGGAAATCCGTATGAAAGGCCGCATGCACGCTCCCCACCGGAAGCACATGCACCTCGATCTTCGGGCCCGCCCCCGCAAAGAGCGTCATCCCCAGCGCGCTGCCCAAAGGCACCCGGACCACCTGATCCCGCGCGGTTTGCAGCTTCTCCTGGCTCAGCAGACTCACCCGCGCCGCCAGCCGGTTCATCTCCGGCGTGTTGGCCTGGATCAGCCGCACCTGCCCCGTTTCGTCAGCGGTGACGTGCATGAGCACGTCGTAGGTCACCTCGCCCGTGGCAAGAAGCTCCGTGGCCGCCTCGTTGAGGATGCGCACCGCCATTGCCTGCGCCTGCGCCCGGGCCAGGGACAGCACCACCCGCGTCAGGTTGCGCTCGATGAGCAGAATGCTCCCAGCGATCAGCGCAAGGCAGATCAGCAGGCAGACCAGCACCGTCCGCCGGCGAAGTTTACATTTGATTGCAATCATTTCCCCGCCTCCTTCGTTATATAGGGTGAAAGCTGCCTGCCTTTCGCGGAAACGGTTGTGTGCGCGGGCATTTCGTGCTATAATTATTCTGATGGATTATACCATTATGCCTGAATGGAGGCGTTATTTGTTGAAAAAGAAACGCACCCGCCGCTTTGATACGGCGGAGCTGGCTGAATCCCAGGACTGGGCCCCGGAAGGCCCCGCATTCTCCGGCGAGGGCTGGGACGATCCGCTGGATGATCCCGCCGTGGAGGAAAAGGTCTACCCCCATTCCATCTTCAAGCCCCGCGTGGAAGAGCCCAACTTTATCCTCAGCGTACTGGTGAACACCGTACGCATTTTGGGCGTGCTGATCCTGGTGGGGGGCCTTGCGCTGGTGGGCGCTGTGGCAGGTATCGCCAAAGGCTATGTGGAAACGGCCCCTACCCTCGACCTCGCCGCGCTGGATGAGCAGGCACAGACCTCCTTTATCTACGACGCAAACGGCAACCTGATCACCGAGTACAAGGGCATCGAGAACCGCGTGATGGTCTCCATCGACGCCATGCCGATCTACCTCCAGCAGGCCTTCGTGGCCGTGGAGGACGCCCGCTTCTATACCCACGACGGCGTGGACCTGAAGCGCATCGTGGGCGCATTCGTGTCCAACCTGACCTCGTCCTCCACCCAGGGCGGCTCCACCATCACCCAGCAGCTGATCAAGAATACGCTGCTGTCCTCCGAGCAGAGCTACAAGCGCAAGATCCAGGAGGCCTACCTGGCGCTGCAGCTGGAGACCACCTACTCCAAGGACGAGATCCTGGAGTGCTACCTGAACACCATCTGGCTGGGCGAGAGCTACTACGGCGTGCAGACCGCAGCGGAGGGCTACTTCGGCAAGCAGCTGCATGAGCTGACGCTCCGCGAGTGCGCCATCCTCGCCGGCACCTGCAACTCCCCCTACTACTACAACCCCCGCCGCAACTTCTACACCCGCGAGAAAGAAGGCGTTGATTACCCCGCCATCACCAACAACCGCACGGATTACGTCCTGCGGTGCATGTACGAGAACCAGTTCATCACCTACGAGCAGTACCAGGAGGCGCTGAACCCCGCCACGGCAAACGTTCTGCGCACCGACCCCAACACCGGCAGCGGCATGTACGCCCACGCCCATTATGTGGAGTACGCCGTTTCCGAGGTGATCGACATCTTCCTGGAGCTGCGCGGATTGCCGGACACCCCTGCCAACCGCTCCGCCATGGAGAACGAGCTGCGCACCGGCGGCTACCGCGTGCAGCTGGCCATTGATCCGGAAATCCAGCAGACCGTGCAGGATACCATCTCCGGCTGGACGAAGTATCCCTCCCTGCGCGACCCGTCGGACAAGGTGATGCGCTCCTCCAACGGCGACGGCACCTACACCGAGACCATCCAGCCCCAGGCGGCAGCGGTGGTCATCGACTACCGCACGGGCGAGATCAAGGCCATCATCGGCTCCCGCGACGAGCCCACCGTCAAGAAGACCCTCAACCGCGCCGTGGACATGAAGATGCCCGTCGGCTCCTCCATCAAGCCCATCGCGGTGTACGCCCCGGCGATCGAACTGGGTGCATCCCCGGCCTCGGTGGTGAGCAACATGCCCCTTCCCATCGCCGGCTGGAAGGACAACAAGGGCCGCGATTCCTGGCCGCAAAACTACGGCGGCAGCTATTACGCCGGCCCGCAGACCCTGCGCAAGGCCCTCATCAACTCCCACAACACCGCCGCCGCCCAGACCCTGATGACCATGGTGGGCGTGGAGCGCTCGGTGGACTTCCTCCACCGCCTGGGCATTGACGATGACCACATCGACGCCACGCCCTTCGGTTTGTCCCTGGGCTCCAGCGGCATCACGCCCCTGCAGATGACCGCGGCCTTCGGCGTGCTGGCCAACGGCGGCGTGTACCAGGAGCCCATCAGCGTGCTGGGCATCTCCGACAGCGAGGGCAATGTCGTCTGGGACGGCCACGCCCAGCAGGAACGAAGGAGGGTTTTCTCCGAGTCCACCGCATACCTGGTGGTGGATATGCTCAAGGACGCGGTGAAGTCCGGCACGGGCACCTCGGCGAAGATCTCCGGGCAGACCGTCGCCGGCAAGACCGGCACCAACTCCGACCAGAAGGGCGTGTTCTTCTCCGGCATGACCGGGTATTACGCTTCCTCCATCTGGATCGGCCATGACAACTACAAGGCCCTGTCCTCCAAGACGACGGGCTCCTCGGCCGCTGCGCCCCTGTGGCAGGCCTACATGAAGAAGATCCATTCCGGATTGTCGAACCGGGACATCCTGGACGGCAACCCCGGCGAATACGGCCTGACGAAGGTGACGACCTGCGCCGTCAGCGGTCAGCTGGCGACCTCCGCCTGCCGCAACGACGCCATGGACTACGGAACCGTCACCGATTACTGGGCCAGCGGCACCGCCCCCACCGTTTACTGCCAGATGCACACCACCCAGCGCATCTGCCTGGACAGCGGCATGCCCGCCTCGCCCTACTGCTACAACGTGGAAGACAAGGGCGTCGTCAGCATCCCCTACGGGCACCCGCTGTACCCCTTCATCGGCACCCAGTACGAGGACGTGCTGATCGAATACCTGGGTGAAAGCTGCATCTACGGCGCCGGCGGCACCTGCACCTGGCACACCTCCTATCAGGAGAGCACCACGGTGGAGAACACCCTCATCCCCGACGCGCTGGTCCTGCTGATGCAGGCCCAGAATCAGCTCATCACCATGGATCCCTACAGCGTGGCGTACTCCAATCTGCAGAGCGCCATCACCAACCTGCAATACGTCATCGGTCAGTCCAATCCCAGCCAGTCCGAGGTCGCGACGGCCATGGCGATGGTGACGCAGGCGATGGCGGGGTACTGACGATTTCGCAAAAGTGCTTCCGGCACTTTTGCGAGGTTTTGCACTCGTTCGTTGGTCGGGATGTAAACATCCCTCCCGGCCTCTCACTCGTGTAAGGAAAGTTTCTGGCAAGCCAGAAACGACCCCGCCCCGGCGGCAAAGCCCCCGGAGACGAATACAGTCAGAGGGCCTGCGGGCCCTCCGACACCTCCCGGAGAATACGCATGGAACGCATCATTGAAGCCATCAGCGCCCTCCGCGCTCCGCTGCAGCAGGGGGAGTACGATCTGCACCGCCTGGTGATGGACGCGCTGGACGCAGCCGCCCTCCCCTGGGAGCATGAAGTGAAGCTCGCGCCCCGCTGCCGCATCGACCTGATGTGCGGCAGCGTTGGCATCGAGATCAAGCGCGGCAAGGTGGAGAAGGCCCGCATCCTGGAGCAGCTGCGGAAGTACGCCGATTGCCCGCAGGTGCAGGGACTGATCCTCGTCACGGAGAAGACCGTGCCCGTACCCCATGCTATCGGCGGCAAGCCCGTCCGGCTGATTTGTCTGAACAGGCTGTGGGGAATCGCTTTGTAGGGGCGCTGCCCCTACACCCTGCCAAAGGGGTATCACCCCTTTGGAAACCCATTTGCGCCTGCGGACGCAGGGATGTATGCCTTTGGAGTTAACAAATGGACTACGAAATGGACTACCTCGACGAGCTCCTCTTTGACGAGCCCGCCGAAGAAAATGACGATGACCTCCTCCCGGCCTACCTCCGGGAGCCGCCCGCGCCCACCCGCACCTACGGCACCCTCTCCTATAACCGGCGCAGCAAGTGCTGGACGGTGAAGGGCGACCCTTCGGTGACGGAGATGTGCAAGCGGCTCTTCCCCGGCAGCGCAGGCAGCAAGCGGGGCGAGGCGCGCTTCACGGCCCACCGGCGCATGGTGGGCGACCTCATGTGGCTGATGCTGCGCTTCCCGCTGGAGGTGAACCCCCGCGACCGCGCCCTGTGGGACAAGGCCGTGCAGGATGCGCGGGATCACGCCGTCCGCAAGGCTATCGCCGCCCGGCTGCCCGAGCGCATGACGCCCCCGGAGGGCACCTTCACCGGCGAGCTGCGGCCCTTCCAGCAGGAGGGCCTGGCCTTCCTTTTGCAGCACGACCGCTGCCTGCTGGCGGACGAAATGGGCCTGGGCAAAACCGTGCAGGCGCTGTCCTACCTGGCGTCCACCGATTCCTTCCCGGCGCTGGTGATCCCCCCGGCCCACCTGACCCGCAACTGGCAGGAGGAGGCCACCCGCTTCCTGCGCCTGCATGGCGAGAAGCCGCGCATCCATGTCATCAAGGGCCTGAAGCCCTACGACCTGCCCGAGGCGGACATCTACATCATGCACTACCTGCTCCTGCGCGGGTGGAAGGAAGTGCTGCCCACACTGGGCTTCAAGGCCGTTATCTTCGACGAGGTGCAGGAGCTGCGCCACACCGGCACGGAGAAGTACTCCGCCGCGTCGCTGCTGTCGGAAAGCTGCGAGCGGGTGATCGGCCTTTCCGGCACGCCCATCTACAACACCGGCGGCGAAATATGGAACGTCATCAACATCCTTGATTATCACTTCCTCGGCGACTGGGAGTCTTTCTCCCGCGAGTGGTGCTACGGCTACGGCAACGCCGTGGTGGTCAAGCCGCAGCTGCTCGGCGATTACCTGCGCCGCGAGGGGCTGATGCTCCGCCGCACCAAGCAGGAGGTTCTCAAGGAGCTGCCGCCCAAGCGCCGCGCCGTGCAGGAGCTGGACTGGAACGACAAGCTCTACGCCCAGCTGATGGCCCCGGTGCTGCCGGACGTCATCCGCTGGAAGACCGACGGCACCCTGACCGCCTCCGCCCGCGCGATGCTGGAGGAGTCGATTTCCCAGCATGTGCGGCAGGCCACGGGCATCGCCAAGGCGCCCTATGTGTGCCAGTTCGTGCGGGCGCTGCTGGATTCCGGCGAAAAGGTGCTGCTCTTCGCCCACCACCACGCGGTGATGGACATTTACAAGCAGGAGCTGAAGCACTACCGTCCCGGCTTCATCACCGGACGGGAGACCATTTCCGCCAAGGCCGACGCGGTGGAGCGCTTCATGTCCGGCAAGACGGACGTGCTGTGTATCAGCCTTCGCGCGGCCAGCGGCCTCAACCTCCAGCGAGCCACCTGCGTGGTTTTCGGCGAGCTGGACTGGTCGCCGGCGGTGCACTCCCAGGCGGAGGATCGCGCCCACCGCATGGGCCAGGAGGACAGCCTGCTGTGCTACTACCTGGTGGCCCCCCAGGGCTCCGACGCCGCCATGCAGGAGGCGCTGGGCCTGAAGGTCAGCCAGTTCGTGGGCCTCATGGGCGACACGCCCGTGTCCGCGGCGGAGTCTGCCGAGGCGGCCCACCAGGCCCGCAAGCATGTGGAGATGATCGCTCAGCAAATGCTGGAGGGGTCTTCGACCCTTTTCTCGCGATGAGGCTGACTTTTCTCTCCACGCTGCACACGCGTGCTCATCGCAGGTGAACGGTATAATGGAGGAACGCCATGAAACTCGATCTGCCCCGCATCCCCGATGACCTGACCGGGCTTTACGAGCTCCCCGACGAGGACGAGTTCGAGAACTGCCTCTTTGACGAGGCGGACATGGCCCACGAACGCATGCGGGCAAAGGAATTCCGCGGCTGCGTGTTCCGCAAGTGCCGCATCACCGATGCTGACCTCACCCGCGCGGGCTTTGTGGACGTGATCTTCGACCACTGCGACCTGAGCCGTGCCAACCTGGAGACCGCTGTGTTCAACCGGGTCACCTTCGACACCTGCCGCCTGAGCGCGGTGGAGATGGTCAATGCAATCCTGCGCGGCGTGACCTTCAAGGACTGCAAGGCGGACTACATCAACCTCACCGAGGCCAAGACTGACCGCGTGCTGTTCACCGGCAGCCAGCTGACCGAGGCCGCGCTGGAGAACGTCATCCTCAAGAACGTCGAATTCACCGACTGCGACCTGACCCGCGCCACCCTCTTCCGCACGCCCATGAAGGGCGTCGACATGACCACCTGCAATCTGGATGGCATCCTGGTCAACCTGCCGGATCTGCGGGGGATGATCGTCACGCCGCTGCAGGCTACAGAGCTGGCAAAGCTGCTGGGGCTGGTGGTCAGATAATTCCCCTGAAAAGGGTCGAAGACCCCAGGCTGCGGAGCTGGCAAAGCTGCTGGGCCTGGTGGTCAAGTAATCCCATTGGAGGTACCAATGATCGAAGTATCCGCCGGCATCGTGTATGACCGCGAGGGCCGGATCCTTATCTGCCAGCGGGGCGAGGGCCGAAACAACGCCCATTTGTGGGAGTTCCCCGGCGGCAAGCTCGAACCGGGCGAATCCGCGGAGGACTGCCTCATCCGCGAACTCGCGGAGGAGCTCTCCCTGCCTGTCACCGTACGCAGCATCCGCTGCCAGCGGGAGGCGCAGGGCATCCTGTTCCACTTTATCGACGCGGATACCACCGCCCTGCCCGTCCCCACCGAGCACGAGGACGTGCGCTTCGTCCAGCCCCGCGAGATGCTGCATTACGAATTCTGCCCGGCGGACACGCTGGTGGCCCGGCAGCTGGCGTTCAGCGGCGCCCGCCATGTCTTCTGGGACTTTGACGGCACGCTCCTGGATTCCTACCCGGCGATGGTGCGGGCCTTCCTGGCCAGCGCGGCGGAATTCGGCGTCGTCATCACCCCGGAGCGCACGCTCGCCCTGATGAAGGACACCCTCTGGCACTGCTGCCAGGTGGTGGGCGCGGAGAACGGCGTCGCGCCGCAGGAGCTGGTCACAGCCTTCCGCCGCCACGAGAAGGACAAGCTGCTGCACGGCCTGCCCCCGATGCCCGGCATCCCGGAGGCCCTGACTGCCCTGCATGACGCGGGGGTGAAGCACTATGTCGCCACCCACCGGGACATGGTCAGCCGCGATCTGCTGGAGAAAGCCGGGCTTCTGCCCTGCTTCAGCGGCTTCGTGACCGAGGAGGACAAGCTCCCCCGCAAGCCCGCGCCGGACATGCTGCTCCACCTGATGGCGAAGCACGACCTGAGCCCTGCGGAGTGCGTCATGATCGGCGACAGGCCGCTGGACACGGAATCCGGCATGGCGGCGGGCGTCCTCAGCGTGCTGATCGACCCGGAGGATCGCTTCCCCGCTGGCCGGTGCGATCTGCGGGTCCGCAGCGCCCGGGATATCGTCCCGCTCATGATTTAATGGACACGACCGGAAATTTGTGATATCATTATTCGTTGTCCGCTGTTGATAACTCTGCATCGCGCTCCGGCGCGGTGTACAGACTGATATAGGAGTGTTCCCGATGCGCAAACTGCTCTGTCTGCTGATGACGCTGATGCTGCTGCCCCTCGCTGTTTTTGCGGAGGCGCCGGCGCTGTCCATCGATACCCCGGCGGAGGCCATCCGTCCCGGCAAGGCCTTCCTGCTGAGCTTCTACGTCCCCCATGACGGCGAGTGCGACCTGATCCTGCGCGATAATCAGGACAATTTCGTCATGGACGTGGTGACGGATCTGCCTGTGTACGCCGGTCAGAACCAGATGTGGTGGAACGGCACGGCAGGCGGCGTTTCCCCGGCGGAGAACGTGTATAAGCTCGTCGTGGCCATGGACGGCCAGGAGGCCTCCTGTACCGTGGTCATCGGCGATCAGGCCCCCTACCTGACCAGCATCGTCCCCACGAAGGACATCGAAACCCAAACCATGACGGTGGATTTCTACGCCAGCGTGGAGGGTCTGCTGACCGTGGGCGTGTATCGCGGCAACGTCTGGTCGCTGCTGGAGAACCGCAGCGTGTCCGGCGGCATGAACCAGATCGTCTGGGACGCCTCCACTATGAAGGAGGGCACCACCGCCCTGACCCTCACCCTCACCGACGCCACCGGCTTCTCCTCCAACGAGGAGCACATCAGCGTCAGCCCGGAGGAGTTTGGCGTAGTGTTCGCCACCCCCGTCCCCACTGCCACCCCTGAACCCATTGAGTATGTCCTCACCCCCGTGCAGGTGCTGACCGGCGAGCCCCTCCCCGGCGACGAATGGGACGCCACCATCGCCATCGACCACGCCGAGGCGGAGGAAGCCGTCGCAGAGCCCGAGCCCACCGCCACCCCCGTCCCCGTGGAGGAGATCGTCTATACCCCCTCCTACGGCAGCGCTTATCCCCTGACCGAGAAGGACGAGGGCACCTACTGGGGCACGCCCATGGACATCACCGACGAGGAAGCCATCTGGACCATGCTGACCTCGCCCTTCACCTACTACGACGCCACCCACAAGGGCCAGCGCAAGATCTACGCCGAGCCGGATACCGAAAGCCGTCAAATCGGCGTCATCACCGGTTCCAGCCAGGCGGTGCGCGTCATCGAGACGCTGGACAACGGCTGGACGCTGATCGAAACCTACTCCTCCACCTTCCACGATAACTCCGTGGACGCATGGAACATGCTGGTGCAGGGCTATGTCAAGACCAGCAACCTCAAAACCAAGCAGGTCAACAAGAAGTACCACATCGTCGTGGACAAGCTGACCCAGCGGCTCTACCTCTTTGGCGAGGGCAAGCTGATCACCACGCTGCTGGTATCCACCGGCCTGTCCAATGAGAAGCAGCCTTACAACGAGACCCGCTCCGGCGATTTCCTCTATATCAGCGCCACCGGCGGTTTCTGGTCGGACAACATGTTCGCCCCCATGGGCATGAAGTTCAACGACGGCGATTTGCTGCATGAGGTGCCCTATGTGCAGCGCTCCAACAGCAACACCCGCATCTACACCACCACCGAGCCCTTCCTGGGTCAGCGCGCCAGCCACGGCTGCATCCGCGTGCAGCGCAAGCTCAACGCGGACGGCTACAACATGAAGTGGATCTGGGACAACCGCAAAGACATCGGCCGCCTGGTGGTCTGGGAGGACTGGCAGGGCCGTCAGGTTGCCTATCCCGCCGACGATCTGACCCTCTACTACAACGCCGAGGGCGGCACCTACTACCACAAGGAAGACCACTGCGACAGCGCCAAGTCCGGCATTGTCTTTACCCCCTTCACCTATGCCGAGCTGGACACCGGAGACTTCGCCGACCTGGAGTTCTGCCCCTACTGCGCACCCGCCCTGCGCCGCGCGGAGATCGACAAGATCAACCAGGAGCATGCCATCGGCGGCGATCACGATCCCATCCTCACCGCCGCACGGCAGAAGTGGCTGGACAAGGTCGTCAAGGAATACGGCTACGATGCCCTGACCGAAGGCGAAAAGCGCTACTACCAGGGCGAAATTCCGGAATAAGACCCTGACCGGTCGGAAACGGAGGCTCCTTTGAATATCGTTGATTACATCATTCTTGCCATCATTGGCATATCGGTGCTTTTCGGGCTGTATCGCGGGTTCATCTCCAGCGTGATCAACCTGGGCAGCGGTCTGCTTTCCTTCCTGGCGTCCTTCAGCCTGTACCCGCGCATCGCCGCGGCCATCCAGAACAATCAGGAGCTGCAGCGCACGCTTTTGCACTACACCGACGCTTCCTCCCGCATCGGCGACCTTGAGCTGGCGCTGACCAACGTCAGCACCCTGGCCCGGGAGGGCATCGATCAGGTGCTGGCCAACGTGAGCCTCCCCGCGCCGCTGGATTCCATCCTCCAGGTCAACCTGGAAAACCTGGTCTACGGCTCTGCCGGAGCCGCCTCCACCGTCGCGGACTACGTCAGCCAGACCATCCTGCAGTCCAGCATCAACATCATCTGCTTCCTGGGCTGCTTCCTGGTGATGTACGCCATCCTCTCCGCGCTGCTGAATCTGCTGCGGGCGGTGTTCAAATTCCCGATGCTCAAGCAGTTTGACGCCCTGACCGGCGGGGTCTTCGGCCTCCTGCGGGGGATCCTCCTCTGCCTGGCCCTGTTCACCGTCGTCCCCCTGGTGCTGACGATGCTGCCCATGGACATCCTCTCCCAGCTGATCGACGAAAGTTCCCTGGCACCCATTTTCATGAATGGCAATCTCATTACTGCGATCATGAACAGGCAGCTGTTCTGACAGAAAAGGCTCCCGCCAGGAAAAGGGATGGAAAGGAAAGAGTTATCTTTCACTTACCATTATGCAAACAATGAAACCGCAAGCCTTTGACTGGCTTGCGGTTCCGTGTAATGCTGTGATAGAATAAAAGCGATAAACTTGAATTTGACGGTCAATTTTCACTCTACCAATGGTTTACTTCTCCTCACTAAACCAATGGTGGGTGTGTTTTCTCCTCTTAATTATCTATACTGAATGCGAAAGGAGGCAACCTATGAACCAAATAAAAATCGGAAGATTTATTGCCGAGTGCAGAAAAAAAGCAAACTTAACACAAATGCAGTTGGCAGAAAAACTGGGTATCACCGACAAAGCAATCTCCAAGTGGGAACGGGGCATCGCAATGCCCGATACTTCGATAATGCTTGAACTGTGTGATATTCTTTGCATCAGTGTAAATGAATTACTAAGTGGGGAGAAAATCAATATGGAAAATAACAATCAGAAAAACGAACAGCTTTTGCTTGATATGGCGGAAGAATTAGAGAAGAAAAGCAAAACAATTTGGACTTCTATGTGGGCAATCATGATTGAAAGTATGACCGCCTTACTTGCAGGTGTTTTTCTTGCTGCATTTTTGATTCCTGAAGGAGTGGGGCAGTTTGTCACAATTCTTGGTGTTTGCGTCGTGTTTTTGATTCCGTGCTTCTATGCAGTAAAACTTGAGGTGAGCGTAGGTGCTTATAAATGCAAAAATTGCGGTTATGAAATTGTACCCACCTATAAGGAAGCGATGATGGCTATGCACAGAGGCTTTACCCGTCACTTAAAGTGTCCCAAATGCAATAAACGCACTTGGTGCAAGAAAGTATTGAAGAAGTAAATTCCAATTTGTTGAGCAGACGAAAAATGAATTCCCACCATTTCAGGAGGGCGCAATTATACGCACCGTTCCGGTGCATTGCGTTTGGGAACCACATAAGCAAACGAGCATCCGTAATTTTCGACGGATGCTCGTTCGTTCGTTGCAGGACAAATTGTTCCTTGAGACTCCTCTACCCAGCTGGGAGCCTTTTCGCTTGTCATACCCACGCCTTCCCCCGCATACCTTCCACCACAGGGACAAGGAGGGATTCGTCATGACAAGAGCCGCACATCGCCGCCGCGCCGCATCGCCCGCGTGGCTGCGCATATTGAAGGGGCTGCTGGTGGCCATCGGGGTGACGGTGGCCGGAGTGGCCATTTTCGCGCTGCTGATGCAATGGCTGCGCCCGACGGAGGGCCTGGTGCGCATCATCAACCAGGTTCTGAAGCTGGTTTCCATCGGAGCGGGCGTGTATGTCTGCGTGGGCCGTGGCTGCGAGGGCGGCTTGCTCAAGGGGGCGCTGGTGGGGCTGCTCTATATGGCCATTGGCGTGGGCATGTACGCACTGCTTTCCGGGCAGGGCGCCTCCACCGGGGCATACCTGGCAGACCTGGGCATGGGCGTGGCCGGCGGCGGCATCGTGGGGATGCTGCTGAGCAACATGTAAGCCCGCATCCACGAAAAAAGCCGCTGCACGTCCTATGCAGCGGCTTTTGGTATGCACTTATTCCTTTGCGTCCTCAACGCCGTTGTCGTTGCGGTCGCACTTGCGGCAGAAGGGATCATCCTCCGCGCGGGTGATGTAAGGGCACTGGCCGTCCTCACCCTGACAGGGCCAGGTGGGGTCTTCCACCGGAACGGGCGTAGGTTCGGGCGTGGGCTCGGCAGTCGGCTCAGCGGTGGGTTCCGCAGTAGGCGCAGCCGTGGGGGCCTCCGTAACGACGGGGGCCTCGGTGGCCTCCGGCGCAGGCGTAACAGCGGGCGGCGGGGTCAGCACGATCACCTCCGCGATCACCGGCGCATTGGGATCAGCAGGCTCCTCCGTGGGGGCCTCGGTGGGCGCGGGCGTGGCGGTGGGTTCGGCAGTCGGCTCTGCCGTAGGCGCGGGCGTTGCCGTCGGGGCAGGCGTGGGTTCCGGCGTCGCCGTGGGCACGGGGGTGGACAGCGCCGGATCACCGGGCACCCAGGGCATCAGGAAGCAGTAGACATAGTACATCTGCGATTTGTAGCCGCTATCCGGAACACCCTCCATCAGGGTGTAATCCGCGCCCGCAACCGTCTGCTCGGCTTCCGGCACTGCTGTCAGGTTGGTGGAGTATTTCGCTTTGATGTTGACCTCGGCGTTCATGTCATAGTCACGGATGTACATGGTGATGGAGTTGGGCGTACCGTTGTTCTTGACATTGCCCTCCAGGGTGGTGATGCGGAATTTGCCCTCGCCCAGCTCCTCCACATCATAAACAAGGGCGGTATGGACAGTTTCGTTCCAACTGGTGCCGTAAATGATGATGAAGCCCTTCTGGGGCACGGCGGTGACGCGTTCCATGTACTGATAGCCGCTCAGGATCTTGCTGGGCAGGGCTTCTTTGCAGTGATAGAGGCCCTCCTGCAGCACAAGGCGGTCAGCGGACTTTTTTGCCGCAGACTGGAACTCACCCAGCGTCATCATAGGGATGTCGGCTTCCAGCATGCACCAGGTCACATAGCCGCCGCACCACTGGAACTTGTAGCCCTTGCCGCGCCACTCGGTGAATTTGTTCTTGTCCGTCAGGTTCTTGCCGTCCGTCGCCTGCCACTCGGCATAGGCGATGTCCAGCACCTGCTGGATCTCCGGCGGGGGCTCGACCTGGGTGGCGGAAATTTCCTTCAGCGGTATAGCGTCGGGGGCCTTCGCCAAGGCGGTGGGGCAGAAAAGGGTCAGCAGCAGCATAAAGGCGATGATTCGCACGAATTTCTTCATCAGGATGGCTCCTTTCATGGTTCGCCCTCTATCATACCACGAAATCCGCCAAATGGGAAGAAGCTGGCGGAGATTTTACAGATTGCGGGGGGATTCCCTGGTGAATTGACTGCGATGCGTGTTGCGCAGGCTCCCTCAGTCAGCGAGCTTGCTCGCTGACTGAGGGAGAATGCGGGCGTAACAGGCCGCACCAACCCGCAAAGAGACAAAAAACCGCCCCTGTCCCGCGTTCATGCAGGACAGGGGCAGGGTCTTCGACCCTTTTCTTTTACTTGATCACAGCCTTGATGCGGCGCACGCCGGCAGAGGAGCTCTCTTCCTTCTGGATCTTGAAGGAGCCCAGGTCGCCGGTGTTCTCGGCATGGGGGCCGCCGCAGATCTCGAAGGAGTACTCGCCCATCTTGTAGGTGCGGACCTTCTCGCCGTACTTGCTTTCGAACAGGCCGATCGCGCCCTTTTCCTTAGCCTCGGGCACGGTCATTTCCTCGCACACCACGGGAACCTTCGCCTCGATGGCGACGTTCACCAGGCGCTCGACCTCGTCGATCTCCTCGCGGGTCATCTTGCGGCCGAAGGAGAAGTCGAAGCGCAGACGCTCGGCGGTGATGTTGGAGCCCTTCTGGGCAACCTCGTCACCCAGCACCTTGCGCAGTGCGGCGTGCAGCAGGTGGGTGGCGGTGTGCAGCTTGGCAGTCTGCTCGCTGTGGTCAGCCAGGCCGCCCTTGAACTTCTGCTCAGCGCCCTGGTGGGACAGCTCCTGATGCTTCTTGAAGCGCTCGGCGAAGTCCGCCTCGTCCACGGTCAGACCCTTTTCAGCGGCCAGCTCGATGGTCATCTCGATCGGGAAGCCGAAGGTGTCGTAGAGCTTGAAGGCGCTGCGGCCGTCCAGCACGTTGAGGCTCGCCATGCGGGCGTTGACGGCGGCGACGAGGGCAGCCTCGTCAGCGGCGTTCGCGGCCTCGATGATGGGCATCATGTCGGGAGAGGGACGGAGCTTCTTCACCTTGGCCATCTCCTGCGCGAAGGCGATCTTGTCCTCGGCATTCAGGATGGACTCCAGCAGGGCCTTGGTGTTCACAGTGTTGTTGTACACCTTCTCGAACTCCTTCTCGCCCTGGCGGAGGGTGCGGGCAAAGCGGCCTTCCTCCAGCTTGAGCTGCTCGGTGACGAAGGCGGCGTTGCGATCCAGCTCGGGGTACACGGCCTTGTACTGGTCGATGATGACCTGCGCGATCTCGGCGGTGAAGCCTTCGGCCATGCCCAGGGACATGCCGTAGCGGACGGCACGGCGGATCAGGCGGCGCAGGATGTAGCCCTGGTCGGTGTTGGAGGGGGACACGCCGCGGTCGTCGCCCAGGATGAAGGTGGAGGTGCGCAGGTGGTCAGCAACCACGCGGAAGGCGCGGGTGGTGGCCTCGTCATCCTCATAGCCCTTGCCGGACAGCTCGGCGATCTTGGCGATGATGCCGGTGAAGGCGTCGATCTCGTACACGGTCTTCTTGCCGGTCAGCACGCAGATGGTGCGCTCCAGGCCCATGCCGGTATCGACGTTCTTCTTCTCCAGCGGGATGAAGGTGCCGTCCTTCTGCTTGTTGTACTGCATGAACACGTCGTTCCAGATTTCCAGATAACGACCGCAGGAGCAGGCAGGAGAGCAATTGGGGCCGCAGGGGGCCTTGTCGCGGATGATGAACATCTCGGTGTCGGGGCCGCAGGGACCGGTCTGGCCGGCAGGGCCCCACCAGTTGTTCTCCTTGGGCAGGTAGAAGATATGATCCTCTTCAACGCCCATGGAGCGCCAGAGGTCGTGGGCTTCCTCGTCACGGGGGCAGTCCTCATCGCCGGCGAAGACGGAGAAGGCCAGCTTGTCCTTATCCAGGCCCAGGTAATCGGGGCTGGTCAGGAACTCCCAGGACCAGGAGATGGCTTCCTTCTTGAAGTAATCGCCCAGGGACCAGTTGCCCAGCATTTCGAAGAAGGTCAGGTGAGAGGGATCGCCCACTTCCTCGATATCGCCGGTACGGATGCACTTCTGCACGTCGGTCAGGCGGGTGCCGGCGGGATGGGGGGTGCCCATCAGGTAGGGCACGAGGGGATGCATGCCGGCGGTAGTGAAGAGGACGGTGGGGTCATTTTCGGGGATGATGGAGGCAGACTGGATGCGATGATGTCCCTTGGACTCCATGAAGGACTGGAACATTTCGCGCAGCTGCGCGGAGGTGATGTTCTTCATAGTGGTACTCCCTTCGGTATGAAAAGCCGGTGAAGGCTTAAATTTGCGTCACCGTTTATTATAGCATCGGTTAATGGGATTTGCAAGAGGGGCGGAGCCAAAAAGGGTTAAGGGGCGATTGCCCCTTACGGGGGTTGGAAGGGGCCGCGGAGGCCCCTCCCCGTCGGAGACCTCCGCGCCGCAGCGCAAAGAAGCACGCGCCTTTTGAGAATCCGTATGGATTCGAGAAACAGCTCACGCAGCCGGAAAGAAGAAGACCGTACTTCCGGTAAAGTCTTGCTGGTAAGGAACGGTCTATTGTGCGGCTTATCTTTTCAATATGTTAGTGGTCTTATGTGAAAGATGTATTTTCTCTCTCGCGAGAAAGTACCATACCGGCCCTTGTCAGCCACGAGGGCTGTCAAGGGCTTCGCGCCATCAATGCAAGCATTGACAGCGCTCGTCACGCATAGCGTGACCTCACGAGCGCCCGGGGTGGCATAAAGCATGCCACCCCGGACCCCCTGTTCCATTGCGGCAGTACGAGCGGCTGTTTTGTTTGGCGGCTCTGGTTGCAGAGGATTCCTTTGAATTTCCGCTAACGCGGTGAAGGTCGGGCAATGCCCGACTAACGCAGCTCATTGCTTGCAATGAGCAAGTGTAGCCTGCGCCGGGCTTGTCTCGGCGCTGGCCGAATAAAGGAATACTCTGCAAAATCGCCGCACGGGCTCCTTTGTTTGTTGCGCGACAGCCGCATGGGGCTGGTGGGAACGGAG
>JAZNSI010000048.1:0-70012 GCA_045591175.1 Clostridia bacterium
CGATCTGTTCGCCCCTGTGGGCAAGGCCAGCAAGGCCTACACCATCGAGGAGGCCCGCGAGGTGCTCCTGCGCGAGATGGGCAAGTTCACCCCCGCCATGGCGCAGTTCATGGACAACGCCTTCGAGCAGCGCTGGATCGACGTATACCCCCGCGAGGGCAAGGGCGGCGGCGCGTTCTGCGCGGGTGCCCACGAGTATGACCGCAGCCTGATCCTGACTAACTATCAGGGCTCCTTCTCCGACATTTCCACCCTGGCTCATGAGCTGGGCCACGCCTGGCACAACCGCTGCATGGCCGGCCTCCCCTACTGCCTGACCGGCACCCCCATGCCCCTGGCGGAAACTGCCTCCATCTTCAACGAGACCATGCTGGCTCATCAGGTGCTGAAGAACGCCTCCGCCGAGGAACAGTTCACCCTGCTGGAGTCCTCCCTGATGGAAGTGACCCAGACCTGCGTGGACATCCTCAGCCGCTACCTGTTCGAAACCGAAGTCATCGACACCCGCGCCGACCACGCCATGACCGTGGACGAGCTGAAGGACTGCATGCTCCGCGCCCAGGACGCCACCTACGGCGACGGCCTTGCCAAGGATGTGCGTCATCCCTACATGTGGGCCTGCAAGAGCCACTACTACTCCAGCGGATTGAACTTCTACAACTTCCCCTATGCCTTTGGCGAGCTGTTCGGCAAGGGCGTGTTCGCCCAGTACCTGAAGGAGGGCGACGCCTTCGTGCCCAAGTACAACCAGCTGCTGCGCTCCTGCGGCTCCGGCACCATCGCCGAGGTTGCCGCCAGCGTGGGCATCGATGTGCGCAATCCCGACTTCTGGCGCGCTTCGCTGGAAGTCGTCAAGACTGAGATCGACACCTTCTGCCAGCTGTGCGAGAAGCAGTAAACCACGCAAAAACGCGCTCCCTCATGAGGGAGCGCGTTTCCTTTTATGTTACTCCTGCCCATCCGGAGCGCCATCCAGGTCGTGATCGCAGTTGCAATCCTGATCATCCTGACCCATCAGCATTTCGCTGGCACGGATGTTGTGCTTCTTGCGGGCCGCCTCCACCAGGCGGACGATTTCTTCCTTCACCTCGATGGGGTTCTTGATGGACTCCAGCACAGTTTCGCCGTTGGTGGCAAACACCGTCACAGTACCCAGGCCGAAAATACGCTGGCCCAGGCTGCGGGACACTCGCACGTCGCGCACGCGGTAGAGGTTCTCCTCATCCAGCACAGCGTTGAAGAAGCCTTTCTCCACAAAGATGCGTTCTTCATTGAGCATGTACTTGGTGAAGGACAGCGGCAGGCCCAGGAACGTGCGCTTGCGATCCTGCCAGATATAGGTCATTTTCTTCATAATGATGGTCTCCTTTCCTATTTACAATATGGCAAAAAGGGCCGCTCACAATCCGCGAACAGCCCTCTTCATGTCAATCACCGTGTTCCTATTAGAAGAACAGCATCAGCAGAGCCGCCGCCACGAAAACCGCAGCAGCGATCTTAGTGCCCAGCGCCAGCTTAGCGTCGATGGTCTTGCCCTTGTTCTTGCCGAAGTAGGTCTCAGCTTCGCCAGCGATGGCGCCCAGGCCCTTGGCATTGGAGGACTGGAACAGAACAGTCAGCACCAGAACCAGTGCGGACAGGATGACAACAATACCCAGAAAAATAGACATTTCAAATACCTCCTCGGTAAATCAGCGCTACTATTCTATCACACCTTTTCCAAGAACGCAAGGGGGACTTTCTTCCTTTTTCCTTTTTAGGCCCACTTTTTGCCGATTCGGGCATAAAAAAGCTGCATGACCGAAGCCATGCAGCGAAGAGACAACGTGTTCAGCACCTCATTATCGCCGTCGGCAGACTGTAATCGTATCCGCCGGGTCTCCCAGCGGGGCGGGGCGTTTTCAGCGCTGCTGAAAACATTCCTTACGTGAGCGAGTGCAAACCTCTTTCGTGAAAATGCCGCAGCATTTTCACGAGACGCGTCAGCGCTTAGGGCTGCTTGCCGAAGTAAGCCAGGATGCCGCCGTCCACATACAGGATGTGACCGTTGACGAAGTTGGAGGCGTCGGAGGCCAGGAACACGGCGGGGCCGCCCAGTTCATCCGGCTGACCCCAACGCCCAGCGGGGGTCTTGCCCATCAGGAACAGGTCAAAAGGATGACGGCTGCCATCAGGCTGGATCTCACGCAAGGGCGCGGTCTGGGGCGTCTCAATGTAGCCCGGGCCAATGCCGTTGCACTGGATGTTGTAGTGGCCGTACTCGGAGCAGATGTTCTTGGTCAGCATCTTCAGGCCGCCCTTGGCCGCAGCGTAGGCAGACACGGTCTCGCGGCCCAGCTCGGACATCATGGAGCAGATGTTGATGATCTTGCCATGGCCCTTCTTGATCATGGAGGGGATGACGGCCTTGGCGCAGATGAAGGGCGCGTTCAGGTCCACATCGACAACCTGACGGAAATCCGCCGCGCTCATCTCGCACATGGGAATGCGCTTGATGATGCCCGCGTTGTTGACCAGGATGTCGATCACGCCGACTTCCTCTTCGATCTGCTTGACCAGGGCATTGACGCCCTCCTCGTCGCAGACATTGCAGACATAGCCGTGGGCCTTGATACCTTCCGCCTCGTAAGCGGCCAGGCCCTTATCGACAAACTCCTGCTTCAGGTCGTTGAAGCAGATGGTCGCGCCGGCCTTGGCCAGAGCCTTGGCGATCGCGAAGCCGATGCCGTAGGACGCGCCGGTCACCAGCGCAACCTTGCCTTCCAGAGAGAACATGTTCATGGGGGTGTACCTCCTACTTAATAATCGCTATTACTTCAGGTCCTGCATACGGATGCCGTCCATGTCGTCGAAATCCTGATTCTCGCCGCACATGCCCCAGATGAAGGTGTAGGCCTGGGTGCCGCAGCCGGAATGGATCGACCAGGAGGGGCTGATGACCGCCTGCTCGTTACGCATGATGATGTGGCGGGTCTCGTCGCCCTCTCCCATGAAGTGCATCACGAAAGCGTCCTCGGGCAGATCGAAGTACAGATAGACCTCCATGCGGCGGTCATGGGTGTGGCAGGGCATGGTGTTCCACACGGAGCCTGGCTCCAGCTTGGTCATGCCCATCACCAGCTGGCAGGACTGCACCTGACCGGGCAGGATGTACTTGCAGATGGTGCGGTGGTTGGCGCTCTCGAGGCTGCCCAGCTCCTGGCGGACGCAGTCCTCGGGGCGGATGTACACGGTGGGATACGCGGTGTGCGCAGGGCAGGAGTTCAGGTAGAACTTCGCAGGATTGGCGGGATCGCTGGAGGCGAACACGATATCCTTGCAGCCGCGGCCCACGTACAGGCCGTCGCGGTGACGCAAGGTATACACCTGACCGTCCACGGTGACGGTACCTTCCCCACCGATATTGATCACGCCCAGCTCGCGGCGCTGCAGGAAGTACTCCGCGCGCAGCTCGTCGCCGGTGGCCAGCGCCAGGGGGGCAGTTACCGGCACAGCGCTGCCGGTGATGATGCGGTCAATGTGGCTGTACACCAGCTTCACGTCATCGGCCTTGAACAAATCGTCGATCAGAAACTCCTCGCGCAGACGCTTGGTGTCATAATGCTTCACGTCACGGGGAGAGGATGCAGTACGAAGCTCCATGGGGGATCTCCTCCTTCGTTGTGGAAACGCTTACATTTCACGTCATACGGATATCCGGACAACGTTTCGCTTCCTGATGTATCTATTGTACAACGTTTCGCCCGATTTGAAAAGAGCAAAATTCCCCTCTGCGAAAAAATGTGGAAAAAAATTTGCAGGAATTGTCCATTCCTGTGAAGAATTTACCTATTTGATTCGTTATATGTGTGAAAGCCCCCGCGCCATCCTGCGCGTGCTGCAGCTTTTTTCAGAAAGGACGCTGAATGTCATGACGAAACTGCGCTTCCTCCCCCTGGTCGTGCTGGCCCTGCTGCTTTGCCTGTGCGCCACCGCCTTTGCTGCCATCCCCGGCCAGCAGGCCATCGCCTATGTCACCGACGCCAATGGCTACGTCACCAGCCTGACCGATGACGAGGCCTCCTCCGCCTGGACGAAGCAGTCCTCCGGATACGGCGCCGACCTGACCATCTACCCCCAGTACGGCACCGTGGGCGAGGTCTGGATCCGCAGCGGCTATGCCTACACCCAGAACTGGTACAGCCACTATGACCGTCCCGATCAGGTGAAGGTGACCATCTACTATCAGGCGAACCGCTACACCGAGTCCTTCGACAGCTACCGTTACCGTCTGACGGATGCTTTCCGCCCCAACACCGCGTCCGAAAGCTGGAACAACGGCTATCAGCGTCTGCTGCTGCCCAAGCAGTTCACCGGCGTTTCCCGGATTGAGCTGACCATTGAGAGCACCATCACCGGCTATGGCCGGACCGGCGCTACCATCGCGGATGTGGCCATAGCCGCCGGCAGCCACGCCACCGCTACTCCCAGAGCCTACGCCACCGCCACGCCCCGCGTTCCCGTAGTGTATGTGACCCCCACCCCCGGCCCCTGGACGGAGGAGGACGACTACACGGGCAGCAGCGGCTATGATGACTATGTGGAGTACATCACGCCCCGTCCCACCAACACGCCCTACGTCTCGGTGATCACCAAGGAGCCCCAGGTGGAGCTGATCACACCCCGTCCCACCAGCAAGCCCGTGGAATACCCCAGCCTGGGCGGCGTTGTGACCACGCTGGCCAAGCGCGTCGCCACCCGTTCCGGCCCCGGCACCCGTTTCGACGAGCCCGGTTCCTTCTTCTCCGAGGGGGACGAGGTCAAAGTGTTCTCCAAGGTTTACGATGACTACAACAACGTCTACTGGTACCAGATCGAGTTCCAGTACAAGAACGAGTGGTACCGCGCCTACACCAGTGAATCCTACCTGAACATCAATCCCGACCTGATCCCCAACGAACCGGAGATCTACGATCCCCTGGACACCCAGAAGGCCCTGAAGAAGACCTACGTCTCCTTCGGCCCAGGCGAGCAGTACAAGGTGTTCACCACCAGCGTCATCCACCCCGGCAACAAGCTGGACATCTACGCCATCGAGGACGGTTGGGCCCTGATTGAGTACGTCGATTATGGCTCTCCGCTGGATCCCCAGCCCTACCGCCGCGGCTGGGTCCCGCTGGACGTTGTCTACGCGGATGACTGATTTCCCCCAACATGCACGCATCCCCCGGTCACAGGACCGGGGGATGCTTCTTTATCAATGATAGTAATCAATGTCGTAGTGGATGACGCACTCGTATCGGAGGTCGATCTCCTTCGCCGCAGCGCAGATCTTCTCCGTCAGCGTCTTCGTCTCCGTGTAGCCCGCGGGGATCACCACGTCAAAGACCAGGTTGGTGCGGTTTTCGCCGGGCACCATGCGCAGGTCGTGGAGCATGAAGCCGCCGTCCAGACCGCGCAGGAATTCGCTGAGCCGCGCATGCGCTTCGTCCGTCTTTTCATCACCGGTGACAACGGGGTCCATGTGGATGCACAGCGGAATGTTCAGTTCCTCGCCGATCTCATGTTCCGCCCGGTCGATGATCTCGTGCAGCACCAGGATGTCGCCATCCGCCGGAACTTCCGCGTGGATGGAGGCGATGCAGCGCCCGGGGCCGTAATCATGGATGAGCAGGTCATGGGTGCCGAGGATATGCTCGTACTTCATCAGCCGGGAGATGATCTCCTTGCCCAGCTCCGGGTTCTTGCGTCCGCCCATGAGGCTGTCCACGGTGTCCTTGACCACCTCGAAGCCCGCCTTCAGAACCAGCAGCGATACCGCCACGCCCATCCAGCCGTCGATCGGGATGCCGAAACCGTGGGCGGCGATCATCGACACCACCACCGCCGAAGTCGCCAGCATATCGGACAGGGAATCCTTCGCCGCAGCGATCAAAGACGGGAAGTCGATCAGCTTGCCCACCGCATTGTAGAACAGGAACAGCCCGCCCTTCATCACGATGGAGGCCACCAGCAGCCAGAAGGGCACCCAGCCAAAGGCGATCTCCGTAGGATGAAGGATGCTCTTCACACCGGAGGTGAAGGTCTCCACGCCCATGACGAGGATCATCACGCCCACCGCCAGCGCACCCAGGTACTCCATGCGGCCATGACCGAAGGGATGCTCCTTGTCCACCGGCTTCTGGGCCAGACGCATGCTGACCAGCGACACCACGCTGCCCGCGGCATCGGACAGGTTGTTGATGGCGTCCGCCGTGACGGCAACCGAACCGGTCAAGGAGCCGATCAGCAGCTTTCCCAGCGCCAGGATCGCATTGACCCCCACGCCCACCGCCGAGCCCAGCGTTCCCAGCCGCTTTCGCACCGGCTGATCCGTGGGTGATTCTCCCTTCCGCAGGAGCTTCATTGCAAGATTCTGCACGTCATTTCCTTCTTTCCCAAAAGGATTTCTTCCTTATATAATGCACATTCATGCGCCGAGGTGCGCACGTGCCGCCTCAAGCAGCACATCCCGCTCGTTGGGCAGAGCATCGTCCAGCACCTGCTCCAGCAGCCACTGCAGCGTTTCGCCTACTGCGCGCCCCTTGGCGCCCAGCGCCATCATGTCCCGCCCGTTCACGGCCATTTCCCGCAGCGTCACGCAAGGTTTCTCCGCGAGCAGCGCATCCAGAGCTGACAATGTCGAGATCCGGTGTTCTTCTACCGCCACAGGATCCTTCGTGCCGGTTGCCAGCGCATCCGCACGCTTCACTTCGATCAGCTGCCGCAGCGCTTCCTCGCCCAGCTGGTTCAGCCGCCGCTTCAGCAGCCGCCTTTCCGGCGTCACCGGCCAGCCATGACTGCCGATCAGCAGCAGCACCCGGTCACGGGTCGCGTTGTCCATCCGAAGCTCCGCCAGCACCCTTTCCGCTATGCGGACGGATTGCTCCTCATGCCCATAGGCATGGCCCTCGCCCTGGTCGTCCACGCTGAACGCCGCGATCTTCCCGCAGTCATGCAGAAGCATCGCCAAACGGAGCGTCTCCGATGCAGGCACCATTTCCACCGCGCGGACTGTATGCTCCCACACATCCCAAAGATGATGGCGCGTGCGCTGGTCGAAGCCGTCCATCGCCGCCAATGCCGGGAAGAGGGTGAAGATCACATCCCGATACGCCCGCAATATGTCCCCCGCGCCGTCGCCGCACAGGAGCTTCGCCAGCTCCACGCGGATGCGCTCCGCAGCGACGTCTCTCAGCGTGTGCTTCAGTGAATGAATTGCCGCATCTGTCGCAGGATCGATCGCAAAGCCGTATGTCGAGGCGAATCGCAGCGCACGCATGATGCGCAGCGCATCCTCGCCGAAGCGCTTCTCCGGCTCACCCACGCAGCGGATCACGCCCGCCGCCAGATCCTCCTGGCCGCCGAATGCGTCCACCACGCCAGTTTCAGCGCTCCACGCCATGGCGTTGACCGTGAAGTCCCGGCGGGACAGATCATCGCGCACATCCGCAACGAAGATGACCTCGTCCGGGTGGCGATGGTCGGTGTACTCGCCGTCCACGCGGAAGGTAGTCACCTCGAAGGGCTCATGGTTGTGCATCACCGTGAGGGTGCCATGCTGCAGGCCCGTCTCAATGACGTGGCAATCCGCAAACACCCGCTGCATCTCATGGGGAAGCGCGTTGGTACACACATCCCAGTCCTTGGGAGCCTTGCCCAGCAGCGTGTCGCGGACGCACCCGCCCACCACATAGGCCTGATAACCCGCATCATGCAGGCGCCGGAGCACAAATTCCGCCCCCGCAGGCAGCTTCCACATGGGCAATCCCCCTTTCGTATCGTGCCCTCTATTATACATGATGTGCCATGGAAATTGCAAGTCCCTTTCGCACCCGCCAATTAGTGCATGTTGCACAATTTTGCTCATGGAATTTCTCCATCATTTCTTTCCTCGCCGGCCGGAGAAATTTTGTGGAAGCGCTTGCAATTTCAACGCTTTGATGATACAATATACGAGTTGGTTTCTGCCCCAACGGTGGGCGGCTGCATGCGTATGTGAAAATACGCGTGTTCCACAAGAGGGGTCAAGTCTTCTTAAGAAGCCAGCAAAATCAAGTGCTGCAAGGTCGCATCCTTCCAATCCATGCGAGCGCGCAGCACCGCTGAACGCCTGCTTTCACCAGGCGTCGGCACCGAGGGTGCGGACGAAAGTGACGTCCCTCTGGAGTGGGTTGCTCCAGATCGCTAACCCAGTCCGCTGCTTCATCATGACGGAAAGCGTCATGAACACAACACGCGGCGCCAAGCCGCAAGGAAGCCCGCATCGGCAAAGCCGGTGAGGCCAAAAATTTGGAGGTGCAAGTAACAAATGGCACGCATTTCAGGTGTGGACCTGCCCCGTGAAAAGCGAGTGGAGTACGGCCTGACCTACATCTACGGCATCGGTCTGAAGACTTCTCAGAAGATGCTGGCGGAAGTGGGCATCAACCCCGACACTCGCGTGAAGGATCTCTCCGAGTCCGACATCAGCAAGCTGCGCGATTACATCGAGCACAACCTGAAGGTCGAAGGTGACCTCCGTCGTGAAGTGGCGCTGAACATCAAGCGCCTGATGGAGATCGGCTGCTACCGTGGCGTCCGTCATCGCCGTGGTCTGCCCGTCCGCGGTCAGAACACCAAGAACAACGCCCGTACTCGCAAGGGTCCCGCGAAGACCATTGCTGGTAAGAAGAAGGCTGGCAAGTAATTCGCCAAGCCCGCAGAATTAACGGAGGGAATTAACAATGGCTCCTAAGTCGAAGAACCTCAAGAAGGTTGTCCGCAAGCGCAAGGAGCGCAAGCTTGTCGAGCGCGGCGCTGCCCACATCTCTTCTTCTTTCAACAACACCATCGTCACCAGCACTGACACGCAGGGCAACGCCCTGTCCTGGGCCTCCGCTGGCGGCCTGGGCTTCCGTGGCAGCAAGAAGTCTACCCCCTTCGCTGCCCAGACCGCTGCTGAGACCGCCGCTAAGGCCGCGATGGAATACGGCCTGAAGACTGTCGAAGTGTACGTCAAGGGTCCCGGTTCCGGCCGTGAGGCTGCGATCCGTGCTCTGCAGGCCGCCGGTCTGGACGTGAACATGATCAAGGACGTGACGCCCATCCCCCACAATGGCTGCCGTCCGCCCAAGCGCCGTCGCGTGTAAGCAAACGAAGGAGGACATTGAAACATGGCTATCAACAAGCAGCCTATCGCCCGGAAGTGCCGTTCTTTCGACGTTTCCCCGGCGGTCATGGGCTATGGCAATAAGAAGTCTAACCGCAATCCCGGCGGCACCCGCCGCAAGAAGGTCTCCGAGTACGGCGCCCAGCTGAAGGAGAAGCAGAAGGTCAAGTTTGTGTACGGCATCCTCGAGAAGCAGTTCGAGGGCTACTACAACAAGGCTACCTCCATGAAGGGCATCACCGGTGACAACATGCTCCAGCTGCTGGAGCAGCGCCTGGACAACGTCGTGTACCGTCTGGGCCTGGGCAAGACCCGTCGTGCTGCGCGCCAGATCGTGGTGCACGGCCACATCCGCGTCAATGGCCAGAAGGTGGACATCCCCTCCTACTCCGTGAAGGTGGGCGACGTCATCACCCTGCGCCAGAAGAGCGCTGAGTCCGAGCTGTTCAAGGGCCTGCGCGAGGGCACCACTGCGGTGACCCCCAAGTGGCTGACCTTCGACGCTCCCAACCTGACTGGCACTGTGGTTGCCCTGCCCGCCCGCGAGGACGTGGACTTCGAGCCCCAGATGCAGATGATCGTCGAATTCTACTCCCGTTAATGAAGGGTGCAGCGGGAGTAGGGATGAGGGAAACCACCCTCTCCCGCATCGACATCCCTTCACTCCGAACCTGAGCAAGGAGGGTTACAAAAATGGCCGTAGAAATCGAAAAGGCAAAGGTCGAATGTGTCGAAGTTGGCGACAACGGCAAGTACGGCAAGTTCGTCGTCGAACCGCTGGAGCGTGGCTTTGGCCATACGCTGGGCAACTCCCTGCGCCGCGTCCTGCTGTCTTCCCTGCCCGGTGCTGCCGTGTCCTCTGTGCATATCGAGGGCGTGCAGCATGAGTTCTCCACCGTCCCCGGCGTAACCGAAGATGTGACGGAGATCATCCTGAACCTGAAGGGTCTGGCCGTCAAGATGTACGGCGAAGGCCCCAAGTCCGTGATCGTGGACAAGATCGGCCCCTGCGAGCTGACCGCTGCGGACATCAAGGTGGACGATGAGATCGAAATCATCAACCCCGAGATGCACATTGCCACCCTCAATGAGGATGCGCACCTGCAGATGACGCTGCGCCTGGAGCGTGGCCGCGGCTACGTCTCCGCCGAGAAGAATAAGGCCCGCGATATCACGATGCCCATCGGCGTCATCGCGATCGACTCCATCTTCACCCCCATCCACAAGGTGAATTACACCGTGGAAGACAAGCGCGTCGGCCAGTCCAACGACTACGACCGCCTGACCCTGGAGGTGTGGACCAATGGCACCCTGAAGCCCGAAGAGGCCGTCAGCGGCGCCGCCAGCATTCTCACCGAGCATCTGGCTTCCTTCGTCCGCCTGACCGACACCGTCCTCCCCGTGAGCATGGTGCAGCCTGAGGACGACAAGAAGGAAAAGGTCCTGGAGATGACCATCGAGGAGCTGGAGCTGTCCGTCCGCGCTTACAACTGTCTGAAGCGCGCCGGCATCAACAGCGTGGCCGAGCTGGTTCAGCGCAACCAGGAAGACATGATGAAAGTCCGCAACCTGGGCCGCAAGTCCCTGGAAGAGGTCGAGCAGAAGCTGCAGGAGCTGGGTCTGGCCCTGCGCCCGAATGATGAATAAGACGGGGCTCAAAAGTGCGGAATGCTGACGCAATCCGCCGCCCACCCATGATAGGAGGAAATACCCCATGGCTTACCAGCGCAAACTGGGTCGTACGGCTTCTCAGCGCAAGGCGCTGCTGCGTGGCCTCACGACTAATCTGATCAATAACGGCAAGATCGAGACGACCGAAGCCAAGGCCAAGGAAGTCCGCCGCATTGCCGAGCGTCTGATCACTCTGGCTGTCAAGGAGCACGAGAACACCGTGACCGTGATGAAGGAGTTCCACAACGACAAGGGCCAGCTGGTTCAGCAGGAGGTCGTGAACGACGCTCCCTCCAAGCTGGCTGCCCGCCGTCAGATCGTGTCCTACCTCTACAACGTGCCCGTGGCTCGTGAAGAGGATGAGCGCAAGGCTGACTACAAGGCTCGTCAGCGCGAGGTCAAGTACCCCGTCGTTGAGAAGCTGTTCCGTGAGATTGCTCCCGCTTGCAAGGAGCGCAACGGCGGCTACACCCGCATGTACAAGATGGGCCCCCGTCGCGGCGACGCTGCCGAGATGGTGATCCTGGAGATCATCAAGTAAGGAGACTTCGTCTCATTTACTTGAACCGTTAGAACGTTTACACACCGCACACATCAAAAGCAAAGCATCAAAGCACATCCGATCGGCTCGACCGCACATCGAGCCGGTCTTTTTTGTTGCTTATCTCCCCTGCCCGTGGTATAATAGGCACACATCACATGAAAGGATGATCCCCATGAAATTCGTGATTGCCTCCGACCTGCACGGCTCGGCTTATTATACCCGCCAGCTACTGGACGCCTTCCAGCGGGAGGGCGCTGATCGCCTGCTGCTGCTGGGCGATATCCTCTACCACGGCCCCCGCAACGATCTTCCGAAGGATTATGCCCCCAAGCAGGTGATCGCCATGCTCAGCGAAATCAAAGACAAGGTGCTGTGCGTGCGCGGCAACTGCGACACCGAGGTCGACCAGATGGTCCTTCCCTTCCCCATTCTGGCGGATTACGCGGTGATGCCCGTTGGCAGCCGATTGATGTACTGCACCCATGGGCATCACTTTAACGCGAATGCTCTGCCACCCATGCAGAAAGGTGACATCCTGATCTACGGCCACACCCATGTGCCGCTGCTGGACGTGAACGACGAGCGCGTCTGCCTAAACCCCGGCAGCGTGTCCATCCCCAAGGAGAACAGTTGGCATGGGTACATGACCCTGGAGGACGGGCATTTCCGCTGGGTAGACTTTGATGGGAACACCCACATGGAATGGGATGCCAACTGAACATGAAAACACCCCGACAGCCGTTTTTTCATGGCTGTCGGGGTCTCTTTATGCATGCAGCAGCGCTTCTTCGCGATCAAAGAGGGTCTGCATCTGTTGATAAGCCTCATCTACAATCCGGTCGCGCTCGGCAATAGGGTCATTATCCGGGTCATAAACAATTTCCGTGCCGAAGGATACGGTACGTCCACCCTTGTGGCAGAGTACCGGAACAAACCGGCAGCATTTTCCGGTGCGGTTGTAATACACCTGGGCCAGCATCGGGAATCCGCGGAATAGCGTTGGCGGACGCCCCGACTTGTATCCCGGGCTGTTGGGATCGGTATCCGGATCTTCGGGGAAGATCAACAGGTTTGCCCCATTTTGCAGCGCCTCCACCGAATTGCGGAAGGTGGTCATCAGCTCCCGCGGCTTGTGGCGGAACACAGGGATGGACTTCACCGCCTGCATGAGCTTCAGCGTGTTCGTCGCGAGAAATTTCGCCACGCGCTGCTTGGTTTTGTCTGCCCATTTCACCTTCTTGAGGGTGTAGCGCTTCACGTAGGCGGTTGCTTCCTGGGCGTCGCAGCACAGCTCGCTGATCGTCCACGGACGCACATACCCAGGGCAGTACAGCATGCCGGCAATCGGTCCGTACAGCTCGCCATGGTTGCACAGATACACCACGGGGTCGTCCTCTGCAAGGCGGACGTTTTCCACATCCTTGAGCTGGTGAGGCATCACGCAGCGCAGGAAAAACATCAGCATCCTGATGGAACGGGAATGGGTCTGCGCCATGGTTCTGCCTCCTTTCAAGCCTGTGATTAAATTTTACCATACCATATGACAGCAGGCAACTCAACATTCGTTGAAGTTTTCCGTCGGAAAATGCGAAAATGCGTGATTTGTTCTTGCGTTATTCATAAACCTGGGGTAAGATAAAGGTACAACATGCAACACGAAAGGACGCGACCTATGCATACGCCCATCTACACTGAGGCGGATTTTCTCGCCATCACCCGGCAGCAACGGAAGCGCTGGCTGCTGATCGCCATCCCCTGCCTGATCCTGCTGATCCCGCTGATCGCCGGCCTCCTGATCCGGGTGGAATGGATAACCAGTGTGAGCACCATCCTCATCGGCGTGGTCCTGATCGCCGGGTATGATCTGGCCATCAAGCCCCTGCACTGCTATGAGCAGCACCTGAACAACTGCCTCCATGGCCGCACCCGCGAGTGTGAGCTGCCTTTCCTCCGCCTGTCGGAGAACATTGACCTGGTGGACGGCGTGCGCTACCGCCAGCTTCTTTGCTCCGACACCGACGGCAAGGGGCGCCCCTATGAGCGCCTGTTTTACTTCGACGCCTTGGCCGAATTCCCCCAGGTGAACGAAGGCGACATGCTCCATATCGTACATCATGACCTGGCCGTGGCGGATGTTTATCCCGTATGAGCCTTGGGGCTGAAGTGTGTTTCAGCCCCATTTTTGTCGAATTTCAACAAATTTTCGCAATCGTGAAAGATTTTCCGCCTCTCATTCGTCTTTATAAGTGTAAGACGAAATGCAACGCGGCGCCCTTTATCTCCGCGCCGCCCCGCTTTGAGGGGAGAATTACCATGGCTGCGATCCTGATTATTGATTCCGATTTCACCGCCCGTACCCGCATGGCCGAGGCTCTGGAGGCCGCTGGGCATCACTGCACGCTGACCGATTCCATCACCGAAGGGCTGGAAATTGCCCGCCATTCCACACGGCTGATCACCATCCTCAACGCGCGGCTTTCCTGGGCAGAGAGCTTCAGCCTGCTGCGTCTGCTGGAGGAAAAGTCCTGGCCGCTTCTCTTCGTGACGGCGGACGCCTCCACCGTGCGGCATCTGCGGGCCCTCTATCAGGGGCCGCGAGGCGTTCTGCTCGCACCCTTTGACGCATTGCAGCTCCGCCACAGCGTGGCCATGCTGCTGGCGGAGAGCAACAGTCAGCTGTCCATCGGCGCGCTTCGGCTGGACGTTGAGCGTCGGCAGTGCACCCTGGACGGCGACGTTCTTACCCTGACGGCACAGGAATTCAGTCTACTCCAGGCCCTGATGGAGAGTCCCGACTCTCCCCTCACCCGCGAGGAGCTGCTGCGCACCGCCTGGGGCTATCAAAACGCCGGCGAGACCCGCACGGTGGACGTGCACATCCAACGCCTGCGCCGCAAGATCGGCACGAGCTGCATCGAAACGGTGTACAAGCTGGGGTATCGGCTGAAAATGGCATAATGCCTTTATACAAAGGAGAAAAGCATGAGCAAAAATCCGCGCATCCAGCATCAGGGCCACCATCTGTCCGTCCGCACGACGCTGTGGAAGACCTACATCATCTGTGAAGAGTGCGGCGAAGAGTACGAAACCGCGTGGAACAAACTGGTCACACGCATTGATATGCTGTTGTTTCTGCCGTTGCTCATGCTCTTCTGGATTTTCTGCCCGCCCGTGCACGACTGGAGTGCTGCATCCTCGCTGCCTGCATGGCTGACCGACGCAGTTGCTGTCTTCATGAGTTTGCTACTCTTTGTTGTCCTCCGCATCCTGCTCAATCAGCTGCAAGCCTTCCTCCTGCGCCGCTCGGATGACCTTGCTTCACACATATTCTGACATATCAGGCCGCATCCCGCGGCCTTTTTTCATGCAATTCCCCGACTTTTACACTTTGTTCATGCATAGCGCCACATTCTGTGCTATAATGGGAAAGTAAGATCGGAGGATTCTGCCATGATCGAACTCAAGCAGGTCACCAAGCGCTACGGCGCTGTGGAGGCCATTCGCGATATTTCTTTCACCGCCCCAAGGGGGCAGATCGTCGGCCTCCTGGGCCAGAACGGCGCGGGCAAAACCACCACGCTGAACATCCTCACCGGCTATATGCCGCCGACCTCCGGCCAGGTGCTGGTGGATGGCATGGATATGCTCACGCAGGCCCGCGATTGCAAGCGAGCCATCGGCTACCTGCCGGAGAAGCCCCCGCTGTACGACGAGATGACCGTCCGCAGCTATCTGCGCTTCGTGTGCGAGCTCAAGGAGGTCGCCCGCAAGGAGATTCCCGGCCATGTGGACGAGGTGATGCACACCTGTGGCCTGACCGAGGTGAGCGAGCGGCTGATCGGCCACCTGTCCAAAGGCTACCGGCAGCGCGTGGGCGTAGCGCAGGCACTTTGCGGCGATCCGCCCGTGCTGGTGCTGGACGAACCCACCGTCGGCCTGGATCCCCGGCAGGTGGTGGAGATCCGCGCGCTGATCCGCCAGCTGGGGCAAACCCACACCGTCATCTTCTCCTCCCATTTGCTCAGCGAAATTCAGCAGCTGTGCCAACGGGTAATCATCCTCCACCGGGGCAAGCTGATCCGCGAGGCAGACATGGCGGAGCTCACCGGCACGGGAGACGCGCTGGTGCTGCGGGCCGCCATCAAGGGCCGCCAGCAAGAGCTGCTGCCTGCGCTGCTCTCCCTGCCCTGCGTGCGCCGGGTGAAACCGCTGAAGCAATCCGCGCCGGGCATCACCGAGGTTTCAATCGAGTGCGAGCCATCCTCCGACGCCCAGACAGCTATCTTCCGCCTGCTGTGCGCCATGGATGCGCCCATCATGCAGCTTGTCACCCAGCAGGACACCCTGGAGGACGCCTTCCTGCGCGCCACCTCCCAAGAATAACGAATGTAAGGATGTGACCTTGTGCTCTCCATTTGGAAGCGCGAGCTTCAAGGCTATTTCTACACCCCCGTGGGCTATGTGTTCATGGGCGTGTTTTTGACGCTTTCGTCGGTGATCTTTTTCCTGACCATCATGCAGAGCCGCTCCAGCGACCTGTTGTCCTTCATCGGCACGATGAGCTACCTGTGGATGCTCCTTTGTCCCGTGCTGACCATGCGCCTCCTGGCCGAGGAAAAGCAAAAGCGCACCGATCAGCTGCTGCTGACCAGCCCCGTATCTCTTCCGGGCATCGTGCTGGGTAAGTACCTCGCTGCGGTGACGGTCATGGGCCTCACCGTACTGCTGACGGGGCTTTTCGTGCTGATCGTCGCCATCTACGGCCAGGTGTATCCCGGTGAGCTGTTGGTGGGCTACCTGGGCTTCGTGCTGCAGGGCTGCGCCTTCATCGCGCTGGATTTGTTCATCTCCGGCTGCACGTCCAATCAGGTGACGGCGGTGGTGGCGGCCTTCGGCGCAAACTTCGTCCTGTGGATGCTCGACCTCATCCAGTCCGCCATCCGCATTGACTGGGTGAACGGCGTCCTGTCCTTCTTCAGCCTGTACGAGCGCACCGAGCCCTTCCTGATGGGGCAGTTTTCCTTCGCCAGCGTGGGGTATGACGTCTCCTTCGCAGCGGCGTTCATCCTGCTGACCATCCACGCGATGGACGCGCGGCGTTACAGGGGGGCATGACGATGAAAAAGCTGAATTTCGCCTTCCTGCACGACCCCAAATTCCGCTATGGCAGCCTGTCTACGGCGCTGCTGTGCTTGGCCATTGCGGCACTGATCGCCCTGAACGGCCTGTTCACCGCGCTGGAGAAGAAGTACGCCTGGCGGGTAGACTGCTCCTTCAACGCCATCACCTCCCACTCGGAGACGACGGAGGAGCTGCTGGCTTCGCTGGAATATCCGGTGCATATCTACGCCCTGTACGAAAAGGGAGATGAGGATCTGCTGCTCTTCGAGCTGCTGAACCGCTACTCCGCCGCCAGCGAGCTGGTCACCTGGGAACAGGCTTCCCTGTCCCTCAATCCGACCTTTGCATCCCGGTTCGCCTCGGCGAGCGGTGACGAAACGGTCTCCGCGGACAGCCTGGTCGTCTTCTGCCCGGAGACCGAGCGCTTCCGTGTGCTGAACGCCGCCGACTTCCTCACTCTGTCCATCGACTACGATGCAGGCACCTGGGCCTACGACAAGCTGACCTACGAGAGCAGCATCACCGCCGCCATCGCCTACGTCACCCAGGAGCGCATCCCGGTGGTGTACATGGTGCAGGGCCATGACGAGCTGGATGCGAACAGCACCGCCGTCCTGGCAGATTTCCTGCGGGGCAACCACTACGATGTTCGCTACGCCCCGCTGGCGGACATCACGCCCGTCCCCGGCGATCTGCTGGCCTTCCTGGCCCCCGTGCGCGACCTGACGGACACGGAGCTCGCCCTCGTCACCGATTTCGCCAGCCAGGGCGGCTCGCTGCTCTTCGCCTGCGATTATTCCGACCCCATCGCCGCCATGCCCAACTACCGCGCGCTGCTGCGTTCCTACGGCTTCCTGCCGCTGGAAGGCGTGGTCGTTGCCGCCAAGGAGGACAAATCCGGCTATTTTGATGGCAACCGCACCGTGCTGCTCCCCCGGATGCAGCCCGCCGATTCCACCTTTGACCTGATGCTGAACGGCTCAACCACGCTGATCATGTCCACGGCCCGGGCCTTTGAGATGCCCGCAGCCACCGACAACAGCCTGACCGTCACGCCCATCCTGCTCTCCGGCGAGGGCTCCTATCTGCGCCCCGTGGGCAGCACCACCCTCACCAAGCAACCCGACGATCCGGAGGGCCCCTTCCCCCTGGCACTGGAGGCCTACCGTTTCTCCACAACCGGCGATGTCAGCCGGGCCATCATCATCGGCAGCACCGCCACGCTGACCAGCGAGTACTACTACTCCATGACCCACGCGCAGGAGTTCATCATCCGCACGATGGAATACCTGGTGGACAGCGCGGCCAGCAATCTGCACATCATGGCCCGCACCGCGGTGCGCCCCGGCCTCTCCGCCGACGCGCTGACCCTTGGGTCCACGCTGTTGGTGGCTCTTCCCCTCACCGTGCTGGGCGCCGCGCTGCTCATCCTCTACCCCAGGAGGCACCGCTGATGGCTATTCACCGCAGATTCCGCCGCATCCCCCAGGAAAAGAAGCGCATCCTGCTGCTATTTTTCATCCTGATGCTGCTGGCCGTGACCCTGATCTCCCTTGCTCTGGTGAACCGAGCACCGGAGGCTGACGATTACGCCCCTCCCGCAGATACTTCCGTCACCCTGTGCGACTACACCGCGGCGGACGTAGCCTCCGTCACCATTCGCCGCGGCAGCGAAGCCACCTGGACGGCCATCCCTGAGCCTGGCGAAAGCATGACCATCCTGGGCGACGACGGTATGACTCTCGCCTGGACGGAATGTCAGGATTTCCTCAGCAGCGCCGCCTGCATCGTCGCAGAGGACGTGCTGACGGATGACCCCGCTGATTACGCCGCCCACCTGGCGGATTACGGGCTGGTGGATCCCCGCTACGAAGCTCATATCTGCTACGCCGATGGGCAGGAGATCACCCTCCGAGTGGGTGACAAGGGCCCGGACGGCGTCTGGCGATACATGCTGATCGACGGCGATGAGCGGCTGTTTGCCTTCTCCAACGGCTCCGTGGAGGGCCTTTTCGTCAACCGGGACACCCTGCACAGGGTGAGCCAGCCTGATCTTCATAAGGCCCGCATTGACCGCATCACCCTCACCGAAGGCGACCGCATCATTGAATGGACGCTGAACGGCAGCATCACCGATTCCGACGCTATCGACCGCTGGAGCATCACCCAGCCCTTCACCTACCCCGCCGATGCGCAGGCCATGGAGAACCTGCTCACCAGCGCTGCGAGCCTGCACCTTTCCGCCTACGTTGCCCCTGCCACCGAAGAAAACCTGCGCAAATTCGGCTTCGACACGCCCCGCCTGACCATTACCATCCACCAGGCGGCCGGCACCATCGCCTTCACCAGCGCAGACGGCGAGGCCCTTGCCACCGGCTATCCGGCCTCGACCATCACCTTCGTCATCGGCGGCGAAAAGAGCGACATGATCGACTACGTCCTTTGCGGCGACGGCATCTACCTCTCCAGCCACTTCACCATGGGCGTGTTTATGGGCTACGACGTGGCCTCCACCATGAGCCGCTACCCAATCATGACCGCCCTGGGCAACCTCAGCAGCCTGACCATCCGCGAGGGCGACGCGGTAACCGATTACCGCCTCACCCGCGCGGAGCAGGTGGCCGCCAACAACGAGCTCGTCACTGATGAGGATGGCAACCCGATCTACACCGTATCCGTCACCCGTAACGGCGCAACGGTGGATTACGCTGCCTTCGAGGCTGCCTACAACGCGCTGGCCATGGTGACCGTCTCCGGCACACTGCCCGCGGGCGAATCTATCACCGCAGATCCCCACACGGTGTACACCTTCACCGATGTGGACGGCACCATACACGAGGTGGCCCTCACCGTCTTCGATGCGCTGCACGACGCCGTCATCGTGGACGGACACCCCGCGTTTTACCTGATCAAAGGCGGATTCGAGCTGAAGCTTGACTGATCTTTGCACACAAAAAGGCTCCGGTTCTTTTCGAACCGGAGCCTTGCTTGTTATCAGGAATTGCGGGAGTAGTTGGGGGCTTCCTTGGTGATGGAGATGTCATGGGGATGGCTCTCCGCCAGGCCAGCGCCGGTGATCTTGATGAACTCGGCATGCTCGCGCAGGTAATCGATGGTGGGAGCGCCGCAGTAACCCATGCCGGCACGCAGACCGCCGATCATCTGGAAGATGGTCTCCGCCAGGACTCCCTTGTAGGGCACGCGGCCCTCAACGCCTTCGGGCACGAACTTCTTGGACTCAGCCTGGAAGTAGCGATCCTTGGAGCCCGCTTCCATCGCAGCCAGAGAACCCATGCCGCGGTATACCTTGAAGGAGCGGCCCTGGTAGATCTCCGTCGCGCCGGGAGCCTCGTCGGTACCGGCCAGCATAGAGCCCAGCATCACAGCGCTGCCGCCAGCCGCCAGGGCCTTGACGATATCGCCGGAGTACTTGATGCCGCCGTCCGCGATGACGCGGATGCCGTGCTTGTCAGCCTCTTCCGCACAGTCGGCCACAGCGGTAATCTGGGGCACGCCGATGCCGGCCACCACGCGGGTGGTGCAGATGGAGCCGGGGCCGATACCGACCTTGACGCAGTCAACGCCAGCGGCGATCAGGTCATGGGTAGCGCCAGCGGTGGCGACGTTGCCGGCAAACAGCTGAATGTTGGGATAACGGTTGCGGATGGCCTCGACCTGCTTGAGCACGCCAACGGAGTGGCCGTGCGCAGTGTCGATGGAAATCACGTCGACCTTGGCGTCCACCAGGGCGTCGATACGGTCAAACACGTCACCGGTCACGCCGACAGCCGCGCCGCACAGCAGACGGCCGTTGGAATCCTTCGCAGAATTCGGGTACTTGGTGGACTTCTCAATATCCTTGATGGTGATCAGGCCGCGCAGCACGCCATTGTCGTCCACGATGGGCAGCTTCTCGATGCGGTGCTTGGCCAGGATCATCTTGGCTTCCTCCAGGGAGGTGCCAACGGGCGCGGTGATCAGGTTCTTGCTGGTCATGAACTCATGGATGGGGCGATTGTAATCCGTGACGAAGCGCAGATCGCGGTTGGTCAGGATGCCCACCAGCTTGCCGTCCTCGCAGATCGGCACGCCGGAGATCTTGTAGCGGCCCATGAGGTTCTCCGCGTCCTGAATCAGGTGCTTGGGAGAGAGGAAGAAGGGATCGGTGATCACGCCATGCTCGGAGCGCTTGACCTTGTCAACATGCGCAGCCTGATCGGCAATGGACATGTTCTTGTGGATGATGCCCAGGCCGCCCTCGCGCGCCATGGCGATGGCCATGCGGGAATCGGTGACGGTATCCATCGCAGCGGACATCAGCGGGATGTTCAGCTTGATCACAGGAGTAAGCTGGATGGACATGTCAACGTCCTTGGGCAGAACCTCGCTGCGGGCAGGCACCAGCAGCACGTCGTCAAAAGTAAGACCTTCGCGCACAACCTTCTGAAGCATGGGATGATCCTCCTCCACAAATCCTGAAGTAGTGTTTTGGGTTATCAGTAATTGTAGCAAAAGCAACCTTTGTTGTCAATGGTCGTACTGACGAAATTTATCCCATTTATGAAAGTATATATGGTCTTTCCATTCTTCCGGGGGATTTCTCTACCATTTTTGCCATTTATCAAAGAAAAGCATTGCCACTCCCCCACTTTTGTGCTATACTGTTTTTAGAGAGAATAGCCGTCCGTTTGCGGCTTCGTTCAGGAGGTATATGATGAGCAAGAGGATCGTGATCACCATTGGCCGCCAGTTTGGCTCCGGCGGACGTTATGTGGGCCGCCTGCTGGCGGAAAAGCTGGGTATCCCCTTCTATGACAAGGAGCTGCTCTCCGAGGCGGCGAAAAACTCCGGCATCTGCGAGGAGATCTTCGAGGAGCATGACGAAAAGCCTACCCGCTCCCTGCTCTTCTCCCTAGTGACCGGCGTGCAGCAGCACATGGGCACCGGCTCCTTCTACATGGACATGCCGCTGAACCACAAGATCTTCCTGGCGCAGTTTGACGCCATCCGCCGCATTGCGGAAGAAGGCTCCTGCGTGATCGTCGGCCGCTGCGCCGATTATGTCCTCCGGGATGACCCGGACGCCCTGTCCGTCTTTGTCAAGGCAGACATGCCCAGCAAGGTGGATCGCGCCGTGAAGTACTACGGCATCGACGCCGACAAGGCTGAGGACCGCATCCGCAAGGCTGACAAGCAGCGCGCCAGCTACTACAACTACTATGCCACCGCCACCTGGGGCGACGTGGATAACTATGACCTGGTCGTCGATACGGGCGTGCTGGGCGTGGAAGGTGCGGTGGAGCTGATCGCCAAGTGCATCGAGCTGCGCGCCGCCAAGTAAATCCTGAAATTGAGGTGACCCCATGAAAAAGCTTGCAGCGCTGTTGCTGTGCCTGATGCTGATGATGCCCTCTGCCCTGGCGGAGATCGAATGGCCCGCGACGCTGACCACCGGTCAGGCCCGTCTGCGCAATTATGTGGACACGGTCAATCTGAACCTCAGCCAGCTGGGGGGCAGCGTCATCGACATGAAATATGAGCTGTACGCCACCTTCGCCAGCCTGGGCATGGACGGTGCCGACGCTCCCGACACAGTGGAAATGTACTTCCTCCTGGGGGAAGCCGGGCTGCATTCCCTGACGCTGCGCATCTGCGATGCGGACAAGTTTGAAACCGTCGCCGCAGCATGCCTTTCTGCGTCCTCCTCCGCCATTTCGGTGGACAGTGCCCGGGAGCTGACCGGCAAGTACGCCGCCATCATGCGCAAGGATCAGGCCAACGCCGACGCCATGACCCACTCCTTCGAAGAGGACGTGGTCGATCTGCAGGGTAGCCAGCCCCGCGCTTATTTCGCCTACTACCCCAATCAGTACGGCGACGGAAAATCCTGGCTGCAGATGACGCTGATCTTCGCCCGTCCCGGCAGCAATGAGGCCGGACTGGCCCTGGCCGACGCCACCCCCGCCCCCAACACCGACGAGGAATACGAGGGCTATTTCTCCCAGGACAACTACACCCACCTGGAGGTCTTTGCCTCCCCCACGCCGGAACCTGATTCCGCCGCAATGGAACCCTGAAGTATCCCCCGGTAGATTGCTCTGCCGGGGTTTTTGACTACACAGGAGGTACGCTATGCCCTACCAATTCACCGTTCCCGAGTACAAGCGTGTGCGCGTCATCGTCTCCACCGACACGGCCTGCGAGGCAGATGATCCCTTCGCCATCGCCCACGCGCTCCTCTCCCCCAAGCTGGACGTGAGGGCCGTCATCGCCGAGCACTTCATGTCCGAGGGATCGATGGAAAAGAGTTTCGCCGCTGCAACCAAGCTCCTCATGCTGATGAAATCCGGCGTGCCGGTGCTGCACGGTCAGGTCTGGCCCAAGGACGGCAAAATCGGCGAAGGCGCGCAGTTCATCATCGATGAAGCCCGCCGGGAAGACACGCATCCCCTTTTCGTGCTGCTGATAGGCGCGACCACCACCATGGCCGACGCCCTCCGCGCGGCTCCCGACATCGCGGATAAGCTGACCGTCGTCACCATCGGCGGCAATGCCTACGGCAAGGACGCCTGGGCCTTCCGCGAATTCAACTGGGGCAACGACCCGGACGCCATCAACTTCATCCTGCGGGACACAAAGGTGCCGGTGTGGCAGATCTGCATCAGCGGCTACGGCATGATGCGCGTTGGCCTGGCGGAGCTGCAGCAGAAGGTCGCCCCCTGCGGCGAAGTCGGCGCATACCTGCTGCGCCAGATGGACGAATACAACAACACGCCCTACGCCGGCTGGACGGCAGGCGAAAGCTGGTCTTTGGGCGACAATCCCAGCGTGGCGGTGGTGGTGCATCCCGGCTGCGGCGAGTCCCGCAGGCAGAATGCATGGCTCATCGATGCCGAGACCCATTATGTGGAGGAAGTCCCCGGCCGCGAGATCCTCGTTTACCACCGCATTGACAGCCGCTATGTGTTGAACGACCTGTTTGCCAAGCTGGCAATCAATTTCGGATAACGAGGAGACGATATGGATCACGAAGCATACATCCGCCAGTGCTACGACCTGGCCATCAGCGCCGGCAAGAAGGGGTTCGACACCTTCGGCGCGCTGCTTGTCTACAATGGAGAGATCCTTGAGCAGGCAGAAAACACCGCCGATTACCAGCGCGGACTCTTCGGACACGCGGAATTCAATCTGGTGCACAAATGCGCCAACAAGTACTCCGACGATGTACTGCGCGAGTCTGTCTTCTACACCAGCTGTGCCCCCTGCGAGCGCTGCCTGGCCGCCATCGCCTCCCTTGGCATTCGGACAGTGGTTTACGGCGTGTCCTACAAGGAGTTCTCCAAGCTCACGCCCTTTGACGATCAGCCATTTGACCGGGAGGGCCTGCTGGCGCAGCTGCACCTGCCCGTGACGCTGGAGGGCCCCATCCTGGAGGACGAAGGCATGCACGTGTTTGAGTACTGGGGTGGCGAATACCGCCCGCTGGCTGAGCTGATCGCAGAGATGGACGCAATCAAGGCACAAACCCGTTGATTCCATGCAAAAAGACCGCTCAAATGAGCGGTCTTTCCTCATGCCTTGATAATGTCCTTGCCGTACTTCGCCACCAGCCGGTCGCGATCCGCATTACCGATCACGATGGTCAGCTCGGTGCCCTCGTCGGTATATGCCTCGTTGATCACCCGGCCCAGCGGACGGATTTGGCTCACCAGGCCATACTGGCTGAAGGGAATCACGAAGGTCACCGGGGCATAGGACTTCTGCAATTCCGCAGCAATGCGGCGCTGAAGCTCGTCCAGGCCCTCGCCGGTCTTGGCGGAAACCATCACCGCGCCGGGGAAAGTCGGCTCCACATTGCCCAGGTCGCACTTGTTGACGACCTCAATACGCGGCTGCTCCGTCGCACCCAGCTCGGAAAGCACCTGCATCACCGTGTCGTGCTGCTTGTACATTTCGCAGGACGCGCCGTCGTTGACGATCAGCAGCACATCCGCCAAAGCCGCCTCATCCAGCGTGGAACGGAAGGCGCTGACCAGCGCGTGCGGCAGCTTGCGGATGAAGCCGACCGTATCCACCAGCAGGAAGGGCGTATGCTCGGCGGTTTCAATGCGGCGGGAAACCGCATCCAGCGTCGCGAAGAGCTGATCCTGCACGTACACGTCGCTGCCGGTCATCTTGTTCAGCAGCGTGGACTTGCCCGCGTTGGTGTAGCCCACCAGCGCCACCACAGGGATCTCGTTCTTCTCGCGGTTCTTGCGGCGGAGTTCGCGCTGCTTTTCCACCGTTTCCAGGCGGCGGCGCAGCTCGGTCATGCGCTCGCGGATGCGGCGGCGATTCATTTCCAGCTTGGATTCACCGGGGCCGCGGGTGCCGATGCCGCCCGCCAGACGCGACAGCACCAGGCCCTGGCCGATCAGCCTCGTGGACTGATACTGCAGCTGAGCCAGCTCGACCTGCAGCTTGCCCTCGGCGCTGGACGCGCGCTGGGCGAAGATGTCCAGGATCAGCGTCGTGCGGTCAACGACCTTCACGCGCAGCATGTCTTCCAGGTTGCGCACCTGGATGCCGGTCAGCTCCTCGTCGAAGATGACCATGTCCGCCTCCAACGCCTGAGCCTGGCGGGTCAGCTCGTCCGCGCGGCCCTTGCCGATAAAGAGGGCGGTGTCAGGCTTGTCACGCTTCTGGAGGAACATGCCCACGACCTCCGCGCCGGCGGTGTCCGCCAGGCGGGCCAGCTCCTGCAGGCTCTCCTCATTCTCGATGCCCATCAGGACAGCGCGCTCCTTGGCATTGGGATTCTTCTGCTCGTCCTCCCAGCCGACGATGCGGTCGCTTTCCTCAATTTGGCGGTTCCACTCCGCGTCCGGCACCTTGTACCAGCGGACGGGCTCGTCCATGAGGATATTCTGCTTTTCGCCCAGGAAGGACGCCTGCACGAAGGTTGGCTCGCCCTTGAGGCACCCCACAGCGACCATCGCGTCATAGCGGAAGGAGCGCAGCGCGCTGAGGTCCACGTCGGACAGGCGGCCGTCGCCGTTGGGATGGGTGTGCACACAGCGCACGCAGGACAGACGCTGGGCATTGCGGCGCAGGCGATAGTCCCGCAGCTCCACGTCGCGGTCCGTGCCCACGGACACATCGACAACTTCGCCGTCGCGGGTGATGTACACGGCGATCTCACGATTGAGCGCGCCGGTGAACTTCGCCAGGAACTGCATCAGCTCCCGCGGGAGGAAATCGCCGTCCTCCACCTCATAATTGTAAAGGCTCGCCAGCGCGTCGATCACGCTGTCGCGGATGCCTGTCAAGTTACCATGGACTTCTTGCTTCATTGGGGTTCCTTTCCGTTCAGAAAATAGGTCGACGACCTTTAGCCATTTCCCGCTTCATCTGGTTCCATGTAGTACAGATCGCCGGTTTTGGCATCAAGGTTCACGCGGTAGACCACCTGGCCATTCTGCACCAGGCAGATCTCCCACACACCGTTGTAATCTTCGCCGCCCATGATGTAGCCGTAGCCCACCGAATAGCCTTCGCTGCTGGTCATACCCAGCAGGAAGAGCGCCTTGGTCAGCGCCTGACCGGCAGGCATGTCGCCGTCCACCGGCAGACCATAGCTGGGCTGCAGCGCGTAGAGCGCATCGTAGAGCTGCTTGTCCTCCAGCGACCACAGGGCGTGGGTGCCCTTCTGTGCCGTCCAGCGATCATAGACGTCCTGGAAAAAGCCGTCATAGGTGGTATAGCTGACCAGCACCTCGCCGCTGAACGCATCGATCTCAACACACCAGCCATCCGTCAGCGAAGTCAGGTCAAACACCGTAACGATCCAGCGGGCATTGTCATCGCTCATTCGTACCAACTCGGCGCGAGTCTGGTAGCTTTCCGGCTGAACCGGCAGTTCCTGCAAAGCCGTGCTGATGGCCGCTTCCAATGAAATGTGGCCATTGGCAGGTGCGGTGATCTTCACTGGAATATCGGCACTGCCCTCTGCAAAGGCGGGTGCGCACAGCATCAGCGCAAGGACCAGCATCATCAGTTTCTTCATTATTATCGCCTCCTGTGAGTTTGGGGGGATTCTCCCCTGCCTATACAACGAATCAGGCGTGGAAAATCTTCCCGTCACTTACGGGTGCGGATCATCTGCACCGCCAGGAACCCGATGAACGCACATTCCACCAGGATGACGTTGCCGTCGCCAGTCTTGAGCATGTCCAGCACCGGCACGTTGATGTCGATGAGGGCCAGATACTGGCTGATGACAGTAACGATCAGCACCGTCAGCGGCGCCCACAGGAGCCCCGCAAAGGGCTCGCGCTTCTTGGTTGCGCCGCACAGAGGCAGCACCAGCGCCAGCGTCACGCCCAGCGTCAGCCCCTTGAACACCTCTGTCCAAAAGGGGATGCCGTCCATCAGCGGCAGCACCAGGCACAGCAGCGCCGCCATCAGCAGCGGGAGTACAACCACGACCAGCTTGCGCAAAAACATCACAGTTCCTCCAGCAGTTTCTTTTCCTTGGGGGTGAGTTCCGCCTTGTCCAGCAGGTCAGGACGGAATTTCTTCGTCGCGCGAAGGCTCTCCTGCCGCCGCCACGCCTTGATCTTCGCATGGTCGCCGGACAGCAGTACCTCCGGCACTTCCATGCCGCAGAGTTCACGGGGACGGGTATACTGCGGGTACTCCAGCAGCCCGTCGGAGAAGCTCTCCTCCTCCGCAGACTCCCCCGAACCCAGCACGCCAGGAATGAAGCGGCTGACGCAGTCCGTCAGCACCATGGCAGCCAGCTCGCCGCCGGTGAGAATGTAATCGCCGATGGAGATCTCCTCATCGATGCAGCTATCCAGCGCGCGCTGGTCAACGCCCTCATAGTGGCCGCAAAGCAGCACCAGGTGCTCCTCCTTCGCCAGCTCGCGGGCCTTGGCGGTGGTCAGCGTCGTGCCGCGGGGCCCCATGTAGATGCGCCGCCCGGAGAAATCCTCCCCGGTAACGTGCTTCATGGCGTCCATGATGGGCTGGGCCAGCATCACCATGCCCGCGCCGCCGCCGAAGGGGTAATCATCGGTGTTCTTGTGCTTGCGGTCGGAGAAGGGGCGGATATCGACGCACTCCACCTCGATCAGCCCCTGTTCCCTCGCACGGCCAAGAATGGACGAGTTCAGCACGCTTTCGAACATCTCCGGGAAGATGGTCAGGATGGTGATCTTCATCCGTTACTCCTCCCAGACAGCAACTTCGTCCAGCTTCTCGCGGATGACGCTGATGCGCTTTTCCGCCACGTCCACCGTCGGGAACACCGCCTTCAGCGCCGGCGCCATGACAGACGTGCCCTTCGCCTTGAAGACATACACGTCCACCACGCCATGCTGCAGCACATCGGTCAGCTTGCCGATGGACTTGCCCTCCTCGTCGATGCCCTCGCAGCCGATGAGGTCGGAGATGTAGACCTCATCCTCCTCCAGCGGATTGGCGTGGGCACGGTCCACATAGAGCTGCACCGCGCGGAACTTCTCCGCATCCTCCATGGAGGCGCAGTCGCCCAGCATAGCATAGACAAAGCCGTCATGCACGCGGTTGCACTTCACCTTGATGGGCGCATAGGCCTCGCCTTGCTTGATGTAGAGGGTCTTCCAGCGGCGGAAATCGTCGTGGTTGGCAGCGTAGGGCTTGATCTTGACCTCGCCCTTGATGCCCTGGGGCTTGAGGACTTCGCCGATCATCAGATATTCGATCATCATGATTCTCCCTTGGAAAAAGGGCACAGGAAATCGACTTTCCCGCGCCCCTTATGTGTAAATGTAGCTTACTTGTCGTCCTCGACGATCTCGACGTAAACAGGCTTGCTGTTCTTCGCCGTCGCAGCCTTGATCACCGTGCGGATGGCCTTGGCAATGCGACCCTGCTTGCCGATGACCTTGCCCATATCCTCGTCAGCCACGCTGAGCTCCAGGATGATGGCTTCGGCCTCGGTCTCACGGACGACGACCTGGTCGGGATGATCCACCAGGGACTTCGCCACGAAAGTGAGCAATTCCTTCATAGTAGGGTTCCTTTCTGCCAACTGGCGGTCAACATGGCATAGTACTCCCTTGGTGCTATGCACATGTCGAAAAGAAGCGAGACGAAGTCTCCTTACTTTTCGATGACGCCGGTCTTCTTCAGCAGAACGCGAACGGTATCGGTGGGCTGAGCGCCGCAGGCGATCCAGTACTTGGCGCGCTCGCCGTCAACCTTGATGTCAGCGGGCTGGGTCATGGGGTTGTAGTAGCCGATCTCCTCGATGAAGCGGCCATCGCGGGGGCTGGCGACGTCAGCGACGACAACGCGGTAGAAAGGCTTCTTCTTCATACCCATGCGCTTGAGACGAATTTTAACAGACATTTTTGTGTTCCTCCTCAAAATCTTGTGAGTTGTGATCTATATGGAAATCATATAATCTGTTTATATGATACCACTCGTTGTTTGGTGTGGGCTATCGCCCGCTTATTTCATACCCGGGAAGCGACGCATCATGCGGGCTCCGCGGCCGCCCTTCATCTGGCTGGTCATGCGTTTCATCATGTCCTTGGCCTGCTCGAACTGGCGGATGAGCTGGTTGACGTCCTGCACGGTGGTGCCGGAGCCGGCGGCGATGCGCTTGCGGCGGCTTGCGTTGAGGACGCTGGGGTTGCGGCGCTCACGGGGCGTCATGGAGCGGATGATGGCTTCGGGCTTCTTCATGGCGTTTTCGTCCACGTCGATGTCCTTGCCGCTCATGCCGGGAAGCATCGACAGCATCGACTTGATGCCGCCCATCTTCTTCATGGACTGCATCTGATCCAGGAAGTCCTCCAGGGTCAGATCCGCCGTGCGGGCCTTCTTGGCGATCTTCTCCGCTTCCGCCTCGTCGAAGGCTTCGGTGGCCTTGTCGATCAGGGTCAGCACGTCGCCCATGCCGAGGATTCGGCTGGCCATACGGTCGGGGTGGAAGGGTTCGATCTCACTGAGCTTCTCGCCGATACCGGAGAACTTGATGGGCTTACCGGTCACCGCGCGCACGGACAGCGCCGCGCCGCCGCGGGTATCGCCGTCCAGCTTGGTAAGGATGACGCCGTCGACTTCCAGCTTCTCATTGAAGGCCTTGGCCACGTTGACGGATTCCTGACCGATCATCGCGTCGATGACCAGCAGGATTTCCTGCGGGTTGATGGCTTCCTTGATGCGGACCAGCTCGTCCATCAGCACTTCGTCGATCTGCAGACGACCGGCGGTATCGATGATCAGCACGTCGCGACCCAGGTAACGGGCGCGCTCGACGGCTTCCTTCGCAGTCTGAACGGGATCCTGAGTGCCGTGCTCGTAAACCGGCACCTTCACCTGCTCACCGACCACCTGCAGCTGCTTGATAGCGGCGGGGCGGTAGATGTCACAGGCGGCGAGCATGGGCTTCTTGCCCTGCTTGACCAGCCAGCCGGCGAGCTTCGCGGCCATGGTGGTCTTACCGGCGCCCTGCAGACCGCAGAGCATGTACACCGTCAGCGGGCTGGAGGACCAGGTGAGCTTGGCGTTGGTGCCGCCCATGAGCTGGGTCATCTCATCTCGGACGATAGAAATGACCTGCTGGGAGGCCGTCAGGCTGGTGGTGATCTCCTGGCCAATACAGCGTTCGGTGACCTTCTTGATGAAATCCTTGGCGACGGCGTAGTTGACGTCAGCCTCAAGCAGCGCCATGCGAACCTCGCGCATGCCCTCCTTGACGCTCTGCTCCGTCAGCTTGCCCTTGCTGCTCAACTTGCGCAATGCGCCCTGCAGCTTCTCTGTCAAGCCCTCAAAGGCCATTGTTTTCCTCCTGATCGAGCCGGATGAGCGTATCTATCGCTCGTTCGGCTTCATCGTAGCGCTTTTCCTTCAGCAGATTCCGGCACATTTCCAGGCCGTCCTCCATCTTGCGGAAGCGCGCTGCCATGCCAAGCTTCTCCTCCATGTCGAAGAGGCGCTGGGCCGCGCGGGTGAGCATATCATGCACGCCCTGACGGCTGATTCCTGCCTCCTGGGCGATTTCCGCCAGGGAGAGATCCTCCTCACAGTGGAGCGTCAGCACCTGACGCTGCTTATCGGTCAGCAGCCCACCGTAGAAGGCCGTCAGCCATGCCAGCTCGATTTTCCGGCTGACCTCGTCCGCGATCCGTTCTTCCGCCATGGCGCTCACCTCCTGTCAAGGGGTTTCCATTGACACCACGTCATTATACTACAAGGCGCGATGGGTGTCAAGTACTTTTCCATGACAGATGTAACTTTTTTTGAAACTTTTCATCAGAAAACCGCCCCGCGTCACGCAGGGCGGCTGGTATTACTTGTAGGGGATCGTCTCGCCTGTCAGCTTGTACCAGAAGTCACGCAATGCCTTCTGGTTGGTCACTCCGTAGTCGGGGTCATTCTGCTCCGTCTCGGACATGTCGCGCAGGAAATGCACGCAGTTCTGGCCTTCAAAGTCGTTGTTCGGGATCGGGTTGATGCCGTGAGCAACGTTGTGGGTAGTCGCCACCGTCCAGCGGCCATCGGGCAGGCGGACGTAGACGGGCTTGGGCGTCCAGGGCCTCATGCCGGTGAATGCCGCGTTCATAGCGGCGGTGTCCGCCTTGGTGGACGGTTCGACGTCACAGTGGCGGCCGCGGGCGATGATCGTCAGCGACCAGCTGATGTCCGTCGCAGGATCGTAGACCAGGAAAGCCTGATAATCACGCATGCTGCCCTTGATCTCATCCTTCCAGTGCAGCAGCTGGATCTGGGACTTTGCCGGCGGGGCCACATAGCCCATGGAACCGTAGATACCACTTTCGCCGCCCGTGGGGAACGCCTTGGCGCTGCCGGAATAGAGCAGCGACTGGGTATTCTTGCCCGCCACGCCATCCACAGTGAGATTATTGATCGCCTGGAAGGACCGGACCGCCTCGTAAGTCGCATCGTCATAGGTGCCGGTGACCGTCAGGCGATAGCTGAGCTTCACCAGCGCCTGCTGCAGGCGAATGACCATCGGGCCCGTCGCGCCGCTGCGCAGATTGGTATACGCTGGGACGCTCTCGCCCTGCTGGACGCCCTTGGCATTCAGCGCGTCGTCGGAATACAGCCGGGCGTACGTGCTCAAATTGCCTTCGCCGCTGGCGGTGAGGCCGTTCATCTGCTGGAAAGCCTTCATGGCTGCCGCTGTGCCGCTGCCGTACTGGCCATCCGCCGTGCCGCTGAGATACCCCAGCGCTATCAGGCGGCTCTGCACAGATTTCACGTCATTGCCGGAGTCCCCCTGGGACAGGTCGCGCTGCGGGATGCCGTTGGGATCCGTGATATCGACCTCCGGCTCCTGTTCTTCCGGAGTTGGGCTGGGCGTGGGAGTTGCCTCCGCGCGGATGGCCGCATCGGAGAACATCACGCCATAGGTTTTCGTACCGGCCACGCCATCCACCGTCAGGCCATTGGCCTTCTGGAAGGCTTTGACTGCCGCCAGGGTCGCGGTACCGAACTGGCCATCCGCCGCACCGGCGAGGTAGCCCAGTTCCATCAGGCGGCGCTGCACAAAGGCCACGTCCTCACCGGAGTTGCCGTAGCGCAGCGTGCGGTAGAGCACCACGTCATCCGCAGGGCCGGGGGCGGGCGTCGGCGTGGGTTCCTGTGTGGGGGGCTGGGTGATCTCCGTGTCCGCGCTGATGGCGTCGTCGGAGAAGAGCATAGCGACGGTCTTAGCACCCACTACGCCGTCCACGCTCAGGCCGTGCCTGCGCTGGAAGGCCTTCACAGCCGTCTGCATCGCAGAATCAAACTGGCCGTCGGCCGTGTCGGAAAAGTATCCCAGCTCAGCCAGGCGCTGCTGGGTGTACTGCACGTCCTTGCCGGACATGCCGTAGCGCAGTGTGCGGGTGGGAATCGCAAACGCTGGCGGATTGGTGACGATGGGCCCGCTGATCAGGTTGCCCGATGCGTCAAAGTAAGTCTCCAGCTTGGTCAGAGTGAGCTTGCCGGCCTTGCCGTCTGCGGTGAGGCCAACGGTTTTCTGGAAGGCCCTGACGGCCGCATCGGTGCCCGTGCTAAAGTCGCCGTCCACCGTACCGGGGTTGAAGCCCAGCGCCGCCAGCGCCCGCTGAAGGACACGCACCCGCTCGCCCTGGGAGCCAAGCTGCAATGTGGTGTACACACCGCCGAAAAGCCCGCCGGGGCTGGTCACATCGTCGTCCGGCATATCCGTGGATGTATCGCCGGACGAGGGGGCGTCGCCGATCTGGATGCCCGTCAGCTCTGCGACCTTTCGCAGCGTTGCGGGGCCGGCCACGCCATCCACCGTCAGCGAATGCTCCGTTTGGAAGCTGCGCACCGCCGTGCGGGTACCCTTGCCGTACACGCCGTCGATGATGCCGGAATAGTAGCCCAGCTCCGTCAAGGCGGTTTGCAGCAGGGTGATGTTTTCCCCGCGCTGTGGATAGCGCAGCGTCAGCGCAAAGCCGCTGCTGGTCATCAGCAGCATGGCCGCCAACGTCAGCGCCAGCACGCGCGGGATGATTCTCTTGATCATGTTCATTCCTCCTGGAGGGAATCGCCCCTGGTATACCGGGGGTTCATCGACAACCAGTATAGCATGTATCGGGTAATTTGTAAATGTACATTACGGTTTTGTTACAATTCACCACCATCGCAATCAAAAATGCCGCAGCAGAAACCTCCGCTGCGGCACAAATATTTGTTTTACTCGCCGATGGTGGGCACAACGACCAGGGAGCCGGAGCCGATCTCAGCACGCACAGCATCATCGCTGTCCAGCTTGAGCTGGGTGCGGGCGCCGACCTTGCCGTCCACCGCCAGGCCATTACGAGCCTGGAACAGCTTCACAGCCTCCTGGGTACCCTTGCCGAACTTGCCGTCCAGCTTGCCGGTATAGTAGCCCAGGGACGCCAGGCGCACCTGCAGGGCCTTGACCTTGTCGCCGGAATCGCCAAAGTTGAGCACCTTGTCTTCGGGTTCGGGCTTGGGCGGCACGGGATCATCCGCGTCCAGCGCGTTGGAAGAGAACAGCACCTTGATGGTCTTGGGGCCGACAACGCCGTCCGCCACCAGGCCGTTCTTCTGCTGGAAGGCCTTCAGGGCCTTCATCATGCCGGAACCGAACTTCTCGTCCACGGTCTTGTTGTAGTAGCCCAGATCGTAGAGGCGCTGCATGGTGTATTTCACGTCCAGACCGGTGTAGCCAAAGCGCAGGGTACGCTCGGGGATGCCGTAGGTGGGCGCATTGGGATCCTTCTCGGGCTCGGCAGGCGTGTTGCCGGCGATGGGGCCGGAGGTGCAGTTGCCGTTGGCGTCAAAGTAGGTCTCCAGCTTGGCCAGGGTCTTCTTGCCAGCCTTGCCGTCCTGAGTCAGGCCGACGATCTTCTGGAAGGCCTTCACAGCCGCGTGGGTATCGGAGCCAAAGGAGCCATCCACCTTGGTGGTGAAGCCCAGCGCCAGCAGCGCGCGCTGCAGGATGCGCACACGGTCGCCCGCGGTGCCGAACTGCATCGTGCGGTAGTCGCCGCCGAAGATAGTAGTGGGCTTGACAGGCATTTCGACCTTGTCTTCCTCGGTCTCCTCGAAGGTAGCGCCGGTCAGGGAGGTCAGCTTGGCCTGGGTCGCCCAGCCAGCAAGGCCGTCCACAGTCATATACTGGTCCTTCTGGAAGGCCTTGACCGCCTTGAGGGTACCCTTGCCAAAGATGCCGTCCAGCTTGCCCTCATAGTAGCCCAGCTGCTGCAGGGCAGTCTGCAGGATCAGCACATTGTTGCTCTTGTCACGGAAGCGGATGGTTTCCGCCAGGCCGCTGGAAGCCAGCAGCAGCATCGCAGCCATCGTCAGCGCCAGTGCGCGCAGAATCAGCTTCTTCATATTGAAAGTCCTCCATTGCATACGGTTAAGCGTAAGCTTTTGTTCATCATATCACAATTTTCCAGCAGTGTAAAGGGCCGCGGAATATTGTTAAAACTCCGTAACACTTAGCAATCCCAAAGGATTTGAAATGACACATTCCGCACCATTTTGGCGGAGCTCATCCTCAGGGCGGAAGCCCCAAAGCACCCCCACTGGATGCATCCCTGCGTTGAGGGCGCAGCGCATGTCGGTGGATGTATCGCCCAGGTAGAGCACCTCCTGCGGCAACACGTTCATCGCGCGCGCCACAGCGAGCGCCCCTGCCGGGTCGGGTTTCACCGGGACGCCCTCTACCTGTCCGCGCACCACCCGGAAATCAATATCCGGGAAGAAGTGGCTGACCACGTTCTTCGTGTCCGCATCAGGCTTGTTGGAGAAGACCGCCATCGGCACGTCCTTCTCCTGCAGCGCGCGGAGCAGCTCTGGCACGCCGTCATAGGGGCGGGTCTTGACGCGGGTATGGTTCTCGTACCAGGCCTGGTACTCCTTCTGTACGGACAGCGCCAGCTCCTGACGCTCACGAACAGCCCGTTCTGCCAGCTTCTTCGCGCCGTCGCCAACGAGGTAGCGGTAGGCGTCCAGCGGCCATTCGGGCAAACCGTGCAGCCGTAAAGAGCGGTTCATCGCATCAGCGATGTCTTCCAGGGTGTTGGTCAGCGTGCCGTCCAGGTCAAAAAGAACTGCGTGGATCACCGCATCCTCCCCTTTCCTGAGGGATAACCGCCCGCCTTTCCTGCCATACTGTTGGCAGAGAAAGGAGCGATCCCCATGAATGACATTGATCGTTTTGACGGCCAGTATCGCCGTCCGCGTCCCCATTTTTTCGCCGAGGAAACGACCATCCGGCCCACGGTCGACCGTCGGCAGCTGCTGACCGGCGGCGCCATGCTGATGGGTATGGCCCTCTTGCTGATCGTCGCACTGATGCCCAAATCCACCGTGGATGACACGCTGCCGGAGACTGCCCAGGTGCGCTCCGATCCGCAGATGACCACCGCGGCGGATTGCCAGCTCATCCAGCACATGACCTACGCCCCCTGCGGCCACAGCCTGACCCGCCGGCAGGTGATCCCCACCGAGCTGGCCGGGCAGAACCGCGAGGCCCTCTCCTCCGCCTACGACGCCTGGAAGATCACTTCCTTCGCCTCTGCGGAGGTGGTGATGGAGCAGACACTCTCCCTCTATTGCCCGGAGCACGTGGTGCTCATGCCGGACGAGGGCGGGATGCTGTGCATCTTCCAGAACAAGTACGGCGACGCACTGGCGCTGGTGAAGGAGCTCGACCTGCTGCTTTCCGAGCTGCCGGACAGCGTTCAGCAGGCGGTGCGCCAGGGCAAGGGGTTTGCGACCATTGAGGAGCTGGAGAAGTGGCTGGAGGGGGCGGATTCTTGAGGCGCAGAACGGGATTCTTTGGGGCTGGGTGAGCTGTTTCGGCGAATCCTGCGGATTCGCGAAAGGCGCGCATGCATTTGTGCCTGCGGGCACGGAACAGGGGCTTCACCCCTGTACCCCACCAGGGGCTAACGCCGCCCCTGGACCCGCGCAAGGGTCACAGACCCTTGACCCTTTTTTACGCGTTGACTTCCAGGAGGCGGCCCATGATGAACCGCCCCTCCGGTAGCCACTCGCCCTTGGCGGCGGTTTCCTCGTCCAGGCGGGAAGGTACGCCGGGCTTGCGGCTGTCGTAGATGGCGTAGGGTACGGGCTTGCCGTCGTGGGTGCGGGTGGACATCAGCGTCTTGTGATCGCTCAGCAGCAGGATGCGGAAGTCGCCCAGCTCCGGCAGCTTCTCCAGCAGGGGCTTGATCACCTGCTGATCCAGGCGGCGGATGGCTTCCATCTTCTCAGGCAGCTTGCCCGCGTGGGTCATCTCGTCGGGAGCTTCCACATGGATGGCGGCGAAATCGTCGCCATTTTTGAGTGCCTCGATGGCAGCCTCCACCTTGCCGGCATAGTTGGTGTCCAGATCGCCATTGGCGCCGGGGACTTCCGGGTGCTTCAGGCCCGCCAGCTCAGCAATGCCCCATACCAGCGGCACCGCAGAGATCACCGTGCCGGTGCGGCCATACTTCTGCACGAAGTTGTCCAGCAGCATCGCGCGACCTGCGCCCCAAGGCCAGATCATGTTGGCAGGGAGCTTTCCCGCCGCAATGCGCGCCTTATTGATGGGATGATCCTTCAGCACCTCGTAGGAGGCCTTCATCAGCGCGGTGATTTCGTCCTTCATCGCGCCGGTGGGATAGTGCAGCGCCACGTCCTGCTCCAGGACATTATGGGGCTCGGTGGTCTGGAATACGGCGGCTTCGTCCACGTCCGCGAACACGCCGATGTGGCGGAAGGTACGGCTGACGTGCACATGCAGCTTCGCAGCCTCCTTGGCGGGCTGGAAGCGGGGATCCGCCAGCAGATCGTTCATCAGCGTCTCGGCCTCATCGCCCTCGATGTTGCCGCCGTTGTGGCTGTGGATGATCAGCTTGCCACCGATCTCCTCCACCGCGCAGAGGTTGACGCGCATGGACACCTCGCCCTTCTTGAGAGTCACGCCCACGCCCGCGGCCTCCAGCACGCTGCGGCCGGTGTAGCTCCAGCGGGGATCATAGCCAAAGATGTTGAGGATCGCGGTATCACTGCCCGCAGGCACGCCCTCAGGGACAGTCTGGCAGGCGCCCACTTCGCTGCCGGCCAGCACACCAAAATAGGGCAGGTCGAGGTATTCCAGCGGAGTCTTGCCGCCCAGCGCCTCAATGGGATCATCGCTCATGCCATCGCCGATAACAAGAATGTACTTCATTTTGTGCTCCTCCTATATAACGATTGAGAATGGGAAAAGGTTCCCTGTTTTCGCAATTCATTTGCAAAAATATTGTACGGCATTGAACGGGATTTGCCAAGGTGCGCCGGGCGAAAATACATCAAAAAGACGGGGACGCGCACATCCCCGTCTGCATTATTTCTCTTTGTTCCAAAAACGCGACAGTTCTTTCTCCGCATCACCGCGCCGGATCTCCCAGTGTTCCGGACACAGCCTGCGGTACGCCGCTTGCCGATATCTATCATCCAGCAGCAGCGCCACGCCACGGTCCGTCTCCGTGCGGATGACGCGGCCCACCGCCTGGGCCACCTTCTGCATGCCCGGCAGCATGTACGCGTAGAGGAAGCCGTCGCCAAAGGTGCGCTCGTAATACGCCCTGAGCGTCTCCTGGAAAAGGTTCACCTGCGGCAGACCCACGCCCACGATGACCACGCCGTCCAGCGCGTCGCCGGGCAGGTCGATGCCCTCGGCAAAGATGCCGCCCAGCACGCACAGGCTGAGCACCGGCGCGCCATCAGGGGTGTAGGACGCAAGGAAGGCGCGGCGTTCCTCGTCCGTCATGCCGCTGCACTGGGTCTGATGGGGCATATCCACCATCTCCGACACCTGCCGCAGGTATGCAAAGCTTGGGAAGAACGCGATATACTTACCCGGCTTGGCCTCCACCACTGCGCGGATGGCGGCCGCAATGTCCTCGCAGGCCGCGTCGCGATAGCGGTAGCGGGTGTTCACGTCCAGCTGATGAATCAGCAGGTTTTCCTTTGGGAAGGGCGAGGGCATCGCGAAACAGGCGTCGTCCTCCTGCCCGCCGAGAAGCAGCTTCATGTCCTCCAGAGGGTGCATGGTCGCGGAGAAGCACACCACGCCCCGCAGCATGGTCGTGACCTCCTCAAAATAGCTGGCCACATCCAGCGCAAAAGCAGTGATGGTCTTGTTCTTCCGTCCCTGCCAAAGCCAGGCATACTCGGTTGTATCACGTTTCCTGGCACGGATGAACCCCAGCAGCGGCGTGATCACATCCCGCAGATGCTCGCCTTCCTCGCCCCAGGGGAAGCGGTCGTTTTGCGCCTCCATGAAGGCGTCAGCCAGCTCCATACAGGCGTTGTCGAAGGAGGTCGGGAGCTTCGTCAGCTCGCCCTCGGTGGATTCATCCTCCGGAATGGGCAAGTCGTCGATGGCCTTCAAAATGCCGGTCATGGCCTTGTACAGGGCATGCTTGCGGCCCGCCGTCTTGCCCACGACGGTGCGCAGCTTGCGGATGCGCCCCCCGTCCACCGCGCCGGAAAGCATGTCCCGCACGCGGGAGAGCAGGTTGTGAGCCTCGTCGATCAGGAGGGTCACGTCCGCCGTTTTGTCGAAGATGCGCTGGATGTGCACCGCCGGGTCGAGGGCGTAGTTGTAGTCACAGATGGTCAGGTCAGCGATCTCCGCCAGGGACAGGGCAAACTCGAAGGGACAGAGGTTATGCTTGTCCGCCATCGCGCGGATGTTCTCCGGCGACCAGTCGTCAATGGACAGCATCTCCTCGATGGCGGCATGGTCGCGCAGGAAATGCCCCTTTGCCCGGGGGCAGAAGTCCGGGTGGCAGAGGGTCGGCGCAGGGCATTGCTTGTCCTTGGCGTCCAGGGTGAGCGTCCACAGGTGCAGCGGCTGCTGACGCATGCGCCGCAGCGCCTCGATCGCCCCCTGCCGCTGGGTTGTGCGGGCGGTCAGATAGTAGACCTGGTTGGTCAGGCCCTCCCCCAGCGCCTTGAGCGCCGGGAACAGCGCTGCCACAGACTTACCCGTGCCGGTGGGCATGGACGCGAAGAGCCGCTTGCCCAGCTTGACCGCAGTATAAACCTGCACCGCCATTTCCCGCTGACCAGGACGGTAGTTCTCGAAGGGGAACTGCAAGTGCCGCAGCGATGCATCCCGCTCCCGGCGATGCTTGCGGACGAGACGGTTACGCCGCACCCACGGCTCGAACACCGTCAGGAAGCGCGCGCGGCATTCCTCTGCCGTCAGGGGCGTGTCGAACTCCCCGCGCACCTTGCCGCGCCGGTCCACATACACCACGCGGATGATGACATGCCCGATCCCCCGCTCCTCGCAGAGCATGTGTCCGTAGCACACCGCCTGCATCTCGTGGGCCTCGAAGGGCACCAGCGGAGGCTCCTTATGCTGCCAGAGCTTGATTTCCTCAATGATGGGCACATCCCCGTCGCAGAAGGCGTCCATGCGCCCAGTGAGCAGCAGCTCGGCCTCCTCGTCCACCGGGATGGTCAGGCTGAGCGGCACTTCTGCTTCCCAGCCCTCCCCCAGCAGGCCCTGGCGCGCCTTGTGTCCCAGCATGCCCTCCTGCATGTCCTTCATGCTGCCGGCTGGGCGAATATCCGCGCCGTGGAGGGTGAATTCCACCAGCCCACGCACGGATATGCGAATCGTCTCCACGGCACAGCCCCCCTTCCCGTCATTGCAAAAAAGCGGAACAGCCCATGACTGTCCCGCCAAAGATATTACAGTTCTTCCGCCGCATCCAGGGCTTCCTGGGCGACGCTGAGCAGCTCGGCAAACCGGGCCTTGTACGCCTTTGCGGCTTCCTTGAGGGCAGCCACCTCGGCCTCCATCTCGTCCTTCTCCACGGAGAGGTTGCCCAGGCGAGCCTTGACCTCGATCTCCGCATTGCTAAGGATCTCCGCAGCCTTGGCCTCGGCGTCGGCAATGGTCTGCTCCTTGACGCGCTGGGCCATTTCCAGGATCTCGCGGAAGGTGCCGTCCGTCCCGGTGGACACAGGTGCGGCATACATCTGCTGGGTCTGCGCAGGCTGGGGAACAGCCTGGTTCTGCAGGCGGTTGTTCTCCGCCTTCAGCGCCGCCATCTCGGCCTCAATGCGCTCCAGCTCGTCACAGATGCTGTCCAGGAATTCATCCACCTCACGCTGGTTGTAGCCTCGTGCAGCCACGTGGAATTCCTTGGTTTCAATCACTTCAATGGTGATCTTCTGGTTCTGCATAGCGAAAAGCTCCTTTCGTCTGTGCATTCGTTTGAGTATATGCTTATCCCTTGTGGAAAATTTCAAGCTGCACCGGCAGCCGGTCCTTCCGCGTGGGGCTCCCCACGTCGATCAGGCGGATGCGCCCAAAGCCGCGGATGCTCAGCAGCTGTCCCGCCGCAAGGATACGGTCTGTACGCTCCTCGGGCATGTGATCCACCGCCACCGCACCCATCCGGATGATCTCCGCCGCACGGCTGCGGGAGGTCTTCATTCCGGAGGCCAGCACGCAGTCCAGCCGCAGGGACGCCACGGTATCCCGCAGCATCTCGCCCCTGGGCGGCTCGATGACCGGCGCGTCCTCCAGCAGCTGCACCTTAATGGGCACATTGCCGGCCTTGTCCCACTCCATGGGTAGACGGACGGCAATCTCCGGCAGACACAGCAAATAGGCCCTGTCCTCCAGAGCGATGAGGTCGCCAAAGAAGGAACGATCCATCCCGAGGGCCATGAGGCTCCCCAGCAGGTCGCGGTGCTCCACATGGGCGAATTTCGCCGCCCAACGGATCTCCACCCATTGGGCAGTGAACTCTGCCTCCGCCCACGCGGGGTGGAAGCAGACCTGCACCCGTTCCGCATCCGGCCAGCCGCCGTCAAAGGAGGCGGCCACATGGGCTTCCCGGGCAGCGTGGATGGCCTGCGCTCTCTCCTCCCCGGTGACAAAGCGCCCCGGGACAGGGATGTCCAGCCGATCCGCCCGCTGTGCATTCTGCTGCAGTCGCAGCGCCAGCTGGGAGGCGTCCTTCATCATCAGAAGATGATGCCGAGGATGAGGTTCAGCACCCACTGGGCAACGGAAATGCCGATCAGCAGGGCCACAGGAGACCAGTCAATGACCTGCCAGTTCTTGGGCAGATACTTGTTCACCAGCACGCGCACAGGAGCCAGCGCGGGCTCAACGATGCTGGTCAGCAGGGTCGTCCACTTGTTCTCAGGCACCTTCACCAGGGTGAGGATGAAGTGCACCAGCACCAGGAGCTTGTAGATGTCAATGATGGCGTTGATGGCATTGGGAATGAAGCTGAACATATGATTCTCTCCTTATCTTTTACGGATCAGCGGCCTTTGACGCCGAATCCGCCGTAATCGGTGTAACCATTGGTATGCATGGCATTGCGGGCAGCACGGCGGCCCATTCCGCCGGCGAAATCATCCTGACGGGGCTGATTGGCAGCGGGCTGCATGGGCTGCACGTTATTCACAAAGGGCTGGGCATTCATTTGCTGGGGCTGCATGTTGGCCTGCAGGGCGCCGGGCCAGCGGCGTTCGATATCCGCCATGCCTGCACGGCGCAGGTTGTCAAAGGGCGCAACATACACCTGGGGCGGCGTGATCAGGTAGATCTGCTTGCCCGACACGCGCATGAGCCGCTGCTTCATTGCACAGGCCGCGCCAAAGATCAGATCCATGCAGCGGTCGGCTTCCACCAGATCGGTGATCTGCTCGGCGTTGACGATGACCGCCTCATTGTTGTACATGAACTCAATCACCCGGAAGCAGCTGGGCACGCCGGTGATCTGCGCCACGCGGAAGACCAGCTTGTAGGCATGGCCGTCCACCACATAGCTGTCCCCGCCGGGGAAGGCGAAGGTATTGCTTTCACCAGCCGCAGGCGCCACGGGCTGCTGAGGCTGTACCGGCTGCTGCACCTGCTGGCGGCTGGTAAAGCCCTGAGCAGGCTGCTGGGGCACATTCTGCTGGAACGCAGGCTGGCCAAAGCCGGGACGAGCGCTCTGCTGGGGCTGCCTGTTCTGACGGAAGGTGTGACCGGGCTGCGCAGGGCCCTGCTGGGCCGCACCCTGGAACTGAGCCTGGGGACGGGGCGGAGTCTGCTGCATCGGCTGAGCCGCACCCATCGGCTGGGCCGCACCCATCGGCTGATTCATGCCCATCTGCGGGCCCACAGGCTGCTGATAGCTGGTGCGGCCAAAGGGCGCCTGCTGAGGCTGGGGAGGCATCCCCTGCTGGGGCTGACCCTGAGGTGCCATCTGACCGGTCTGTCCGCCAACGGGCTGGAAGCCCTGCATCACAGACGGATCCACGCCGGAGGGCATCATATTCTCAAAGCCCGCCGGACGGGGCTGCTGATAGCCGGTGGGGTTGGGCTCCACCTGGGTGCGGTTCATCTTGGGCACATAGCCGCTGAAACCGCCGTCCGCACGGTTGGGAGAATACCCCTGGCTTTCCTGCTGACGGGGCTTCATGGCCTGCAGCATCTTCTTTTTTGCGTCATCCCAGAACGCCATGTATCTTCATTCCTCTCAATCGGTCACTTGTTGATATTGCCATAATCGCGGGGGCCGAGCAGCGCGCTGCCCAGGCGAACCATGGTCGCGCCGTGCTTGGCTGCCAGCAGATAATCGCCGGACATGCCCATGCTCAATTCGCGCATTTCAACGCCCGGGATCGCTTCATCCCGCAGCTGCTCAAAGAGCGTGCGCATGCCGCCAAAGAGCCCCGACAGGTACTCCTGCTCCTGGGTATTGGGCATCACAGCCATCAGGCCCTCCACATGGAGGCCGGGCATGTGCCGCACCTCCTGCAGGAAGGGACGCACGTCCTCGGGGGCCATGCCGCCCTTCTGCTCCTCCCCTGCGGGAGAAACCTGCACCAGCACCGGCATCACCACGCCGGCCTTCTGCGCCTGCCGGTCGATCTCCAGCGCCAGGTTCATCCGGTCCAGAGACTGGATGAGGCATACCTTATCCATTATATACTTAACTTTGTTGGTTTGCAACCGCCCGATGCAGTGGAAACGGAATTTTTCCTGCAAAAAGGGCCATTTTTCGAGGATCTCCTGCACGCGGTTCTCGCCGATCTCCCTTTGACCAAGGTCATACAGGGGCAGGATCTCCTCCGGGGAATGGGTCTTGGTCACCGCAATGATGCGGGGCGGGGCGTACCGGCCCTCCGATGCCTGACGCAGAGCGTCCAGGGCGGATTCATACCTTGCACGCAGCAAACAAAATCACATCCTTGCAGTGAGATCAGAAGAGCAGCACCGTCTGTCCCTCGAAGAGCAGACCCTGCTGGATGGCCTGGAAATAGGCGTTGCCATTGGCATAGTGGATGACGTTGACAGGGATGAAGGACTCCGTGGAGCCATCCACCACCACCACGCCGGTCATGCCGTCCTGCACATGGATGGCCCGCTCCGGCACGCACAGGGTGGAGACATTCTCGCCCAGCAGCGCGCCGCAGGAACGCATGTACAATACCGGCTTCACATCGCTGTTGACCTTCAGGCGCACCAGCAGTTCACCGCCGGAACGGGTGAAGTTGACCACCTCGGCATACACCGCAGTGCCCTCAAAGCGCTCCAGCTGCAGCTGGTACATCTGTCCCTTGACGGGATTCCACTCCGTGTCGTCGGAGAGGAAAAGCACATACCATTCGCCGTTTTCCACCATGCGGTAGATGGTGGTCTTGCCCTTCTGGGCGCTGGTCTTTTCCGGCGCCTGGCCGTTGATCATCGCGCGCACCTGCTTGGGATCAAAGCCGGCGTAATTCTCCACCGTCAATCCGTACTCATAGCCATCGGAGTAGAAGCTGACCAGGCCATTGCGGCCGGCAGTGTACTCCTTGGTCCAGGAGTCAATGCGCTGGGTCTGGGAGAGCTCGTCGTCCAGCAATCGGGAAAGGCGCTGGTCGGCGGCATACTTGTTCTTGATGTAGGTCTGCCGCTCGTCCACAGCCTTGGCCAGCAGGGCCTCCTGGTTCTCCAGGGAGCCGCGGGCGCCGCCGATCAGGTCGCGCACAGCCCGCACGCAGGTCAGCACGTCGGAGGTGACACGGTTGAGCTTGGCGTCATAGGTGGTTTCGGATTCAATGAGCTTCTTCTGGTAATCGCGGATGGAGGAACGGTAGCTCAGCAGCGTGTTCATCTCGCGGGTGGAATAGCCGGAGGAATACACCCAGCAGATGGGCGTGGAGCGTTCCTTGCCGCTCTCGTCAACATAAGTCTTGGTAACGTAGCTGCCTTCCTCCGCCTCGTAGACCACGCTGGTCACGCCTTCTGCGGAATAGGGTACCTCCTTGCGGACGATGAGGCAATCGCCGGAATGGGTCGCACTGAGGTTGCCGGAGGTGATCTGCGCCTCGCGGGCAGCTTCCGGCACAAAGGACGCGTACAGGTACCACCCCAGGAACCCCAGCGCCGCAATGATGATGGCCACATGGAAGGCCGTCAGCTTCAGCCGCGGCTTTTGCGGCTTGAGCTCCTGGGCCGGGAAGCCCGAGGGCTGCTGCATCACGGACTGGGTGTGATTGAAGTGATACTGATAGCCCTCCTCGGCATAGGGCTGCTGATAGCCGGTCTGCTGGTAGGGATTCTGCTGGTAGTCCGCCTGCTGGGGCTGCTGCGCCTGGGTGTAGGCCACATAGCCCGCCTGCTGCGGATCATAGGGATTGTAACCACCCTGCGGATAGCCTGCATCCGCCTGAGGAGCATAGGCCTCATACGGGTTCTGCACAGGCTGGGGCATCTGCGTGCCGTAGCCCTGCATCGCCTGAGGATCAAAGCCCTGAGGCTGCTGGCCATAGGGCGGCTGCCCGCCCTGGGGATATCCCCCGTTGGGAGGATAGAACTGATTATCCATCTATATGTACTCCCCTCTTGTGTCGTGGGAAAGAAAAGGGTCAATGCAAAGTATGCCACCGTTCGGTCATGTCCCGGAGCCGGGCAAGGATCCTGCGCTCCATGCGGCTGACCTGCATCTGGCTCACGCCCAGAGCTTTGGCGGTTTCCCGCTGGCCAAGGCGTTCAATGTATCGCTTCTCCAGCAGCAGCTTTTCCTGCGGGTTCACCTGGGTGAAGACCCACTTCAGCCACTGCTGCTGCTCGACGCGCTCAAAGCCGTCGTCGTTTACGCCAAGGCGTTCCTCCAGCTTCTGAGCGTCCTCGTCGGAGCCCATGGCAGCGTCCATGGACATCACGTCCGAAGCGTCGCGGGCGTCCAGCAGGGACAGCAGCTCGTCAGGCGTGACCTCCATCGCCGCAGCGATCTCCTTCAGGGAAGGCTCGCGCTGCAGCTGCTGGGTCAGCTGATCGGTGACCTTGCGTAGTTGGTACAGCCGGGAGCGGGTGTCGCGGTTGACGCGGATCGCCCCGCCCTTGTCTCGAATATGATTGCGGACCTCGCCCGCAATGGTAGGCATGGCAAAGGTGGTGAATTTGAAGCCCCGCTCCGGCTCAAAGCGCTCGATGGCCTTCATCAGCGCGATGGCCGCAACCTGCTCCAGATCCTCCGTCTCCACGCCCTGCCCGCGGAATTTCCAGGCGATGGTGCGGCACAGGGGAAGGTACCCCTCCACCAGCTGCGCCATCACGTCCCGGTCGCGGGTTCTGGCATAGTCGGCCAGAAGCGGCGTCAGGCGCGTATCGTCCATATCGTTACGCCCCCAGTGCCACAGCTTTTTTCAGCGTCAGGGAGACGGCTTCGATGCAGCCGCAATCCTGCGTGCACATCTCCACCTCAGGAATGAGGGTTTCCAGCACCGCGCGGGAGACTTCCGCCTCATCCGCGTCCACGGTCAGCTCGCCCTCGCCGGAGAACTCCGCACAGATGCGCACCGTCAGGCGATCTCCGCCGTCCTGGACGCACAGCGTCAGCCAGGAGACCTCCCGCCCCTGATGCAGCAGGCAGTCCACAGCCTCGTCGGAGGCATTGCGCAGATCATCCAGCGCACCGGCGTCCAGATCCTTGAGCATCGCCACGCCGCCAAGGGCAAGGCGCAGCACCAGCGCGTATTCCTGCTTGCCAGGCACGCGCAGGGTGATCTCCTGCTGAGTCATGAGCAATCCCTCCTGAGGAACCAAAAATGAGGCATGGCAATCGCATGGATCACCACATTGTATTATAGCACATCCAGTACCATTTTGGCAAGCAGCAGGACGAGTACAATCAGCAGCATCCAGCGGATGAATCCGACGCCCTTCTTGACCGTCAGGCTCGCGCCCAGCCAGTTGCCCGCAATGCCGCACACCGCCGCCGGCAGCGCCAGCGCAAAAAGCACGTTTTCCGGCTGATTGGTCAGGTAGGAACACAGCGCCGCCACGTTGCTGGTCAGGTTGACGATCTTCGCCGTGCCGGAGGCCATGACTGCCTCCATACCCAGCAGCATCGTGAACAGGAGGATCAGGAACGTGCCCGTGCCGGGGCCGATCAGCCCGTCATAGAAGCCGATGATCAGGCCGATCACGAAAGCCATCGGGCGGTAGAAGCCCTCGCCGACCAGGCAGCGGCCCTCCATGTTCTTCCTGCGCAGGACGATCACCGCCACCAGCGGGATGGCGCAGATCATCAGGATGCGGATGGCGTTCTCCGGGATATGCTGCTGGAGCAACGCCCCCAGCCACGAGCCGGGGAATGCACCGATGGCCGCGAAGATACCGGCCTTCCAGTCCACCTTGCGTTCCCGGACGAAGCGGGTGGTAGAGGCCACCGTACCCAGGCACGCGGAGAGCTTGTTCGTACCCGCCGCCTGCAGCGGAGACAGGCCCGCAGCCATATACGCCGGCAGGGAGATCAGTCCGCCGCCGCCCGCCACAGAGTCGATCAGCCCCGCCAGAAACACCAGCGGACACACGATCAGGTAGGTCATCCAGTTGAGTTCCATGGGAAATCGTCCTTTCGTATAAAACGGGGAAAACGGAGCGCGAATTTCTCACGCTCCGTTGTACATTACTGATTCACAAATGCGCCGTAGATGGCCTTGATGGTCTCGGCATAGTCCTTGTCGTCCACGCCGACGATGATGGACAGCTCGCTGGAGCCCTGATCGATCATGCGCACGTTGATGCCCGCCTTGGACATCGCGCCAAAGAGCTTGGCAGCCGTACCGCAGTTATGCACCATGCCGCGGCCGACGGTGGCAATGATGGACATGTTGTCGTGCACGGTGATGGTGTCGGGGTTGGTGGTGGCCACGATGCGGTTGATGATCTTGTCCTTCACATGGGAGAAGGCATCACCCGCGACCACGACGCACATGGTGTCGATGCCGGTGGGCAGATGCTCAACAGACACGCCGTACTGCTCGAAGGCGCTGAGCACCTTGCGGGAGAAGCCAAGCTCGGTGTTCATCATGGCCTTGGCGATGCTGATGACGCTGAAGCCCTTGCGGCCCGCAATGCCGGTAATGGTGGGATGGGCCTCATCATAGGGGGCGTTCAGGCTGATGATGGTGCCGGGATGGGTGGGGTTGTTGGTGTTGCGGATGTTGGTGGGGATGCCCGCCTTGTGCACGGGGAACATCGCGTCCTCATGCAGGACGGAAGCGCCCATGTAGGAAAGCTCACGCAGCTCCATGTAGGTGATGCTGCTGATCTCGCGGGGATCCTCGACAATGCGGGGATCGGCCATCAGGAAGCCGGACACGTCCGTCCAGTTCTCATACACCGCTGCGTTGACCGCGCGGGCCACGATGGCGCCGGTGATATCGCTACCGCCGCGGGAGAAGGTGCGCACCGTGCCGTCATAATAGGAGCCGAAGAAGCCGGGCACGACGGTGGGGATGCCGTCCGCCAGCCGCTCGGACATCAGGCGGTTGGTCAGCTCCGCGTCCAGCAGGCCGTTCTGGTCGAACTTGATCACCTCAGCGGAATCAAGGAAGCGCCAGCCCATGTAGTCCGCCAGCAGCAGGCCGTTGAGGTACTCGCCGCGGGAAGCGCAGTAATCCTCGTCCGCACCGGCAGCAATGCGCTCGTTCACCTCGTCCAGGGCAGCGCCCAGATCGACGGTCAGGCCCAGCTCCTCGGCGATATCCATATAGCGGGCAGCGATCAGATCGAAGGTGTCCTGGAAATCCTCGCCCGCATGGGCCTGACGGCAGCAGCGGTACAGCAGGTCGGTGACCTTGTCATCCTCCTTGAAACGGCGGCCGGGGGCAGAGGGCACCACATACTGGCGGTTGGGATCCAGCAGCAGGATGGACTTCACCTTCTGGAACTGGCCGGCGTCCGCCAGGGAGCTGCCGCCAAACTTGGTCACGATCTTGTTGGACATATATGTCAGCCTCCATCATGATGGTTATGAATAAAGCGGAAATCGTTTTCCATCATACAAGGCCGGGCCTTGATTGTCAACGATTTCCGCTTGAAAAAAACGCGAAAAAACCAGAATTTTCGGGGCTTTGCGGCCCTTTTGTGCAAACCGGGGATTATTTGACCAGATTGCCATTGCAGCATTTTCATCCGGGAATAGCATACCCCGGAAGCGACCCATTTATCAGCGCAGCAGGCTTCCAGGCACCAGCGTGGACACATGCTGCAAACGCTCGCACAATGTGGTGTAGCGCATCAGCACATGGTCGTTTTCCACCATCAGGCGGACGATCTCTTCCCTGCCCACCAGCACCACCAGAGAGCGTGCGCGGGTCAGTGCGGTGTAGAACAGGTTGCGGGTCAGCAGCATCGGCGGGCCGCCGACCACCGGCATCACCACCACCGGGAATTCGCTGCCCTGGCTCTTGTGGACGCTCAGGCAGTAGGCCAGATCGAGGTTTTCGAACTGGGCGGAAGCATACACCGCTTCCTTCTCCTCATCGAAGCGCACGGTCAGACAGTGTTCCTCCGGGTCCACGTCGACAATGAAGCCCACATCGCCGTTAAACACGCCCTGGCCGTCCTCCCAGCCGGTGGACGTAAGCCTGCGCCACTCCAGCTGGTAGTCGTTCTTGGTCTGCATGACCTTATCGCCCAGGCGGAAGATGGTTTCGCCGTACTGGAGGGACGGTTTGTCCTTCGCAGGCGGATTGAGCGCCGATTGCAGCATCTGATTCAACGCGATCACGCCGCACTCGCCCTTCTTGGCGGGCGCCAGCACCTGGATATTGCGCACGGCCATCTCGGCATACTCCGTCGGGTCGTACTTGAGGAACTTCGGCAGCCGCTGCGTCACCAGGGACACGATGGTTTGCGCCGCGTCATAGAAGCCCTGCTTGCGCTCAAAGAAGAAGTCGGTGCCCTTCTCGTTCAGCAGGGGCATTTCGCCGTGGTTGATGCGGTGGGCATTGACCACGATGCGGCTGGTTTCGCCCTGACGGAAGATATCCGTCAGCATGCATTTGGGGATGACGCCGCTCTCCAGCACATCGCCCAGCACATTGCCCGCGCCGACCGAGGGCAGCTGATCCGCGTCGCCCACAATGATGAGCCGCGTGCCCGGCTCGATGGCCCGCAGCAGCGAGCGCATCAGCATGAGATCCACCATGGACACCTCGTCCACGATGACCACGTCCGCCTCGATGGGGTTCTCCTGGTTGCGGGCGAATTGGCCCTCGTCGCCACCGTATTCCAGCAGGCGGTGGATGGTCTTGGCTTCCACGCCGGTGGCTTCAGTCATGCGCTTGGCCGCGCGGCCCGTGGGCGCGCACAGCACCACCTCGCCCTCACGGGAAAGCAGGCTGATGATGCAGTTGATGATGGTCGTTTTGCCCGTACCGGGGCCGCCGGTAATGACCAGCACGCCCTCCTGACAGGCGGTCAGGATCGCCTCCCGCTGCCGGGCGGAAAACGTAATGCCGTGCTTCTTCTGGAAGCGGTCGATCTCCTTGTCCGCGCCGGCCGCACTGTCAGTGCCGTAGGCGGTCATCAGCTCGCACAGGCGGAGGGCAACTTCCCTTTCCGCGCTGTCGAAGGCCGGCAAGTAGACCCGCTCCTCGCCGTCCGCGCCGGACTGGATCAACTCCCGCACCATGGTCATGCGCAGCAAATGATGCTCTGCCAGCGCGGGTTCCACCCGCAGCAGCTGAGCGGCACGGCTGAGCAGCTCCCCGCGGGGCAGATAGATATGGCCCTGGGAGGCAGCCGCTTCCTTCAGCAGGTACTTCAGCGCCGCGCAGATGCGGCCCTCGCTGTCCGGCGGGACGCCCAAAGACGTACCGATGCGGTCGGCCGTCAGGAAGCCCACGCCGTCGATGTCCTCGCACAGGCGGTAGGGATTTTCCTTGATGATGGCGGGCGTACGGTCGCCGTAGAGCTTGCTGATTTTGATGCTCAGCGTCGCCGGGATGCCGTAGGTCTGCAGGAAGACCATCGCGGTGCGCGCGCCCTCCTGCTCGCGGTAGGCTTCGGCGATCTGCTTCCAGCGCTTCTTGCCCATCTTTGGGACTTCCTGCAGCATCTCCGGATGCTCGGACAGCACGCGCAGGGTATCCTCGCCGAAATGGGCCACGATGGCCTTCGCCGTGGACGGCCCCACGCCGTGGATGATGCCGCTGCCCAGGTAACGCTCGATGCCCAGCAGGGTCGTGGGCTTCTGCAATTCAACAGAGGCGCATTTGAGCTGCCGCCCGTAGGTCGGGTGGGAGATCCACTCGCCGGTGAAGACGGCCTGCTCGCCGGGATGCAGCTCCGGAAGCGTACCCACGATGGTGATCTCCTTCCGGCCTTCCCGGGCGGTGAGCACGGTGTAGCCGTTGTCGTCGTTGCGATAAATGGTGCCAAGGACGCTGGCTTCGACCTTCTCCATGGGTGCGCCTCCTTTCCTGATTTATGCGGTCTGGCTATTATACCACTCTTTTCCCGAAAAGGGAATAGGTGTTTTGGTACAGCAGATCGAGTCCCGGTTGGAAACGTTTTCAGAAAGTTTTGCATCTTCCGCCATGATGCACAAAAACCACCCTGTTCAGCCGTCATTCCATACATAACACACGGAATTTTTTGTGGCAGAACCCCTTGCAATCTCTTGCCAAACATGGTATATTATCCCCGTACCAAGAAGGTACCAAGACGACACGGAGGTGCTTCTAAAATGAGGTCTGTAAACATTAAGCTGAACCTGATGACCGACGGCGCGAAGTTCGTGCAGATCGTTGGCGCTTACCCCTACGACATGGACCTGCGCTCCGGCCGCCACGTGGTTGACGCCAAGTCCATCCTGGGCATCTTCTCCCTGGACTGGTCCAAGCCCGTCACCATGGAGATCTACTGCGACGAGTGCGAAGATCTGCTCAACGAGATCAAGCCCTTCATCGCGTAAGGCCCGCGTAAGCGGAACAGGCACTGCCTGCAACCCGCGTTTCAAACATGCAAGTCCATCCCTTCCGCCGCAAGGTCGGAGGGGATTTTTGATTTGATCCGGCAGGAAAACACTGCGTTGTGTCAAATATTTATCCGCAGAAAATATTCAGGAGCAAGACGACTCTATGGAACGCAAGCATATCCCCGAGACGGAAAACCGCCTCATTATCCTCTATACCCTGCGCCGCCTGGGCCCGGTGACGGCCATGCAGCTGCTGCAGGCCATGGCGGAAGCCGACCTGATGAACTACATCACCATGCAACTGGCCCTGAGCGATATGGAGAGCCAGGGGCAGATCACCCAGCGGGCGCATCCCTTGGGGAACCTGATCGAAGTCACCGACGAGGGCGACTTTATCCTGCGCAGCTTTGAAAAGCGAATCCCCGCCAGCCGCCGCGCCCTCATTGATGATCGCGCCGATGCCTGGCGCGACCGCTTCGCCACCGAGCAGATGGCCCCGGCGGAGTCCTTCACATTGCCGGATGGGCGCACCGTCATCCACCTGCGGCTGCTGGATAAAGCCGCGACCCTCATGGATTTGATGCTCTACCTGCCTGCCGGGAAGACCCTCACCCTGTTGCCCGAGCGCTGGCGCGCCTGCGTACAGGTGACCTACTCCACCGTGCTGGCCCACCTCACGGCGGACTACGATCCTTCCCTGCCCATGCCTGACGCCGCCCAGGCTGAGTCCGTCCGCCAGTGCGGCATGGAGGAATGGCTGCTCACCCTGACGGACAATCCCGCCGCACCCGCCATCGACCTGATGATGTCCTTGCCCGAGGAGCATCTCGCCCGGTGCAGCGCGCTCCGCTGGCCGCTGGTGTGTGAAGAGATCCGTCAATTCGTGCTGGATGTGCTCACAAACGCTATTTGACAAAGGAGGAATCCCCATGAAGCTGATCCTGATCGCCCTTGCGCTGCTGCTGACCTTCGTTTCCGCCGCCGTTGCGGAGGACGCGCCCATCAAGTGGGGCCAGACCGACGCCGTCATCCCCTACACCGCGCCGGGCAAGCTGACCGTCCGCGAGGAGATGCCCGACCTCATGGCCTTCGAGGACGGCACCCCCGTCGTCACCGCCGAGGACTGGCAGAAGCGCCGCGCCGAGATCAAGGGCCTGTACGAGTACTACATGTACGGCTACATGCCCGACGGCTCCGAGGAGACCCTGACCTGGCGCGTGGAGGACAGCGTGCTGTACATCGACGTTGCCCGCGCGGATAAGTCCGTCACCCTGAAGGTGCCTTTCGTCCTGCCCACGGGAGAAGCGCCCGAGGGCGGCTGGCCCTACTACATCGAGTACAGCTTCTGGGGCATGAGCGACGTGGTGAAGTACGCCGCCAGCCGCGGCTATGCCGGCTTCGCCTACGCCCCCTACGACGTGGCGTCGGACAATGCCTTCTTCATGGGCGCATTCTACACCCTATACCCCCGCGGCATCCACGCCACCAACCGCACCGGCGCGCTGGTCGCCTGGTCCTGGGGCGTCAGCAAGATCATCGACGCGATGGAGCAAGGCGCCGCGGCGGAGCTTGGTATCAACGCGGAGTACTCCCTGGTGGGCGGCGTGAGCCGGTTCGGCAAGTCGGTGGCGGTGGCCGGCGCCTATGACGAGCGCATCAAGGTGGCCATCCCCTCCTGCTCCGGCGCGGGCGGACTGGGCATGCTGCGCTATTCCTGCCAGGGCAAGACCTTTGACCTGAGCAGCATGAACTACAAAAACGACCAGGGCACCGGCTTGTGGACCAACGGCACCTGCGAGTCTTTCTCCAACATTCGCGGCTCAGGCGAGGGCCACTGGTTCTGCGGCAACTTTGCGGTGGTCAAGCAGCCGGAGATGCTGCCCTTTGATCAGCATTTCCTCGCCGCTCTGTGCGCTGACCCGGAGCGCCACTACATCGTGGTCACCGGCATCCTGAGCGAGGAATGGAACAACGTCGAGGGCCAGACGATGGCCTTCGTGGGCGCGCAGCCTGCTTGGGATCTCGTCGGCGCACCTGACAATAACAACATGATCGTCCACCTTTCCGGCCATGCGATCCTCCCCAGCGACATGGAGCTCATCCTGGACTACTGCGACAAGGTCTTCTACGGCATCGAGCCCACGCGTGATCTGTCTACCATGAAGACCAACGTGTTCATGGAGGAGGGCAACGCCTCCGACCTGCTGAAGGAGTTCATGGGCAAATAATCGGATATTTTTCCTTTGGGATGCGCAGATGCAGAACGTTCAGCTGCGCATCCCCATTTATTTTTTGCCCATTGACGAACATTGCAGAAATTTTCTTCACAAAAGGCGAACATTTTTTGTTGCAGGGGCTTCCATTATTCGTAGAAGTATGTTATAATAACCGGGTATCCTCCACAGGGAGGATTTTCCTGCTGCTTTAAATGCATCCGAGCTATACGAAGGAGTATCAATACCGTGGAAAAGATCCGCCGCAATGAACGCATGAGCGCCATGATGAAGATCCTCTCCGGCGCGCCCAACCGCATTTTTACGCTGAGCTATTTCTGTGATATGTTCGGCACCGCCAAGTCCACCATGAGCGAGGATATCGATATCCTGCGCGAAGTGGTGAGCCAGTTCGGCCTGGGCGAATTGGAGACGGTGACCGGTTCTGCCGGCGGCGTCCGCTACCGCGCGAAGGTCAAGCGTCCCGACGCCCGCAAGTTCGTGGGTGAGCTGTGCCAGATGCTCTCCGGCCCGGAACGCGTCCTGCCCGGCGGCTTCCTGTATTACTCCGACATTCTGTCCAATCCTGCCATTACCAATCGCATGGGCGAGATCATGGCCACCGAGTACTACTCCCTGGCCCCTGATTTCGTGCTGACGATGGAGACCAAGGGCATCCCTGTGGCCTTTGCCACCGCCAATGCCCTGGGCGTGCCGCTGGTGATCGCCCGCCGCTCCTCCAAGGTGTACGAGGGTAGCGCGGTGAACATCAACTATGTCTCCGGCTCCGGCAACATCGAAACGATGAGCCTGTCCCGCCGCAGCGTCAAGGAAGGGCAGAAGTGCCTGATCGTGGACGACTTCCTCAAGGGCGGCGGCACCGCCAAGGGCATGGTCGACCTGATGCGGGAATTCGGCGTGGAGGTCATCGGCCAGACCTTCGTGATGTCCACCGCCAAGCCGCTGAAGAAGCGCATCACCGGCGAAAAGAGCCTGATGGTGCTGGACATGGACGCGGAAAACGAGACCGCCCATGTGAAGCCCGCTTTCTGGCTGAACGGAGACGCGTAAAACGTCTCGTCAAAATGCTGCGGCATTTTGACGAATGGGGTTTTGCACTCCGTCACTGGTCGGTTCACAAGTGAACCTCCCGGTCGTTCCTTCGTGTAAGGAAAGTTTTCAGCAAAGCTGAAAACGACCCCGCGCCGCCGGGAAACCCGGCGGACACGATTGCAATCAGAGGGCCTGCGGGCCCTCCGACACCTCCCAGGGGAGGGTGCCTCGCGCCTGTTACAGATGATGCCATGCAGGGAAATCCCCCGCAGAAACGTTATATATCGTGCATCACAAACGAAAGGAAGTTATCGTTATGTCCGACCTCGAAAAGGTACCGGCTGATTCCGCCAAGGCGGACAAGAAGCCCGAAAAGAAGGAGCCCTGGCTGAAGAAGTATCTGCCGTCCTGGTGGGTCTTCCAGCAGAAGCCCGAGAAGATCAAGAAGCCCTTCAAGCAGGAGCTGTGCGAATGGGGCGGCACGCTGCTGGTGGCAATGATCATCGCATTCCTGTGCCACTCCTTCGTGTTCCAGAACGTCCGCGTGGACGGCAACAGCATGTACCCCACCCTCAACAACGGCGAGTTCATGTACGTCTCCAAGCTGGAGTATGGCACCTCCTTCTTCGGCATTCCCTTCACCGGCATCGGCACTTATTTCACCGTTGGCGGCGAACCGGAGCGCTTCGACGTGGTGGTCTGCAATTACCCCAACCGCCTTGGCAAGCACGGTGAACGGCTGAATTTCGTCAAGCGCGTGGTCGGCCTCCCCGGCGACACGGTGGCGATCCGTGACGGCTTCCTCTACGTCGACGACGTTAAGTATGACGAGCCCTTTCTGGCCGAGTACATCGCCGAGGATTTCGGCCCCTACACCGTTCCCGAGGGTCACTACTTCGTCATGGGCGATAACCGCAACAACTCCAACGACAGCCGCGCCACTGGCCCCATCACCCGCGATATGATCGTGGGCAAGGTGGAAGGCGTCATCTGGCGCTCTACTCCCTCCACGCTGGAGTACAACGAGAAGGCCCTGCGTCGGCCTGATCTGCGCAAGTAAGGCGTCACTTCTTCCGGACAGGCCGATATACGGTCTGTCCGTTTTCTTAACAAGGAGCTGCATATGAATCGAAATAAACACAAATGGCCTGTCATTGTGGCTTTGATCGCCGCATTCTTCATCGTCGGCATCGCTGTCTTCATCATGTCACAGTACACGCAGGGGACGATCGAGCTGCCGGCGGAATTGCCTTCCCAGGAGATGATGGCCCACATTGCCGCCAATTTGGATCAGCTCATCGAGCCCAATGGCCCGTTTACCCGCTCTATGGGTTTTGGCATCGTTACTGCCCTGGACTATGCAAACGACAGCGGCCTGACCATCACGATCAACCTGAGATCAGGCGCATCCCCAGAGGAGTTTCTGGCTGCCGAACCCAAGTGGCAGGGGCAGTATCTCGGCTATTCTGATTTGCTGGCGGCCCTATCTGGATCAGGGAAATATACGCTGATGTTCTCCTGCAGCCAGGGACCGTTTGTTCTGTTCATCGCGCAGGAGGACGCAGCCGCCATCAGCACTGCGCCCCTCACGGAGGCGTTGTCCATCATACAAAGCGTCATCGGCACGCCCTGACTCGCCGCCTCGCACCCCACCGGTTCGGGGCTTTTTTCGTGTTGTGCTTTCGGTGTACTTTGGTTGAAAGGGGGCGTTATGCGTGGTATAGTATATGTAGTGAAATTCCTTGCGAATTTCTTCACAATCCCCCTTGACAACGTGCTTCAAGCATGCTATAATTCATCGCATTAACACTTTATCGCGCTAAATCATCAGCGCAGCAGGAGGTCACCATGGAGCAGCGCAGGCTTCAAATCCCCAGCGGCATGCAGGATACCCTGCCCGGCGAGTGCGCCCGCAAGCGCCAGCTGGAGGAACTGCTGCGACATTTGTTCACCATGCAGGGGTATCAGGAGATCGAAACGCCCATCCTGGAGTTCTACGACGCGCTGGATGACCGCACCTGGGGCTATCGTCCCGAGGACGTGTGGAAGACCTTCGACGGCGCAGGACGCATCCTGGCGGTACGACCCGACTCCACCATTCCCGCCGCACGCATGGCCGCCGGTCGTCTGGCGGAGGCTCCCCTGCCCCTGCGGCTGTGCTACCTGCAATCCGCCACCAAGACGCTGACGGACGCCGCCTCCCTCCTGTGCGAGGAGACCCAGTGCGGCGTAGAGCTGATGGGCGAGGCCTCCCCCGAGGCGGACGCTGAGGTGATCGCCCTGGCCGTGAAGGTCTGCGAGGACGCAGGCCTCCGCGACTTCCAGCTGGAGCTGGGACAGGCGCAGTTCGTGGCAGGCTTCCTGCAGGAAGCAGGCCTGACCGAAGAGCAGAGCGCCACCCTGCGCGGCATGATCGAGCGCAAGAACACCCTCGATATGCAGCTGTATCTTGACAAGCTGGCTGTCTCCGCCGACGTGGCTGCCCGGCTGATGCAGCTCCCCCGGCTGTACGGCGACGCATCCGTGCTGGATGAAGCCGCAGCCCTCACCCGACACCCCCTGTGCGTAGCCGCCATCGACAACCTGCGGCAGATCCTCGCCATGCTGGCCGAGTACGGCTGCGATCAGCACATCAGCATCGACTTGGGCATGGCCCATCAGGCGAATTATTACTCCGGCACCATCTTCCGCGGCCTGGTGGCCGAGCTGGGCCAGCCGCTGCTCTCCGGCGGTCGCTATGACGAGCTGCCTGCCCGCTTCGGGCGCGCCCTGCCTGCAACGGGCTTCGCGCTGAGCATGAAGCTGCTGATGATCGCCCTGGAGCGTCAGGGCGCAGCCTTCGCAGCCCCCATCCCGGATGTGGCGCTGTCCTTTGATCCCGGCTGCCGGAAGGAAGCCATCGCCTATGCCAAGGCCCAGCGGGAAAAAGGCGTGTCCGTGGCGATGATGTACGGCATGTCAGCAGAGGCGCTGCGACACCGGGTCGACGAAAATCTCGCCCGTTCCGCCGTGTACATCACGATAGACGGCATTCAGCAGTACGGAAAGGCGGTGTTCTGATGCAGCCCATGATCACCTTCGCACTGGCCAAGGGTCGCCTGGCAGAGCAGGCCTTCGAGCTCCTGGAGCAGCTGGGCATTGACTGCTCCGAGCCCCGCAATCCTGGCCGTCAGCTGGTCCTTTGGGACAAAAAGAACAATGTGCGCTTCATCCTCGTCAAGCCCAGCGATGTGCCGACCTACGTTGACCACGGCGTGGCGGACATCGGCGTGGTGGGCAAGGACACTCTGCTGGAATCCGGCCGGCCTCTGTACGAGGTGCTGGACCTGACCTTCGGCAAGTGCCGGCTGTGCATCGCAGGCTACGCCGAGCAGCACCAAAGCGCCACCCGCGCCACCTTCCGCGTGGCGACCAAGTACCCCAACGTCGCCCGCAGCTACTACGACGCCAAGGGCCAGACGATCGAGATCATCGAGCTGCACGGCTCCGTGGAGCTGGGCCCGGTGATCGGCCTTTCCGACGTGATCCTCGACATCGTGGAGAGCGGCTCGACCCTCAAGGCCAACGGGCTCACCGTGCTGGAAACGGTCTGCGAGTGCTCGGCGCGGCTGGTGGTCAACCGCGTGTCCATGAAAACCAAGCGCGACCGTATCCGCGAGATCATCGACGGTCTTGCTGATCAGGTCGCCAAGCTCAACAACTGATATATGGAGGGAACGAACATGATCCCGATTCTGAATATGGCCGACGCGCAGGCCCTGAAAGCGCGCGTGATGAACCGCTCCCAGCTGCAGAATGACGAGATTTCCCGGCGCGTGAAGGAGATCGTCAGCCGCATCCGCGAGGAAGGCGACGCAGCCCTGTTTGAGTACACCGCCCGCTTCGACAAGGCGGATATCAACGCCGATAACGTCCTCGTCACCCGCGAGGAGATCGACAAGGCTTACGAGGCCGCTTCCCCCGAGTGGCTCGCCGCCATGCGCGAGGCCGCAAAGCGCATCACTGCCTTCCACGAGAAGCAGAAGCAGAACACCTGGATCAACTTTGACGCAGCCATTTCCCTGGGCCAGAAGGTCACGCCCCTCAAGCGCGTGGGCGTGTACGTCCCCGGCGGTACGGCGGCGTACCCCTCCTCCGTGCTGATGAACGTGCTGCCCGCCAAGGTTGCCGGCGTGAAGGAGATCATCATGGTCACGCCTCCCGGCAAGGACGGCGGCATCAGCTACCCCCTGTCTCTGGTCGCGGCGGACATCGCGGGCGTGGACAAGATCTACAAGATCGGCGGCGCGCAGGCTGTGGCGGCGCTGGCCTTCGGTACTGAATCCATCCCGCGGGTGGACAAGATCACCGGCCCGGGCAACATCTACGTCGCCAACGCCAAGCGCGAGGTCTTCGGCCACGTGGGCATCGACATGGTCGCCGGCCCCAGCGAGGTGCTGGTCATCGCGGACGACACCGCTGATCCCCGCTATGTGGCGGCTGACCTGCTGAGCCAGGCTGAACATGATCCCCTGGCCGCAGCGATCCTCGTTACCGACAGCGCCAAGCTGGCCGAGGCCGTGGACGCCGAGCTGGCCCGCCAGACGGCGCTCCTGCCCCGCAAGGAAGTGGTGGAGCAGAGCCTGACCGCCTACGGCACCATCGTGGTCGCCCCGACCATGGAGGACTGCGCGGACATCGCCAACCAGATCGCCCCTGAACACCTCGAGCTGTCCGTGGCCGAGCCCTATGCGCTGCTGCCCCTGATCGAGAATGCCGGCGCGATCTTCATGGGCCACTACTCCCCCGAACCCCTAGGCGACTACCTCGCCGGCCCCAACCACGTCCTTCCCACCTCCGGCACGGCGCGGTTCTTCTCCCCCCTGTCGGTGGATGATTTCGTGAAGAAGTCCAGCCTGATCTGCTGCTCCCGCGCTGAACTGGAACGCGTGGCGGATCAGGTGATCCTCCTGGCGCAGGAAGAGGGCCTGGACGCCCACGCCAATTCCGTCGCCATCCGCTTTGGTAAGGAGATCAAGTGATATGCGTACCGCTGAATTCGCCCGCAAGACCAAGGAAACCGACATCCAGCTGGCTGTGAACTTGGACGGCTCCGGCAAGACGGAGCTGGCCACCGGTGTGGGGTTCTTCGACCACATGCTGGACGCGCTGTGCCGCTTCGCCCAGTTTGACCTGGCGCTCTCCTGCGCAGGCGACCTGCAGGTGGACGCGCACCACACCGTCGAGGACGTGGGCATCTGCCTGGGCAAGGCCATCCGCGAAGCCCTGGGCGACCGGGTAGGCATCCGCCGCGTGGGCAGCGCCTACATGCCCATGGACGAGGCCCTGGCCCTCGCCGCCATCGACGTCAGCGGCCGCCCCTACCTGGCCTGGAACGCTGAGTTCACCGCGCCCATGTGCGGCACGATGGATACGGCACTCGCAGAGGAGTTCTTCCGCGCCGTAACCGTCAACGCGGGCCTGACCGTCCACATGAACCTCATCGCGGGCCGCAACGATCACCACAGGATGGAGGCGCTGTTCAAGGCGTTCGGCCTGGCGCTGCGAGATGCAGTGCGCGTGGACGCCAACATTCAGGGCGTGCTCTCCACCAAGGGCGCGCTGGACTGACCCGATTACGAATTTCAGGAGGTGCCTCCGATGATCCTCTACCCCGCCATCGACATGCTGGACGGCCAGGCTGTACGCCTGCGTCAGGGCAAGCGCGACGACGTGACCATCTTCGGCAACCCGGTTGAGCTGGCGAAAAAGTGGCGCGCCACCGGCGCTGAATGGCTCCATCTGGTCGACCTGACTGCCGCATTTGAGGGCAAGACCGCCCATCTGCCGCTGATCCGCGAGGTGGTGGCGGCCTTCGACGGCCGGGTCGAGCTGGGCGGCGGTCTCCGCACGATGGCCGACATCGCGCTGCGGGTGGAAGCCGGTGTCAGCCGCTGCATCATCGGCACGGCGGCAGCGGAAAATCCCGCGCTGGTGGCGGAAGCCTGCAAGGCCTTCCCCGGCAAGATCGCCGTGGGCATCGACGCCAAGAACGGCCTCGTCGCGACCCGCGGCTGGGTGGAGACCTCTACCCTCACGGCGGTCGACCTGGCCCTGCGCATGAAGGACATGGGCGTTGACACCATCATCTACACCGACGTCAGCCGTGACGGCATGATGCAGGGGCCCAACGTGGCCGCCACCCGTAAGCTTATCGAGCAGACCGGCATGAACATCATCGGCTCCGGCGGCGTGAGCTGCCTGGACGACCTGCGGAACCTGCGCGATGCAGGCTGCGCCGGCGCGATCCTGGGGCGTGCGATGTATGAGGGCGCGTTCACGGTGGAAGAGGCTCTCGCGGCTGTGAAGGAGGCGTAACATGATCGACCGCACCATCCCCTATTACAACATCATCATGCGGTGCGACCGCATCCTGCCCATGGAGATCAAGCTCCCCGAGGGCTACACCATCCGCACTTATCAGCCGGGTGATGAGGATGCCTGGGCTGCGCTCATGTGTGCCGTGGGCGAACAGACAGCCCTCGCGGATGCCAAAGCCCTGTTCATTGAGCGCTATCTGGCGGACGCCGATTTGACTGACCGCATCTTCTTTGCCGTGGATGCTGAAGGCACTATTGTGGGCACAGCCATTGCCTGGGAGCATGATCCCCGTGGTACGGGCGTGCGCGCACTGCACTGGGTCGCGGTGCATCCGGCACACCAGCGCAAGGGGCTGGGCAAGGCCCTGTGCCAGACCTGCCTGCGGCTTTTCCGCCGGGAGGACAACAGCCTGCCGGTCTACCTTCACACCCAGCCCTGGAGCTGGAAGGCCATCCTGCTTTACATCAAGCTGGGCTTCAAGCTCCAGCCCAAGGATAGCTTCTACACCTATGAAAACCAGTACGCCCAGGCCATGGAAACGCTGAAAGCCATCGTCCCCCCGGAGCAATACGCGAAGATGCAGGCCAATTCTGCCGTTGTCGCAGCAGACTTCGATCCTGCCGCCCTCAAATGGAACGACGCAGGCCTGATCCCCGCCATCGCCCAGGATGCGGCCACCGGCGAGGTGCTCATGCTGGCCTGGATGAACCAGGAATCCCTCCGCCTGACGCTGGAGAGCGGCTTTGCGACCTATTACAGCCGCAGCCGTCAGCAGCTCTGGCTCAAGGGCGAGACCAGCGGCCACACCCAGCGCGTCATCCGCCTGAGCTATGACTGCGACAGCGACGCCATTCTCATGCAGGTCAGCCAGATCGGCCCGGCCTGCCACACCGGCAAAAAGACCTGCTTCCACAACCCTGTGGTGGACGGCGCCATGCCTGCCACGGCCAGTATCATGGACGTGATCGAGGCCACCATCGCCGACCGCGCCGCGAACCCCAAGCCCGGCAGCTACACCAATTACCTGCTGGACAAGGGCGCGGAGAAAATCTGCAAGAAGGTGGGCGAAGAAGCCACCGAAGCCGTCATTGCCGCGATGAAGGGCGACGCGGACGGCCTGGCCAGTGAGGCCGCCGACCTGCTGTACCACCTGGCAGTGCTGCTGCAAAGCCAGGGCGTGGAATGGCGCGATGTTTGGGAAGTACTGAGGAAGAGGCATACTTGACAGCATGAAAAAAAGAGGGGGTAACCCCTCTTTTTGATTACTTGTATGTACCACAGTCCTTGCACATGATGGTTGCGCGGTCATTCATTGTTCCACATTTTGCGCACTTCCAACGCTCTGCGATATTCTGTGGAGCAACTGTTCTTGCATAGCTTTGCGGAGCACGTTCCCGACTAAAAGCCACTGGCACATCCTGCGCTACTGCAGGTTTCTCGGTTTCCTTGCCGCCATCGTCACCGAGTCTTTGCAGAATCTGCTGGTTGATCTGGCGGTTTAGGGTAGTTTCTTCAATCAGTTCACCAAAGCCATACATGAAAAAGGAACCTACCCATGATACGACACATCCGCCGATAAGCACCCCGAAGCCCAATGCAACCGTCGGAGTGCGATAGCTGTCCATCGACCACAGAACAATCGCAAAAATGAGAGATGCAATCATGCCCACCACGCAGACGACCACTGCCAATGTCTTGATCTTTCCACCAATATTGTCAAACATATTCAACATCCTCCTTTGCAGGTTGCACGGCCATTATAGCACTTTCCCCCATTGCAGTCAAGAACTCCGCAGGGCTTGCACTCCCGCGCATTTTCCTGTATAATAGAAGCAATATACAAATGGGAGCTGATCCACATGTCCGCCGTGCGTGAACACGTTCTGTCCAATGGCATGACCATCCTGTGCTGGCACAACCCCTATCTTCATGGCGTGGAGATTGGTCTGTACCTGCGCGCCGGGACGATCTATGAGACCGAGGAGACCCAGGGCATCAGCCATCTGCTGGAGCATCTGTGCTTCCGCGGGCTGGGCGATCTGGATCACGAGACGCTGCAGCGCACGCTGAACCGCTTCGGCGCGGACCTGGAGGGCATGACCACCGCAGAGGCCATCGTGTTCCGCCTGACCAGCCTGCCCCGGTATTTCGACGGCATGCTGGAGCTGTTCACGAAGTTCTTTGCGCCGAATTTCTGGTCTCCGGAGGATATCACGAAGGAAAAGGAGATCGTCATCCGGCAGATCGAGCAGGCGGATGAGGACTTCGACGAGCTGGTCGACCGTGCCTGGCGCGAGACCCCTGCGGGCGTATTTCCCCGAATGGGCAGCGCAGAGGCCATCCGCGCCCTGGACAACGACACCATCTGGAACTGGCAGCGACTGGTCTTCCAGCCGCAGAATGCCTGCCTGGTGCTGACGGGCAACTTCTCCATCGGCATGGAGGAAGCCGCCATCGAGGTGCTGGCCGGCCTGGAAAACTACACCAGCGAGCCGCCCTTTGCCCAGCACATCCCCCTTGGCTTCTGCATGCGCGATGCGGAAAGCGACCTCATCGTCGATTCCGCCGACCCCGACAGCCAGGCCCAGGTACACATCGCCTTTGATATCGACGAGGACAATGTCTTCCCCCTGGCCGCCCGGATCGTGGACGCCATCACCGCCGGCAACGACGACTCCATCCTCTTCCAGACCCTGCGGGAGGAGGAGGCCCTCGTCGCTGAGATCGAGAGCTACATCCAGGAGATGGGCCAGTTCCATCGGCTGGTCATCCGCTACGACGTCCGGCAGGAGAAGCTCGCTGAAAGCCTGCGCAAGGTGTTCAAGTACCTGCACCGGCTGAGCGTGTATGTGCGCCCCGTCCGCCTGGAGCAGGTGCGCAGCCACTTCAGCGTCGGGCATGCGCTGACCCAGGATAACGTCAGCGAAATGAACGAGCTGGCCGGCTGGGCCTGGGTCGCGGGGGATTCCTCCCGTGCCGATCTGGACGCTCAAGCCGCCCAATTCAATGACCTTTCCGCCGAGGAGCTGCTGGACGCAGCCCAGACCATCTTCCGCCCGGAGAATCTGGTCATCTCCGTCGAGCGCGACCCCGAAGCCGTGCAGGACGACATGAGCGAGCTGTTTGCCGAGCTCCGGGGCATGTTGTAAACTCCCTCAGTCAGCGAGCAAACTCGCTGCCAGTTCCCTCGGGGAGGGAGCCTTTAGCAAGTCAAACTCCGGCCTTCTCGTCCGTCGGGAGGGCCGTTTCCCGTCATGATTCCCGCAAAGGAGGTGATTTCCACGGACGCAAAGATCTACGAGGTGCTGGCCTTGGCCATGCGCTACTTCTTCACGCTGCTGGGCGTGATGATCGTCTGGCGCGCCTTCTCCTGGCTGCGAAAGGATCGCAAGCAGACCCACAAGCGGCTCAAGCAGCTTCCGGATGCGGGTACCATCGGCATCTTCACCGTGGAAGCGGGCGGCGACGATCTGGCGGCTGGCGAGGTCATCCCGGTGCCCCATGAGGGCGTGCTGGGCTACCTGCGCACCTGTGATGTGGTCGTCCCCGTGGCAGATGTGGCTACTGCCCATCTGGATTTCACATTCGTGGACGGCAAGGGCCTGTACATCTATCCCCGTCGGGGCTGCGAGGCCGTCGTGGACGGCGTTTCCCTTGCCTCTCGCAGGGATTGCCAGCGGTATCCCATGCAGCATGGCTCAACGCTGGAGATCGGCCAGGCAGTGCTGCGGCTGGGTGTGTTTGCCGGCCTGGACGTCCAGGAAGCGCAGCCCCTCCTCCCCACAGAGGAGGACTTCTCCACCGGCGAAGCCTGGGTGCCTCCCCCTGGCCAGCCCTATCCGCCCCAGCCGGTGTATCCGCCCTATCAGCAGTCCCCGTATCAGCCGGTGAATCCCCCGGCACAGCCGCCCTATGCACCCCCGATCAACGCGCCCTATGGCTGGCAGGGAGGTGACGACGATGCACCGTAAGGATCTGGGCAAACCGCTGTCCCTGGCGGTGACGACCTTCTTCTCCAGCGCCTTCCTGCTGCTGTTTCTGCGGGATTTCAAGTGGCAGGGGCTGATCCTGGCCTTCGCCGTGCCGATGGCCAATGTGCTTACCACGTCCCTTTTACCCCGTCTTTTCCCCTCGGACAAGCTGCTGCTGTCCCTGACCAACTTCCTGTGCGCGCTGGGCATCCTGGTGCTCTACGACACCAACCCCAGCTATGCCTACTCCCAGGCAGTGTACTACTTCATCGGCCTGGCGGCGATGGTCATCTGCATCTACATCGTGCGGCTGATCCGCTCTTTCCGCTTCCTGATCTGGCCGATGATGCTGGCCGCGCTGGCGCTGCTGGCGCTGCCGCTGCTCATCGGCAAGGAGACCTTCGGCGCGAAGAACTGGTTCTACGTCGGCGGGATCTCCGTGCAGCCCAGTGAGATCGTCAAGCTGGTGCTTGTCATCGCGCTGGCCCGCTTCATGGCGGATCGGCGGATGATTCCCTGGCTGTTTTTCTCCGTGGGGTGCCTAGGCATCCTCATGCTACAGAAAGACCTGGGCACGGCGCTCCTTTACTTCTTTACCACGATTTTCCTGTTCTATGCCTCTACCGGCAATATCGCCCTGACTGGCATTGGCCTGGCGGGCGGCGCCGGCGCGGCGGTGGCGGGCTACCACATGTTTGCCCACGTCAAGCGGCGCGTGGCCATCTGGCAAAACCCCTGGAGCGACTACGACAACGCCGGTTACCAGATCATCCACAGCCTGATGGCCATTGCTTCCGGCGGACTTTTCGGCGTGGGGTTGGGCCTGGGCTCGCCCCGCACCATCCCCGTTTACCACACGGACTTCATTTTCTCCGTCATCTGCGAGCAATTCGGCCTGATCTTCGGCTGCTGCGTGCTGCTGATGTACGTCGCCCTGATCTGGCGCGGCGCGGCCATTGCCATGGCGACTCGCACTTCCTTCCACGGACTGCTGGCCATGGGTATCACCGTGCTGCTGGGTCTGCAGACCTTCGTGATCATCGGCGGCGTGGTGAAGCTTATCCCCCTGACGGGCGTGACGATGCCCTTCGTGTCCTACGGCGGCACGTCGCTGATATCAAGCCTGTGCCTGATCGGACTGTTGCAGGGCGTGGCCTCGCTGAACGAGGATAATCTCCGGGAGGATATGCGCCTGGCGACGCTGGGGTGATGGTTGCCCTGAGGCACGCTTGCGCTTGCAGCAGGCGTCTTCTCCTTTGCGGCGGGGCGAGCTGTTTCAGCGGAATCGAAGATTCCGCGAAAGGCGCGCGGGGCATGTTCGGGCTGCGGCCCGGGGTCTCCGACGGCAAGGGCTCTGCCCTTGACCCGCGAAGGGCCTCAGGCCCTCTCGACACCCGTTTCGCGCTCGGCTCGACTTTTCCTTTTGAGACCTATCGCGTGTTACTACTTTTCCTTTGGAGGTTGTCGTGAAACAACAGCGTTTTCGCTTCAAGCTTCTGGCGTTGATCCTGTTTGGTCTGTTTGCCCTGCTGGCTGTGTATGGCGTGTATTCCATCAACACCTATGGCAACCGCTGGTTTGCCTATGCCCGCAACCCGCGTGTACGCGAGCAAAAGCAGAACGTCACCGCCGGCAGCATCTATGACCGCAACGGAGTCCTCCTCGCTGCCACGGTGGAGGGCAAGCGCACCTATCAGCCGGATGAAGCCTCCCGCCGCGCCGTCGTGCACATCATCGGCGACAGCGAAGGCCAGGTTTCCAATGGCGTGGAAGGCTTCCAGACCGCCTATCTCTACGGCTTCAAATCTTCCCTGCTGGAACGGCTGGGCAATCTCTTCTCCGATACGCCCCGCCGCGGCGATGACCTCCACCTCTCCCTGGACAGCGTGCTCTGCACCGAGATCACCCGTTATTTTGCCAGCAATCCCCTCACCCGGGGCAAAAACGGCGCAGCGGTCGTCATGAATTACAAGACCGGCGAGGTGGTCGGCTCCGTCAGCCTGCCCGGCTTTGACCCGATGAACATGGGCAGCGTCAGCGCCGGCAGCGAGGTCTACTGGAACCGCGTCACCCAGAGCCTCTATCCCCCGGGATCCACCTTCAAGGTCATCACCACCGCCGCTGCGCTGGAGAATATCCCCGGCGTGGCGGACATGAAGATCACCTGCAACGGCGGCCTGGATGTGGACGGCCAGGCCATCCGCGATTACGGCAATGCCGTGCATACCTCGCTGACCCTCAAGCAGGCCTTCATGAAGAGCTGCAACAACATCTACGCCCTCCTCGCGCTGGACATGGGCGACGCCGCCCTGCGCAAAACAGCGGAAGGCTTTGGCTTCAACGCGAATTTCCTCTTCCGGGACTTCGTCGTGGAGAACAGCGCGTACCCCACCGGGACCCGCAGCCGTTTTGAGGTGGCCATGAGCGGCTTCGGGCAATCGTCCATCGGCGCAACGCCTATGCACCTGTGCCTGGTCGCCGCCGCCATCGCCAATGACGGCGTGATGATGGAACCCACGCTCCTTCGCCAGGCCACCACCCCCACCGGCGCTCTCCGCGACGAGTTTGGCCCCAAGGTCTACCGCACCGCCCTTTCCGCTGACACCGCCGCAATGCTGCAAAATTACATGCGTGCCGTGGTCACCGGCGGCACAGGCAGCCGCGCCTCAGTGGACGGGCTGACCATCTGCGGCAAGACCGGCTCGGCGGAATCCAGCCGCAAGGGCCGCGACGTTACCCACGGCCTGTTCATCGGGTACATCGACTCGGATGAGCTGCCTTACGCGGTCTGCGTCGTGGTCGAAGACATCGTCGATGGCGAAGGCGGCGGTTCCACCGCAGCGCCCATTGCCGGGGAGATTTTCCGATACATTCGCGATCACAAAGAGGATTTTACCCATTGAGGAGGTCTGCCGATGATCAGTATGTGTCCCCGATGCGGCAGCAACCGCTGGAACAAAATCGCGACTGCCACCCACATCACCTGCCCGGAATGCGGCCATATCTGGCCCTACCGTCGCGGGCCGCTGCTGCTTTTGACCGGCTGCAGCGGCATAGGCAAGACCACAACCGCCATCCGTCTGTTCGGGATGACGAAGGATTTCACTGTGCTGGACGGGGACATGTTCTACATCCCGGATGACAGCCAACTTCTCTCCATGCTGGAAAAGGTCTGCAACCTGTCCGCGGCCTTCAATCAGCAGGGGACGGCAATCCTGTGGACGATGACCGGTGGTCTGGATCTGCTGAAGGACACATACCATCGGCAGTTCTTTTCGGAGATCAAATGCCTGGCCCTGACCTGCGAGCCCGATGAACTCCGTCGCCGCATGACCGAAGGGCGTGGCATCACCGATGAACGCTGGCTGAATGGTTCCCGGGAATACAATGAATACTTCCGCACCCACGATATCTTGGCGGATGTGCGCTTTGACAAGCTGAACATCACCCGCCTGTCCCCTGTTGAGGCAGCAGAACAGGTGCTCAACTGGGTGAACAAACAGCTGCATACATGATGAAACACGCCGGACTGACACAGCATCAGTCCGGCGTGTTTCTTATTTTCTGCTGCAGAACAGACCGCCCTGCCCCACTTGTACAGCACCGATCAGAAGGCACGCAATACCAATCAACAAGATCGGAATCGCAATCTTGCTCGGAATCTTCACCACAAAACGATTGACTATCTGAAAAGCTACATTGATTAGCAGGCCAATAACAATGAAAGCGTTCATTCCGCCGCCTCCTTTCGGCCCAGTAGGCGCCGCTTGAAAGTCCGCACCTTCGTCAGGCTGTCGGTCGCAAAGAGGATGCCCATCATCAGCGCCCAGAACATGATGCCGGTGCAAGCGCCCTCCGTGAAGCCCAGCCAGAAACCTTCTTCCAGCTCCACAAATTTCAGCACCGTACTGATGATGAGGGCCACGATGCCGATCGTCAGATACACCAGTACCGTCGTTGTGATGCGCTTCTTTTCCGCATTGGAATACTCCGCCACCTTGAGGGCGGTCTCCTTCAAAACAGGATCCATTTGCTCGCTCTTCCTTTCTCCGTCCAGCAGTTCACGCAGCTCCACCTCGTAGTAATCGGCCAGCTCCATCAGCACGTCCAGATCGGGCAGATTGCTGCCGGTCTCCCAACGGCTGACGCTCCTGCGGGAAACATTGACCACCTCCGCCAGCTGCTCCTGAGTGAGGCCTTTTTCATTGCGCAGCGCCTTGAGGAAGCTGCCGATTTTGACTTGATCCATGATCATGTCCTCCTTTCGGATGAAATCGTACCGCGTTTTCCCCGCAAAAACCAGGACACAGAGCGAGCAAACAGCCTGATTTTGCGGTGGGACAAGGGGTGTCTCCTGGAAAATGCAATGTAATATGAAAAAAGAGCCGTCCATTGACGACTCTTGATGGAGCGGTAGACGAGGCTCGGACTCGCGACCTCCACCTTGGCAAGGTGGCGCTCTACCAACTGAGCTACTACCGCAAAACCGCGTGCGCGGTGGATGGCAGATGGAGCGGGTGACGGGAATCGGACCCGCGTAGCCAGCTTGGAAGGCTGGAGCTCTGCCATTGAGCTACACCCGCGAAGAAAATGGAGCGGTAGACGAGGCTCGGACTCGCGACCTCCACCTTGGCAAGGTGGCGCTCTACCAACTGAGCTACTACCGCATATCGGGTGCCGGGGAAAAAGTGCGGGCGATGAGACTCGAACTCATACGCCATAGGCACCAGATCCTAAGTCTGGCGCGTCTGCCATTCCGCCACGCCCGCATGACGTTCCAGAGGCAGATGGGAATGACCCATTGGAGATTCGAACTCCAGACACCTTGATTAAAAGTCAAGTGCTCTGCCAACTGAGCTAATGGGTCGGATAACGTGCTTATATATTATATCAGCATTCGAAAGAAAAGTCAAGTTATTTTCTCATGGAAAATCAAGCTGTTCTGCTGCGATTTATGAACAAGCTGCATAGAAAAACGCATGAAATTGTAAACTTCGCAAAAACGCTTGAAAACGCGCCAAAAACGTAGTATAATACCATTTTTTGTACCATACTATAGAAAGATAGTAGTTATAGATTTAAGGTACATAGATTTAAATTTGATAGAAGAAAAAATAAATTATGATAATCCAGATGTACTATATCTATATAGCACTTTGATA